>DATEVU010000083.1:0-35300 GCA_035258345.1 Bacteroidales bacterium
TACCGGTAAGTATTTTTCCCTTACAACTGCCTTACATCAACCCTTCATTCAAAACAGAAACGAATTTCTGCCGGAGGATTACCCGGATGGGATCATAACCGAAAACTATATTTCAACCCGGGGTTATCATCGAAAAGGAGACGTACTGTTAAGATTATCACATCCTGTAAAATTTCGAAACAATCAATGGGCCCTGATTTCGAGTATTTTACCTATTTATCACCTGGGTAATGACAGTTATGTTGACAGCACCGGGCATCGTTATGAAATATCCGTTTCCGGGGGATTAACCCTTAACCTTAATTTGTTTCTCCTGTACAGGGTTAATGAGTCCAACCATATTGAGATCTCCGCTGGGGCTCCGGTCATTTCAAGAAAAGTAAGACCCGATGGATTAGGCCAGTTCTCTCTTGGCGTTGAATATGTGATTGATTTTTAATGCATTTAATAGTTATTTGAATTGTTTGCAGTAATCCGGCATCAGATCAATTCATGGCGATGCCTGCCAGTTTTTCTTTGTCTGCAATAAAATTTTTATAAAAAAGTTTGTATATATCAAAGCAAATGCTTAGATTTACATAAAATTTTCAGTATGCCCAGAAATAAAGAATTCTCCGAGGATGATGTTCTTGAAAAAGCCATGCAGGTTTTTTGGGACAATGGCTATGAGGCCACTTCGGTAAGGCTCCTTGAAAAGGAAATGGGTATAAACCAGTTCTCGATTTATGCCTCTTTCGAAAATAAGAAGAACCTGTTTATCGAATCGCTGAAAAAGTACAGGGAATATGTTAAAACAAACCGGTTTCAGGACCTGCTGAAGGAGGATGCAAAGCTCAAGGATCTTGATTCTTTTTTCCATGATTTTGCCCTGGCGGTCCGCAATGGCAATAAACACCGTGGTTGTTTGGTAGTAAACACTACAGGTGAAATTGGAACAAGAGATACCGAAATTAAGGCAGAGCTCTGCAATTATTTCAATTTCGTTAAAAATATGATCCAACATGTTTTGCAAAATTCGGCTGATGCCGGTGAAATATCAGCTAAGGCTGATTTGGACAAGTATTCGAATTATCTTCTGGGTATGATGCAAGGATTATCAGTAGGGGCAAAAGTCTTATCTGAAAAGCAAATCAATGATATCATCAGTATGGCCTTAACAAGCATTAAATAATTTTTTTACCTTAAAGCTAAGCGATAGCTTAGATACATTTTACATTAATCTTTTATTTATTATGGAACCATTTAAATTACACACAATTGAAACAGCACCCGAAGGTGCAAAGACGCTATTGAGCGAAGTTGAGCAGCAAATGAAATTCATTCCGAACCTGTATGCCGTAATGGCTGATTCGCCTCAGGTGATCAGGGCATATTCCGAAATGGGGAAGCTATTTGGTCAGACTTCGTTCAGCCAGGTGGAAAAGAATATCATATGGCTGGTAATAAGCCGTACGAACGGTTGTCATTATTGTACAGCGATCCATTCCATGGTGGCAAAGATGTCCCATGTATCTGAGGACATCATTGATGCCGTGCGCACATATAGGCCCATACATGATCGAAAGCTCCAGGCGTTAAGACAATTCACTGTAATCATGGTGGAAAAAAGAGGCTTGGCCTCGGAACAGGAAGTTAATGATTTCCTTTTAGCCGGTTATACAAAAACCCAAATACTGGAACTTATTGTGGGCATTGCACAGAAAACCATCAGCAATTATGTGAACCATGTTGCAGGAACTCCCCTGGACGAACCGGTAAAGCCATTCGCCTGGCAGATTGAAAAGTCAGATCCTGTATTCTGATCCAATTGCTTATTGAAAAGGATGTTAATGTTATATGATTAAAACTTAAACTATGAGAGCAATACTTTTATTAACGGTTTCATTATTTCTATTGGTAATTCAAAAATCCGAAACTATGGCACAAACAGATAATTCCGTTCACAGTTCCGACAAACTGGTAGTTCTGTGGACAAGTGATGATCCTTATGTAGCAGAGCGCGTTGCGCTCATGTACACCCATGCAGCCAAAACCAATCATTGGTTTCAAGAGGTTACCCTTGTGGTATGGGGGCCATCTGCCAAATTGATAGCTGAGAATCTTAAACTTCAGGAAAAAGTCAAGGAGATGCAAAGCGATGGTATTAAAATCGAGGCGTGTATCGTTTGTGCGGATTCTTATGAAGTGACAGATGAGCTCAAAAAATTGGGGTTCGAGGTTAAAGCCATGGGCAAGCCTCTGACCGACTATCTTAAAGGCGGCGCAAAGGTCCTAACATTCTAAAAGCGCATTCTATAGATAGTATTCCTGTCAGGTTTGTGGAACCTATCCGACTTATCAGGTGGTAAAACAGAAATTAAATAATCATAATTGAGAAAAGAGATGAAAACATATGCAATATGCCCTGTTTCTGATAGGAGGGTAAACGAAAGGGTAGCCAGGATAAATGCTGCATTTACTGTGTTAATATTACTGGCCTTCGGATATACAAATAGTATTTTGCTTATAGCCTTTCTGGCTGTTGATTTTCTGTTCAGAGCAACTGATAATGCACAATTCAGCCTTGTTGGAATTACTTCCCGGAATATTGTCAGGTTCTTTCTATATGTAAAATATAAAAATCTCTTGTAAGATTTTATTTCAAAAGAGATTTCATAAATAGTTTGCGGAGAGAATGGGATTCGAACCCATGAACCGCTTTTGGCGATTACACACTTTCCAGGCGTGCGCCTTCGACCACTCGGCCATCTCTCCAAAGATCCTTTTTACGGGGCGGTAAAATTAATAAAAAAAACCAATTAATGGTTTTCAAACCGTAATTTCTCCGCGCAGCGATACGGAAAGCTGATCCGCAATCCACCTGTTATCGGAGCTCACCCCCGCGAGATACATGAGTTTGGTAACGGCAGCTTCGGTTGTCATGTCATGCCCACTGATCACGCCTGCTTCTGATAGCTGCCGGCCTGCTTCATACATGCTCATTTCCACGCTCCCTGAAATGCATTGCGTGATGTTAAGGACTATAACGCCCCGGGCAACTGCTTCCCGGACACAACCGATAAACCATCCATCCTCGGGGGCATTGCCTGCTCCGAAAGTTTCAAGAATGAGGGCACGCAAACCCGGGATCTGAAATACCAGTTCCACAAAATTCCGGCTGATGCCCGGGAAGATCTTGAGCAAAGCCAGGTTATTGTCCAGGTTCCTGTGAACAACCAGTTTATTTTTTTTATCAGGGAGCCTGATGGCGGTGTAATTATACCGGATTTGCACCCCGCTGTCGGCAAGCGGCGGATAATTGCCTGAAAGGAAAGCATTGAAGTCCTCGGTATTGTTTTTGGTAGTGCGGTTGCCCCGGTAAAGCCTGTTCTCAAAATAAATACCAACTTCGGGAACCACCGGATCTCCATTCCTCACAGCTGCAGCAATTTCAAGTGATGATATCAGGTTTTCCTTGGCATCGGTGCGGAGTGATCCGATTGGCAGTTGCGATCCGGTAAAAATCACGGGCTTTCCCAGGTTTTCCAGCATGAAACTGAGCGCAGAAGCCGAATAGGCCATGGTGTCGGTGCCGTGCAGCACGATAAATCCCCCGAAGGTATTGTAGTTCTCTTCAATAATTCCTGCCAGTTTCACCCAGTCACCGGGATTGATATTCGAGGAATCGAGTGGCGGGTCGAAAGCATAGGAACTGAGGTTGAAACCGGATTTTTTCAGTTCGGGGACTTCCGACAAGATATTATCGAACCGGAAGGGCTTCAGCACGCCGGATTCATGATCCTGCACCATGCCAATGGTGCCACCGGTATATATGATCAGAATGGATGTTTTAGTTGGGTCGGGCATGATCCAGAGAAAATAAATTTAGCACATTGCGGGTTGTCAACCGGGCAACTTCATCCAAAGATATATTTTTTATTTGTTTCACTGCTTCTGCAACATAGGGAATATAGCTGCTTTCATTGCGTTTGCCCCTGAATGGTACCGGGGTCAGGTAGGGAGAATCGGTTTCAAGTACCAGATTTTCCAGTCGGGTTGCAAGCACTACTTCCGGCAGGGTCGATTTTTTGTAAGTTATGATACCGCCAATACCCAGCTTGAATCCCATCCCGGTAACCTGTTCTGCAATATCCGTTGTACCGGTAAAGGCATGAAATATGCCGGTTAATCCTTTGTTCCTGTATCCCTCCAGGATTTCAAGGATTACAGGAAACGACTCACGGGCATGAATTACAACCGGCAGGTTGTACCGGAGTGACAGGTCGAGTTGCCGCGAAAAGGCCAGCGATTGTTCCTTTTGATGGCTTTTATCCCAGTAAAGGTCAATACCAATTTCTCCAATTCCGGCATAGTGCCCGTGTTTCAACTCGTGTTCAACCCTGGCCAGTTCATCCCTGTAATTTTCTTTAACCGAGGACGGATGCAGTCCCATCAGGGGATAACAAACATCCGGAAATCTTCCGGCAAGATTGTTCATGGGATCGATGCTCGTACTGTCGATATTGGGAAGGATTATTTTCCCCACACCCCGGTTCAGGGCGGTTTCAATAACAGCATCCCGGTCGTGGTCGAAATCAGGGAGATAGAGATGTGCGTGTGTATCGATGTAGGAAAACATCAGACTCAAGATAGAAGATTAAAGATTAAAGATTAAAGATTAAAGATTAAAGAACAAATATAGGAATTCGTTATTCTTCAAACCAACTGATAGACCTTTCCCGGCAAACATTTCACCAACCCCTTAAACTCCATGGTCAGCAATAGGGAGGATATTTTGCTCACCGGCATATTGCCGTAAAGGGCAAGCTGATCGATGGTCAGGCTGGTTTCCTTGCGCAACAGGTCTGCCAATAGTGTTTCTTCGGGCTCCAATTCGATGAACAATTCCTGCTGGACGGCGCCTGCAGATCTCTCAGTTTTCTGCCAGCCCATGAGATACTCCAGGTCTGCCAGGGTTTCAACCAGGGCGGCACGGTTGGTTTTAATCAGCCTGTTGCAACCACTGGAGTACTTATCCGTTATGCGTCCAGGAAAGGCGAAAACATCGCGGTTGTATGAATTGGCAATATCGGCAGTGATCAGGGCACCGCCCTTTTCGCCTGATTCCATAACGAGGGTGGCATCTGAGAGTCCGGCAATTATGCGGTTTCGCTTGACAAAATTTACAGATTCCGGCTTTTCATCATGTCTGAATTCGGTCAACAGGGCTCCTTTTTCTGCAATCTGCCTGGCTGCTTCGCGGTGTGCCGATGGATAAATGAATGTCAGACCGTGACCCAGTACAGCAACCGTGTCGATATTGTTCTTCAGGGCTGATTTATGGGCACAGATGTCAATGCCATAAGCAAGTCCGCTTACTACCAGTATATCCGGATAATTGGCTGCAAGATCATCCACCAGCTCCCGGGTAATGGTACGGCCATAATCGGTGGGATTGCGGGTACCCACTATGCTGATGATCTTTCTGCGGTTCAGCTCAGTTTTCCCCTTTGCATATAAAATAACAGGAGCATCTTCACACTGCTTTAGCCGCTCAGGATAATTCCCGTCGAGGAAGAACAGTGCATTGATCGTGTGTTTTTCAACAAATTCAATTTCGGCATCAGCAATATCCAGCTTTCTGTGGTTCATGATATGATCAGCCAGTGTGGTTCCAATTCCCGGAATTTTCGCCAGGTGTGCCCTTTTCTCCCTGAAAACACTTTCGGCGCTGCCACAATAGGCTATCAGCCGTTTGGCAAGAACAGGGCCAATTTTCGGGATCAGGCCAATACCAATTTTATATCTCAGTTGATCAGGATTCATACTGGCAACCATGGGGGAATTACGGATAACTCTATTATTGTTGTGGGTTATGATTGTTATGATTGTTGTGATTGTTGTGATTGTTGTGATTGTTGTGGGTTGCTGGTGTTACGGGTTGACGGTTCTACTTCTCATTCCTGTTCTTTAACTGATTCAGCGTAAACAACAGCGAATACCTTTCATCAGCACTCAGCGCGGTGATTGAAACCTCAGGATATTTGGCTATGCCTTTACCGGTTCTCCTGTGCAGGATAAGCTTTTCACGATAACGCATAAAAACGGATTTCAACTCAAACCCTGCAAATTCCTTTTTTGGTATTTCAATCGAATTCTTCCTTGAAGTAAAAATATTGGGTGAAAAATACCGCAGCACAAGCTTGTCCGATTCATCACTGAAATAGATGTAATTGTAATTCCGGAATGTATTGTAGAAGGCATTGATCACGTATGCAACAGCAAAAAACATGGCCAGCAGGTTGTTTGATAACCCTTTGATCAGATCGCTGTGAAAGGGTACGAATAACAGGACCACAACGGCAATAAGCATAACCATGGTGGTGATCAGGTTAGCCAGGTTTTTCCGGAGAATGGTTCTTTTAATGTCCAGGATCATGTTTGATATTTTCGGTTTATAAAGGTAAGATATAAATGACAAAGCACAAAAAGTTTGGCAGGATGAAACACATTTTCAGGGCAATCGTATACAATCATACTTTTTCACTTGCAGGAATTTACATTCACGATTCTCAATAATTAAAACCAACAGGGATGAAAAAAATCATGGTATTCGCTTTGCTGTTCCTGATGTTGATTAATACATCAATGCGGGCACAGGAAGAAAACGGATTCAGATTTACGCTGAAAACAAATCCGTTGGCGGCACTGGGTGGACCGCTTTATGTGGCTTTTTTCCCGATTACCGGGGAGTATAAGGTGCTTTTTGAAGCAAAAACCGCCAGGAAACAATCCATTGAGGCAGGTATCGGCCTGTTAGGCCCCAGTGTATTGATCAATCTGGATGAGATTACAAACAACGATTCGGTGAGTGGATTACGCACCATGGGATTCAGGGTTCAGGTTGCCTACAAGTTTTTCCTTACAAAGGAGGCAGCACCTGAAGGGTTTTTTGTAGGCCCTCATTTTTCTTACGCCAAAGCACGGCTGGAAAACAAGGATAATCCGGACAATTATTTCGAAGCCTCCAAAATTAATATGAATGTTCTGTTTGGCTATCAGATAATCACCTCCGGAGGATTTACCCTGAACATTTATACCGGACTTGGCCTGAAACTCAGGGAATACGTATTTTCTGACGAAACCCAGGATACCTGGGACTTTAAAACCGGTAACAATGTCGCTCCCAGTGTTCCCTTCGGATTCACATTCGGATACGCATTTTAGAAGATTCACATAGCAAGGTTTCAAATACAGGACCCAACGGGTGTTTTAACGAACACCCGTTTTTTTTGGATTATACCAAAAATTGGTTGTATTTTTAAACAAACAAATCCAACGTGTATGAGAAATCAGATGGCTGCATTGTTGTTGGTCCTTGTGTGGGCCTGCAATCCTGGGATGAAGAAACCTTCGCCAGAAGTTTGGATTCCCTTATTCAACGGGAAGGACCTTTCCGGTTGGGAATTAAAAATTTCAGGATATCCGCTGAATGAGAACTATATGGATATTTTCAGTGTCAGGGATAGTATTCTGACAGTTTCTTATGACAAGCTCGACAGCTTCAGGGGTGAATTCGGTCATCTGTACACCAAACAAAAATTTTCGCATTACAAACTTCGCATCGAGTACCGTTTTACCGGTGAACAGCGTCCAGGAGGACCGGAATGGGCCATCCGTAACAGCGGTGCCATGCTTCATGCACAATCGGCTGAAAGTATTGGCCTTGATCAGGACTTTCCGGTTTCCATTGAAGCCCAATTCCTGGGTGGACTGGGGGAAGGTGAGCGGACCACGGCAAATGTGTGTACGCCAGGCACTGATATTGATATTGACGGACAACCTGTGGAAGGGCACTGCACCAGTTCAACATCCAAAACTTACCATGGTGACCAGTGGGTGACTGTTGAAATGATCGTGTTGGGTGACAGCATCATTCATCATATCATGGAAGGGGATACTGTACTTACCTATGGAAGGCCCAGGATTGGACCGGATATGAGACCGGAAATCTATGCTATTCCCGACGGAACACTCCTGACGGAGGGCCATATTGCCCTTCAGGCCGAAAGCCATAATGTGGAATTCAGGAAGGTGGAGTTGCTGGATCTGTCAAAAAAGTAACCGGTTGCAATCAAAAGATCGATTTCTTAAGTACAAAATATCAATATATGAAAGAAAAAAGCATAGAACTGTTAAACAAGGCTATTGCCGATGAATTGGCAGCGGTTCATCAATACATGTATTTTCATTTCCACTGCGACGATCAGGGTTATGATCTGTTGTCGAACCTATTCAAACGCACCGCTATTGAAGAAATGATGCATGTTGAAAAACTGGCTGACAGAGTTCTTTTCCTGAAAGGTGAGATTGAAATGAACGTGGCTGAACCTGTGAAAAAAATTCATGATGTAAAACAAATGCTTGAATTGGCATCATCCATGGAGACAGGTAGCGCAAAGGATTACAATAATTGGGCAAATGAGTGTTCTAAAAACGCCGATTCGGTTTCTAAAAAGCTTTTTGAGGTGCTGGTTGAGGATGAGGAACGTCATTTCGACCAGTATGACAAGGAAACAGAAAACCTGACTAAATTCGGCGATAACTATCTTGCCCTTCAATCAATTGAAAGAAGCAAGAACATTGGTGCCGGCAGACCAACCGAATAAGGTATTGCATTAAATTTGACCCGGGGAACCGGTTACCTTGAAGCCATTTCGGTTGCAACGCTGTTGAATTCTTTGATCTGTTCATTTTTGATCTGGAACGAAAGTGAAATATACCACACCTGGGTTTTTTCAAACGAGGTATAATCACTGTTTGTGCCTGATCCCTGGTAGTCATGATTAAGAAAGTTATCGAGGTAATACCTGAGCTTAACGTTCAATCCTTTGGGGAACTGTATACCTGCAAAAAAAGAGGGGATAAAACTTGGTGTGCGGTCACTGAACCATTTTCTGTATTTTAATTTTTCATCGTCTATGATGGTTTTTTGTTTAAAATGGAACATCCATTCGTATTCTCCGCCACCATATACATAAAAATGATCTTTGAAAGATCCCAGTTTTATGGCCAACGGAATCCCCAGGTTGTATGACCTGTATTTGGTTTTAATATCATTTTCGGAGGTAATAAATCCCACATTCCGGATACCCATGCCGCTAAAAAATCCAATATTATTTCCGGCATCAAGATGCACATATTCACCGGCGTGGAACCAAAGTGTAAAACGCAGGTTGCTGTTCACGTCGTCACCATTTTGTTCAATCATGGCCGATTGCAAGATCATTTCGCCGCTGGAGGTTCCGTAGACCTTTTGTGCCTGGAGTTCTGTAACCGTAAGAACGAATGATACCATCACAAACACAGCCGGTATTTTGTATTTCATAGTATTATTTCAGTTTAATCAATAAGATCCTGTTACAAAATTAGCGTATTAATATGATTCATACCTTGTGAAAAGGCTATCATCTTTTGTTTTCAAAATAATCCTTCAGCAGTTCAGAGCATTCCTTTTTCATAACACCCCCCTGCACAACCGTTCTCGGATGTAACAGGGGATGCCTCACAAGGGTATAGCCTCTTTTTTCATCCGCCGCGCCATAAACTATCTTGCCAGGCCGGGTCCAGTATGAGGCACCAGCGCACATCACACAGGGCTCCAGGGTTACATAAAGCACGCATTCATCCAGGTATTTTCCCCCGATCATATTGGTTGCTGCTGTAAAGGCCTGCATTTCGGCATGTGCGGTCGGATCATTCAGGGTTTCGGTGAGATTATGTGCACGTGCGATGATCCGGTTTTTCCAGACAATGACGGCACCCACCGGGACCTCGTCACGTTCAAACGCCCGTTGTGCCTCCTTTAATGCTTCATGCATGAAATACTCGTCGCTGAAAAGTTCCATGGACAAATATTGTAATTAAATTCCTATTTTCGCATCGAGCCAAATGATTATTACAACACTATGTACAGAACACATACCTGCGGAGAGTTGCGTATCACGGATACTGGTAAAAAAGTAACCCTTAGCGGCTGGATATTGCGTTCGCGCGATCTCGGCGGAATGACCTTTCTGGATTTGCGCGACCGGTACGGTGTTACGCAGCTTGTATTTAACATGGAAAGCAATGCCGCCTTATGCACTGAAG
This sequence comes from Bacteroidales bacterium, assembly GCA_035258345.1. GTDB lineage: Bacteria > Bacteroidota > Bacteroidia > Bacteroidales > UBA10428 > UBA5072. The sequence continues at coordinate 10,132 of DATEVU010000083.1, forward strand.
CGCGTAAGCTGGGCAGGGAATTCGTTATCCAGGCGGAAGGACAGGTTGCAGAAAGAAGCAATAAAAATCCGAAAATGCCCACGGGTGATATCGAGATACAGGTTGCCCGGTTCACAATACTTAATTATTCCCTCACACCTCCTTTTACCATTGAAGACGAGTCCGACGGAGGCGATGAGTTGAGGATGAAATACAGGTATCTCGACCTGCGGAGAAATCCGCTTAAAAACAACCTGCTGCTCAGGCACCGGATGGCTTATGAAGCACGGCATTATTTTAATCTGCAGCATTTTATAGAGGTGGAAACACCGGTGCTGATCAAATCCACTCCCGAAGGTGCCAGGGACTTTGTGGTTCCCTCACGTGTAAATCCGGGCCAGTTTTATGCGCTTCCCCAATCGCCCCAGACGTTCAAGCAATTGCTTATGGTGGCCGGGTACGACCGTTATATGCAAATCGTGAAATGTTTCCGGGATGAGGACCTGCGCGCCGACCGTCAGCCTGAGTTTACCCAGATCGACTGCGAAATGTCCTTCGTTCACCAGGAAGATGTCCTGGAAATGTTCGAAGGAATGATTAAACACCTTTTTAAAGCCATTAAAGTTGTTGAATTCGGTGAAGTTTTTCCGAGGATGACGTATGCAGAGGCCATGGAGAAGTATGGAAACGACAAACCCGACATACGTTTTGGGATGGAATTCATTGAGCTTACCGGAATAGCAAAGGGCAAAGGATTCTCAGTATTGGATACCGCAAATTATATCGGATGTATTGTAGCTTCAGGGTGCTCTGAATATACGCGCAAACAGCTGGATGAACTTACGGAATTTGTGAAAAAGCCCCAGATAGGGGCAAAAGGATTGATCTATATCCGCTGCAATACCGACGGCACCTTCAAGTCATCCATGGATAAGTTTTATACCCCGGACGACCTTCAGGGATTGGCGAAAGCAGCAGGTGCTGTAGCCGGGGATCTTATGCTGATCATGGCCGGCGAAAAAATGACCACACTCAGGGCGCTTGGTGAATTGCGCCTTGAAATGGGGAACCGGCTAAACCTCCGCAGTAAGAATATATTTAAGCCCCTTTGGGTAGTTGATTTCCCGTTGCTTGAATGGGACCGGGAAACCAAACGGTTCTATGCCATGCACCACCCGTTCACCTCTCCCAAGACCGGGGATATTCCTTTGCTGGATACCGATCCGGCAGGAGTAAGGGCAAATGCCTATGATTGCGTGATCAACGGTGTGGAAATCGGTGGGGGATCCATTCGGATCCATGAGGAAGGATTACAGAAAAAAATGTTCCAGGTGCTTGGGTTTACCGATGATGAGGCGGAACGGCAGTTCGGATTCCTGATGCAGGCTTTCAGGTACGGAGCTCCGCCACACGGTGGTATTGCCTTTGGATTCGACAGACTGGTTTCACTTTTCGCGGGTGAGGATTCCATCCGTGATGTAATTGCCTTTCCTAAAAACAACGCAGCCCGCGATGTGATGGCGGATTGTCCCAGTGAAATATCAGATGTGCAATTGAAGGAACTGTCGATACGGGTGCAGAAAAGCTGAAGGAGGCAATTTTATAAATGATTTTGCCCTTATCTTTGTGCCATATGGCATAAAGATAAGGGCGAAATCAAAGTTACCTGTTCTTAAATTAACAGCAATGTTTTTAAACAACACCTGGCCTGGTATGTTCGATTCCGAACATCCGTTGTACCTAAACAATACAGGATTCGGAGGCCATGTAAATTTCATAAAGAACTATAAAACAAAAAGATAAATAGTTTGGCACGGTTAGTGTAATTTGGTATGCATCAATAAAACGAAACAAACCAAAAAACAAATAAAAACAATGAAAACAAAAAACAACATCAACCAGATTGCTTCCGCAAGCATTTTAGCAGCTTCCTTGTTTGTATTTTCAGCCTTTGCTCCCGTAAATGCTGCGACAACAAATAACAATTCACTTTCGGATTACGAAGTAAAAGCTGCAGCAGACCGTCTTGAGGCTTTTTACATTACTGTTGAAAAGGCCATCAGTTATACTGTAACTGAAACAACCGTTAATGAAGAAGTAAGTGAATTCGAAGTTGCTTTCGCTGTTGAAAGACTGGAAAACATGAACAAAACCATTGAAGATTCGATCAGGTACGTTGCTCCTTCGGTAACCGGGTTTTAATCCAGCTTCAGTACGGCCAGAAAGGCCGACTGAGGCACTTCTACATTGCCGATCTGCCGCATCCTTTTCTTTCCTTTCTTCTGTTTCTCAAGCAACTTCCGCTTCCTGGTAATATCACCACCATAACATTTCGCTGTAACGTCTTTCCTGAGTGCTTTCACCGTTTCCCTCGAAATTATTTTTGCCCCGATGGCTGCCTGAATGGCAATATCAAATTGCTGGCGAGGGATCAGTTCACGCAGTTTCTCACATATCCTCCGGCCGAACGAATAGGCATTGTCGCGATGAATCAGTGATGACAAGGCATCCACCATATCCCCGTTCAGCAGGATATCAAGCTTGACCAGATTAGCTGGTTTATAACCGGTATAATGGTAGTCAAAGGAGGCATATCCTTTGGAAATGCTTTTCAGCTTATCATAAAAATCAAAAACAATTTCAGCCAGGGGCATTTCAAATCTGAGTTCAATCCTGTTCGTGGTAAGGTACACCTGGTTTTTCAGTACACCGCGTTTGTCGATACAAAGCTTCATCACCGGTCCGACATAATCGGCCTGGCAGATGATCTCGGCCTCAATATAAGGTTCTTCGATCACATCGATATAGATTTGATCGGGCAAACCGGAAGGATTATGCACATCAATGGATTCACCCTTATTGGTAATTACCCTGTATGAAACGTTTGGAACCGTGTTAATTACATCCATGTCGAATTCCCTGTCGAGACGTTCCTGCACGATTTCCATGTGCAGCAGTCCCAGGAACCCGCAGCGAAAACCAAATCCCAGGGCAGCAGAGGATTCGGGAATGAAGGAAAGCGATGCATCGTTGAGCTGCAGTTTTTCAAGTGATGCCCGCAATTCTTCATAATCATCGGCATCAATCGGGTAAATGCCGGCGAACACCATAGGCTTCACCTCCACGAACCCGGCGATAGCCTTATCGCAGGGCCTGTCATAGTGGGTGATTGTATCTCCTACTTTTACATCTTTGGCCGATTTGATCCCGGAAATAATATATCCCACATCGCCGGTGCTGAGTACTTCACGTGATTCGAATTTTAGTTTGAGCACCCCGATTTCGTCGGCCCCGTAATCTTTTCCCATGTTCACAAACTTCACATGATCACCTTTGCGGATTGTTCCGTTCATGATCTTAAAATAGGCGTATATTCCCCGGAAGGAATTGAAGACCGAATCGAAGATCAGGGCTTGCAGCGGTGCAGCGGGATCACCTTTCGGATGTGGTATCTGCCCGATTATCCTTTCCAGTATTTTGTCCACACCTGCGCCTGTTTTTGCACTTACCTCAATGATTTCTTCACGCTTACACCCGGTAAGATCAACGATCTGATCCTTCACTTCCTCAGGCATGGCGCTGGGCATATCCATTTTGTTCAGCACGGGAATGATCTCGAGGGCATGGTCAACGGCCTGGTAGAGGTTGGAAATGGTTTGAGCCTGAATACCCTGGGTGGCATCAACCACCAGCAGGGCACCTTCACAGGCAGCAATTGCCCGTGATACCTCATAGGAGAAATCAACGTGTCCGGGGGTATCAATAAGGTTCAGGATATAGTTTTTTTGCTGAAACTCATATTCCATCTGGATGGCATGGCTCTTGATGGTGATGCCACGCTCCCGCTCCAGGTCCATATTGTCCAGCACCTGGTCCTGAAAGTCCCTGTCGGCCAGCGTATGTGTCAACTGGATGAGACGGTCGGCCAGTGTACTTTTCCCGTGATCAATATGGGCTATGATGCAAAAATTCCGGATGTTGTCCATTTACAAAACATTATGCTTTTGAGGACACAAAGATATTTATTTAAAGGATATTTGAAATATGCTTCAGGGAACTTGCCGACAGTAAATAAATCATTATTCTTTTGTATTTTCGGGGAGATAATAGTCTACTATGAAAGACACCCTGCAAATCATCTCCTGCAACTTCGACGATCCCGGCCATTGTAACGCACTGGTCAGTCTGATGAGTGAGTATATCAGCGATAAGATGGGCGACGGTATTCCATATACCCCGGAACAAAAGGTAAAACTTGTAGAAGGATTGAAAAAACATCCGTCGAAGCTGATTTTGCTGGCAAAGGACGGAGACCAGTATGTAGGACTATGCAACAGCTTTGTGAATTTTGCGACCTTTACCGTAAAACCTTTCATTAATGTTCATGATGTGATTGTCACGAAAACGCACCGCAACATGGGACTTGGCCGCAAGTTACTGGAGGCGTTGGTGGAAAAGGCCGGTGAGTTGGGATGTTCGAAAGTTACCCTCGAAGTGCGGGAAGATAACCACAATGCCATGCACCTTTATAACAATATGGGATTTTATGATGCCGAACCCAGGCAATATTACTGGTCGAAGTTACTGTGATTCCGGGTGCGGGATTTTATCACGCGTTTTTCCCTTCATTCATGCTTCAGAACAGTTCCCGGATTGGTGGAAGCTGACAACCAGGCCTGGTAATAAATGGTAAGCAGGGAAGCTAAAAGGACCAAAACCAGGGGGATCAGAAAATACAAAACATTCAGATTGATCCTGTTGGCATAATCATTCAGCCAGGAGCTTACCAGGAAGTAAACACCAATCCAGGCTGCTGCGGATGAAATAGTCACCAGCATGATCAATTGCCTGATCTCAACCCTGATAATTTTACCGGTATCGGCTCCAAGTGTCTTACGGATCCCGATTTCCTGTTTTCGGCTGTAATAGGCATATGTAACCAGGGCAAAAAGGCCCAGACCTGCTATAAGCAGGGACACTATGGCAAGAACGGAGAAAATCCTTCCGGTTTCCCGGATGGAATGATAATGGTCTTTCAGGTTCTCATCGAGATAAAATGATACAAAAGGATAGGCTGTTGTATATTTTTCCCATGTAGTTTTCAGGTGCATCAGGGTGGCTTCCCGATCCTCCGGAGTTATCCTGACGGTAAGGTAACCTTCGAATTTTCCTGGCATGAGGAGTATTACAAGGGGTCTGAGATCGTTTTCAAGGGTTTCGAAATGGAAATCCTGTACAATCCCGATGATATTAAACTCAAAGCTCATTCCAGGTTTACCCGTCAGCCGGACCAGTTTGTTACCCTCAGGATCATCGATTCCCAGTTCCCTGGCCATGGTCTCATTGATCACACAGGCGGCAGAATCATCCGGAATCCGCCTGTCAAAGAACCTTCCTTTGGCCATGGTGATCCGGTAGGTGGAATCAAAATCATAACTTACCAGCAGATTGGATGCGGAAAGGTTTTGAATAACCGGGGAATCAGATAAATAATAGGGCGTCCTGGAGAATCCGCCTCCCGGGATATGTGTGGTACTGGTAACCGATAATACCGCGTGGTGCAGGGCGATCTGTGATTTGTAATCATCGAGCTTTTCCTTTAAACCATCGGAGCGTCGTATTACCAGGAGATTATCCCTGTCGAAGCCAAGGTCTTTTTTTGTAAGGTAACGGTATTGACCTGATACGATGAGGGTCATGGAAAATACCCCCACTGCAATAAACAACTGGAAAAGGACAAGTCCGGTCCGGAAATAATTTCTCCCGGTTCCCCTGTAAAGCCAGTTACGCAGCACAGGCACCGGTTCAAAGGCAGAAAGATGCAATGCGGGATAAAGTCCGGAAACAAGCCCGATCACCAGAATGAGCGTTATGATCAATATTGCCCCGGAAGGATTAAACAATTGTGCCAGTCTCAAATCCAGATCCATATACCTGTTGAAAACCGGCAGTGCAAGTTCGGTGAATAAAAGGGCGAGCGCCATGGAAAAAAAGGCCAGCAGGGATGATTCCAGCAAAAACTGCTTAACCAGAACCCCTTTATCCGAACCTGCAATTTTTCGTATGCCGACTTCCCTGGCCCGGTGGACCGACCTTGCGGTAACCAGACTGATAAAATTGATGCAGGACAGCACCAGGATGGCAATGGCAAGGGCTGTGAAAAGGTAGATGTATATCAATTTGCCGACTGGCCCAAACTCTGCTGAAAAATCTGATTTCAGGTGAATATCGGTAATTGGTTGAAGCACAAAATCGAAATAATCGGAACTGTTTTTCTCGGGATAATCGCTGATATTCAGCAGCTTCTTATAATCCGGAATAACATGATCAGCCACCAGGCCGGGCAGGCCGGCCCGGATCATGCCCGGATCGTATCCATCTTTAATAAGTACGTAGGTATACACTAGACTAACCACCCACCGGTCATCATGCAGGTATTTTTTAAACGTGGACAACGATCCGGCCATATCAAAATGCAGGTGCGAATTTTCCGGGATGTCCTTCATAATCCCGGTTACCGTGTAATATGTAGAATCATTTTCTATTCGGAGCATTTTGCCTACCGGATCGGTGTTTCCAAAATACCTGAGCACCGAACGCTCACTCAGAACAATGCTGTTTGGGTACTTGAGCACTTCTTCCGGCTTACCACTGACCAGCGGAAAAGAGAAAATATTGAAAAATCCTGAATCGGCAAATATTATATTGTCCTCGTTATACCGTGCACTGTCGTATCGCACCAGCCAGGCACCAAAACGTGCCAAGCGCACAGAATTTTCAATTCCCGGAATTTCACGGATCATTGTCCCTGCAAGTGGAGCAGGAGTAACTGCGTGATTATAAATATTCTCTGCTATCCTGCCTTTCACACCGATGCGGTATAACCGCTGGGCGTTCTCGTGGAAACGATCGTAGCTGATCTCCTTGTTCACGTATAAGAAAATAATTATACTGAAAGCAAGGCCAATGGCCAGGCCGAAGATATTAATAAGGGTGTGAATCCGGTCCCTTAGAAATACCCGGTATGCTACTTTTATAAAATTGCTGAACATGCAACCTTCGGGTATGAAAAGACTATACCCCGTGATATAACCCAATATTCATGCCAATGATATTAAAATGCTAATTGGCAAATAATTACCGGATCATTTTATGAAAAAAAAGTGTTGCAGGGTGTACGCTTTTGATACAGGGCGTGTACGGAAACGGACACTAATAATATCTCCCGATCAGGGGATGATCAACAATGGCTTTTTTCAATGCCAATATATCCACGGTGCCTTGCACGGAATAAACAACCTTTCCGCCGGGTTCTGTCAGTATACTGTAAGGCAATGCCCCTTTCCATCCGGGATCGATGGCCTCGATCAGCCCATATGTATCACCGGTGCCGAAAATATAATTCTGAACGGCAGAATGTCTGGATTTCAGGAATTCCAGCACTTTTTCAAATGATTCGGGCTTGTCGGCGGAAAGGGAAATAAATTCAAAGTTCCTGTCGGCATACATCCGGTGAATATTTACCAGTTCGGGGTATTCTATTACACACGGTCCGCACCAGGTAGCCCAAACATTGATCAACCTGAGCTTTTGGGACCTGTTTGCAATAAGTTCGGATATTTCGTTTATTGAGATTTTTTCGAGCAATACTGGCCTGTTGTTCCAGTCACTGTTTACTTTATCCGTCCAGTCGGTTTTCCAGCCCCACTTGACTGAACATCCGAAGGCTTTGTTAACCGGGTTGGGTACCGGCCTTCCACTGATCACTGCGTCTACCGAAGCTCTCAGGTCGTCGGCGTTGGCTGTGCCCGGTTTTTCGGAAGCATCCAAACGGCCTGAATAAGCCAGTTCCCGGTTTTTATTAAAAACAAAAGCATGGGGGGTAGCTGTGGGCCCGTATTTTATGGATGCCGCCCCATCATCCCCATCATATAAATAAGGAAAGTTAAATTTTTTGTCACTTGCCCGGATGACCATACTCTCATAGGTATCATCCAGGTCAGAATACCCGCATTCCTCCAACAGCAACGAATAAGCGCTGTTTGGCATGATCGCCACCACGGAAACCCCTTTGTCCCTGTAATCATTTGTAAATTGAATGATCCGGTCCTCATAAGCCTGGGCAGTGGGACAATGGTTACACGTAAATATGACAACAAGTACAGCCGCATCATCAAAATCACGGAGTTGATAATACCTGCCTGTAACATCGGGAAGATTGAAATCAGCAGCTTTCCCTCCGATCTCAAGGTTGCGGACCTCCTGTTCCGCCACTTTCTGCGGATTTGGTTTAAAGCCGTCAGATAGGCTGTCGGTCTCCAGTCGGGCTAATTTGTCTGTCATGGTCCGGCGTTTGCAGGAAAGTGCAGACATTATGAACAGCATCATCAGGACCAGGGTAATTATAACTTTTAAACGCGACATTAAATTTGCTGCATGATGTTTGTCTGAAGTGTACACGGTTTTCATTTTCGGGAGATTTTATGTTTCAGGTGAATATGGATACCGGAGGAATAAAATTAATGAATTTTTGTTACATTCGCAGTGACGCAAGATTCTGCTTCTCTACCTTGCTTATCATGAAGACCATACACATAAATATTTAATCATGAAAAAATCTGTAATTAGTATTGTAGTCCTGGTGTTTTATCTGTCAGGCTGCATACAGTTCGATGCTGTCGCCCAGGAAACCCTGTCGGATGAACAGATCCTCAAATTGTATGAGGGACTTCGTGTTGCGGACGTGTGTGACGGCATGGATATGGTGGGCTTGCGGGATGCAGGCACCATGGACGCCGTTATCGAACCCCTTTGGAAGGACACGGAAAACTTCAGGCACAGATTCTGCGGTATTGCGGTCACCGCCCGTTATGTTCCCACCAACCGGGTGATTAAAAATCCCATGGAGAAAGAAGAATTTCAACAGTGGGAAGGCAATTGGTATACACGGATCTCCGATGAGCCTTTTGTGCCTTTTCTCAGGGAAGGATCGGTTGTTGTGCTTGATGTGCAGGGCGACGGCGATGTGGGCTCGGTGGGTTCCTTCAATGCCTTGTTCTGGGTGAGTAAAGGGGCCAGGGGGATTGTATCCAACGGCGGGATCCGGGATATTGACGAAGTTGTCAAAGAAAGGATCCCGGTATATCTCGACTACCTGGAAAGGGGCAGGGGTATTCGCCCGGGACGCAATGAAGCAGAATCGGTGAATAAACCGGTGACCATCGGCGGTGCACTGGTACGTGCCGGTGATGTAATCGTAGCCGATGGTGACGGTGTAATTGTTGTTCCCAGGGAATATGCCGCCCAGGTTGCCGGATTTGCTCTCGAGATCATGAACAAGGACAAAAACGGACGACGGGAGCTTTATAAAAATTTAAACATGCCGATGGATCACACCGTGGAGTAATTAATTCCCTGTTATCTCCAAAACCGCACTGGTCAAAGGATCGGACGAATTTACTTCCAGTCCGATTTTCATCAGGTAATCACCTGAGTAAGTATTTCCGGATGCAGGAAACGGGCTTCTTATGCCGGTAAACCGGTTGAGCTCCTTTACCGTATAGGTCCTGGCGGGATCGAGGCCCTGCAACCTGACAGTGTTAAATGTTTCACCGAACCGTGCGTTCAGGGTATATGAAAATAATATGGCTTTGTTCCTTTCATCACTCACGTACATCAGCACAGCCCGGTTTTCTTCGTAGGGTGAAATAAGCCGGTACTGGTTGCCATGCCAGATCACATCCCGTAACCGGCTGTAATTCTTAATGGCTTCCTTGCTGAAAACCAGCTCTTTCTCATTCAGTTCATTAACCTGGATGTCATAACCCATTTTGCCCATCATTGCAACATCGGTGCGAAATTTAACCGACTGCTTTCCCCAGGAAGTAATGTGATTGCAGACCGAAACGGCCGGGAAGAAATAGGAGTATCCCCATTGTATGTAAACCCTTTCGAGAGCATCGGTATTGTCGCTCGCCCAGAATTCGGTGAAATACCGGAGGGAGCCGTAGTCCACCCTGCCGCCACCACCCGAACAAAGCATCATGGGCAGGTGCGGGTATTTCTGCCTTACACGGTCGAGTATCATATACAGACTGTTCACGTAATCGATATACAAATGTGACTGCTTATTCTTCAGAAAAGGAGAATAGGTGTTGGTCATCATACGATTGCAATCCCATTTGAAGAATGCAATTCCCGGATATTTCGTAAGCAGTCCGTCCACCAGATTATATACAAAATCCTGAACCTGAGGATTGGTAAGGTCAAGGACCAGCTGATTCCTGTAATAATGTTCGGGTCGGTTGGGAAGTTTCAGGATCCAGTCGGGATGCGTTTCGTACAGCTCGCTTTTCGGATTTACCATTTCGGGTTCAATCCAGAGTCCGAATTTAACATGGCGTTCTTCCGCCTCTTTTACGAGCACCCCAAGACCGTCCGGCAGTTTAGCCTTGTTCTCCTGCCAGTCGCCCAACCCGGCCCGGTCGTTGTTACGGGGATATTTGTTGGCAAACCAGCCGTCATCGAGCAAAAACATATCCAGTCCCATGTTTTTGGTGTCATCGAGCAGGGCGATGAGTTTGTCCTCATCGAAATCGAAATAGGTGGTTTCCCAGTTGTTCAGCAGGGTATACCGGGGCTTTTCCCCGTCCAGAATACCGTATTTCACAGCCCATTTATGCAGGTTACGGCTGGCATGTCCCTTACCCTGGTTTGAATAGGTAAATATAAAGGCAGGTGTAACAAAGGACTTTTCCGGTTCGAGCGAATATTCCGAAGCATACGGATTGATGCCGGAAATCACGCGAAGAGAGCCCTTCTCATCCACTTCAAAAATGAACTGAAAATTGCCTGACCAGCCCAGTGTGCCGGCAATGAGTTCACCGTTGTTCTCCCCTGATTTTTCATTGAGTGAAAGAAAGAAAACAGGTGTCTGGTACATGTGTGCCCTTGAACCCAATTTTGAATCAATTATTTTAATACCACTGGTAAGTTCGTGTTCCTGCATCTTCATTTCTTCGGCCCAGTCGCCATGAAACTGCGTAAGCCAGTAGTTTGCTGCATCAAAGTGCAGCATTGATGAGGCATAATTATAAAGGGTGACCGGGTTTTTCTCCCGGTGAAGGATCTCCACGCGCTGTTCAAGCACATCTTCCTGTGCAAAGGCTTTAAAATGCAGGATAACCTCCACGGGATACTCAGGATCCTTAAGTTTGATGCTGGTGAGGGTAACATTTTCGCTTTCCTGTTCAACCTGGTGGCTGACGTATTTCAGTTCAAGCGAAGGATTTCCATCGTTGTGGGTCATACGGATGGCCGGCTCGAACAGGTTATCGGTTCCTGATGTAACATAGGCCAGATGGGCAGAACTTGGCAGCGCCCTGCTGTCCTCAGCATGAGAAAGCCTTTCACCCAGGTAAACCTGGTACAGCCTGCCATCGCTACCTTTTTTCAGGATCAGTTCGGCGTTCAATGTGCCAATATTGATGATCACATCGGACTGAGCGCCGGCATTCAACGAAAAGAAACCAGCCAAAACAAAACAGATAAAAATGCTTTTCATAGTAAATTTTTATTGGTTTAAACCGGACAGCTGACCAGAGCAAATTAACCGGATATTAGACTTATTAATTCCCGGAATCTCACTGTGCAGAAATAAGATAAGCAGCATTGCCGAAATAGATCTTATCAATAACTTCTTTGGGTAGCTGCAATCCATCGACGGTGGTGGCAGAGTCGGTTGCCAGGTAGATCCAGTCGGCAAGCCACGTTCTTCGAAACCGTGCAACGGCTTTGTCAAAATTATCATTGAGGTCGTCGTTTGCCGACATATCCGTTGCATAGATGATCCTGTCCTGGTATTTTATCATGAAATCGCGCACCAGTTTACGGTTTTTGGCCGACTGGTTTTTCAGATGCCCTATCCGTGCGGCCATATCTACTTTCATATTCGGAAAACGGTCGAGATGCCGCGCAAGCTCATTCACATCCCATTCGAGGCTTCCAAGATGAGCTCCGATAACATCAAGGTGTGGGTATCGGACCAGGATATTGTTGCGCGCGTTGATCTGATCGTCATAGGAGGGCATTTCAGGATGCAGGTACATATGGTACCGGGGATGGTTTTCATAATAATTCCTGTCGCCATCGTCCGTCATTTCGTCCGCCGGAAGCCAACAGTTTTTCGGCTCTCCGAGATGCGCAATAACAGGAATTTTATTCTCTTCAAGGTACTGAAAAACAGGTTCAAAAGCAGGGTTGTCAATCATCACATAATTACTGTCCTCATCCTGCAAATCCATCCCAATATTTTTCCAGATTTTGATGCCTGTTGCACCCTTTTGCATGCATTCACGGATCCTGGCAATGGTAAGGGAAGCAAAGTCGGTATTGCCGAAGCTATCAACCGAAAAGGTTCCGAAAAAACCAAATCTTCCTTTATTCCGACCGGTTATCCCGGAGGCTATTTCCAACTGCTTATCAATGGGTGTTTCGGAATCCACATTGGGAGAAAGTAATTTAAAATTGAGTGAGGCGGCAAAATCCAGGTAACGCTCATCCATGGTCACATAATGAAAATGGCCATCGATTTTCGGAACTTTTTCGAAATCGGTTACACCATAGTATTCCTGCCTGGGGCTGCATGAAAACCCTCCCATCAAAATGGCAGACAGACATCCTAAATTAATTAATAAGCTTTTTATTTTCATGACTATCAAATTAATCAGGTTTAACAAATTTCATTTTGTTTAGATCCTCCAGGTTACTTTCCAGCAGGAAAGTGTCACCCGGAGCCCATTTTATGGTGTGTTGCCTCCCTTTGAGGAAAAGGCATCATGTTCTTCCTCAACCTTATCGGAAAAATTCCTGATTGCAGTGCAGGAAGTCAAAAAGATCAAAACAGGAATAAGGGATCTAGTCATATTATCCGTTGTAAGTCCTCCAGAGTCTTATTTGTTTCACCAGGCTTTACAGCTTCAATTCACCCCAGCCTTTCCGGTACTCTCTTTTCACAAATTGGTTAGCCTGTTCGAAGTTGGTGACCCGCATGTTCTCACCATCCCACTTGTAGGTAATATACCTGCCGGGGAATACGAATCCTTCCATTTCACCATATACAGGATCCACTCTTCTAATTTTTTCGCGGATGTTGAAACAGCGAAGCAACAAATTACCCATAAGAACGGTTTCGGTAAGGGGGCCTGCGTAGCCTTCAAAAGGTGAGCTTACTTCGGCATTTCCATACCCGGCGATGCAGGCGTCCACCCATTGCCACCAATGTCCGTCCATGTCTCCTTCCACGCGGGGATATTTTTTGGGAACATTCACGATGTCGTTTAGCGACAGCGGCAGCATTATCGGATTCCTACCGCCCCAGCCGCAGGCTGCCTTGCCCTTGGTGCCGATAAACAGGGTGGCACCTTCGTAGTCATTCAATCCGGGCCAGTCACCCATAATATCATTCATGTTTTTACCGGGTTCCAGCTCCATGGGACGCTCGGGGGTAATTCCGCCGTCCATCCAGTAAAGTTTCAGGTCGCTCCCGTTTTTAAGTTTGTAGTTGAATCGGATGGATGAGGCAACCGGCCCGCTTTCGGGATAAAGACCTTCGGTGAATATTCCGTTATAAACCGTGGTGGCACTGCAGGTGACTTCGGTGGGATAACCCAGTTCCAGCAATTTGAAAGGAGGTCCCATGATATGACAGCCCATATCACCGAGGGCGCCAGTGCCGAATCGCCACCAGCCGCGCCAGTTAAAAGGTACCATGTTGTCGATGTATTCGGTTTCTCCGGCGGTGCCAAGCCACAGGTCCCACTTCAGTTCCCTGGGGACTTTCGGGTGAACGGTTGGCCAGGGTATGCCCTGTGGCCATACCGGGCGGTCGGTCCAGCAATATACCTCTTCGATGTCGCCCAGCAGACCGGCTTCGATCCATTCGCGCAAGGTTCTCATGCCATCGCAGGAGGCGCCCTGATCTCCCATCTGGGTGACCACTTTGTATTTTTTGGCTGCCTGGGTGAGTATGCGGGCCTCGTAAATATCGTGCGACAAAGGTTTCTGAAGGTACAAATGCTTGTTCAGCTGCATGGCACCGAGCCCGATGATGGCATGGTTATGATCGGGGGTCGCCACGGAAACCGCATCGAAATTCTTATTTTCTTTTTCGAACAGCTCCCGCCAGTCATGATAAAACTTAGCTTTCGGGAATTCCTTTATCCGGGGCGCAGCCTGCCGGTCGTCCACGTCACAAAGGAATGCAATAACAGCATTGTTCTTAGGCGCTTTTGCATAATGATCGATATCGGATGCACCTTCTCCCCCGCATCCTATGGCGGCAATGTACAACTTGTCACTGGGGGCAACGTGCCCCAAACCGCTGATGGTATGGCTGGGCAGTATGGTAAATCCGGCTGCTCCCAATGCGGTCATTCCTACAAATTCTCTCCGGGAGAGGCCGGAGGAGCTTGTTTTACGATTTCTGCTTTTCATGGAAATATAGGGTTAAGATTTGTCTGTCAGCGCAAGGAAGGGCGGTATAGCTGCCCGGTACAGTAACAAATATAACCAATTTAAACGGACGGGCAAACAGTCCGGCAGTGATTTAATCCAACAAATACTAATACAGGGTAAACCGGGTGGCGGATGATCCGTTACTGCCTGTCAGGCGCAAAAGGTAAACGCCGGCAGGAAGTCTGACTTCATCCATGCCTGACTGCAGCTTATGGGAACCTGAGGCCAGAAATCCGCTGAACAGGGTGGCAATATCAATACCCTGGAGATTGCAGACCGTAATGTGAACGTTTTCATGCTGCGTAAGTGTAAGCTCTACGAGAATCCGGCCGGTTGACGGTTCGGTTCCCACGGTGACAACAGGGAGATCCTGTTTCGCAATTCCTGCTGTGCCGGTGGTAACCAATTGGGTCATGCTCACATTGTCGAGAAACACTTTGCCGGTGAACCGGCCGAATCCGAAATACAGCCTGCAATTCATATCTGAAGTGGAATCGAATGTAAACTGCCAGGTGTACCGGGCAGGTGCCTGGGTAATATCTATGGAAGGATTTTCGCAATAGGCAGCGTAATTTCCGGTGTTTCTCGCAAAACTAATGCCCACTTGTCCTGCTATCTCAGCCCAGGCATCAAAGGATACCAGGTAGGTCTTTCCCCGGATAGCCGGTATGCCCGTCCACTGGTCGCCCATGTGCCACCATTCGGTAGCCGGTTTGGTAATATTGAAGAAATACACCCCGTCCTGCCATCCGCTATTGGCTGCCTGATTTGCCCGGTCAAAGATATAGATGTTATTCCAGCCGGTAATTCCCCTGTCGAAAGTGCCGTTCCTGACAAGCTCTCCGGTCTTATAAAACAAAGGGGTTACGGTAAGGTCACCCGTCATTTGTATCGCAAGGGGGTTGGCATTGCCCATGTACAGGAACCCTCCGAAATAATATCCCGCGTCGGGAACGGCAGTAAGTTGTACGGCAGTGCCGGCCGGATACTCTTCCTGCTGGGGTGAGGCTTCAACGGATCCTCCCGTGGACGGTTCCAGCGTGAGGGAGTAAGGTCCCTCGCTGGTCTGCCAGGTATACACCCTGACATAATCGATATAGAACTTTAGCGGGAAAATATCCGGGTCAATTCCCTGGATACCACCCCAGGTTCCCCCGATCGCGAGGTTGAGGATGAGATAGAAACGCTCGTTAAAGGGCCACACCCGGTAATCGGAACCCGCTGGCTTGTTGTAGGTATACACCTTGACATCATCGATGAACCAGTCGATCTTATCAGGGGTCCATTCAATGGTATACGTGTAGAATGTATCATACGGGGCGGTGCGTACAACATAACCACCGTTTGACTGATGTCCGGAGCCGTTGGTGCCGAGAAAATGTACAGTGGAATATATGTTGTCCGGTTCATAGCCCACGTTCTCCATGATGTCGATTTCTCCGCTGTAAGGCCATCCTCCGTATATGCTCTCGGAGGGCATCATCCAGATGGCAGGCCATGATCCTTTTCCCGTGGGGATTTTGGCACGGACCTCAATGCGGCCGTATAACCAGTCGCCATTATACCGCGATATCAGGCTGGCGGAGGTGTATGAAGCACCCGCGTAATTTTCCTTCCTGGCTTCAATCACAAGTGTGGTATCGTCGATATGTGTATTTGCGATATTCCGGTAGGTGTAATACTGGGATTCGTTGTTTCTGATGAGTCCAACCTCGTTGGACCATTTGGATGTATCAGGCAATCCGGGTGTATTGAATTCATCCGACCATACCTTTACCCATTGCTGGGCATACGCACCTGCAGCCAGCAGCAGGGTTGCAACAACAATGAGGTATCTGCGCATGGATCCTTCCGTTAAAATGCAGTTAATAACGGATAAAATTACTATAAATACCGGTTTAGTTGCGGTTTTTATTTTCACACTTTCTTCAACGCCTCAAGCACCCTCTCCGGCGTCATGGGCAGCTGAAAAAGCCTGGCCCCGGTGGCATCGAAAACGGCATTGGCTATGACTGCACCCATGTTGATAATGGCAGGTTCTCCACCCCCCTGGGCAGGTTCATCCGGTTTATCCAGGATATACGTATCAATTTTAGGGATCCAGCTAAAGCGGGGTATCTCGTAAGTGCCAAAGTTCAGATCCGCGATCCTGCCTCCTGTAAACCGTACCTCCTCGGTGAGCACATAGCCCAGGCCCATGATAACGCATCCCTCCATCTGGATTATTGCCCCTTCGGGATTAATGCACTGGCCCATGTTTTGTGCACACGTCACCCGGAGTACCTGCACTTTACCCGTTTGCTTATCCACATTTACTTCGGCAATATTTACCACATACGTTCCGGCATCGGTGCCACATGAAATGCCATAGCCTCTCCCGCTGGGCCCTTTTGCAGGGGTCCATCCGAATTTATCCGCAGTTGCTTTGAGCACCTCTATCATCTTTTCATCTTTCAGGTTTTTAAGCCGGAATTCCAATGGGTCGATACCGGCTTTAGCGGCCATGATTTCAATTTGCGACTCCCGTGCAAAGGTATTGGTGTTGTTGCCTGGTGCACGCCAGGGACCGGTGGCAAAGGGATGTACTTCGGGCGCTCTCCAGCCGTCACCGTATGCTGTGATGAAAGAATGAGGAACATCATAGATGACATCGGCGCCACGTTCCCCGGCAAAATACACATGGTAGTCCCATAAGTTGATCTTACCGGCCTGATCAACCCCGGAAGTGATCTTCACCACTGCAGCAGGCCGGAAAGTATCATAGAAAAATTCCTCCTCTCTTGACCATGCCACCATTACAGGACTACCCGATAGCTTTGCCAGCCGGGCTGCTTCTATCATCTGTGGGTTGGTGCTTTTCCCGCCAAATCCTCCTCCCAAAAAGGGCGTTATCACCCGTACCTTCTCCAATGGCATATCCAGCGCTTTCGCAATTTGCTCCTTCGCAGGAAAGGGGGTTTGTGTAGATCCCCTCACGATCATCCGGCCGTTTTCCATAAAGGCCATTGCCGTGTGCGGCTCCATGGGGGCATGTGCAACATAGCTGTTATGGTATTCGCTTTCAACAACTGTTTTTGACAGTGTTCTGCCCGTGTCGCGGTTGCCCGATTGATGTACCAGATTACCTTCCGGGGCATTTTTCAACAGGTAATCGAATATCGTTTTATCATTTACTTCCTTCTCCTTAAAGCTGTATTCTGCCTTTATCATTTTAACTGCCTGATCTGCCCTGTCGTGTATTTCATGCAGCGCTGCAATAAAATTCCCATCGCGCACAACACGAACCCCGTCAATCTTTTCAGCTTCGGATGTGTCGGCCGTTAAAAGTGAGGCACCGTGGGAAGGGGGTCTCAATATCCGTGCAAAGAGCATTCCCGGCATGGTGAAATCACCGGCATATTTTGCCTGGCCTGTAACCTTAATCATGGAATCCTGCCGAAGGTGTGATTTCCCCATAACCTTGAACACGGCCGATTTCTTAAGTTCGGGTTTTTTGTCAAGATACCTCTCAATTTTCTTTCCCCTGGCAAGTTGGGCATAGCTGATCTGCCGGTCAGGGTTTTCAGTATCTGTAATTATGCCTTCCTTTATTTCCAGTCGTGATACAGGAACACCAAGTTTTTCCGAACCCAGCTGGAGCAGAATGGCTCTTGCTTCGGCTGCAGCCGCACGATAATGCGGGCCAAAGCTCCGGGTGGTCAATGAGCCAAAGGTACCCCTGTCCCACGGACAGAGGTCGGTGTCGCCCATTACCATTTTTACCTTGTCATAAGCTACATCCAGCTCATCGGCCATCATCTGCGCCAGGGAGGTGACAATTCCCTGTCCCATTTCAATTTTGCCTGTAAAAGCACTCACTGTGCCGTCTTCACCAATTTGCAGGAATGCATTAAAGTCGGTAGGAACCTGGTTGGGTTGTGCCGCAGGCATCGCCAGCAAATCCAGCGGATCCCAGGTGCTGAAATAAACAAAAACTCCCCCGCCTACCAGCTTGAAGAAATTTCTGCGGTTGATCATCGGTTGTCCCTTTTTTGTGGCAGGAACTGATTCTGTAGCTTGGTTTTTCATGGTTATTTCCCTCCTTGCATTTCTTTGGAAGCCGATTCTATTGCGTCGACAATTCTAACATGTGCCCCACAGCGGCAGAGATTACTCTGCATGCCGTTTATGATCTCCTGTTGAGAGGGCTCAGGATTCCTCAACAACATGCCATAAGCATTCATGATCATCCCCGGTGTACAAAAACCGCATTGCAGGGCATCATGTTTAATGAATGCTTCCTGCAAGGGATGCAGTTTACCATTTTGTGAAAGTCCTTCGATGGTTGTTACTTTTTTCCCCTCAGCCACAGAGACAGTTAATGTACACGATCGCACAACCGCGTTATCGAGCAATATCGAACAGGCACCGCATCGTGCAATTCCACAGGCATATTTGGTGCCGGTAAGCCCGAACTGGTTGCGTATAACTGAAAGAAGGTTTAGCCCGGGATCGAGGAGCATCTCCACATTTTTTCCATTCAACTCAAAACGAATTGTAGTTTCCATTTCTTATCAATTTAAGTGCTTCATACACAGGGATATATTTTTCACCGGTCTCAAGAGTTACAAGAACAGCGGTAATGCCCGCAGAGAATCATCAGGTCATTATCCCATAAACAAACCAACTGAAAAATTGTGCGATGAAGATAAAAGTTTACATCAGCCCAAGCAAGGGGCACAATATATAAAGGCCGCCCCAGATGATGAAGAAACCGGTAATGTCCAACAGGATTCCGGCGCGCATCATTTTTGGCAGCGGGATCAATCCCGATCCGTATACGATGGCGTTGGGAGGTGTTGAAACGGGGAGCATGAAACCGAAGCTTGCGCCTAGACAAGCCCCCAGGGCAGGTGGCAGGGGGCTGACATCGGCGGATTGCGCAATAGCTATCACCACGGGGATGATCATGTTTGCCGAGGCAGTATTGCTTGTCACCTCACTGAGTAAGATCGCCATGGCAATTGAGAGGCCGGTGAGGACCCACAACGAATGCAGGCCAAGGTAGTTGGTAAGACCATAACCCATTGCCGCGGAAACGCCGGTTGTAAACATCAGTGATCCGAGTGTAAGTCCGCCGCCAAAAAGCAGTATCGTACCCCAGTCAATTTTGACGGCTTCTTCCCAGCTAAGCGTGAACCTGCGCTGTGACAGGTTTACAGGGAGCATGAACAAAAGTATCGCGGCAATCATGGCAACGATGGGCTCAGGCAGGTGGGAGGTAAACCACTGGCTCAGGCGGGGTGCATTAAACCATGGCAACTGCAGGATTCCCGGTATCACCCATAGCGCCACCGCGATTCCAAACCCGATACATGTGTTGATCTGTCCCCAGGTCCACGGTCCAAGCGCATTGCGTTCATGACGTATGTAACCCAGCAAATGGCTTCCCGTGGAGGTGCCGGCATCCCTGTCAGCCGGATGCAACAGGTAAAGCAGTGTGAAGAGTGTTACGCCCATCACCAGGAACAGCGGTATAGCCAGCATCATCCAACGGAAAAAGCTGATGGTAGTACCCGTGGCGGATTGGATAAGCCCTATACCTAACAGGTTGGGCGGGGTGCCGATGGGTGTGGAGATGCCACCGACGGAGGCCCCATAAGCCACCATGAGCATCATCGCAATGGCAAACGGCCACTCCGCAGCATTCATGGGACCCTTTGCAAGACCGCCGGAAACCCTTACTTCATGCAGTGCTCCCAGGATACCGAGAGCAATCGGGAGCATCATGGCGGCAACAGCTGTATTGCTCACCCACATCGACATAACCGCCGTCACCAGTCCGAGACCAGCCATGATCCGTCCGGGAGATGAACCTACCCAGGGAATCGATAAAAGACTCAGGGCAAACCGGCGGTCAAGCCCGTGTATCATCATGGCCCGGGCAATCATGAATCCCCCGATGAACACAAACACAATCGGGTCCGCAAAGTGTGACAGGGCTGTTTTTGGATCCGTTACGCCTGACACCACACACAAAACGGCACCAAGCAATGCCGAAACCGGCAGGGGAATGATCTCGCTGATCCACATCATGGCAACTGCAGCGAGGATGGCAGCAAGCCTGCGACCTTCAGGCCCGAGGCCCGAACACAGGTAGTAGGTAATCAAAAATACGATGGGCGTAAGGACCACCCCCATCCTTTTTCGCCATAATTCAAATGTCTGCCCGTCACCGGGGATCTCCCGGGCTTTCTTAACCATATGTGATTTTACTGACAACTTTTATCAATCATTTCATAAGTACATGAGCCGATGGACATAACCGGTGCAACCGGTACCGGCTTAAAACCGAATTTACGGAATATTATGCAATCGGGTAATTCCTATCATATTTTTTCCACCCGGAAAATATATCTTTATTCCGTTTTTTATTGTGCCTGATCTGTGTTTTAAACCATTCGCGTGCCCTAACCTGAAATATCCATGAAAACGGCATTTTGTTTATTGTTTTTTTTCGTTGCCACCGCTTCATTTGCAAATGAGAAGGCGGATAGCTCCAAAACAAAATTAAAGGCCGGGGCAACAGTAAGCCTGAACAGCAATGGTATATCATCCATACCTGCCTTTTCACTGGATAAGCCGGCTATTATGGCAGCCATTACACTTGCAAAGGGCCGGTTCAGCTATGAACCCCTGCTTGCTTATGGACTTGATCTGAGGCCATGGTTTATAGATAACTGGATGAATTATAAGGTAATTGACAGGCCTTCTTTTGAATTAAGAGCAGGATTTAACATCAGCTCGTTCTTCAGTGAGTACAGTGCTGCGGAAGAAACAATTCTGCAAGGTCAGAGATACTTTGCCTATGCATTGACCGGGGTATATAAATTTACCCAGCACAGTAATGTGACCATAGCTTACTGGAACGACCGGGGACAGGAAGAGGGAACGATAAAAGGTCATTTTTTTAATCTTGTTGGTGAAAGATCCGGGATAAATTTGGGAAAACATGTTTTGCTTGCTGCAACACTGCAGCTTTTTTATATCGATTACGATGGCAATAATGATGGTTTATTTGTAGCACCGAAAGTTTCATCTTCTGTAAGAGATGTTCCGTTTTCTCTTTTTTTCCATGCAACTCAGGCCATTGTGAGCAATATTTCACCTTTCCCTGAATTCAGATGGAATTTGGGATTGGCATACACCCTTTGAACAATTATCCTGCAGAAAGGCATTCTGTATAAAAACACACTGTATAGCCTTTTGTCAAATGAACTACCGGGATTTTCCCCGTATTTCTTCCTTGAGCCGCTGAATATGTCCTCGACCCAGCCCCTTCACCTCGCAACCCAGCTCAAAGTAGCGCCTGATATTGTCATCCGAAAGAATCCCAAAGCAATCAATGATCGCGGCAGGTCTGCCGATTTTCCGCACCACTTCATCCGGACCGAGGTTGAGATATGCGTCGTGCCGCACGGCAAAAATGACTGCATCGGCTCCGTTCAAGGCTTTATCCAGGTCCTGCTCAATGTGCATCTCTTTCAGCTTCTCCTGGTTACGGAAAAACCGGGCCTTGGTCTGTCCCACACCAGGATAGGTATCCTGCTGTTCAAATTCCCACCAGTGCTCAACATAAGGATCATGTACCCTGATCTCGGCACCCATCTCTGCAAGCTTCCGGATCACGATCTCCGATCCGCTGTAACGGGTATCGCCAACATCCTCCCGGTAGGCGGCGCCCAATACAAGCACTTCCGCTGCTGCAATCGGCTGGCCCATATTGCGCAGGGCATCCCGCGTAAGCTGGCCCACATGCAGGCCGCGCGTATCATTGATATCAATGGCCAGTGGCGTTATCCTGAAAATATCATCCTCAAAGCCGAGGATATGCCTGTACGCCCAAACACCAAGCCCCCCGTCCTTTGGCAGGCAATATCCTCCGATCCCGGGTCCCGGGAAAATAATGTTGCTGTGGGTTGGCCTCACCTTGATGGCTTTGATCACTTTTACCAAGTCGACCCCGTTACGCTCGGCATACAGGCTCCATTCATCCAGGAAAGCGAGGATGGTGGCCCGGTAACTGTTTTCAACGATCTTGGCAGTTTCCGATTCAATGGGGCGGTCCATGACCGTAAGGGGAAATTTTTTGGTGTTCAGTACCTCGTTCAGGAATTTTACCACACGGTTTTTGGCATCTTCATTGATACCACTGCAAACACGCCAGAAATCACGGATACTGGCCACATAATCCCGGCCTGGCATTACACGCTCGTAACTGTGAGCCAGCAACGGATCGCTGGCAATGCCCCGCTTTTTAAACGCTTTTTTCATGATGGGGTAGGCTACCTGTTCGGTGGTACCGGGGGCTACCGTAGTCTCGATGAGAACCAGCGAGCCTGGCGGTATGTGTTCGGCGATGACGCCGATGGAAGCCTCCAGGGCTGCCATATCGGTCTGACCGTTGCGTACATCTCCCAGTGACTCTTTAATATAATCGCATTGTACATCCACCACAACCACATCGGCCAGTTTCAGCACATCATAGGTATAGGTTGCCATCAGGGTCTTCTTCACTTTGACACAGCGGGCGATCATCGGGTCTACTTCAGGGTCCTCAGCTTTTACAGGTGAAACTCCGCGATTGAGCATGGGTATTTTCCAGAAGCTCCGGACGCTGGGCCGTTGCATGCCAATGACAAATTTAGAGGACTGTCCCTTTTCATCAACCGTATCGGCAACAATGGCAGCCATTACGGCCCCAACAAAACCGACACCCATAACCACCACAATCTCACGGTTTTTAGCCCGTTCTTGCTTCACACGTTTTTTAAGGATTTCGAATTCAACCGGATAATCTTCGGGTTTTGGCAATGGAAATTTTTCGCCACCGGGACTGATGGAAATTTTTTCACTCATGATACATTGAAATTTAATAGGGTTTATGGCATATATTTATTAGTAAAGTCTGATATCAGTGATTAAATATACAAATTTTAAGTAGACAGGCATGGTGAAAATTCTCAGCCCGTCACGGATTGTATTTTCGCGCCATCACAGCGTGCCACCACAAACACTCCTCCTCCCCGCAACTCCTCCGAAGAAATGCTCATCCAGGCTTCCCGTGCAAAAAAGTGAATTCCACCTTTTTCGGTATAAACCCTGAAATTCCGGTAGTGTTCACCACCTGCCATGCGTTCAATACCCCATGCCAACGATCGCCTCCAGCCGCGGGGCATCTGATGGTTGTAATCAATAATGATAACCCTGCGGGAAATCCTCCGCATCCCTGCCAGTATCTTCACTGCTACGGAGGCATCAAACTGGTGGACAGCCATGGAAGTTATGGCAATGTCAAATTCATTGGAAGTGTAACACGACAGGTCGGCGGCATCACGGGTCTCAAAGAGGACATTACCTGTTCCTCTTCGCCTGGCCATTCGCTGTGCCACAGCGATGACCTCTTCCGAGAGGTCTATGCCCGTCACATGCCTGGCCTTTCCTGCTATTGCAAGCGCCAGCGCTCCGGTACCACAGGCGACATCAAGAACGCGGTGTGCTGGCTCCACATGCAACAGCACACTGCTGTGCAGGTTTGCAAGGATGGGATCAATAAATGCCTGGTAGATGATGGTTTTGAGAGAGGGGACCATAGTTCTGAGGGAATGCATAGGGGTCATCATGAAATTTTAATTCTGGTTAATCCTTTCCGGAGATTGAATGACAGCAGCATGCCGGTTGATTCCTGGCAACATTTTCCCTGTTTTAAATGTAAAGGATCACTTACTTCTTCGAAGATCTCTTCCTTGCCCTCCCAGATCAGCAGCAATTTCTGTATTTTCCTGTTGATTTGAACTGTAAACCGTTCCGTTCCGAATGGTGCGCTGAATTTGATTTCATTATCATCAGACACAATGCCTGTTAGTTTTTTGGCGGCCCAGTAACGGGAAATTTCGCTGTTTTTTAGCCAGATCAGGTTGTTGTATTTACGGTTCAGCCTGCTTACAACCTGTTTGAAGATATTGAATCCTGTTTTTTCACCGTTATAATAAATTCCTGGCCAGTGGCATACTAAGAAAGCCGGCTCTGCCTTATCGATAACTTCAACGAGTCTTCCTTTCTGTAAATCTTCCGAGATGAACAGGTCCGGATTACCGGGAGTCAATCCGTCCCAACCGCCAAACCAGTCATCGGTGCACCCGATGATATGCACGGAACATCGCGGATCGCCGGATTCAAGTCCGGATACATGGAATAATTGCGG
This sequence comes from Bacteroidales bacterium, assembly GCA_035258345.1. Taxonomy (GTDB): domain Bacteria; phylum Bacteroidota; class Bacteroidia; order Bacteroidales; family UBA10428; genus UBA5072. The sequence continues at coordinate 34,868 of DATEVU010000083.1, forward strand.
TTCCACGCTTTCACCCGGATCTATGATCACATCCCGGAAGAAATGGGGTATTTCTGCCTGGAAAACATCGCGAACTGCTTCCAGGGTTCCCTTTGCGAGATTATCCATGTTCCGGCTTCCAAATCCGCCGGGTGTGGTGATGCCTTCACAGGCCAGTCCGGCTTCCTTTAAAATGTTGAGTGCATAGGCCATATACGATCCGAGCTCATCGGCACTCTTATCCTGGCTCCATTCCCAGTTTTCCATGAACCCGGGCACAGCACCGGGATAAGGCTGCCCGGTTTTGATATTGATCACCAGGGTATGACTGATCATCTCCGGATGGATATCCCAGTTGGGCATCATAAAATCCCTGACAAGCTTCAGGCTGGCTTCCAGCTCTTTTTTTGTCCATCCCGGGATGAACCGGTGAAGCCAGCCAGTGCATGCGGGG
>DATEVU010000084.1:0-4237 GCA_035258345.1 Bacteroidales bacterium
CATAAAGTCCATCATCGCATGGGTTTCGGGTTCCTTCGGCCGGATGTCCCATAATTCATCCCGCAGATCGGGAAAATCACGGTTCAGGTCTGTTTGATTACCATTGAACCTCGTGGCCCCGGCCACTGAGGTATCTGAAAGAAAATAGGTGCCATCGGGATTGGACAGTGGGTTTATCCATATTTCCAGACCATCCAGCAGTCTTTTTACCTGGCCGTCGGTTTCGTAATTTTCGAGAAGGTATCTGATCAACCTGAGCATAAGCACATAGCCAACCACTTCATCACCATGCATGGTGGATGAATAGAAAAATACGGGTTCCTGCTCGCGGATCACGGCATTATCGGAGATTTTCAAGGCCAGCAGTTTTTTTCCGTTTTTGCTGGTTCCAAATTCAGCAAGCTGGCAAATAAGCGGGAAACCCGCGGCAAATCCTTCCATTATGCTGATATACTCCTGATAGGCCGGATAGCGGTCAAATCCAAAAGCCATTCCTGTTCGTTTGCCCTCTAAATCACCTGAACGGAGTGACGGTGGCCTTACAACCTGAAATGATATCTGTAATTCAAGAAATTGCCGGAATCCTGCTTCATTCGCATAGGCAGTAACCGTGTCGTTCCGGTAATTGTCGATTGACAAAAAGGAGGAAAGATATTCCAGGCCATGCGCATCCGGAAATGCAAACCGCAGGATCACTTCGCCTCGCCCGGCAAGTAACTGCTGTGCCATTCCGTATGAGGAGGTCTTTTGCTCCTGGGCTGCCAGTCCGCCGGTATAAAATAATGTCGCAGAATACAGGCATAAATTCACCAACAGCCATAACGCCGGCCTGGGGTATACGCTAATTGACCTATACATTAAACCGGATATGCAGGATATCCCCGTCACCAACCACATAATTTTTACCCTCGACCATCAGTTTACCTTTTTCCTTACAGGCATGCTCCGATTTCAGTGTAATGAAATCTTCATACCTGATCACCTCGGCACGGATGAAACCCCGTTCGAGATCGCTGTGTATGGCTCCTGCAGCCTGCGGTGCCGTCATCCCTTTATGAATTGTCCAGGCCCTGATCTCATCCGGCCCAATGGTGAAAAACGAAAGCAGGTTCAACATCGAATAAGCCGAACGTACCATACGGTTAACTCCCGGTTCCTGTAAACCGGCATCAGCCAGGAAGATCATCCTGTCTTCCCCGTTGTCGAAATCGGCAATCTCGGCCTCCAGCTTAGCTGCCACCACCAGAATTTCCACATTCCTGTTATTCAGATGTTCCCTGACTTTTTCAACATAGGCATTGCCATTCACGGCAGAAGCATCGTCCACATTGCACACGAACATCATGGGTTTAACCGTAAGAAGGAAAAGATCATCAATATATTTATGTTCCAGCGAATCCAGCTTCAAATCCCGCACATTCCCGAATGATTCCAGTTTTGTCTTCACCTTGTTCAGCACACCAATACCGTGCCTGGCATCTTTATCTCCCGATTTGGCGACTTTCTCAAGCCGCAGCAATTTCTTTTCCAGACTTTCCAGATCCTTTACCTGCAATTCAAAATCGATGTTTTCAATATCCCTGACCGGGTCAACGGAACCATCGATGTGTGGAAGGTTTTCATCATCAAAGCAGCGCAGTACATGAATAAGTGCATCGGTATTCCTGATATCACCAAGAAATTTATTGCCTACACCCTCTCCCTGGTTTGCGCCTTTGGTAAGTCCCGGTATGTCAACTATCTCTACGGTCGCAGGCACCACCCTTTCGGTAGGCTGCAGTTTTTCAAGTTCGTATAAGCGCTGATCGGGTACATGGATCATTCCCAAATTTGACTTATTGGATGTAAAGGCAAAGCTCGAGGTCTCAGCCTTTACATTGGACATACAATTGAAAATGGTGGTTTTGCCGGTGTTGGCAATTCCAATAATACCGCATTGCAGACTCATAATTACTTCCGTAGTTGATTCAGCTCCAAAAATACACTATATTCCCCATTTACAAACATGGCAAATTATTCAAATCTTTCACCATTTTATACAATAAAAACCATTTCCGTGTAAAGTGTGTTGGAAAAGTTTAATTTATATTTGTCCCATTACCAGTCACCATTCACCAAGAACCATCCACAAATAAACAATTCATGAAAAAAGAAGTTGTAAACAGAGCTGCCGACAATATCCGCATATTATCAGCCGCCATGGTTGAGAAGGCAAAATCGGGTCACCCGGGAGGAGCAATGGGCGGAGCGGATTATATCAATATTTTGTATTCCGAATTTCTGAACTGGGATCCGCAGGATATGAGCTGGAGAAACCGTGACCGCTTTTTCCTTGATCCAGGGCACATGTCTCCCATGCTATATTCCATACTTACCCTCACAGGCAACTTTAGCTTCGATGAACTTAAGAACTTCAGGCAGTGGGGGAGTCCGACGCCCGGGCATCCCGAAATGGATATAAAACGGGGGATTGAGAACACTTCCGGACCGCTGGGCCAGGGCCATACCATGGCCGTGGGAGCTGCTATCGCAGAGCGCTTCCTTTGCGCCAGGTTCGGCGAATGGATGTCGCATAAGATATTTACTTATATTTCTGACGGGGGAATCCAGGAGGAGATCTCACAGGGTGCGGGACGACTGGCCGGGTTCCTGGGACTTAGCAATCTCATCATGTTTTACGATTCCAATGATATACAATTGTCCACCAAAACCTCAGCCGTGAGTTTGGAAGACACAGCTATGAAATATACCGCATGGGGCTGGCAGGTACTTAGCATACGGGGAAACGACCATGACGAGATCCGGGCAGCGCTTATTAAAGCCACCCGGGAAAAAACACGACCCACATTGATTATTGGTAAAACTACCATGGGTAAAGGTGCCCTGGATGCCAACGGCAGCAGCTTTGAAGGGCAGACATCCACACATGGAATGCCACTGGGCGAAGCCGGTGGTTCCTTTGAAAAAACAATTGAAAATCTTTCGGGGAATCCTGCGGATCCTTTTACAGTCTTCCCCGACGTGGCTGAATTTTATAAGGATGTGCTGCAGAAAAAGTCCGCAAAGGCGCATGCCAGAAAAGAAGAAGAAAGAAAGTGGGCTGATAAGAATCCAGGGCTCTCCAAAAAGCTTAATGACTTTTTTTCCGGAAAAAGACCGGAATTTATTCCGGAACAGATCCCTCAAAAAGATGACATTGCAACCCGGGCAGCATCGAGTAACGTATTGGGTTGGCTGGCGCAACATGTTGATAACATGATTGTTGCCTCCGCTGATCTGTCGAACAGCGATAAAACCGATGGCTTTTTAAAACATACCAGAGCCTTTACCAAAGGTGATTTTGGCGGAGCCTTCCTGCAGGCAGGGGTAGCAGAGCTTACCATGGCAGCCGTTGCTAATGGCATTGCCCTGCATGGTGGCATTATCGTGGCCTGTGGCACTTTCTTCGTATTTTCCGACTTTATGAAGCCAGCAGTACGACTTGCCGCACTGATGGGATTGCCTGTCAAGTATATCTGGACCCATGATGCCTTCCGTGTGGGTGAAGATGGTCCGACCCACCAGCCCGTGGAACAGGAAGCGCAGATCAGGCTGATGGAAAAACTGAAAAACCACCATGGAGATAACAGCGCATTGGTAATACGACCGGCCGACGTGCATGAAACAACCATAGCCTGGAAGCTGGCTCTTGAGAATACAAAAACTCCCACGGCCTTGCTGCTGACCCGTCAGAATGTCCCGACACTGCCTGCAAAGCCAGGATCATCAAGGCTTGCCGATGCCGCGCAGGTGGCCAGAGGGGCTTATATTATAAAAGATGTTGCTGATCCCGATATAATTTTGTTGGCAAATGGTTCGGAGGTTTCAACCCAGCTTGCCGGTGCACTCAAGCTGGAAGTTGAAAAAGGATTAAAAGTACGTGTGGTATCTGCTCCTTCTGAAGGATTATTCCGTTTACAGCCATCCTCTTACCAGCAACAGGTTCTTCCCGATGGAATACCCATATTTGGTCTTACTGCCGGTTTGCCTGTGACCCTGCAGGGTTTGGCAGGATCAAAAGGCAAAGTATTTGGCCTGGACCATTTTGGATTTTCTGCCCCATACAAGGTGCTGGATGAAAAGTTCGGGTTTACGGCAGAAAATGTGGTTAAACAGGTAACAGCAATGCTCAGCGGGTTAGAATAGAAGGGAAATTCAGAACAAAACTGGTTTCTCCGGGTACGGAATGCACCGCTAT
>DATEVU010000085.1:0-2177 GCA_035258345.1 Bacteroidales bacterium
ACGATCCTGCGCGAGGGCGGCATGCATACAAGGCACCATCAAAACAGCTATCAGGAACAGGAATCGTTTTATCATGATAAATCTGATTAGTATTGATACGGGCACTAAAATTACGGAAATAGTTGTATAAATGCCCGTTTCCTATCCTAAAAGTTATAGCCCGAAGCTACCCGTATTTCAAAGTCCGTGTTTTGAAAGTGCTATTCGTACCTTATTGATTCAACAGGATTTCTGGAGGCTGCCCTGAATGTCTGCCAGCTGATAGTCATCAGGGCAATACCAATTGAAACAAGACCGGATAACACAAAAATCCACCAGGATATTTCGGTTTTGTACGCGAAGTGCTGTAACCACCGATGTAATGCATACCATGCAACAGGCGCTGCAATTAAAAATGCCAGGGCAATCCAAACCGTGAATTGTTTGGACAACAGGTATATGATATCCACGTTTTTGCAGCCATGAACTTTACGTAAACCAATTTCCCTGGTGCGGCGTTCAATAACAAATACCGACAGTCCGAACAGTCCCATAAGTGCGATTACCAGCGATAAAACAGTGAACAAGCCGATTATTGCATGGTTCTGGTCCTCTTTTAAATATTTCAGACGCATGGCTTCATCAACAAAGGAATATTGCATGGGATCATCAGGAAATACGGATACCCATTCCTCTCCAATAGCCTTTATGCTTTTGTCCAATGATTCTGGAGACAATCTTACCGTCATTTTTGCCGTCATTCCGGGCGACAGCAATATGGCCATGGGATTGATCTTTTCATACATTGACCGCGCATGAAAGTCCCCGAAAACCCCGATGATTATCATTTTGGAACGCGATGGATAATAATCGGGCCCTATGAGATAGGAATCCAGCGGCTCTTTGATACCAAGTTCCCTTAGTCCGGTTTCATTTATAAGTATGGCATTGCTGTCCCTGCCATATTCACGGGAGAAAGAGCGACCCTGGAGCATTTTAATTCCCATTGATTCAACAAAACCATAATCTGCATTAATCTCCTCAAATTGAAAGGATTCACCCGTACTGGGATTCTTAACGTCGAATATCCAGCATTCATTGCTGGGAGGAACATATACGGCACCCGAAACAGAAATTACAGAGTGAATTTTATACAATTCATCCTTAAGCCGGAGGTATTGTGCATAGGAATTTGCCGGAATATCTACCACTACAAGCTGTTCTTTTCGAAATCCGAGGTCTTCGTTGTGCAACAGGTTTAATTGCTTCTGCATACCAATAAGGCATGCCATCAGACAAATCATAATACTGAACTGGAACACAACCAAAACCCCACGGGAAGGTAATCTCAGTTTATTTACCGGAATTGTATTTTTAATTGCATCAATCGGTTTGAATTTTGAAACATATACCGCAATATAAACACTGGCCAGGTATCCGAGGAGGATCGCCAGCGCCAGAAAACTGCTTATTGCACCAAAGTTGACCATGAATCCATGCGTGAGCTTCATATTCATGTGGTTCTCAACCACAGGTATTACAAGCTCGAGTAGCATCAGGGCAATCTGTAATGCCAATGCAAATACAATGAGGAATTCTGCAGTGACCAGTGAAACTAATTGTTTTTGTTGTGCTCCTATCACTTTCCTCAGACCAAATTCACGTATCCGTTGAAAGGAAATGGCCATGGAAAGCAAAACAAAATTGACCAATGCAATAACCAATACCAAAACAGCGATGGAGGCGAAAATAATTACCCGGAGGATACTCCCCTGTGGTTCGATATCCATTTCCAGATCCTTCGAAAATAAATGAATTTCCCGGAGTGGCTGGAACCTGAACTTTATGTCCTGATCCAGATCCTCAGGTACATATTTATCAATCAGACCGGGCATTTTATCATTGATCACCTTATTCATCCCCGGTTTCTTCATCAGGATATAGGTTAATACTGACCAGTTTCCCCAGTTTGTAAGGCTTGCCTGATTCCGGTGGTTGGTAAAAAACGCTGTCGATAATAGAATATTGGCATGAAAGTGTGACTGTTCAGGAAAATCCTTAAAAACACCTTCAACAGTAAAATCATGGTTTGTATTGTCTATTCTCAGCGTAATCGGGTTTCCTACAGGATTCTCACTTCCAAAATATTTGCGTGCACTTTTTTCAGAAATCACAAGTTTGTCAGGTGAGACCAACAG
>DATEVU010000086.1:0-6884 GCA_035258345.1 Bacteroidales bacterium
AGGCTTAGTTTTGAACCACAATTCCGGTTTGCGCTGGAAGGAAAACCCTGGTCTTTTCTTTTCTGGTGGCGGTACGAATTGCTGAATACCGACAAGTTTCAGTTTAAGATAGGGGCACATCCTGCGTTCTCATTCAAAACCCTTATCGATACAATGTATGGAGCTTCAGAAGAATCTATTGTAACCACACAATATCTGGCCGGAGAGCTGGCCTCAAGTTTTTTAATTACAAAAGGCATTGGTATTGGCATGTATTACTTGTATTCCCGTGGCATTGAAAAAGATATAACACAGCATACAAACTACCTTGCCTTAAGATTTATTTTTTCAAATATCAAACTGTCAGACCAGTTTTTTATTCGGTTAAATCCCCAGGTCTACTATTTAAAAATGGATAAAAATGATGGGTTCTATTTTAATGGAACATTAACATTGGCTAAGCGGAATTTTCCGCTTTCCATTTCGTCCCTCATCAACAAAACAATTCAAACTGAAATTCCTGTTGGTGATGACTTACTAGGGAATGTAAGCCTGATTTACACATTCAATAAAAGATATGTTGAATTATAACCGAAGAAGTTTTACAACGATAAACTGCTTGAAACTTGTAAATTTGTCCCATGGAAAAAATTGAAAAACTCGAAGATTTCTATAAAAACAAATTCAATTGGATGCCTGATAATATCCGCAATGAAATCGGACATTTCAACGTATTCAGTCTGGAACCTTTTGTCGGAGACAGGGCCAAGCCGGTGCCCTATAAAAGGCGGGATTTTTACAAAATCATGCTTGTTATTGGCAAAAGCAAGGTTCACTATGCCGATAAAGTGATTGAGGTACAAAAGCAGGCCTTGTCCTTCTCCAATCCCCAAATTCCCTATAAGTGGGAACATACGGAAAATATCACGAGCGGTGTGTTTTGTATCTTTAATCAGCATTTTTTCCACCAGTATGGAAACCTGAACCATTATGAGGTTTTCCAGCCCGGCGGATCACATATTTTTGAGTTGACGGACGAGCAGGTGAACAGCGTCAGCAGTATATACAAGCGTATGTTCGAAGAAATAAATTCCGAATACAAACACAAATATGATGTATTAAGAACGCTCGTTTTTGAGTTGCTTCATTTCGCAATGAAAATGCAGCCATCTGTCAAAATTGACAAGCAGCAGATCAATGCTTCCCGGAGAATTTCCGCCTTATTCCTGGAGCTTCTTGAACGTCAATTCCCGGTTGATGAAAACCACCCGAAAATAAGCATCCGGTCTGCATCTGATTTTGCCAACCAGTTGGCCATCCATGTGAATCACCTGAACCGCTCGGTAAAAGAAACAACCCGGAAAACGACAACCATGATAATTTCCGAGCGCATTCTTCAGGAGTCAAAAGTACTGTTGAAGCACAGTGCCTGGAGTGTATCAGATGTTGCCTTTGCATTGGGATTCACTGAAGTAACCCATTTCAACAACTTCTTTAAGAAACATACACAGCTAAGTCCGCTGAAATTCAGGAATGTTTGATTTTCGTAATTTCTTATTTGTTTTTTGTTAGCATGTAATTTGAAATCACCGGATCTTTGTATCCTAATTCTAAGCGTAAATTATGGATACAAAGATTCAGAAACGCAAACTGGGTAACAGTAACCTTGAAGTCTCAGCCATCGGGCTCGGCTGCATGGGAATGAGTTTTTCCTATGGACCGGCAGCAGATAAAAAGGAAATGATTTCCCTGTTGCGTTCAGCCGTCGAACGCGGTGTCACATTTTTTGATACAGCCGAAGTTTATGGTCCGTTCACTAACGAAAAACTTATTGGCGAAGCGCTGTTGCCTTTTCATAATAAAGTGGTTATAGCCACAAAATTTGGATTCGAACTTGATCCTTACGGTGGGCCACAATGGATTGGGTTGAATAGTCGTCCTGAACACATCAGGAAGGTTGCAGAAGCCTCACTCAAACGGCTCAGGATCGAAACCATCGACCTGTTCTACCAACACCGTGTTGATCCCCAGGTTCCAATCGAAGACGTGGCGGGTGCGGTGAAAGGCTTAATTGAAGAAGGAAAGGTTAAGCACTTTGGTCTTTCAGAAGCAGCAGCACAAACAATACGCCGGGCACATGCTGTCCAGCCGGTTACTGCAGTTCAGAGCGAGTACTCATTGTGGTGGAGGGAGCCTGAAACCGAAGTATTGCCTACGCTCGAGGAACTTGGAATTGGATTCGTTCCTTTCAGTCCTTTGGGTAAGGGCTTCCTTACCGGGCAAATCAATGAAAGTACAACTTTCGGGAAAACGGACTTTCGAAGCACCGTTCCCCGTTTTACACCTGAAAACAGGAAAGCAAACCTCGCCTTGGTTGACTTGCTTAAACAGATTGCAGTACGAAAAAGTGCTACTCCTGCGCAAATTGCAATTGCCTGGCTGCTGGCTCAGAAACCCTGGATTGTTCCAATACCGGGAACCAGGAAGCCGGAGCGAATGGATGAGAATCTGGGAGCCCTGGGAGTAATCCTTTCCGCAGATGATCTTCGGGACATTGAAAATACCACGTCAAAAATAACCGTGCACGGTGCCAGATATCCTGAAAGCAGTGCGAGACTGGTTGAGAGGTAATCCTGTTCATACTAATTATATAACCGCAGATTTCGAAATTTCTTTAAACATAAATCAGTATCCAATGATCAAATACTTAATCATATCTGCTATACTTCTCCTTTCTTTCCCGCTCACCGCCCAGGATTCCCAAAGGAGGATTACTGTAAAATTCATCACAGAACAGATTAAAATAGATGGCGTCCTGGATGAAACGGTTTGGGAAACAGCGGAATACGCCACTGACTTCTGGCAGTATTTCCCTATTGACTCGTTGAAGGCCAGGTACCAAACCAGTGTCCGCGTGTTGTATGATGAACATTTTATTTATGCTGCTTTCCGTGCGGAAGCTGCCAATGGTAAATTTATTGTTTCCTCACTCAGGCGCGATTACGGCGGGGGTAACAGCGATAATGTAGCCCTGATGTTCGATACTTTCAGGGACGGCAGCAATGCTTTTCTGTTTGGCGCCACTCCGTATGGTGTGCAACGGGATGTTCTGGTTTCGGGCGGCGGCGCAGATTATAATACCACCTGGGATATGAAATGGCAGGCCGAAGGCAGTATGCATGACGACCATTATATCGTTGAAATGGCCATTCCCTTTAGTTCCCTGAAATTCAAAGAAGGAGATACAGCATGGAGATTCCAGCCATACCGGTGGAATTTGCAGAGCAATGAACAAAGCATATGGGGCCGGGTTCCGCAGAATCAGGTGTTTTCAAACCTGGCGTTTATGGGCGATCTGGTCTTTGAAAAACCATTGGGAAAATCGCATACACCCTTTGCTGTTATACCCTATATCAACGCTCTTACGGACAAAGATTATGAGCTGGATAAAGCTGATAACCGGTTTGAGTTTGGGGGAGATGCAAAAGTTGCCATTGGTAACACCATGAATCTGGATTTAACCATTAATCCCGATTTTTCGAACGTGGAGGTTGACGATATTTTTACTAACCTTACCCGGTTTGAAGTTTTCCTTCCTGAGAAGCGCCAGTTTTTTATTGATAACAGTGATCTTTTCGGAAGTTTTGGCAACATTTATTTTGATGCTATTCCCTTCTTCTCCCGCAGGATAGGATTAGCCAGGGACACTTCAGGCAACCTGATCGAGAACAGGATCCTGGGCGGTGTAAGGCTCAGTGGAAAACTCAACGAGAATTGGCGTTTGGGTTTCCTCAATGTCCAAACGGGCGAAGACATCAGGAACGGCATTGCCTCCAACAACAACATGATGCTTGCTGTGCAAAAAAAAGTTTTCTCACGGTCGAACATCGGATTCTTTATACTCAACAGGGAAACTTTTAAAGATTATGAATTCCTGGAAAGCAGCGACAAATATAACCGGGTTATGGGAATCGACTATAATCTGGCCTCAGACGATAACACGTGGACCGGTAAGTTTTACCTGCACAAATCATTTCAACCCGGTGACGCTGCCGGAAATTTATCTTCACAGGCAACCGCTACCTATAATACAAGGAAATACACTGTAATCGCCGACCTGGTATATGTGGATGAAGATTTCCGCTCGGATCTGGGATTTGTTCGCCGCACGGGTATTTTCAAATCAGGAAATGGGTTTCAACGGAAGTTTTATCCTGAAAAGGGCATCATTAACAAGCACACACTTGGCCTGATGGCATTATACTTCTGGCAGCCCAACCTTGATTTTAAAAGAACGGATCATGAGTATTCGCTCTACTGGAATGCTGAATTCAAGGATCAATCCACATTGGTAACGGAGGTTAACAACCAGTATGTCTACCTTACCCGCGATTTTGACCCCACCCGTTCAGCCAACGGTATTCCTTTGCCGGGAAACAAAGGTTACTACTTTAACCAATTCACCGCCGGGTACCTGTCAAACATGTCAAAAATCCTTACCTATAATGCAACAGCAAACATTGGGCAATTTTATAATGGTCATGTGTTTTCCTTTAGCGGAGGACTTTCCCTTCGCATGCAGCCATGGGCATCGGTCAGCATGAACCTGCGATATGATGGTATCCGGTTGCCGGATCCACATTCGGATGCCGACTTGTGGTTGCTGACCCCGAAAGTGGATGTTACTTTCAGCAAATCGCTCTTCTGGTCAACCCTCGTTCAATACAGCAACCAGCAGGATAACCTGGGTATAAACTCACGGCTGCAATGGCGCTTTGCCCCGCTGTCGGATCTTTATCTGGTGTATAACGACAATTATTTCACTGATCATTTTGGTCCCAGGTTCCGGTCATTAAACCTGAAACTGACCTATTGGCTGAATATTTAAGAAGTAATTTGATTTCCTTTGCGAGGATATAGTATTGCAGAATAAAAAGAAAATTTGTATAATAGTTAAAGAACCCTTGAAATAGACTGAAATACTTATTGAATTGCGCCAATACGCCAATTTACATCACTATTCTGCAATTCAGAAGTAAATTCTTTCCACTCATTTTCAACCTTTTCGGCTTCACCGGAACTGTTTAATATCCACTCATCAGAAAACAGGGACATTTCCCAGAATCCGAAAATTTCATTGCCATTAACATTAAGCCTGGTAACTTTTGTCCAGATATTGCCTGTTACTTCTTCTTTAACACCGGCAACAATCTCGCCATTAAGAAGTAATGTGGCCATCATGTTGTCAAATTCCAATAACTCCTTAGTAACCTCAAATTTTGCACGTTCCATGTACTAAATAATTAAATTGTCAATTGAATGTATTTAAGAAAATACGGTTCAATTTTTCAATTGTTTCAATCCTTGGGAACCCTGTGACCAATGGTGAAATAGCAGTGACCAACCGGCAATACTCAGGAGTAAAAATTCCGGAATTATACCGACAGTAACGGTAAGGAATGAACACGGGTAAAACTGCACATGTTATGCAACCTGGTAATCTTACCCAGTCCGTTTCTGTAAACCTTCATTTCCCAAATCAATAAGATTTTGACACATCTGGCGGTTTCTGGCATTCAGATCATCCTCCCAAATTAGCATATCGGGGAGTGAAACTGCAAAATAGTCAATTTTAACCGTATCATCCATATGTTCCCTGCCATAGCTGATCAGCATATTAAACCGGCTGACTGCCTTATCCTCCATTTCAAGCTTGCGCAACGACAAGCCCTGGTAAAACACCGTTTCAGGCTTTTGATCATTATAAAACATAGCCCTGGAAATTTCATTCGTCCCTTCTGACGCTTCCTTCCAGCATGAAACTGCCTTTTCGGTTAAACCAAGTCCTTCATAGGATATGCCCAGCCAGTATAACAGTTCATTTTCCAGGGCACCGTAGAGTTTGCCTTCTCCAAGGTTCACAGGATAATGCCTGGCTTTTAGCAAAAAACCAACGGCATTTTCAAATTTTTGTTTTCCAATGGCCTTTTCAGCCAGGGTAATCAAAATGTGAACATATAAACCTGTCACCTTGCCTTCGCCTCCTTCCCAGGGATGGAATTTGCGCGACATGATAAGGTTGTAGGCTTTTTCACTCTCGCCAAGCAGGTTATACAGTGCAGCGCTTTCGAGATAAAGATCGTCCCTGTCCTCCACAAGTGATGGGTATTTCTGTAAAAGGTTCAGGCGACTTTCGGGGGAACGGTTCAGCCGTTTGTACAGTTGATCCAGTTCCATTAATATTCTGCTGTCGGTAGGATCCGATTCAAACGCCTTTTCCAGCTCTGCCAAAGCCCTGTCAGCATCATTTCTTTTATTGAAATAAGCCAGTGCAAGGTTACGATGCGGAGTGGGAAAACCATCGTTGATAGCTACAGATCGTTCCCAACAGGTGATGGCTTCTTCATAATTTTTTGCATGATACCACAAATTGCCTAAATAGTAACATGCCCGGTAATCAGTTTTGTTTTCATTCAGTGCCCATTCCAGTGCCACCACAGCTTCCGGTTGATTCGGAAAGCAATAGTGGGGTCCGGCACAGGCTGCCATCTCAAGCGACTGACTGGCCTGAATTACATTGCCCGACTGGTGTTCGAACCAGGCCTTGAAATACCAGGCAAGGGGATATACATCATTTACCTGTTGTTCAGCAATACCAAGGGTAATGAGTTCGCAAGCCTCAGTAAAAAAGCCGGCCCAGGCATAATCAAGTGCAAATTCGGTATAGGTGTGGATATTCCCCCTGATCAGGTGCTTTAGAACCGAAAGGTCCCCGGAATTCTTGTTCCGGAGCAGATATTTTTCAAATAGAATTCCAAAATTGAACGGATCCGCGTCAAGTGATTCACTGCAAAGAACCAGGGCTTCTTCCGTCCTATTCAGCTTTCTTAATATACCCACCTTGA
>DATEVU010000087.1:0-8464 GCA_035258345.1 Bacteroidales bacterium
AATCCTGGAGGCTTTTCTTCATTAACCAACGTTGCAGTCTCTCTACCCAAAACATCATAAACCTTTAAGGAGACATATCCGAATTCTGCAATTCGAAATTCGATATGGGTTACTAAACTGAACGGATTAGGATAATTCTGAAACAGTTCCGAATGTTGAGGCAGCTCCTTCAAATCAGTTGAGACTGCAACCACTGAATTGTTTGAACTGTAACCTGACATGGATGAAGAAGCAAGATAAAAATTCGGATTTTCAGCATGTGCTGTAACTAAAAAGGTTTCGTCCACGTCATCATGTATAGTATTTATTACTGTAGTGTAATCGCTGGCCTGAATGGCAGGTATGGTCGCCAGTATTTCATACCCGGTCTGAAGATTATCACCGGGCAGAAATCCATTAAAAGTATTCTCTGGAACCTGCAGATTACTTACGGTATCAGCTTTTCTCCAGATACCATAGCTGTTAATCTGTGGCGACATGCCTTCTGCATCAACCGCGGATGCAGACCAGCTTAACCGCACCCTGCCTCCGTTATCATCAGCGACATCGGTTACAGAAATGATTTCAGGATAGGGCTTGCCCGGGAATGTATTTTTATCAATATGCTGGGCATAAATATCATCATTCTCACGTGTGCGATAATCCTCCCACACCACGATCACACCATCCATTCCGTCATTAATAAACTGAGGAGAAGGATACGCCCAATTCGCTTTACAAACGGCAATTCCATTCTCCTGCCAAGCCGGAAGACCTTGATTATTTATACGCTGCATAAAAACCTTATCATTATTTTCATTATCAACAGGCCGTCTGTCCTCCCAAACAACAAACATCCCGCCTTCACCATCTGAAATAACCTGGGGTTTAAACTGGTAATCATCTGCAGTACAAACCGGGATTCCGTAAAAACCCCAGTACTTTGTGCCTGAAGCATTAACAAATTGGGCATATATATCCCTGTCATCATAGGTAGGTGAAACACGACTATCTTCCCAAACAATGAAAGCACCACCGGAATTATCACTGACAATATCCAACGAATTTTGTGTTCCACTACTTGTACACATTCCAATACCATCTGTTGTCCACTGGGGTGTTCCACTCGAATTAATCCGCTGGGCATAAATGTCCACACCTGAATATGAGGAATAACGTTGATCTGTCCATGCAATAATTGAACTTCCATCCAGGCTTTTGCAAATAACGGAATACTCCTGATTACCGTCAGCATTACAAACAAGAGCACCATTACTTGTCCATTGCACCACCCCTGACGAGTCTATCCGTTGCACATATATATCTTCCCCCTTTGTTGCGTAATCCCGGTAGTCAGTCCATGTAATAATTGCCCCGCCATTCCCATCTTCTGTTATTTCAGGAGATAATTGCAAATCATTTGCTACACTAACCGGAACTCCATCTTCCATCCAATATATTGAACCGTCCCCTGCTATTCTTTGAGCGTATATATCTGATTTTGTTACATCTGATCTGTCATCACGCCAAACCATAATGGCTCCGCCAACACTATCGCTAATCAACTTAACATCATATTGATATCCGTTCAGCGTACAAATTGGAACGCCGATCGAATCCCATAAAATATTTCCATTTGGATCCACATGCTGGGCGAAAATATCAGCATTGCCATAACGACCATCGGTCCAGACAATGATCGCCCCTCCGGCACCATCGCTGATTATTTTTTGAGGGGACTCTGCGGTTCCGACCCCCATTCCTGTCTGCACTGTACAAATTGGTATACCATCCGTACCCCATAATGCATTACCATAAGCATCAATACGCTGCGCATAAACAGTTGTACGGTCATCCCACCATGCAATAATGGCACCTCCGTTTCCATCGCTTATCATTTGCGGATAGCGCTGATCAAGTGTATCGGTACAGATGGGTGTTGTCAGATGCGGGTCACTGTTCCATTGGGATTGCAGTTCAGAACAAAATATAAAAATCAGACCTGCGGTAAAAAGTACTTTTGTTTTCATGGACAAATCCTCCGGTCCTGATTAATTTGTTTTAAATGTGTCTTAGGGTGAACAGAACAATCTGATTTTTTATTTGGTTCATATTATTTATTCAGGATTATAAATTTGTGTTCAATGTAACTTCTGACGTTCAGCTGAACCAGGTAAATGCCGTTGTTTAAATGGCCTGCATCAAAAATGATCTCATGTTTTCCGTCCGGTTGTAAGTCATTTATCAGTGATGCCACTTCGACACCAAGCATATTGTAAATCTTAAGCGTTACAAATTCATTGGCCGGAATCTCCCAACTGATGGTTGTAATTGAACTGAAAGGATTCGGGTATACCTGCAGCAGATTTTCTCCGGAAAATTCTGATGACGTTCCGATACTTGTGGGTTTTTGTCTTGCCCTAACCAGGTTAATTTTCTTTTCCGATGTTAAACCGGTTAGGCCATCAACAGTTAAAATTACGGAATACACACCCGGATTCTGATAGATATGAACCGGATTCTTTTCCGTGCTGGTCTGTCCGTCGCCAAAATCCCAGTGATATGACCGGGCACCCTGGAAGGAATTATTAAAGAATGCAACTGTCAGCGGGGCATTACCGTTGATATTTTCTGCATCAAAGTCAACATGGGCATGAAGCTTTGCCCTGAATACCTGTCCGTAATGATTAATATTCGGATCGGGGTTGTTTTTATTCCACACCACAACTTCCTGATCGACATACGGTTCTGAATTAGGATTAAAAGGAGCGGAACTCGTCAGCCGGCTGATTACATTGCCATCGTACACACAGACTTCACCAGCCGAAGACCATGCCACTCTTCCATTGCTTAACCACAGCCATCTTGCAGCAGTAGGGTTAAAATTAGCAACTTTATGTGCTTTACCGGTAGCAATATCGTAATACCACATTAAAAGAACTGAAGGATTGCTTTCAAACCAGACAATCTTTGAACCATCCGTAACCGGTCTGTAGCTGTCACTTATACTATTTGTGATCTGAGTTTTAATATGAGAATTTACATCATACAACATAATCTGATAGACATTGTTGATAGATTCACTCCAGGCAATTTTACCATTCACGAAACTAAATTGGTTGTCAACAGGAAATTCAGTCAATCTTTTTTTAGAAGATCCGTCATACAACATTAGCATTGTGACTGTTGAACTATCCCTGAACCAGCAGGCATAACCTCCATCGACCAGGGTAAAGGTATTTGTTATATCTTCCGAATCATCGGAGGTTAGCTGAATGAGGTCGGTTGTCGCGATTTTGTATAGCCATGCCTGGTTTATGTTATTACCTGCATCGGACCTGAAACCGTGAAATCCGATTAAACCGTCTGCCAGGTACATATTTTCGCATTGCAGGCTGTCAAAAATCAATTCCGGTGGATTGATCCCGTCATACAAATAGAGTGATGAGAAATCGTGACGCCAGATCGCATAGCCGTCATTCAACATAATAAAATCTTTGTAGACAGAAGAATCTGTCAATTGCACCGTAGAATTACCCTCGGAATAGAAAATACGTGCGTTTGTGGAATTATCCAAATTGCCCCAGATTACGCTGGAACCGTCGTTATCTTTAAATCTCGACTGAGGCCAACCATTTTCATTGCCAGACGACAATTGTGCATAAGCAACCGGTACCATCATGCTTACGGCATCGCCCAGCGTCCAGGCAATCTGTCCATCATCTACCACAGGATTCAGGGCTGATCCCCATTCCTCCGGGAGACCCGTATTCAGATTGTACAGAATTAGATTCTTTAAGGCATCTGTGCCTGAACTCCATGCAATCAAACCGTTATCGATATGAAGTCCTGAAATACGTGCTGTATCATTAATGTAGGTTAAGGATCCTGTTTCAGAACTATATACCCGGATTTCCGTATCATTAGATACTGTATCAGTGACAGCGGCAATAGCCATACCATTGCTGAGATCAAAGCCGGAAATAATTGAACCTGCAGTTGTTTCTCCCAGGTTGAGTACAGAATCACCGTCAAATAATAAAATTCTGTCTGTGTTGCCCTGAGACTGAAGCCATATTACCTGACCGTCCTTTGCTATCGGATGAGTATTTTTATAAGAACCGGAAGCTGTAAGAAGACGTGTCGACTGACCATCATAAAAATAAATGTTTGACCGGGTTGTGTCTGCCTGAAACTTTTGTATCCAGGCCAGTTGTCCGTGACTGATTGATGGCTCCAGATTCCAGAACCCTTCATTGAAAATTGTTTCATCGTCCGACACCAGATCCTTAACCACTATTTCAGATCCGTTTCCGGCCTTCCTTGCATAGGCAATCTTTCCCCCGGCCAATGATACAGGCTCACTGAAATCAGGGTTATAGGAAGATCCGATCACCTCTGTTGTCCAGTCTTTTGTATTGAATACTTTTATTTCCTCTGCATCCGTATTCCATGCAATATAATCTCCGTCAATAGCTGATGTCAGACCTGACAGGCCTGAATCAAGCCTGAATATCTCAGAACCCGAATAATATTTCAGGTTAAAAACACCTGAATCGGGATCAACATCCTTCCATATCAGGCGGCCGTTATTCAGTTTTAATTGCTGAGGCTGGTAGGTTTCAAGTGTAATATTCAGTATCCGGTATGCAGGAACGTCCTGGGAGAATACTATGATAGGTGAAAGAGATAAACAGAAAAATAATGAACCCAGCTTGATTTTGGCCGGAATTCTCAGGTCAGTAGGCATTAGGTTAATTTATTATTACATAATTTTATGAGGTAAAAAATCTATACCATAGATACTAAAAATTAAAAACAGATCGTATACTCTTTTGTTCATTGAATCCTTGCGAAAAGCAGTATGGTCATACAAGGAAATAAGGTCCTGTGTATTAATCTGTAATGACCTGTCTCATTCCTGACCGGTAAACCAGACACCTGAATTGAAAAGAAATAAAGTCATTTTTGGCACCACCTATAAGTTTATCAAAATCGTTTCATCTAAATTTACAGGCATTCTTGATAAAGAATCAATAATTTGTTTTCCCTTGCATTCTAGGTTATTTAATTGTACCTATTGCCTTGTTGATGTTTGAAGGCTGCATATGCCTTGCAGTTCAAACGGATGTTGCTCCTGTATGAAAGATTGCCCAAAAGACTGATGAGTGGCTGTCGGTGTTGCCAAAAGTTACCATACACCCTTTGCAGAATCTTCGGAATGGAATAGAAGTCCATGTCGCAAGAGGTCATTTCTTGGATGATACTGTCCAGAGATAAATACTTATATCGGGCCACCGGGAAAGTCAGCGTGTAGTATTTCCAGTCTTCAGGGAAAAAGGCAAGGGGAATTCGTTTCTCCGATTTCATCTTGTCCCACAATCGTGTACCGGGCAAGGGCGTCAGGAAAAGTACATTAAGATTGTCCAAACCATATTGACTGGCCACCTCAGCAATACGTTTGCCGATTCCCGGTTTGTCTATGTCTAATCCGATAATAAAAGAACCCACAACCATGATTTTGTGGCTTTGAATACGACGCACAGAAGCTTTTAAGTCCCGATTCTTTATAAGGTTGAATTTCTTGCCAAGCTCCAGGAGTCCCTCCTGCACCGGGGACTCAAAGCCGATAAAAACACCGCTGCATCCGGCTTTTACAGCCAGTTCGAGAAGTTCTTCGTCATCGGCGAAATTAATAGTGACTTGGGCAACCCATTTTTTTCTTAGGTTCACTTGGGCCATGGCGCGGAACAGTTCCTTTGCACGGATGATATGTTTATGACTCGTACCGATGAGGTTGTCGTCCACTATTAAAATATGTTTCTCACGGATCGATTGGAATTCACGCACCACTTCCGAAATGGGCCGTTGGCGGTAGTGAGACCCATTGAAGGCTGTCACGCTGCAAAAGATGCAGTTCAATGGACAGCCACGGGTGGTTTGAATAGCCCCGAAAGCATATCCCCTAGCCAGCAAATCATGACGGGCTAGTGGCACATCGGTTATATCAGCCCGACCTCCATCATACCGATTCTTCAAGCACCCATTCTTGACGTCATTAAGAACCTTTAGCCAGATGCTCTCAGCTTCCCCTGTAACAACCGAATCCACACGCTCCATGACTTCCTCCACCCGAATGGTTGCGTGAATACCACCCATGACTACCTGTACGTCCATATGCCGGAAAATAGCGGCCACTTCATAGGCACGGTTCGCCTGTGAGGTGAAAGCTGTAATACCCACCAAGTCCGGTCGTGGCATGGCCGAATAGTCCGGTATGCCAAGGTTCTCATCCACTATCGTGATTTTCCACTCTGGTGGTGTCAAACCTGCGATAACCATAAGGCTGAGCGGTTTCCATACACGATAACGGTTCCAGAAACTCTCATTGATTTTAATGATGCTGACAAGCAGATTTGAGGGATTAATTAGATATAGTTGCATTGTGATTATTGACTTATTTTCCTTATCATCCCCAATTGCTGGTTTAATTAATGAAATATCAAGATTACTATACAGCCTAACAACATAATAAATTTTTATGAGTGTCGGGAATGAAGAATAATTGATTATATTATAGGAAAAAATAATGTCATGAATCTAATCAAATTTATAGAGTCATTTCCTGATGAAGCCTCATGCAGGATCAAATTTAAGGAATTTAGAGATGCACAGGGTGTCATATGCAGAAAATGTGGAAGCACGGATCATTATTGGTTAAAAACCATAGAGAAGTACCAATGTAAAAAGTGTAAAGCCAGAACATCTCTTCGGAGCGGAACTATTATGCAAGCAAGTGACCACCCCCTTTTAACTCTTCCTGATATAACTTTTAACATGGTCGTTTAGGTTTAAACAAATTTAATAAATTTCTTCTATCCGTTCAAAATCCCTTTGATTTTTAGTAGTTTGTTTACGTCTTAGAGACTCTCCAAGGAGTTCTATTCTGTGTGCATCGTGAACAAGACGATCAAGAATAGCATCCGCATTATGCGAATATTATGATAACGCCGATGCTATGATGGACAGATTGTCAGGAAATGCTCATCGAATAGAGTTAAAAGGAGAATCATTAAGAAAGAATAACAATTTTGAAAAGAATGATTAATTTTAAAAAATAAATCCGCTCTCAGGGTGGCTCACTTTGCGCAGGAACACTGGCTCACTTTCGCCGGAATAATCACAAATTCGCTGTTACTAATTCATCGATTTTTTCCGCTTAAGACAAAACTCAGATTACGGGATAATAAAGGATAATCGTCAATTAAGCACAACCTTTCAAGCTTCTGTTGTGTTGAGTAAGCTATCTCAATGAATGGATTATTATTAAGTATAAATGTGGTTTCAAATTCAGAAAAGGCATCCTTAACTTCAATCCATGTTAATTTATTTTTGTTTTCCGGACATACAACCTGGCATCTCATACATCCAAACAGACAATGATGAACTCGCGGATCAATAAAATCCGGAAAATCACCGGAATGTTCGTTATGAAATGACAAACAGAGTTCAGCATGTAACAGGAACCGTCTTTCATCTATGGCACCGGTTGGGCATGCCCTTACGCAAGCGTTGCAGCTATTACATCTATTCATCATGCAAACCGGTCTCCAACTATCTTCCAAACATGGCAAATTTGAAAAAAATGCCATCAACCTGTAAAAACTACCTTTACCGGGTATATAACAGATGTTATTTCTTCCATATTCAGCAAGGCCGCTTCGCACAGCAAGCAGTTTTAAAGGAAGTACTGTTGGTTCAACAGTAAATCCTTCAGGTAGGAGAATATCTTCCAATTCCTTTTTGGTTTTTTCATTACTTGATATATCGTAGGTTGGCGGAATAAATACTGGATAATCTTCCCCTTGCCAGTTAAATATAAGAAGAACCTTCGGTTGTGGAACCGCAATAATTATTATCGATCCGCTTTCCGATAAAGCTGTTGTCAGGGTGAACTTAAATGATGTCAGACGCTCTTGGTAAAAAGCTTCATCAAAGTTATCTGTCTTTTTTCTAAGAATCAATTCGTCTTCCAACTCTTTCAAATGTTCCATTGCCACTACCTTTGCAATATATCCATGCCTTTCTGTGAATGAAAGGATAGCATTGGTAATTTCCAGAGGATTCATTTAGTGATTATTGGTTTATCCTAAAAAATACTTATGCATACAATAATATTTATCGTACCATAATAAGAAGAGATTACTGCTGGAACCTATATTAAGTACTTCCCTGAGATTTATATGCCAGAACTTTCTTCTTTTCATAGTACTTTTTTATTTTCACGGAATTACCACAGGTTTTCATATTACACCATATCCGACTATTATTTTTGCTTTTATCAAGATATAACCAGCCACAATTAGAACACTCTTTAATACGCTTTAATGAGTCGGAAATTAATAATTCATATGCCGATTTAACAACTGGAAGCAATGCCCACATAAGGTCAGATTGTTCGTAGCTCCATATCAGGTTTGATTCA
>DATEVU010000088.1:0-8214 GCA_035258345.1 Bacteroidales bacterium
GAGAACAATCACCTGAATTTAAGGCAGTAACAACACAAGGCAACATCAATTTCCCGGGAGATTACAAAGGCAGCTGGGTGATCCTTTTCAGTCATCCGGCCGATTTTACACCCGTTTGTACTTCAGAGTTCATGACCTTTGCCAGTATGGAAAGCAAGTTTGCCGAGGCAAACTGTAAACTGGTGGGACTTTCGGTTGACGGGCTCTACAGTCATATCGCCTGGTTGCGGACGATCAAGGAAAAGATCGAATACAAAGGTATGAAGAACGTTGAAGTGAATTTCCCCCTCATTGAGGACATTACCATGGAGGTGGCCAAAAAGTATGGCATGATACAGCCCGGTGAAAGCTCCACCAAGGCAGTCCGTGCTGTTTTCTATATCGATCCCAAGGGAACGATCCGTACAATTATTTACTATCCATTGAGTTTAGGAAGGAATTTTGATGAGCTTTACCGGGTGCTTTTGGCATTACAAACCGCGGATGAATTCAGTGTTGCCACACCGGCCGACTGGCGTCCGGGGGATGATGTGATTGTTCCTCCTGCCGGATCCTGTGGCGTGGCTAAGGAACGGATGGAAAACAAAGATGATATGACCTGTTACGACTGGTTCTTTTGTACTAAAAAGCTGGATAAGGATACCGTGATTAAGAAGATAATGAAGAATTAATTTTGTGATTTTTTGAATCAGGGGGTGGTACTGCGGACCACCCCTTTTTCATTATAAATCTAAAATTATAATTTTGTTCCATAAAACAGGACTGTTATGGATCCGGTATTTTTTAAGAATCAGGCAGCGTTAAGAGCATGGTTCGAGGCAAATTATACAACCAAAACCGAACTTCTGGTAGGGTATTACAAAGTGGGTTCAAAAAACGAATCGGTGACATGGAGCCAATCCGTTGATGAAGCTTTGTGTTTTGGATGGATCGACGGGATCCGCAGATCAATTGACGAAGCAAGTTACTGCATACGTTTTACTCCCCGAAAGCCGGGCAGCAACTGGAGTGCGGTAAATGTAAAAAAAGTGGAAGTGCTTACCGGTCTTGGCCTTATGCGCGATGCCGGACAGGAGGCATTTTCAAAGCGGAAGGACAGTAAAACTGATATATACGGCAGGAAATAGTTTATTCAACCTGAACCTCTACTACTCCCGCTGTCATTCCTTCAACCTTCCCCTTAAGGGTAATTTTTCCTGCTGTGGAAAGGGGCCGCAATATAGCCTGTGCTTTGCCACGGTAGGTACTGATTTCCGTTTTTCCAACGCTTTCCATATCATAGGGGCAGGCATTGCCGCTTCCTATCAACTCTCCGTTCCCGGTAACCGTTAATTTCACCTGTTTAGCAGCATCCGTCACTACTTGTCCAAATTCATCGGTAATTTCAATGGTCACGAAAGCGAGGTCATTACGGTCGGCTTTGATTGTACTGCGGTCAGCTGTGAGTTTTATGCCAGCGGATACCCCACTGGTCTTTAATACTTTTGACGCTATTTCCCTGTCCCTGTCAAGAGCAATTGCTTTTAATTCTCCGGGTTCGTATGGTACATCGAATGTGGCGGTTAGCTTTGTAGCTGCTGAAACTTCCTTTTCGCCAATCACCCTGCCGTTCAGTTCAAGTCTTACCGATGATCCGGTTGAATATACCGATACCCGCAATGGCTTATCCTCGTTCCCGATCCAATTCCAGGAAGGATATTCATCGGGCCAGCCCCAATAGCTGATCCTCTCGGCTGTACCCGCCGGTATAGGCGAATGTACGTTCATTTCCAGCTTGCTGTTACCCCATATCACATCCCTGTATAACATCTGCGGTTTCTTTTCCCCTGTAATATCAATATCACCGCACCAGGCATTGAACCAGGGCCAGGGCATGGCGAAGACATCCTGCTGATCATTGCTTAAGTACCGGGTATGACCTATTCCGGTCTCGCCGAGATAATCCATGCCGGTCCATACGAAGTCGCCGATCACCCAGGGATGCTTTTCCACCTGTTGCCAGCTTTCAAATGCATCCATAGGTACCGATTCGGTTCCCATCATGATCCTGGCCGGGAAATTTCCGTGATCGGATTCATATCTATTCCATTGGTAGTTGTAACCTCCGACAGTTAACAATTCAAAAGCAGGGACCGTAGCCTCCCATGGTTTACCTGGTATGTCCCAGAATTCACAGATTGCATTGGTGAAAAACCGGGATGTATCCAGCTGCCTGATAAAGTCGATTTGAGATCTGGCGATACGGATACCACTGGTGTCTGCCCTTTCGTTCACTTCATTGCCAATGCTCCAGAATACGATGCTGGGATGATTCCGGTCGCGCAGTATCATAGCTTCCACATCCTTCATCCACCAATCCTTAAAAAACCGGTGATAATCCGCGGGATTTTTTGGGCGTTCCCACATGTCAAAAGTTTCATCGATCACCAGCAACCCGATCCGGTCACAGGCATTGAGAAAGGCCTCAGAAGGAGGATTATGGCTGGTGCGTATGGCATTAAACCCGTTGGCCTTCATGATCTCCACACGGCGTTCTTCGGCCCTGTCAAAAGCTGCCGAACCCAGCAGTCCGTTATCATGATGCAGGCAACCGCCTTTCATTTCAATGACCTCGCCGTTTAACAGGAATCCTTTTTCCGCGGATACTTCAAGGGTTCGTATTCCGAAGGACTGAACGTATGTATCGGTTAACTTTTTTCCATCGTACAGCGTCACCTCTGCCTGGTAGAGATTGGGGGAGGAGGGTGACCATAAAGCCGGATCGCTGATCCCGGTTTTTACATGCACGATTGTCATATCCTTTTCCCTTACGGAGAATGATCCTTCAGCAGATCCGGCAGGTTGTCCGTCCGGTCCGGTGATGTTTATTTTGAATCTTCCGGCCGCCTCTTTTTCAGCATCATTCTGCGTGGTGACGGCAAATTCAACAAGCGCAGAATCCTTTGTTACGGAAGGGGTGGTGACGAAAACCCCCCATACGGCAATATGCAATGGCCGGGTGAGGATGAGGTGAACATTCCGGCAAATTCCCGATCCCGAATACCAACGGCTGTTGCGTCCGGTATTGTTTACTTTTACTGCTATAACATTTTCTTCACCTACGGGATTGAGCAGGGGAGTAATGTCAAACCAGAATGGGGTATATCCGTACCGGTGGTCGCCGGCCTGCCTGCCATTTACCCATACTTCGGCTTCCATATACACACCATCGAAACGCAGCACGGCTGTTTTTCCGGCATCCTCCCTGCCGAGCCTGAAATGCTTGCGGTACCATGCCGTACCGCCCAGCACATAACCGGTGGACGTGGCTCCCGGACTTAATTTTGAAAAAGGACCGATCTGATCAGGTCCGTCCTCTCCGGGTAATCGTGCTATACTCCAGTCGTGCGGCAGGTCAACAGTTGCCCATCCGGAATCGTCAAACCCGGGTTGTTCCGGTCCGGCAATGCTGTCGCGGATGAATTTCCATTCCGCGTTGAACAAACGGTTGCGATTGTCCGGATTAAGACTGTCGGATGGCTTGCATCCGGAAAGCAGGGAAAGCATAAAAGAAATGATCAATAGATAAGCTGAAACAGGACTTGTTTTCATAATGGTGGCGGTTAATGTTTTGTAAGTGGTAATATTCCAAGCAGCCGGTCATACCGGTTAAGATGGTCGTGGTAATAAATAAGTACCGAATAATCATTGGCAGTTTCGTAATAGCTTCCTTCAACGGCAGTTTCATCAATACTGTCTCCCGGTGTCTCAACCAAAGCATAGCAATAATCGTAAAAGCCCTGTTTGAGCAACAGGGTGACCTCATAACACCCACTTGCGGAATTATATATCATTTTATTTGATTCACCTGTGGACCAGTCGCAAAACCCACCGGTGACGTAAATAGTCCCCCCGGTTGTGACCAGCGGATCCTCCAGGGTAAAATGAACATATCCGTAATCAGCCTCGATATGTTTATCGTTAGCTTTTTCCAGACTTACGAGAAAGCCCCCGTTCAGGTCGGGTTTGCTAAAATGAGGCTTATTGCTGCGGATTTTATCCGGTTTAAGAAAAAGGTGATAGTAAGGATTCCGGAAGGCAATGGTTGCCATATTTTCAGTGAGGTATTTCAGGTTTTTGAAATCGAAATTCCTGAATTCGTTACCACCCGGGAATATGATCCCATCCTGATCGGAATAAATGATTTTCCCGGATTGAATGAATGTTGGTTTCGGGCTGCGGATTAAATTGTCATCTCTTCCGTTCTGCCGGATCACCGCGGTAATCTCACCAAACGGATCACGAATGTTCATCCCGGGATGATTTACCGTAAAGTCAACCTGTTGTCCTGATTCCCTGAATTCACCAGGGAGCGGCTGCTTTACGCTTCCTTCGATCTGTACTGTTTTTTCAGTAACATAAAACCTTCGTGTGAGTACGATCTTTTCCGGGTCAACGGATTCGTAAACAACAAGGGCATAATTTCCGCTAAGAACCGGCACACAATCCTCTTCCGGAAACAGCAGCCGGTAATGCATATAATCGAAAGTAGTGTTGAATGAATTGGCCGATTCACGAATTGTTCCCTGTCCGAATCCTTCCAGGTATTCCTGTTGTGAGAGCGGTGAAGGTTGCCAGGAAACATCACAATGAACCAATGTATAGCCATAGTTGTGCGGTATACCGGAGAGATCATCAAAACGGAGTTCCAGCTGTTGCCCCGAACCTTTTTCAATAACGGGAAGTGCCAGTTCCCAGGTTGAACTGCGCAGCATAACCGTATGGATCCCTGATGCAAAAACCTTATTGTCATACGGGGTGGAAAAATAAACTCCCGGGTTGGCTAAACCAAAACAAACGCCGGCTGTTAATGAAATAACACCAGTTGTTAATAATTTAACAAATAACCAGGCCCTTAATAATCTAAAGTTCATGGAAAGATCTAACTATGAAAATATTTGATTAAATATATTTAAACCCCAAGGATCATACTATTCAAATTTATATATTTTTGTTGATTGAAAAAATAAATCAGTGCTGATGCCTCATGTTTATAAAATCAGGAAAGGACTGAATATAAATCTTACCGGAAAAGCCGAAAAGTCTTTTGGCAAGTCCAATCCGGCAGATCTTTATGCAGTTAAGCCAACCGACTTTCATGGACTTATTCCCCGGCTTGAGGTGAAGGAAGGAGCAGAAGTAAAAGCAGGTTCTCCGCTGTTTGTTGACAAAAACATACCTGAAATACGCTTCACTTCGCCGGTTAGTGGTATAGTTGCCGCCATAAACCGTGGTGAACGGCGCATGGTACTTGAAGTAGTTGTCAAAGCCAGCAATGTACAGCAGTATGAAGTCTTCAACACGGGTGATCCATTGGAAATGACCCGTGAAAGTGTTATTGATAATCTTCTGAAGAGCGGATTGTGGCCGGTGGTAAGGCAGAGGCCATACAATATTATCGCAAATCCGAAACATACGCCGAAGTCGATTTTCGTTTCATCCTTTGATACGGCGCCGCTGGCACCTGAACTCGATTACGTGATCACAGGGTCCGAAGCAGAATTCCAGGTTGGGATCAATGCGCTTACCAGGCTTACAAATGGGAAAGTACATGTAAACATCAGCACTGAATATCCGGAAAAAAATGTATTCTCAACGGTGCAGCATGCGCAGGTAAACATATTCAGCGGACCCCATCCCGCCGGCAACCTGAGTGTGCAGATCCAGCGCATTGACCCACTGAACAAGGGAGAGGTCATTTGGGTTGTTTCTCCCCAGGATGTGGTCATGCTGGGCAGGTTGTTTTCAAAAGGTATTTACGATGCCACAAAAGTGGTGGCGGTTGCAGGTTCGGAGGTAAAAAACCCACGATATTTCAGGGTGATCAGCGGATCGTCGGTTAAAAGCATTGTTGAAGGCAATGTGCTGGATGGCCCACACCGTTATATCGGTGGTAATCCCCTTACCGGCACACAAGTTTCTGCGGGAGGCTTTATCGGTTTTTACGATTCGCTTCTTTCCGTGATTCCCGAAGGCAATCAATACGAGTTTCTGGGCTGGGCCCTGCCCGGATTTAATAAATACAGCTTTTCCCGGTCGTACTGGTCATGGCTTACACCCGGCCGGAGTTATGTTTTGGACACCAACATGAAGGGTGGACACCGTGCTTTTGTAATTACAGGCCTTTACGAGAAAGTTTTCCCGTTGGATATTTATCCCATGCAGTTGTTGAAATCGATCCTTGCTGAGGATGTTGATCAGATGGAAAAGCTGGGGATATATGAAGTTGCCGAAGAGGATTTTGCCCTCTGCGAATTTGTTTGTCCTTCCAAAACCGAGATGCAGACCTTGGTACGCAAAGGCCTTGACCTGATGATACAGGAGATGAGTTAAAACGACTAACACAGCATATTGCATGAAGTCATTACGCAGGGTTATTGATAAAATTAAGCCCAATTTTGAAAAAGGTGGCAGGTATGAGAAGTTCAGCGCCACATTTGAAGCTTTTGAGACTTTCCTTTTTGTACCTGACAAGGTTACTTTCTCCGGTTCTCATATCCGCGACAGCATCGACATGAAACGAACCATGTCAGTTGTGATCATTGCGCTTATTCCGGCTCTTTTGTTTGGCATGTATAATGCCGGGTACCAGCATTTTTTATCTACAGGGGAAACCAGGACGTTCTGGCAGATCTTTGGTTTCGGGTTTCTGCAGGTCCTTCCGCTCATTGTTGTTTCCTACGTTACCGGACTGGCCATTGAGTTTGTTTTTGCACAGGTTCGGGGCCATGAGGTTAATGAAGGCTTTCTGGTAAGCGGGATGCTTATACCCCTTATCATGCCGGTTGATGTTCCACTTTGGATGGTGGCAGTTTCCACCGCTTTTGCCGTAATAATAGGAAAGGAAGTTTTCGGTGGTACGGGTATGAATATCCTCAATCCCGCGCTTACGGCCCGTGCATTCCTGTTTTTTGCCTATCCGGCGGAAATGACCGGGGATAAGATCTGGATTGCCGGCCTTACCAAGGGTGAACAGGTTATTGACGGATTCTCAGGCGCCACACCCCTTGGAAACCTTGCACTGAATATCACCGGCACATTACCCGGCGATATGAATTCATTTCTGGGTTTTATTCCGGGTTCGGTCGGAGAGACATCAAAACTGGCCATCCTGTTAGGTGCCCTTGTGCTTTTATATACCGGGGTCGGAAGCTGGAAGATCATGCTTTCAACTGTGGCCGGCGGATTATTTATGGGATTACTATTCAACGTTTTTGGCGCCAACGAATATATGACTCTTCCGGCCTATAAGCATTTGCTGTTCGGGGGATTTGCCTTCGGAGCCATATTCATGGCTACCGATCCGGTAACCGCATCACAAACCGAGACCGGGAAATGGATCTACGGGTTCCTCACCGGTATCCTGGCCATTCTTATCCGGGTATTAAATCCGGCCTATCCCGAAGGGATGATGCTTGCCATACTGCTGATGAATGTTTTCGCCCCGCTTATTGATTATTATGTTGTTGAATCAAATATTAACCGCCGTTTGAAGAGAATGAAAATAACGGCTGCCAACAGTGCGCATTAACAGGAAAATATACATGTTATGAATATCCAGAGTAATAAGTATACGTTTTTATATTCCACGGCAATAGTACTTGTGGTGGCAACCGGACTGGCTGTTGTTTCCACAGCCCTTCAGCCGGCACAACTAAAAAATGTGGAACTGGAGAAAAAACAGAACATACTGGCATCTGTAAGGGTAACCTCTGACCGTGACAACGCGGAAATGCTTTATGATGAATATATTACGGACAGCTATACCTTAAATTCCGGAGGTGGCAAAGTGGAAGGGATCGATCCCTTCAGGATCAACCTGCGCGACGAAATGAAGAAACCAGTTGGTGAACGCAACCTGCCTGCCTTTGAATGCAGTAAGGGCGACAGCAGTTACCTGGTCATTCCCGTATATGGTAAGGGATTGTGGGGTCCTATCTGGGGATATGTATCCTTTCAGAAGGAAGACAGTACAGCCGCGGGATTTCCCCATTTCAATGCCATTTACGGGGTCATGTTCGATCATAAAAGCGAAACTCCCGGGTTGGGAGCGGAAATCAACCAGCCATTCTTCATGGAACCTTTCCGGGGCAAAAAGATATTTGATGATGCGGGCAAATTTGTATCTGTTGGGGTAATGAAGGGCGGTGCAGATCCATCTTCAACCCACCAGGT
>DATEVU010000089.1:0-61124 GCA_035258345.1 Bacteroidales bacterium
TCGGCAAAAACAGGTTATACGGGGTTTGTCCCATGGAACAGCTGGCCGGCCTCTGTCCCGATTTTGTCATCAACATAGCGGCCTCTCCTTTTTCCTATATGCAGGGAGAAATTAAAGCCGGTATACTGAAGGAAAATGCAGGTAAGTACAAAGTGCCTGTTTATTATGTTAATCAGGTAGGCGCCCATGCTGAACTGATCTTTGACGGAGGGTCGATGGTGGTTTATCCGCAGGGTTTCATCAGGCATATGAAATTGTTTACGGAAGATTTTATGGTTTTTGATACTGGTGAAGTTGCCGGATTGCCTGATGAAACTGTGTATTATAATCCTTCCGGCGGGATGGAGATGGTCCATGATGCACTGGTGCTTGGGATTAAGGACTATTTTGGGAAATCCGGACTTAAAGCAGCACTCCTCGGGCTTTCAGGCGGAATTGATTCGGCAGTCACCCTGGTGCTTGCCACCCGTGCTTTGGGCCCCACGAATGTACGCGTGCTATTGATGCCTTCCCAGTATTCTTCGGATCATTCGGTGAATGATGCCGTTGCACTTGCCCGAAACCTTGGCGTGCGGTATGACATCATTGACATAAGGGACATATACTCGCAATATACGCAATCGTTGGGACCCGTGTTCAAAGGGCTGCACGCCGATCTTACCGAGGAGAATATACAGGCACGCATCAGGGGAAACCTGCTGATGGCAGTCTCAAATAAGTATGGCAGCATTCTGCTCAATACTTCCAACAAAAGCGAAGCCGCTGTGGGTTATGGCACCCTTTACGGCGATATGAGCGGTGGCTTGTCGGTCCTTGGAGATGTTTATAAAACCGATGTATACCGGTTAGCCGGGTTTATTAACCGGGATAAGGAGATCATTCCACTGAACACCATCACAAAGGCTCCGTCGGCGGAGCTTCGACCCGATCAGAAGGACTCTGATTCCCTTCCGGAATACGATAAGCTTGACAGGATATTGTTCAATTATATCGAAATGAAAAAGCCGGTGGACGAAATTATTCAGATGGGACTTGACAGGGAGGTTGTTGAAAAAACCATCAGGATGGTCAACCATAACGAATACAAGAGATACCAGACCCCGCCCATATTGCGGATTTCATCAAAGGCTTTCGGCTCTGGGAGAAGAATGCCACTCGTTGCCCGGTATGATTAGGTGAAAAGTGAATACACATTACCTTTTCCTGGTTACATATAGCTGCTGTTCCTCGCTGAAATGTAGGATATCGTTATCCAGCATCCATTGCATAACTTCAAGGATTTTTCCACGATCAAAAGCAACGCGTTCAATAAGGAGTTCGGCAGTGAGGGGACCCAGGGCAAGCACGGAGAGAACTTCGTCACGGATCATGTCAAATTCATCCTGTTTAAGCTGCGATTCATTGTTTGCACGGCAGACATCACATTCACCACACACAGGAGAACCGGTTTCGCCAAAGTAGGAAAGTAACATCTGGCTGCGGCATTTGCCCCTGGTAACGGCATAATCCAGCATGGCGCCGGCACGTTCGGTATACCTGATCTTTCTTGTCTGATAGTGTTCTTTTGAAACATAGATTGATTTTTCATCCAGTCGTTCTTCAAAGAAGATCACCATTGGAGAGCGCTTCTGTGGGATAAAGCTGATCACACCAAGTGATACAAGTTTGTTGAGGTATTGAATCACAATGTCCTGATCAACATTGGCCCTTTTGGCCAACAGTGTCACATCGATGGTGGTATACTCGGTAAAAATGCCCGTGTAAGAGCGCAGCAACAGCTTGATAAAAGCATCGAACAAAACGTTGGAAACCTGAAATTTGTAAAGATCGTCGCGGTTAAGCAGAAATTTAATTCTGGAAGGATTGTTGATTTCCTCGGTGAGCTCTATGTAGCCTTCCATTTCAAGTATTTTAAGGCTGCTGAATGAAGAGTAAACCGATAAATGATATGCGCGTGCGAATTCATTCATGTTTATATCATAGGAAAGTCCTTTCCCCGAACCGACAGGAATTTGCAGGTAGTTGCAAAGTGCCGAATAGGTGTTTTTTATGGTTGTGATATCCGGGAAGTTAACCTGAATGCGTTGTTGAACGGTAGCGGCATCAGCAGGTGATGTCAGCAGGATGGCAAAGGATTTTTTCCCATCCCGTCCGGCCCGGCCTGCTTCCTGAAAGTAGGCTTCGGGAGAATCAGGAATGTCAATATGGATCACGAAACGCACATCAGCTTTGTCGATGCCCATGCCAAATGCGTTGGTGGCTACAATTACACGAATTTTTCCTATTGTCCAGTTTTGTTGTACTTCATTCCTCACCGGATGTTCGAGACCTGCGTTATAAAAAGCGACTGAAATACCTTCTTTGGCAAGTAATCTGGTTATTTCCGCACTTTTTCGCCGGCTTCGTACATAAACTATCCCGCTACCCTTAAGCCTTTTAACCATATCCACCACATCCCTGTCCTTATTTTCGGAATATTTCACGGCATATATAAGATTTTCGCGCCTGAAACTGGTCTTAAGCAGGTGTTTCTCCCTGAATTGCAGCTTTTGCTGAATATCTTCAATTACCGGTCGGGTTGCAGTAGCCGTCAGGGCCAGATAGGGAACCTGCGGATGGAATTGCCGCAATTCGGCTATTTTCAGGTAAGAAGGTCTGAAGTCATAACCCCACTGTGATATGCAATGTGCCTCATCAACCGTAATGAGGTTGACAGGCATTTCCTGGAACCGGATCCTGAAAATCTCTGTTAACAGCCTTTCCGGTGAAACATACAGAAATTTATAACCTCCGTACAGGCAGTTGTTCAGTGCGATATCGATTTCCTCCCGCGTGCATCCCGAATGAATGGCAATGGCCTTTATCTGGAGCTTTTTCAGGTTTTCAACCTGATCCTTCATCAGGGCTATCAACGGTGTGATCACCAGGCACAGGCCGGGCATGGTAAGTGCAGGCACCTGAAAGGTCAGTGATTTTCCGCCACCGGTGGGCATTAATCCCAGGGTATCTTTGCCGGATAGCACAGAACGGATTATTTCTTCCTGTAACGGTCTGAAGGAATTGTACCCCCAATATTTCCGGAGTGTTTCGTGATAATCGGGCATCATATAACGGGATTGCTGTTAATAGTAAAATTACAGATATTTTTTTGTAATTTCGCACCATTTATATCTAAGGCTATGACACATCTTTCTGATAAAATCCTTTCCGAGGCATTAACATTCGATGATGTATTGCTTGTTCCGGGTTATTCGCAGGTATTACCCCGTGATGTGGATATAACCACATTGCTTACTAGGAATATCAAACTGAATACACCCATCATATCGGCTGCCATGGATACGGTGACTGAATCGGTTCTTGCCATGGCCATTGCACGTGAGGGAGGAATAGGCGTCATTCACAAGAACATGAGCATTGAAGAACAGGCCAAACAGGTAAAAATTGTAAAACGTGCTGAAAACGGGATGATCTTTGATCCCATAACCATATGGCCAAATGCCACCGTAGGTGATGCCCTTAGCCTGATGAAGGAATATAAGATCGGGGGTATTCCTGTGGTGGACGGCCAGCATAAGCTGGTTGGCATTGTGACCAACCGCGACCTTCGTTTCGAGCAGGAACTGGATCGCCCGGTGAAAGAGGTGATGACCAGGGAAAGTATTGTCACCACAAGTCAGGAAACCGACCTGGAAAAGGCCGCCGACATACTGCAGCATTATAAGATTGAGAAACTGCCTGTTGTTGATGAAAACAACAAACTGATCGGACTGATAACGTATAAAGATATCACCAAGGCCAAAGACAGACCCAATGCCTGCAAGGACGCTATGGGAAGGTTACGGGTTGCCGCTGCGGTTGGCGTTACCCGTGATACGTTTGACCGGGTTGAAGCATTGATAAAGTCGGATGTTGATGTCATTGTGATTGATACGGCCCACGGTCATTCAAAGGGTGTTATAGATACTTTGAAACTGGTAAAAAGGAAATATAAAAACCTGGATATTATTGTAGGAAATATTGCTACCCCGGAGGCTGCGGCTGACCTGGTCAAGGCAGGTGCCGATGGAGTAAAGGTGGGAATAGGACCGGGCTCCATTTGCACAACCCGTGTTATTGCAGGGGTGGGAGTGCCCCAGCTTTCTGCCATCTGTAATGTTGCTGCTGCGCTTAAGAAGTCCGGCGTACCGATAATAGCCGACGGCGGGATCAGGTATTCCGGGGACATGGTCAAGGCTATTGCCGCAGGAGCCAATTCCATTATGGCGGGATCCTTATTTGCAGGTGTTGAGGAATCACCGGGCGAAACCATTATTTATAACGGCCGGAAATACAAATCTTATCGCGGCATGGGTTCCATAGAAGCCATGCAGCAGGGATCGGGAGACCGTTATTTCCAGGATCCGGAAGAAGATATAAAAAAACTGGTTCCCGAAGGAATTGTTGCCCAGGTCCCTTTCAAAGGTTCACTTACAGAGGTGGTGTACCAGATGATCGGCGGGCTCCGGGCCGGTATGGGTTATTGCGGAGCCGGAAATATTTCCGAACTCATGAAAGCACGGTTTGTGCGTGTTACCAGCTCCGGAGTGGCTGAGAGCCACCCCCATGATGTGACGATCACGCGTGAAGCCCCCAACTATAGCCGTTAACAGGTTTCAAATTCAATCACCCAAGCTTATGAAAAATACATGTATCTGGTTATTGATGCTGGTGTTATTTTCCCTTCAGGGTATATCCCAGGATGAAGTTCTGCTGACCATTGATAACAAGCCATTTTTGCGTTCGGAATTCGAACGGATCTACCATAAGAACAACAACGTACCGGGCTATGAGAGCAAGTCGGTTGAAGAATATCTCGACCTTTTCATTAATTTTAAACTGAAAGTGCTGGAAGCCGAGCGGTTGGGATATGATACCCTGAAAACATTTATTACGGAACTAGCAGGATACCGGGAACAATTGGCAAAGCCCTATCTGCAGGACCGGCAGGTAATGGAACAGCAATTGCAGGAAGCTTATAACCGCAGTATTAATGAGGTAAATGCCAGCCATATCATGGTTAAACTTCCTGCGAGTCCTTCCCCGCAGGATACCGTGGCCGCTTATGAAAAAATACTAAAAATCAGAAACCGTGTCCTGGCTGGAGAATCATTTGATAAAATAGCCCGGGAGGAGTCCGATGACCATTCAGCCAGAGTTAATGACGGGCGCCTGGGTTGGTTTTCAGCTTTTGCCATGGTCTTTCCCTTTGAACAGGCAGCTTACCAGACTGCCACAGGTGAATTATCACTTCCAGTAAGATCGCGATTCGGTTATCACCTTATACGGGTAAACGGGAAAAGACCCTCCCCGGGTGAAATAAAACTGGCACATATCATGACACGTGCTGCCAGGAACGAAAAACAGGAAACAATTGATCAGGCAAAGGATAAAATATATGTGTATTACAAATCGCTTCAAAGCGGTGAACCATTCGGAGAAACAGCCGCGAAATATTCCGAAGATGCCGGTTCAGCGAAGGAAGCAGGACTAATGCGATGGCTAAGATCCGGAGAACTTCCTCCTGAAATTGAAGAAATGGTTTATGCATTGAAGGACAGCGGAACTTTTACTCCTCCCGTTCAATCGGATTATGGCTGGCACATTTTCCAGCTTGTGGGTAAGCGTCCGCTTGGTACCTTTGAACAGATGAAACCACGGCTTGAGGAGAGGATCATGATGGATGAAAGGGGGAAGAGGGCAGAACAGGCTGTAATCTCAAGAATCAAAAAAGAATCCGGCTTCGTTTTATATCCCGAAAATGTGGAGGCATTGGCGGCGTTAATGGACAGCTCGGTTTATACCGGGCAGTGGGATATCAACACGGCAGGAGATCTTATAGAACCGGTATTTTCGTTTGGTGGCAAGGAGTATACCCAGAAAGATCTGGCCGCGTTTGTGCTTAATGCAAGGCGCTATGCCAGGGAGGAATCCCTGGGCAGTATTGTAGATAAAAAATGCAATGAACTGGTTAATAAGGAATTGCTGGAATATGAAAAAGACAGGCTTGAGGGCAGGTATCCTGAATTCAACTATTTAATGGAGGAATACCACGATGGTATACTGCTGTTTAATATCACCGATGATACGGTATGGAGCAAAGCCGTGAGTGATACAGCCGGCCTGAAAGCGTTTCATGCACGTCATTTCAATGAGTATACCTGGCAGGAAAGGGCTGATATTTCGGTATACAAATTCAGTAACAAGTTGTTAGTGAATACAGTAAAGAAATATGCCAAAAAAAGGGCGTCACAAAATTGGACCCCCGAGGAAATGACATCCAGGATCTGTCCGGATGACACAATACCCTGTATTGCCATCAAAGATGGAAAATATGAAAAAGACGATAAAATAGCAGACAAGCTGGTATGGGAAAAGGGATCGATTAAAAAATCGGATCAAAGCAATATTTATGAACTTACACTAGTTAATGCTATCATACCACCTATGCCAAAAACTTTTGATGAAGTACGCGGACAGGTTACTGCAGACTATCAGAATTTCCTCGACAGAAAGTGGATAGAAGCTCTCAGGGCCAGGTATGCAATAGCCATAAACCGGGATGTTCTAACCCTTGTTAAATAAATCTAAAAATTGATGAAATATCTCGTAATTCCGGTAACCTTATTGTTGTTGTGCACGGGCTGCAAAAATAAACCGGTAAACAGGAATGACACACCGGTAGCCCGGGTTTTCAACAGTTATTTGTATCATGCCGATCTGAGGGATATTATACCTTCCGGAATTTCCGGAAACGATAGTGCCACAATGGCAAAAGACTACATTGAGAAATGGGTGAGGAATCAGCTCATGCTGAGCAAAGCAGAGCTTAACCTTACTGACGAGGAAAAGGACGTTGAACAGCAGATTGAAAACTACAGGAGTTCGTTGCTGATTTATGCCTATGAACAGAGTTACATCAGGCAAAAAATGGATACAATAGTTACTGACAGGGAAATCGAAGATTTCTACAAGCAGAATCAATCCAATTTTATCCTTAACAGAACGCTGATGAGGGGACTGTTTATCAAAGTGCCTTCCGGTGCACCCGAACTCTACAAACTAAGGCGATGGTACCGTTCGGAAGTTGCTGCTGATATCAGGGATCTGGAAGGATATTGCTTTAAACACGCAACATTGTATGATCATTTTAATGACGGATGGGTAAATCTCAGCGAGGTATTGCGCTTGCTGCCGGCCAGCCTCAGTACAGCCGAATCTGCACTTCAATCCCGCAACTACCTGGAAACATGGGATGCAGGTTTTGTTTATTTCGTGAATGCGAAGGAAATTCATGCGGCTGGAACTGTTACTCCGCTGGAGCTTGTTAAAAATGATATCCGGAGTATTATTCTGAATAAGCGAAAAATAACACTGGTGAATGAGCTGGAATCAGATATTTTTCTTGATGCCCAAAACCGGGAACATTTCAACATATACCAATAATAATCATGATGCGAATAATTTCAGTTACGATCACTGCCCTTTTTATGTGTTTTCAGAACATTTCGGGTCAGCCGCTGATAGTTGATGAGGTAGTTGCCGTTGTGGGTGATAAGAGAATTCTGTTTTCCGACATAGAACAGAATTACCTGCAACTTAAAATGCAGGGTGAAAGGGTTGATGAAAGCACAAGGTGCACGATCCTTGAACAAATGCTGGTTCAAAAACTGCTGTTAAACCAATCGGAAGTGGATAGCATTGCCATAACTGATTCAGAGGTAGAAGGCGAACTGGATGGTCGCATGCAGTATTTCATTAATGCAATCGGCTCGCAGGAAAAGCTCGAGGAGTATTTCAGTAAAACCACCCTTGAAATAAAGCAGGATTTGCGGGACGAGATCCGTGATGATCTGATGACAAGGAAAATGCGCAATAAAATTACCGAGGATATTTCCGTTACACCTTCTGAAGTCAGGGCCTATTTCAAAAGCCTTCCGGAGGACAGTCTTCCCTATATAAATGCTGAAGTGGAATATAATCAGATATTGATCTATCCCAAATCAAATGAACAGTCAATTATTGATGTCCGCGAAAAACTACTGGGTATTCGTGAAAGGATCACCAATGGAGAGAGCTTTGCCACGCTGGCTGTCATCTATTCCGAAGATCCCGGATCAGCGCTTAAAGGGGGCGATATCGGGTGGATGGCCAAGGCTGCACTTGACCCGGAGTATGCCAAGGCTGCATTTGCACTGAAAAAGGGAATGATCTCAAAAATCGTGGAATCATCATTTGGGTTTCACCTGATACAATGTCTCGACCGTACAGAAGACAGGGTGTATACCAGGCATATCCTGTTACAACCCACAATTTCGGCCGACGAAAGAAGGCAGACCAGCTCCAGGCTGGATAGTATTGTGCGGCTGGTACGCCTCGATTCACTTAAGTTCAATGTAGCCGCCATGAAATACAGTCAGGATGAGGACAGCCGGCTTAACGGCGGACAGACAGTGAATCCCTACAAAGGAGGTACACGTTGGGAAATGGATGAATTTGAACCTACTGAGTATGACATTATCAACAGGCTTAAGGTTGGCGAAATATCTGATCCCTATGAATCAACCGATAAAAAGGGAAAGCTTGCCTACAAGGTGATATGGCTGAAAGAACGTACCAATCCCCATGTCGGAAACCTGAAAGATGATTATAATCTATTTAAATCCAGAGCACTACAGAAAAAGGAAGACGAGATTGTCAACAATTGGGTGGAAGATAAAATCAAGACAACTTACGTTCGCATAAAGGACAAGTATGCAAGTTGTTCCTATTCCATTAAGGGTTGGTTAAAGTCATAATCCCGGATTGCGGATTTTAAAGAATATATTTTATCATACGTTGAAATACCAAAGAATAGTATTATTAACGGTTTTGATGTTGCTCAATGTCTTTGCAATGTTTTCGCAAGTCCCCAGGCAGGTGCAACAGGAAGCTGACTATGTGGAGTTTGATAAAAGCATTGCTGAAGGGGCTTACCGGAATATAGGCAATGTAATATTCCGCCATGAAGGTGCCCTGATGTATTGCGACAGTGCTTATTTCTATTCCGTTACCAACTCCCTTGATGCTTTCAGCAATGTACACATCGTTCAGGGGGATACAGCCGACTTGTATGGAGACTTTCTGCATTACGATGGAAATACCAGGATTGCCCAGGTTAGAAAGAACGTTCGCCTGATTAGTAAGAATACAAACCTCGTAACCGAGTCACTTGATTTTGATTTGAGCAGGAATATAGGTTATTATACAAGCCATGCAAATATTGAGAGCGGTGAAAACAAATTAAGCAGTCGCATAGGATACTATTATTCCAACGAACAGATGTACCATTTCAGGGATACTGTTGTTTTGCGAAATCCCGATTACACCATATATTCCGATACGCTGAAATACAATACACTTACTCATACCGCCTTTTTTTTCGGTCCCACGGAAATTATCGGTGACAGCAGCTATATATATTGTGAGAATGGATGGTACAATACCGGGACCAACAAATCGATGCTGAAGAAACGTGCATTGGTTAAAAACGAGACCCAGACCATACGCGGCGACAGCTTGTATTATGAACGTGAATCAGGTTATGGTGAAGGATTTTCAAATATAGAACTGCTGGATGAGGAACAGAATATTATTCTCAGGGGTAATCGTGCTTTTATTAACCAGAAGGAAGATCGCGCACTGATTACAGACAGTGCACTTTTCATTTACATTGCGGAAGGTGATTCGGTGTTTGTTCATGCGGATACCCTGAGAACTATGCCTGATTCGGCAGGCAACAGGCAGCTGAAAGCGTTTTATAAAGTTAAGCTGTTTAAATCCAATCTCCAGGGTGTGTGTGATTCGCTGTTCTATTCCACTTCTGATTCCATATTGCGTCTGTATACTAAACCGGTGTTGTGGAGCGGGGTAAATCAGCTCTCGGCGGAATATATTGAAATATGGACGAAAAACAGGCAGGTTGATCAGCTGCATATGCAACAATTGGCCTTTATCATTAACCAGGAGGATTCAGCCATGTTTAACCAGATCAAAGGCAAATCCATGATCTGCTATTTCAGGGATAATGAGGTATATAAAATTATGGTAAACGGTAACGGGCAAACCGTTTATTATGCCAGGGATAAGGACCAGCTGATCGGTGTGAATATCGCACAAAGCTCAGATCTGATGATCATGATGAAAGAGAACAAACCGGATAAGATACGTTTCATAACCAAACCATCAGCAGTACTTTATCCACTGGATTTGGCCCCCAAAGAGGAATTATTCCTGAAGGACTTTAAATGGCATGATCCGGTGAGACCTAAGGACAGAAATGATATATTCAGAAGAGACTAATATTCATCTTCGTTAAAAAAGAAATCATCTTTGCTGGGATAATCCGGCCAAAGGTCTTCGATGCTTTCATAAATTTCCCCTTCATCCTCAATTTCTTGCAGGTTTTCAATTACTTCAAGGGGAGCGCCGGAACGAATGGCGAAATCGATCAGTTCTTCCTTACTGGCCGGCCAGGGTGCATCCTCTAATTTCGAAGCTAATTCAAGGGTCCAATACATACGGGTGTAACTTTTATTTTGAGACCTCTGTTAAAAAATTGTGCAAATATAAATAAATAAATAAACTTTACAACCCCGGTTTCCAGAGTAAATCTTCTTTGTTAAAATCGTGTAAAACCTTGCGGGCCAGTACAAAAAGATAATCTGATAACCGGTTGACATACTTTATTACGGTATCCGGAACAAAAAGTTCTTCCGAAAGTCTTATAATTTGTCTTTCAGCACGGCGACATACTGTGCGGGCAACATGACACTGCGATGAAATCATTTGACCCCCGGGAAGAACAAAGGAGGTAAGCGGAGGAAGCAAAGCCTCCATATTGTCGATTGCTTTTTCGAGTGTCATTACGTCACTGTCCTTCATTTCCGGAATTTTAACCCCGCAATCCTCGCAATCTGCAGCCAGAATTGCGGCACAAGTCATAAGCCTGTCCAGCACAAAGAGCAATTCATACTTTTGTTCTTTTTTTTCTACCGTATCGTGCAACAGCCCAATATGTGCAATAAGCTCATCAACAGTGCCGTAAGCTTCAATACGGATATGTGTTTTGGGAACGGGTTTTCCACCCACAAGCGTGGTCTTACCCTTATCCCCTGTTCGTGTATAAATTTTCATTCGGAAGCAAGTTTTTTATAATTGGGAATGGACTGACCGGATGCAATGAATGGCTCAGAGTTTATATGTAAACCCGAAAAGGAAGTTGAAACGCTGCGAGGGATATTGGTTCCAAATCATATAACTCCGGTCGGCCAGGTTGTAAATATCTGCAAACAGGGTAAAAACTTTTGAAAAATTGTAGTTCACTTTCAGGTTAACATCGGCAACAGGTTTCAGCTTAAGCATACCCTCGGGCTGGCTGATGTCCTGGATCCATCTTGGACCTATAATATCAAGACCTGTACCCAGCGTGAATTTACTGTTCAGTTTATACAATGCATCCAGTTCCACTTCGTACAATGGCTTGTGCCATGGTTTTATCTGCTCCAGCATATTGTAGTCGAAATAATTTCCATTTACCATGATCTCAAAATCATTGCCCGACTGCCAGGCAAGCTGGCCATGATAAGTGATCAGGTCCACATCGTCGTAAACTGCTGTAAACTGGTTCTGCAAGGGCAAAAGGGTATCATTTACGAAAAAGTACATGTCCCTGGCAATGGTATAGGTCACATCGGCGCGAAACCTCACTGCTGAGCTGATACTTCCCCTGAGTCCACCAAAAATCACGATATTGTTTATTGTATTTTTTAATCTCAGTCCGGGCAAAATGAAGTGATTTTCTCCTGATAGTGTCTGGTAGTTGTTTTTCTTTAACCCTCCTGACAATCCAATAAAAGGAACAAGTACATCCTCGACAATGATAATATCGAGATTGGCATGAGGAAAGAAATAAAAATTAGAAATATCTGCCACATCGGATGCTGCTTCCAGACCAAGTTTGAATTTCCAGTCACTGTTTCCCTTGCTGATCCAGGGACTGATACTGAAAATGGTATTGCTAAGGGTATCGCGGTCAGCGTCCAGGTGCGAATAATCGAGCGATATATCAACTCCTCCGTGAAGTTCGTAAAAACGTTTATCTGCACTGGCTTCGATAACAAAGTTATTTTCCTTGTTTTTTAATTTATCCCAGAAATAATCGTAGCTGGCATTTATCCTGTAATTGACATGAAGGGAATCGGTAAAGGTGGAAGCAAGTCCAAGGTCAAATCCGGCCAGATAGGTATTTTGTTTAAGGCTGTCGCGATCGTGAAGGGGAACCGAATCTGCAAACAGTTGGGCATTGTAGCCATAATAATTAAATCCTGAATGGTCAAAGCGGAGATTTCCGGAAAGATTTGCCTTGGAATACAGTTTTTTTCCATACAGGTTGATATTATGCAATGCATAGCCCGCCGGAACTTTGTCATTATTAACCAACCTGATGTTCCCACGGGAGGCATTGTGGTACAGGTAGGCCCCAAATGCATATTCCTTCGACCTGATATTGCTGATGTTGAATTCAGCCAGTGAAGTATTATAGTTGCCAAGACCCAGTTTAAGCCAGCTCTTATAGATCTTCGGAAGCGAAGTTGCCACTGTTCTGGCGGGTTTTATGAGTTCGGGTTCAAAACCCTGTTCAATCCTTTTGGGAGAAACCGTGTAAACAAATTGTGGCCTGGTTGTTTCAATTGTTTCGCTTCCGGGCATGAAACTGTACTTTTTAGCATCCGACAGGGTAGGTTCATACGGCCGCACCACAAATACTTCTTTATTGATGTCCTGGGCTAAAAGGCTGAAACAGAAAATCTGCACCATCAATACTGCTGAAAACAACAGCTGGTTTTTTTTAATTGAAAATATATTCATCATGCTACCAATTGTTATTAAAATTCAAACCCCAAACCAATTTCCCCCTCACTCCTCCATATTTATCTCCATCTCCTCCTGGACTGCCGGAGTATTAGCCTTTTCCTGCCGGTCGGCCAACAGTTTTCTTTTGGCTTTTGCTGCATCAAGGATTCCGTCATCGGGTTTCTCATAATAGTCAATTAAGCTTTGCAGTGTCTGAATTGCCTGGAAATCATCTCCTTTATCAGTAAAAATATCGGACCAAAGCAAAAAACTTTTCGCCATCCAGTATTGGTGCGGT
Organism: Bacteroidales bacterium; assembly: GCA_035258345.1. Taxonomy (GTDB): domain Bacteria; phylum Bacteroidota; class Bacteroidia; order Bacteroidales; family UBA10428; genus UBA5072. The sequence goes on from DATEVU010000089.1 coordinate 13,232, forward strand.
GTTGTTTTATTTGCAAAATCAGAAATCTCTTTTTCAGCACTTTCAGTTTCTTTCCGGCCATAATATATTTCTGCAACCCGATATTTTGATTCAGCGCCTTCAGCACTTTTAACATCTGATGCCACTTTTTTAAATTCTTCCAGGGCTAACATCTGCCGGTCCCTTGCCAGCAGTGCCTTTGCCTTGGCAAACCGGGTTTCACGTTCCTGTTCAGGTGAGAGTTTTTCGGTAAGCAATATCCTGTCAGCAAGTTCAATGACCTTGTTATGGTCCTCCAGGAGTGAATAGCACTTTATCATGCCCATGCGGGCCTCAAGAAGGTTGCTTTTAACTTCGGCAACCTCTTCGAGCCTGCTGTAGTATTCTGCAGCTGCCGCGTAATCCTTTTGCCGGAATTTTATCCTTGAGGTTCCCAGTAAGGCAGGTTCGGTAAATCGGCTCGTGGAATGGCTGATAAGATAATCAAAGGACTTAAGCGCTTCACTGTACTCATTTGCCCTGTAATTGCAGTCACCTTTGTAAAAATGCGCATTCAGCAGAAATCTGCCATCGGGATGCTGCTCAATATAATTAGTAAGACTTTGTGCAGCTTTTGAGTAATCACCGCTCATATATATCTTTTCAGCCGACAGGTAGGTTAATGAGTCCTGTTCTATAAGGTCTGCAGAAGTAAGGATACCCAGACTTTTTACATAGTTGTAATAACTGTCTACGGAATTGATGTCAACGTAAACATTCTTAAGACCGATCATGGCGTTTTCTGCTTCATCGCTACCCGGGTAATCGTTAATTACCTGTTTATAGTATTTAATTGCCTCATCATTTCCGTTCATGTTGAAATAAAGAAGGCCCAGGTTCAGTAAGGATTTCTTATTATAACTGCTTTTCGGATAATCACTGATCACCTTTTTATACAAAGTTGCTGCCTTATCATTCTGGTTGAGTTTAACATAACTCTCTGCCATCTGGTACAGAACATCGGCGGAATAGACAGATTTCGGGTAAGTGGTCATCAGTTGGCTAAGGGTGGCAATTTTTTCATTGTTCCTGCCGGTAACACCCAATGCTAATCCCTTTTGCAACAGGGCATAATCGATATTTCCCCTGCCAGTCTTGATAGCCATGTCGTAATAATATACGGCATTGGTATAATCACGCTGAACAAAATAACAGTCGCCAAGCCTGTTATAAACATCCGTGAGAACATCCTGCTGCCGGTTCCGGGCCATACCGGCATAGCGTTTAAACCACAATGCGGCATCGGCATACTGTTTCAGGCCGAAATAACAATAGCCGAGGCTATAATGTGCGGGTGCATATTCGTCAAAAGCCGAAACGGCGGGTTGGGTAAGAAATAAAGTATAATTGTCAATAGATCTGTTGTAATCATTCAGCCGGTACCAGGCTTCGCCTTTCCAGTAAAGGCTCAGGGAGTAGATCTTGTTGTCAGGATTTCCAAATGTGTTGGAATTGGTGAGCATCTCTGCGGATTCGGCGAACTGCAGGTTACTGAACAATTCAAGCCCACGGTAGTAGGCAATCTTCTGATACGCTTTTTTAATTTCGTTGTTCTTATTTCTTATCTTATCGATAGAGGCCATGGCAAGCCTGTAATTCTTTGCGTTCAGATAGGCCATCACCAGGTAATTATTAGCCTCATCGCTTCGTTTTGAGTTCGGAAAAAGGTCGAGATATTCGTTAAGTGCCTGCACAGCTTCGTTGAATGGAGAATAATCCAGTTCATAGGTCAGCAGGGCATAATTAAACAAAGCATCTTCCCGGATTGCCGGATCATATTCCATTTTTGATGCTGATGAAAAGGCCATCCGCGCTTTATTTTTCTCATTAAGCCTGAGCTGGCAGTCGCCGAGGTGATACAGGGCATTTTGGCTAAGCGGGGAATCCGAACCCGTGATCTGGCTAAACAATTCTGCAGCTTTGGCATAATCGGATGTTTTGTAATATGCGTAAGCCAGACTGTATTTATCCTCACGGCTGACCGGACCAGCAGTTTGAAGATATTTCTCGAGATAGGGGATGGCTTCCTCATACAGAGCGAGATGCACATAGGATTCTCCGATAATCCTTACCATTTCAGGCGTGCGTTTTTCAGAAACACTTTCCATCAGATTGGGCGCATATCGGACAACTTCATCAAATTTTTTCTGTTTGAAATAGATCTGAGTAGTATAATAAGGTACAATGGGTCCAAAGTTCTGATCGCTGCTAAGCCGGTTAAATCCTTCCAGGGCTGTGGTATAGTTTCCCTGGGTGTAATTGATGTGTGAGTAATAATAAAGAGCCGGAGCTGTATACTTCGTGTCCAGGTCTTTGATCTGGTTAAAGGCGAACCGGGCCTTGGTAAAATCCTCTTTAAGAAAATAGCAGTAGCCGCTCTTAAAGTAAAACTCAGCCTGATCTACCTTACCTAACCGGGCAATATCTACTTTTTCGTAGTATTCAAGTGCTTTAGAATAGCTTTTGCGTTGGTAATAATAACCGGCAAGATTATAAACCACATCATTCCGTAGCGGATTTTCAGGATTTCGGCTCAGGAAAAGCATGACCCGGCTTTCAGCATCGTTATTGAAAAGCTTCACGGCACACAGTGCAGCATAATATTCACAGTTTGAAACGAGATCGGTGTTTTCCCCCTGGTGCTGCCGGGCATACCTGTCAAAAAACTGCTGCGCGGCACTGTATTTTCCATTCCTGTAAAGTTCAATACCCTTGCTGTACTGCAAATCTTCGCTGGTATGATAAAATGTTTGCTGGGCGGTGAGAGGTACACTTACCGATAATGTAACCAGCATAATTACAATGCTTTTATGATTCATGCCTGTTATTTTACGGACCAAAATTACTGATTAATAACGTACAATTGCCTCCGGTTATTCTATTTAAATTAACAGAAGGGTGTTAATTATAGGGGTATTATAATAATTTTATAATAGCTACTTTTGAAAAAAATAAATACCCGGGTAGCAAAAATGACCGAAGAATCAGTTATTCAATTTGAAAATGCCTCCATTTTCCAGGATGACCATCTCGTTTTATCGAATGTGAATTTCTCGCTTGCAAAGGATGAGTTTGTGTATTTGATTGGCAGGGTGGGAAGTGGAAAATCCAGCCTTATTAAAACCATAAATGCAGAACTGCCGCTCAAAACAGGATCAGCTACAGTGGTGGGATTTCAGCTGGAGGCCCTTAAAGCCAAACAGATTCCGCTTTTAAGAAGAAAACTGGGAATTGTATTTCAGGATTTTCAATTGCTCACAGACAGGTCGGTATATGAAAATCTGCACTTTGTGTTGCATGCTACGGGTTGGAAGGAAAAGGATGAGATTGATGCATGTATAAAACAGGTACTTGAAAAGGTGGATCTTGAGAACAAGGGGTATAAAATGCCGCATCAGTTGTCGGGAGGGGAACAACAGCGTGTGGTTATTGCCAGGGCATTACTGAATGATCCCGAGGTGATCCTGGCTGATGAACCTACAGGAAATCTCGACCCCGAAACCTCGGAGGGGATCATGAAATTGTTGAGGGAGATCAGTGAAAACGGACACGCGGTGCTTATGTCAACGCACAATTATACCCTGTTGAAGAAATTCCCTGCCAGGACGCTGAAATGTGAGGAGGGCAGGATGGTGCAGATGGATGATAATACGGAGATTGATTTTACAACACTGGAGTAGGATATTTTCAAATTATCAAATCCCCTGATACTTCACCTTATGAAAGGCCTTTTTTATTGTTTGATCTTTCTGATTTTTATTACCCTGGACCTCGGTGCCCAGGATAACAAGGACTGCAAAGTGCTGATGCCCGGTCTGCAGGGTACATATGAAGGCGGGTGCAGAAGCGGACTTGCTCAGGGTAAGGGCATTGCAAGAGGTACAGACACCTATACCGGCAACTTCAGAAACGGAGTGCCTCACGGCAGTGGTGTTTATATTTGGTCTAACGGTGATACTTATGACGGACTATGGAGTAATGGCCACAGGGAAGGGGAAGGTACGGTTACATTGAAAATTAACGGGCAGGATTCAATTCAATCCGGGATCTGGAAGGAAGATCATTATACAGGACCTAAGCCGGTTATGCCCAAAATAATCCATAAGTATAATGTGGTTTCTGCCTCCTTCACACGAACGGGGGAAGGAAATAAGATCAGCATTTCATTTTATCAGAATGGTATGGTAAACATGGTTGACAATCTCGTGATAACACCCAGTAACGGATCCGAGCAATTTGCAGGAAAAATGCATGCTTATTACGATTTGCTGTTCCCTTTTCACTGCAAGATCAACTATACTACCTGGAACAGTTTGAGAACCGTGAGTTATGATTGTATACTGGAATTTGAAATTCAACAACAAGGCAGCTGGGATCTCAGAATTACCAATTAACTTACGGACCGGAACATGTCTAAAGTCTGTATGATATCATCCTTACACGGGCTGTACGACGATCGCATTTACTGGAAGGAAGCATTGTCACTCATAGATCATGGTTATGAAGTAACTCATATTACTACCGGAACCGGGGACAGGGATTTTGTTTCAGAGCATGGTATACGGCTGATACAGGTAAATAAAAAGCAATATTTCCGGAATCCATACCTGGATATTGTATTCCGTAAACTTGCCTTTAGGAGAAATATTTACAAAAGGATCCTGCGGATTTGTTCTTCACTGCAAGCGGATGTATATCATTTTCATGATGTCCAGATAAACAGAATAGGCCCCCTGCTGAAGCAGTTACCACACGCACCCGGGGTGATTTATGATGTTCATGAGGATTTTTCCGATCTATTACTGGTACAGCATCCCGGGCGGGGGCTGATGCGTGCTTTACTTAAGATTTATACCGCAATGCTTAACCGGTGGGAATTGTCCCGTTCGGTATCATACGATCATATTATCGTGGTGGTTGAACACCTTCGGAACAAATTCATTGTACGCGTAAATCCCGATAAGGTGTCTGTAATTTATAACTTTACTGCCTTATCCCCTGTCTCCATTAAACCCTTTGCAGAGAAAAAATACGATGCAGTTTATTGCGGACAGATCAGTAAAAACCGGGGAGCTTTGCAAATCCTGGAAGCCGCAAAACTGCTCAGGGATCCCTTTCCGAAAATCAGAATCCTCCTGTTGGGACCTATACCGGATCACAGATTCCGACTGCAGCTTGAATCGTTTATCAGGATAAATGACCTTCAGCAAAATATTATCCTGCATGGGAATGTCTCATACCACGAAATGGAAGGATTTTATCAGGACAGCAGGATTGGTCTTGGTGTTTTCCTCCCCGTCAGCATTTTCTATTATGGTATCCAGATCAAAATGTTCGAATATATGACATACGGGCTTCCGGTTGTGTGCAGCAATTTTGGGAATATCAACAGGTTCGTGACCGAAACAGAATCGGGAATTCCTGTTGACCCTATGAATCCGGGCGAAATTGCAGGTGCAATAACGGATCTGCTTACTGACAGGAGCTTGTATAAAAAGTTGAGCGAAAACGGTACCCTTGCCATAAGACAAAAATACAACTGGCGTTCAGAGGAGACTAAGCTTCTTGAGATTTATGACAACCTGACAAAGACAACAAGGGATGTTCCGCATGAGAGGGTCATAAAACACGTACATGGATCAACGGGAATTAAATAAAAAAAGTCAGCTGGCTGATTTTGCATGGTATCTTGCAGGATCACTGGTTGTAGCCATCATTGCCATAATCAAACTACCGGTTTTTACAAGCAGGTTCACCCCCGAAGAATTTGGTATTTTCAGCCTCGTTTCCATAACATATACGTATTTATCCGCGGTGTTGTACAATTGGATTACATCGTGTATTTACAGGTATTATCAGGAGTTTGCTGGTAACGGGGAAAAAGGTGTTCTTTTCACCAATACCGGGTTCCTGTTTCTGGTTAGCAGCATTTTGCTGTTGATTATTTCAGCTGCCTGGTATTTTTTTGCAGGGGATTCAACGGTTAGCCTGCTCGTGTTGCTGGCTTTTTGCTTTTTATTCACAAACCAGCTTTTCAGCATGTTCCTGGTTGTATTTAAACTCGAAGGCAGATCATTACACTATAACCTGTACCAGGCTCTTCAGGCACTCTTTTCCTTCCTGCTGATCCTGTACATGATTTTCGGACTGGAGTTCCGGATTGAGGCCATTTTTGCAGGACAGATCATGGTTACCCTTCTGTTGCTGGTGATTCTTTTCATAAAAAACCGTTCCCTGATCGTTAGTGTTTCACATGCAAAAATCTCGCGTGAGATTATCGTCCGATTCATGCGATACGGTTTCATCGGGTTTATCAGCTCTGCAGGTATCTTTGTTTTGATCTCCTCTGACCGGTATATTATTGCCCTGTTTGACAATATTGGACATGTAGGCATATATAACCAGGTGTATCAGGTAGGTCAGGTGAGCATATATTTTCTGGTGACCGTGTTCTTTAACGCCATCACACCCGGGTTAAGCAAACTGCTAACAGGCTATTCGAAGGCAGATGAAAAGCAGCTGCATGAGTACATTTATGGATTTATAATAATTATGGTACCGGTTGCTTTTTATCTAACCCTTTTTGCACGACAGGTAGCCGAATTCCTGCTTGGTGTGGAATTCAGGGTGGGATATACCATGATCCCGCTGATCGTTTTCAGTTCTTTTTTATACGGCCTCACCCTGTTCAATGAAACCAGGATGAAATTCGACAACAAATTCAAACCGGTGGTTTGGGGGGTGGTTATCGCCTGTGTTCTGAATGTAAGCATGAATTTTATTCTGATTCCATGGCTTGGATATACCTGGGCTGCATTTACAACCCTGGTAGCATACCTGTTCCTTTTTATTTATTATTATGCCATGGATGACCTGGTGTTTTTGAAGGATGCCCGTTTTAGAAAAATTGCAGCAAATATTTCGGTGATCCTGGCTCTTCAATTCCTTGCTGATCTGTTGATAAGAAAATTCATGGTTTTCAATCCCGATAAATGGTTCACCCTCGTTGAAGCGGTATTGTTGTTTTTGCTGTACGGAATTGTTATGATCAGATTGAAGCTGGTCAACATTGGCCTTTATCTGAAAAAGTCGGGTTGAAGATAGGGTAACAGGTCAGGTCAGTGTCTTAATTACAGAAAAGCTTTTCATACAACGATGAAATTAGGACAAACTGAGGATTATGTTTAACAACAATCAATAACACTACAGTCATGAAAACGAGAATATCAAAAACAATGAAGGGTGTGGCCCTGATGTTTGCAGTGCTGATTTTTACAGCCATGCAGGCCCACAGCTCGGTAGCAGGCTTTGAAAAAGCAAAAAAGGATACTTTATTCGAAACTTTTATCGGCAAGGTAATTGACAACACCACCAGAAAACCCGTGGTATTTGCAAATGTATACCTCATCGGCAGCAGCGTTGGTACAGTTACCAATGCCGAGGGTGAATTTGTACTGAAGGTTCCGGCATCGGAATTGAACCGTAAGGTAGGTATTTCCTATCTCGGATATAACAATAAGGTGATAAGTCTGGCTGAACTTAAGGAAAAGGAAAATGTTATCAGGCTTGAAATTTCTGCCGTATCACTTGAAGAGGTTGTGATACGTACTGATGATCCCCTTGAATTGCTCAAGATGGCATTCAGAAGGATTCACGACAACTACAAGACAGATCCGGAAATGCTGATCGGATTCTATCGCGAAACGGTAAAACAGAATCGCAATTATGTTGCGGTTGCCGAGGCTGTGCTTGATGTGTACAAATCATCCTATGGTAGTGTTGTTGATTTCGACAGGGTAAAAATATACAAAGGACGCAAAAGCGAGGATGTAAAAAAGAGCGATACCCTGATGTTCAAGTTGCAGGGCGGACCTAGAACAAGTTTCCTGCTCGACGTAGTTAAAAATCCCGGTGAATTGCTTTCGGAAGAATACATTGAGAACTACAATTACAGGTTTTCAGGTTTTGCTTCAATCGACGGGCGCGATAACTATCTAATTGAGTTTGATCAGAAGGACGACGTGGATATGCCGTTGTATAAAGGAAGGATATATCTGGATACCAAGAACATGGCTTTTGCAAGGATCGAGTTTTCATACAGTGACAGGGCGCTGGTTTTGGCAGATAATGAACTGATCCGGAAAAAACCCATGGATCTTAAGGTTGATGTATTGGGAGCTGACTATATGGTTAATTACAGGATGTTGAATAACAGGTGGTATCTAAACCATGTGAGATCGGAGCTGGTGTTTAAATGCGAATGGAAAAAGAGAAGATATAACGCAACCTATACCACGGCACTTGAAATGGCAGTTACCGACCGCGATACCGTTAATATTAACAAAGCAAAATATAAAGAACAGGCTAAAATGTCAGATATATTCGCCGATCAGGTAAATGCTTATAAAGATGAGAACTACTGGGGTGAATACAACTACATCAAACCGGATGAATCAATCGAATCTGTAATCAACAAGCTGAACAGAAAGCTCAAATGGCAAACTATTGATGAGAATTAACAAATAATAATTAACATTATCCCCCTGGTTCTGATGACGGACAATAATGCATAACCAGGGGGTGATTATTAAAAGGTGAAATATGAAATTTGCACCATTAATAGTATATTTAAGGTCTTTGAGTAGATGGTCCAAATACACAGGGAATGATCAGACAGGTGGAACCCGATAGTTTCAGGCAGATATCACTCGGTGACCTGAATGCTTTTGAAGCATTGTTCCGGCAATATTACCAGATGCTATGCTCGTATGCACTTAAATTCATGGGAGATGCTGATACTGCCGAAGAAATTGTTCAGGACCTGTTTTATAAGCTCTGGGAAAAAAGAATGGAGCTGCAGATCAATTCTTCTGTGAAATCTTATCTGTTCTCAGCAGTCCACAACCGGTGCCTCAAATATATCGAGCACCGTCAGGTGGAGACAAAGTACAGAAATTATTACCTGCATCATGAATCGGAAATTGACAGCGAACCACACGAATCGGCCAGTATCAATGAATTACAGGGAATTATAAACCAAACACTTGATGCACTGCCGGAAAGATGTGGAAGGATCTTCAGACTAAACCGGTTCGAAGGACTCAAATACCATGAAATTGCAGAAAAATTGTCCATTTCAGTGAAGACCGTGGAGGCTAATATGGGGAAAGCGCTCAAAATGCTGCGGAAAAATTTGAAAGATTATGTTGAAGTTGCCTAAAAAAAACAAGGATATGTTTGCGCAGGAAAAAACCGACTGGAACTTACTGGCAAAGTATTTTGCCGGGGAAACCAATGATGGGGGGAATGATGTTATTGCGCAATGGCTGGAGAAAAGTCCGGCTAACCGGAAACTATTTAATAATTTAAAGTCAGATCAGAAGATAATGGATACAGCACCTGTACGATTTAATGTGGATAATGCCTGGGACAAACTGCACAAACGGATTGTTGATCATGATATAATTCAGGAACCCGTCCGGAAGGTCATTCCTGTTACCCAACCTAACCGGTATTTAATTACCCCGTTCCGCATTGCAGCTTCTTTGTTGTTTTTGGCGATTATAGGGGCTTCCCTTGTTTTTCTTGCAAGCAAAGGACGAAGTATTACGGTGTCAACAGCCTCCAATGACAGGGTAAGAAACATTACCTTGCCCGACGGATCCGCTGTATATCTGAATGCCAACACCAGGCTGGCGTACTCAAAAAAATTCAACCAGAAAACCAGGGAGGTTGCTCTTGAAGGGGAAGCTTTTTTTGAGGTATCTCCTGACAAGAACAAACCATTTCTGATCAGGGCAAATGGAGCTTCTATCAGGGTGGTTGGGACCTCGTTCAATGTAAATGCAAAAAAGGGTGACAGCCAGGTCGAAGTATACGTTTCTACGGGAATTGTTGAAATATTCGAAACCGGGAACCAGCGTAACCGCATCGTGTTAAATCCGGGATTTTCCGGTACGATAAGTCAACAGGGGATCACAAGTGAAATGATTAGTAATGAAAACCAGCTTGCCTGGAGAACCGGCAACATGGATTTTAGTGACACAAAACTGCTGGAGGTCGTTGAGATTCTGAATAATGTCTACAAGGCTGAGATTGTATGTCTTGAGCCGGGACTGGATTCTACCCGGATAAACGGCAGTTACCGGTACCAGAATGATCCGCTAGATACAATATTGAACGTTATTTGTACACAAAATCACCTGAAAGTTGAAAAATCCGAAAACAAGATTTATCTTTCACGTTAGAACAGGCCTATGAGGCATTCATATCCGGGCTAAATGAAAATATTAAGAAATATTATTTCATTCTTCTCGTTTCTTACCCTAATTTATTTTCCCCTGAATGCACAGGATTCATTGCTTTATCAGAAGGTCTCCCTCCCGGATACGGTTTGCACAGTAGAGACTGCGCTGAAAATGATTGAACAGGCCACCGGCTTGTCCTTTTCATACAATTCGGGCTTAATTAACAAAAAGCGGATCATATCCTTAAAGGCCGAAAATGAGGAACTGGAAAAGGTTCTCAGGCGAACACTGGTTGAACCGGCACTTAGTTTCAGCATAATTGGCAGGCACCTTGTTATTTACCAACCCCAAAAGGTGCTTTCCATCAATGCCGAAAGTCATACCGATTCGGTATTTTTCTTTGAGATCCGGGGAGTAGTGCTGGATAAAGCTGACCGGCAAACCATTCCTTATTCCAGTATTTATCTGGTCGGTAAAACGGTGGGGATCATTTCCAACGACGATGGACAATTTGTCCTGAAGCTGAGTTCAAAATTCCTTTCCGACACACTGAACATTTCCAGCATTGGATACAAAAACTTCAGTGCACCGGTAGCATCCCTGGTTAATACCAGTAAGGAATACCTGCTCAAAACCGATTTTGTTTCAATCCAGGAAGTGATTATCCGGAAACTCAGTCCGGTAACCCTGTTACAATCCGCTGTCGGGAAAATCAATGAGAATTACCCGCAAAAACCAGTTATTCTGAATTCATTTTACCGGGAATCGATAAAGCGGGGGAATCATTATCTGATGGTTTCAGAAGCACTGCTCGAGAATTTTAAACCGGGTTATGGCCCTTCGTTTTCTTCGGACCAGATCAAAATCGTGAAGGGCAGGAAATCCGAGGACATTGACCGTGCCGATACGCTTATGCTTAAACTCAAAGCCGGTTTAAACACCACAATTCTATTGGATGTGGTAAAAAATCTTCCGGATTTTATGACAGGCCAATATGTTGAGGATTACAGTTATAGATTGGCCGATATCGTAATTGACAACGGAGTTGACAACTATGCAATAGAATTCAAGCCCAGGGAAATGTCAATGAATAACCACTATTCGGGGAGGATACTGCTTGGCGTCAGAGACCTTGCCTTTAAATGGATTGAATTTTATGTCGATCACGAAAGACTGGACAGGGCAACGGACCTTTTTATCGTAAAAAAGCCGGCCCACCTGAAGATAAAAATGCTTAAAGCAAATTATCGCATAGCGTTCAGGCAGAGCGGAAGCAGGTATTATCTCCACCTGATTCAATGTGAAACCGAATTCAGAATAAGAAGCCGTAACCAGCTGTCGGGCAACACATATGCTACAAGCCTTGAAATGGCTGTTACCGACATTGACACGGTCAATACAGGACGGTTCAGATTAAGGGAAACTGCCCGTGTATACGACTTCTTCACAGAACAGGTGGGAAGTTATGACGATTCTTTCTGGGGTGAGTACAATTTCATCAAACCGGATGAATCACTCGAAGATGCTCTTATTAAACTGGGCAGATTGCGGGCTGTAAAGAAGGATGAAAATTTGGAGTAACTTTTACAACCTCTACAACTTAAATATTACCTTTGTCTTAACATGCGCGTAAACATGAAAAGGCTATGGAAGATATTAATAGTCCGGTAGTAAAGGATTTTATCGAAACAGCCGGTAATTACTGCCTGTTGCTCGAAGACGCTTCTAAGTTGCGGACCGGTGAGCTGTTCTCCCGGCTGCAGCAATTGCTCCCCATGCTTTATATGAAAGGGGCACTATTACCGACACCGAAATATTGTTATGAAGAGGAACCAAAAAAATTTGTCGGGGAGGATGATTACGCGCAAATACATGATAACCTGCAGCAGAAAATAGAGATTTTTCTTGGGATCACGCATATGTCGCCGGGAACCCGTCCAAGCCAGTCCGAACTGATAAGTTTCAGCCTGGCAGAAGGTTTTACGGATATATATGAGGAAGTGAAAAATTATGTAAAATTATATGAAGTAGGTCTGCCCCAGGCAATGAATGATGCGGTATGGCTTAGCCGCAACAGTTTTGAAAAAAACCTGGGCACAAAGCTTCTTGAAGGTCTGACATCGCTCCATCAGCTGGTTTATAATATGGATTCCGCCGGATCAAGGGCTTTGCAGGATGAAGATTTTAGTCAGCTCAGGGATGAGGAAGAACCCTGGTTTTCTGATGATCAGGAAGAGGTTTATGGTGATGATGAATGACAATCAATATTTCAGGGCCGTAGAAGATGAATACATCAAATCACTGCCTGTAAAAAGTTTTCCAGGCACCATTTGCCTGGTCGATCATCCTTCAGTTTTTGAGAAAGCAAGGCATATTCTCTCCAGGGAGACCATCCTGGGATTTGATACGGAAACAAAACCATCCTTTAAAAAAGGTCGCATGCATAGTGTAGCCTTATTGCAGATTGCCACTGATGACCATGCGTTTTTATTCAAGCTGAACAAAATCAGCCTGCCGTCATTTATTGTTAACATGTTGGAAGATAAAAATATAATTAAAGTTGGAGTTGCCTTGCGGGATGACCTGGCAGCCATTAACAGGATCAAACAGTTTAGTCCCGAAGGATTTGTTGATCTGCAGCGGTTTGTCAAGCAATTTGGCATCGAGGATAACGGTTTGAAAAAGCTTGTGGCCAATGTGCTTGGGTTTAGAATTTCCAAAAAATTCCAAACTTCAAACTGGGAGCAGGACCCCCTGGATACAGAACAGCTCAATTATGCTGCCACGGATGCCTGGGTATGTCGCAAAATTTATGAGGATCTGGTTAAGCGACTTGAGAATTGAATGCCTGATCCTTACTATGTATTTGCCAATCGAATGAATTCCACGATAAAGATTATCCTTAAACCAGGCAAGGAACAATCGGTAAAGCGGTTGCATCCCTGGATATTTTCAGGTGGCATTAAAAGGATCGAAGGAACGCCAAAGGAAGGCGACATAGCCGAGGTATTCTCGAACGATCACGAATACCTGGCAACCGGTCATTACCAGATCGGCTCCATTGCAATCAGGCTTTTTTCGTTTCAGCAGGTTATACCTGATTTTCAATTCTGGAGAGATAAAATTCAGGCTGCCTGGAACCTGCGGAAAGCACTTTCCCTGACGGATAATCCGGATACCAATGTTTACAGGCTGGTTAACGGTGAAGGTGACGGGTTACCGGGTCTGATCATTGATTATTATAATGGCACGGCTGTAATTCAGATGCATTCTGTCGGGATGTATTACCTCCGTAGTCAGATAACCGCCGTTTTGCAGGAAATATACCAACCGTCACGGCTGACTGTTTATGATAAAAGTGAAAATACGATCCCGGGCAAAGCCGGACTCAATGCTAAAAATGAATTCCTTGCAGGCGATCAGGCTGTTGCTGAGGTTGTTGAAAATGGGAACAAATTCAGGATTGATGTGGTTACGGGACAAAAAACAGGTTTCTTCATTGATCAGCGCGATAACCGGAAGTTGCTGCTGGACTACGTGCGGGGAAAAGATGTACTTAACATGTTTTGCTATACAGGAGGATTCTCTGTGTATGCGCTTAAAGGAGGGGCCAGCTCGGTACATTCGGTGGACAGTTCTGCCCAGGCCATTGATCTTACGGAAAAGAATGTTTTCCTGAATTTCGGTTCCGGAAACAGGCATCAGGCCTTTTCAGATGATGCTTTCGGATTCCTGAATTCCATTCAGGATTCATATGATGTAATTATTCTTGATCCGCCTGCATTTGCCAAGCGCCAGGATGCACTGAACAATGCGCTTCAGGGTTATAAGCGGATTAATATCAAGGCTTTTGAACAAATACGCAGCGGTGGCATCCTGTTTACATTTTCCTGTTCACAGGTGGTAACCAGGGAAAACTTCAGAAAATCGGTATTTGCGGCTGCCGCGAATACCGGGAGACATGTCAGAATTTTACATCAGCTTGTGCAACCACCTGATCATCCGGTAAGCATTTACCATCCGGAAGGCGAATACTTAAAAGGGCTTGTATTATATGTTGAGTAGGAGATTCATTACCGGTTGGATAACAGGGCGGCTGAATCACAGACAGCTCATGTACCTGCTTAGCCTTCTTATTGGAATAATAAGCGGACTGGCGGCTGTTTTACTGAAAAACGCGGTTCATGTTACCCATGAGTTCGTTTCCCACCAGCGCGATGTTGCGCAGTTCAACTTTTTATACCTGGCTTTCCCCATGATCGGCATTTTGCTGACTGTTTTATTTGTCCGGTTCATGATCAGGGATGAAATGGGGCATGGGATCACCAAAATATTGTATTCAATCTCAAAAAAAGGAGGCTTCCTCAAACAACACAACAGCTATTCTTCAATAATAGCCTCGACATTTACCGTTGGATTTGGTGGTTCGGTGGGACTTGAATCCCCTATTGTTATGACCGGTTCATCAATTGGATCGAATATGGGCAGGATGTTCGGGATGAATTACAAATCCATAATCACCCTGATCGGATGCGGTGCGGCCGGTGGAATAGCAGGCATCTTCAAAGCTCCTGTAGCCGGAGTGGTATTTGGACTCGAAGTGCTGATGCTCGATATCAGCATGTGGTCAATAGTGCCCCTGTTGATTTCTGCCGTGACGGGCGCATCTATTTCATACCTGTTCCTCGATAAAGGGGTCACACTCCATGTACCGCTGCCGGATACATTCTTCATGCACAACCTGCCGTATTACTTATCGCTTGGAGCAGTATGCGGGATATTATCGGTTTATTTTACTAAGACCACCATTTTTGCTGAATCCCTGTTCTCAAAGATAAAAAAGAACTGGACCAGGTTCCTGACAGGAGGAATTGTTCTCGGGCTGCTGATTTTTATTTTGCCTCCTTTTTTTGGCGAAGGATACAGTACCCTTAACCTGTTGCTCGAAGGTGATGTAGCTGCTATCACCCGGGGAAGCTTATTTTATGGAAAACAGGATAATGTGTTGTTATTCAGTGTTTTTATTATATTGATTCTATTGCTTAAACCTTTCGCCATGACTGCAACAACGGGGGGTGGCGGTGTGGGTGGTATTTTTGCACCCACCCTGTTTATGGGAGGTTTTACGGGCTACCTGGTTGCTACGATCCTTAACCTGTTTAGTTTTATTCAAATACCGGTAAGGAATTTCATATTGGCCGGCATGGCAGGTGTAATGGCAGGCGTAATGCATGCACCCCTAACGGCGATATTTCTGATTGCAGAGGTTACCGGCGGATACAGCCTGTTCATTCCGCTGATGATTGCATCTACGGTTTCCTACATTATCAGCAAATATTTTGAACCACATTCCATTTACAATCACAGGCTTGTTAAAAGAGGTGAGCTGATCACCCATAACAAGGACAAAGCTGTACTAACACTTCTTGAAATGGATAAGGTTATTGAAAAGGATTTCCTGGCCGTATCTTCCGAAGATTCACTTGGAAAACTGGTTAAAACAATATCCCGGTCAAAGCGAAATCTGTTTCCCGTGCTTACCGGTAAAAATATGCTGCTTGGGATTGTGCTGCTTGACACTATCAGGCATATTATGTTCAATACCGATATGTACAACAGGGTATTTGTGAGGGACATTATGCAGCCCCCGCCCGATCATATTTCACCCGGTGAATCCATGGAAAGCGTGATGAAGAAATTCGAGGACAGCGGATCCTGGAATTTGCCGGTGATCAATAACGGTGAATATATCGGCTTTCTTTCAAAGTCGAAGCTGTTTTCATTTTACCGGAAATGGCTGATTGAAATTTCGGACGAATAAATGTAAATTACGATTTTAGATTTACAGCCTGCAGCCTAGAACCTATATAAAAATTCTGATAAACAATTGGGTAATTTATTTTTTACTCATCGACAAAACATTATTTTTGATACAAATCTAATTCTCGCACCATGGAAAGGGATTCCCGCATATTTGAACTGATAAAAAAAGAAAATGACCGCCAGCTGCATGGTATTGAACTGATTGCCTCAGAAAATTTCGTAAGCGATCAGGTACTTGAAGCTATGGGTTCATGCCTCACCAACAAGTATGCAGAAGGCCTGCCCGGCAAACGGTATTATGGCGGATGCCAGGTTGTGGATGAAGTAGAGGAACTGGCCATTGAAAGGATAAAAGCCCTGTTCAATGCAGCCTGGGCAAACGTGCAACCACATTCGGGTGCGCAGGCCAATGCAGCAGTCATGTTGGCTGTTCTTAATCCCGGTGATAAATTTATGGGTCTTGATCTGTCTCATGGAGGACACCTGTCCCATGGCTCGCCGGTGAATTCTTCCGGGATCCTTTATCATACGGTAGCTTACACACTGAATCCCGACACGGAGCGTGTGGATTATGACAACATGGAAGAAACGGCACTCAGGGAACGGCCAAAATTGATCATTGCCGGGGCATCGGCTTATTCCCGGGACTGGGACTATGCAAGGATGAGGGCCATAGCTGACAAGACGGGCGCTTTGTTGATGGCCGATATTGCCCACCCGGCCGGACTTATTGCAAAAGGATTACTGAACCATCCTTTTCCCCATTGTCATATTGTTACCACCACCACGCACAAAACACTTCGCGGTCCTCGCGGTGGCCTGATCATGATCGGTGAGGATTTTCCCAATCCCTGGGGTTATACTTCTCCCAAAGGAGAGATCAAAATGATGTCGAATCTGCTTGATCTTGCAGTTTTCCCGGGAACACAGGGCGGTCCGCTGGAGCATGTGATCGCTTCCAAAGCGGTGGCCTTTGGTGAGGCCCTAACCGATTCTTACGGAAAATATATCCTGCAGGTGAAGAAGAATGCTTCCTTAATGGCCAGGTGCTTCATTGACAAAGGATACAAGGTGGTTTCAAACGGTACCGATAATCATTCCATGCTCATTGACCTGCGGACCAAGGTTCCTGAAATAACGGGTAAAATGGTGGAAAACACATTGGTTAAAGCCGATATTACATTGAACAAGAATATGGTGCCGTTTGACTCACGAACGCCCTTCACAACTTCAGGTGTGCGGATTGGAACACCTGCCATTACCACGCGGGGTGCAAAGGAGGATCTCATTGCAACCGTGGTGGAACTCATCGATGAGGTGATCATGCACATCGATGATGAAAAGGTTATCAGCACAGTTCGGGAAAAGGTTAACAATCTGATGAAAGATTATCCCCTGTTCGCCTGGTAAAAGGGCAATTTTGCAAATCGTACCCGGAATTTCCCGCATATGGAATGGTATCAGTACCTTTTAATAATTGGTGCCGGCATTGTTGCCGGCTTTATTAATACATTGGCCGGGAGTGGTTCCCTGCTGACCCTTCCATTGCTCATGTTTATCGGTTTGCCCCCCACTGTTGCCAATGGTACCAACCGCATTGCCATTATGCTGCAAAGCCTTGTGGGTTCGCTGGGTTTCAGAAAGCAGGGTGCATTGGATACAAAAACCGGCGTCCGGCTCGGAATACCCTCAGTGCTCGGATCAGTTGCCGGTGCGCTAATTGCAATCTCCATCAGCGGTAAGGTGATGGAAAGGGCCATAGGCATATTGCTGGTAGTAATGTTCTTTATCATTCTGTTTAAACCCGACACCTGGCTAAAGGGGAAATCAGGAAAGGGAATTCCGGCCTCCTCGTGGCTGAATTTCGTGTTGTTTTTCTTTATCGGTGTATACGGGGGATTTGTTCAGGCCGGTGTAGGTTTCTTTTTGCTGGCAGGATTGGTTATGGGTGCAGGTCTTGATCTGGTGAAGGCCAATGCAATTAAAAACTTGCTGGTGTTTCTATACACTCCTTTCGCACTTACAATTTATATTATTGGTAATCAGGTTGATTACAAAGCCGGCTTGATACTTTCGATAGGAAGTGTAACCGGAGCCTGGCTGGGTACAAGAACAGCCCTGTCCCGGGGGCCTGTATTTATCAGGTATGTATTGCTGGCAGCTCTTTTGGTTTCTGCTGTTCAACTGATATTTTTCTGATCACTGCAGCTTGAAATGGTAAGTAATTGTTCCGACCTGACGTTCCGGTGCATCATTTTTCAGGTTGAATTTTGATTCTGTCGCTGCTTTTTTTGCTGCTGCATACAGGGTATTATCCACAATGGTTGATCCTTTCACGCCGGGCGTTGCACCAATAACCTTACCGGTACGGTCAACGGTTATTTCAACCACTACTATCCCTTCCTTGAGCACATTAAAAGCAGGCTTCTGGAGATGGATCGGATTGCGTCCATTGAGGTTGAAGGCTATTCCTGAACCACCCAGGCCTTTTGAATAATTGTCTGATTCCGGAGTGCCCGTTGGATCTCCCATATTACCAGTACCCTTGTAAATGCCTTCGGAGGTGCCGGTTTCCGAGGCCGACTGACCTTTGTTTGAATACAATGCTTTGGTATTGACCGTGCGTGGCTTTTCCACAGGTTTTTCAACAACAGCCGGTTTAGTCTGAACCGTCTTTGGCTCCGGTTTTTTTACGGTCTCCTTCTTTACCGTGGCGGGCTTTACAGCCGGAGCTTCCTCAAAATCCTGCGTCAGCAATCCTTCTTCCCTGTTTGTTGAAGTTTGTTGTTCCGGAGGATTGGCGGCTGACTGGGGCTGATTGTTCAGGGGCAGTTCAGCAGGGCCTCCTGCCGTTTCCACATCACCGAAATTAATAAGGATCCCGCCTTCCGAAGGTGCTGGTTTTGAGAGGGTAATATAGGTAAACAGCAGGATCAGCAAGATAATATTGTGAACAATAAAGGTTCCCAGTATGCCATATTGCCTTTCTGTCATGGATGCTAATTTTTGGTTTCCGGGCTGGTGGCCAAAATTACCTTATAATTATTTCTCCTGGCAACATTCATCACTTCAACGATATATTCAATCGGTACCGACCGGTCGGCATGAATGGCGATGGTAGGATCTTCCGTGTTGCCTATCTTCTGCCTGAGCATGAGTTCGAGCTGTGAAATATCTATCCGGGTTTTCTCAATATAAAAGACTATATCCCGGGTTATTGACACAGTTGTAATGGGCCGGTTGGAAGACTGACTGTTACTTTGCGGAAGCAACAATTTAACCGCGTTGGGGGAGATCAGGGTAGAGGTAAGCATAAAAAACAACAACAGCAGGAATATAATGTCAGTCATACCGGCAACGCTGTAGCTTACTTCAACTTTATTTCTGGATCGCAATGCCATAGGGTAAAAATATCAAAGGAAAAATTATTTCTTCACAGGTTCATTCAGCAAATCCATGAATTCCATGGAGTATGATTCAAGCATGTTCACAAGTACCTCAACCCTGGTAACCAGATAATTGTAGGCAAAATAGGTGGGTATTCCAACCAGTAATCCTCCCACCGTGGTAATCAGTGCTATGTAAATACCATTGGAAAGTACACCTACATCCAGGCTGTTTCCGGCGCTCGACATGTCCATAAAGGTCTTAACCATGCCAAGCACAGTGCCGAAGAATCCAATCATGGGTGCCCCGCCTGCGCAGGAAGCAAGTATGGCCAGTCCTTTTTCGAGCTTAAATATTTCCACCTGCCCCACATTGTTTATTGCTGTATTGATATCATTCAGCGGACGACCGATCCGGTTTATTCCCTTTTCGATCATACGTGCCAGTGGATTATCGGTTGACTGACACAGGGCGGTGGCTGATTCAATCTTCCCGTCGTGGATGTAGTCCTTTATCCGGTTCATGAAATTCTGGTCAATTTTAGCAGCATGGCGTAACGCAACAAAGCGTTCAAAAAAGATATAAACCGCGATTACCGATAAAATGGCAATCGGGATCATTACCCAGCCGCCCTTGAAGGCAAGATCGAAGTAAGAAACAGGATTTTCATTGACGCCGGTACTGTAAGCGAGGCTATCGGCACTGCTGGCAGCTACATTCTGTAATAATAAAAGAAACATATGGGATTAATTAAAATTTGCTAAAATTATTAAAACGATAAATAGAAGTTATTATTTTGCCAACTTAGTTATTAACCGCAATGTTTAGTTATTCTGCGGTTTCTGCAACTTCCTCCTCCTTAACACCAAAAACAGCCCTCCAGTATCTTCTCATGAGTTCACCAAAGGTACTGAATTCCTCCTTGTAGAATACACCCAGACCCTGCGTATACGAGGCATTTTCGTAAAGCATATCGTTGTTGGCATGGTTGTAGGTTTTTATCCTGAATTTCCCGTTTTTAGTAATCTTATAATCGATGTCAAATTCACCGACAATATTGTCCGATGCGTAGGCGGCAGCATTGGTGGCAACATCCACGCTTCCGTTAATGGTCAGACGGTCGTTGAAAAGCTGTGTGGAAAGCGCTACCTGAACTTCATCGCTCTTCATCTCACGGTTGGAACGGTAATTTACACCTACGTCCACATCGTTGCTTATCTGTGACAACCAGTTGCTAAGCTGATTCGAAAGGAATTCACTTGCATTTACACCTGCGGCATTGGAATAGCCGGAGCCCGAAGAACTCCCTGATGAATGGCCCCCCGGATTGTAGGGTACAAAACGGTTTTGTATCAGCAATGAAATGAATTGCTTATTCAGGTCCTCACTGGAATGTATGGCGTTGCTTAAAATAAGCCGGGTTGCCTCATCTGAGCTCGGAAGAAATATATCATATTTGACGTCGGGCAACATCAGTTTGCCGGTCATGGTAAGCCTGTCATCCACCAGGATTTTTGTCCTGCTGCGTTCATCATCTGTGCCCAGTAGATCGCTGAGTGAAGCTCTGGTGCGGTAATTGGCAACAATATCGATGGTGGCATCCAGGGGATCTCCTGTCCAAAGGATCTTTCCACCCGATTCAATGGTAAACTTCTTGTTTATGAAATTCTGCAGCGTGAATAAATAATCCCCTTCCTCGATAATGTATTCACCATACATTACAAAATTACCGGACGTGCTTATCTTCATGTCGAGATTGCCGTTACCACGGCCTTTGATGATATCTCCCAGTTTGGGATCGAAAATAATCTGAACCTCCGCATCGGGCGTTACTTCAAGGATCATATTGATCTGCAATCCCGAAAGGTCAACCTGATAATTCCGGGTTTTGAATTCAACTTCTGTGTCAGCAAAATCATTAGTCATTGTAATAAAATTGTACTTATTCAGTTCGCCTTCGTTGGACAGTGGTATTTTTATGCTGGTGTTTTTAGACGTTGTGGCTCTAATATCGATATTCATGTTTTTTGGCGGTCCGAAAATCTTTATAACACCGGTGGCATAAGCAGTTCCATAAAACATTTTATTATCGAGTTGCGTGGTATTCATGCAAAGGAAATCCTCCGAACGGATATTCAGATCAAAACGGAAGTCCTTCAGATACCTGTTTCGTATAGCGCCGTTTAAATAGGCAGAATTTCCCTTTGGATCATATATCCGGATGTCTTTGAAATAGATATTATTGTTTTCGATCAGGATTTTTTCCGTGAAATTATAGCGGGCCTTCAGGTAGTTAACTGTGAATGCGGTTTTCTGGAGATTTAACTCCCCGTTTAAAACAGGCTGTTTGATTGTTCCTGATAAAGTTGCTTTACCGGTAGCCAGGCCACGCAGGTCACTGAATATACTGTTGGCATATGGGTTGAACAGATTAAGACGGAGTTTATCCAGTGACAGGTTAAAATCAAGTTTACCCTGACCCGCCGGTTTATACTCACCCTGAATCTCAAAAGTTTTAAGATTATCACGCATGGCATGTGCATTTACGTCCACAGCCTTCCGGCTGTCATCCCAGGTTGATCTGATCTGGGTGTTACCAAGTACTTCGTCATTGATCATCAAACTGTCGATATTCAGGAGGCTCGTAAACAGGACATTTTTATAAACATTTGACACAGAAGCCCTGCCATTTAATACACCTCCCAGTTTGAATCCTGACGATAGGGAAATGCCGTTGAGATTGCCCAGGTTAAACCGGTTAAATTCCAGGTCCATTTCATCTTCGGGTTTTTCGGATATAACGCCGTTCAGCCTGAAGAATTCGCTGTTATGGAATACCATCAGGTTCTCAATGGTGGTACTTGTACTGTCGATTCGGATCTTACCTGGTTTAACTTCCCAAACGGTGTCATTTGCAACGATACTGGCAGGAAAAAGGTTGATGTCAAAATAAGGCTGATCTTTTCCGGAAACCCTGTGAATTTCAGCCATGGCTCTCAGGCTTCCTTTGTACTGGTCATCCTGCCAATTGTTCCACCTGACAAGAATTCCTGCCGTGTCAGCTCCTGCATTGGTGAATATCGTAAAATTTTCCAGGTTGATCCTGCCGGCAAGAGTAAGCTTTTTACCGCCTGCCTCAATATCCAGCGAAGTGCCATCACCGGTTACATTAAGGTCTATGTCATTCCATGTAATACTTCCTGCTGTAAGTTCCGGAGAATTCAACCGTATCATCAGTTCCTTGCTGCCAGCCTTATAGGTGCAGGCCAATTCAGTCTTGTCGGCAAGATAATACCCGGGCAAAAAGAAATCAAACAGGGGTTTCGCATTTTTTATCGTTGCTGTGAGATTAATGCTGTTTTTCAGAGTTTCCTGCCCGGTAATCACAGTATCAACAAGCGCCGGCAGGTAGGAATACAACAATTGCTGCAGTGATTCATTCCCTTTGCTTAATTCATAATCTCCGGACAGATCGGCATCTATAACATCGGACCTGAGCTGAAGATAGTTCATACCGTCCCTGTTGCCCGCAACTATACTGAAATCATATATCTGAAGCTGCTGATCTTTCTTGGTAAACAGAGAGTTAAGCAGCTTGACTTCACCATGCAGGTTATTTATGGAATTGCCTCTTGCATTGGCAATCAGGTAAAAGGTGGAAGTAAAATCCGGATCTGACTTGTTTAGGTTCAGTGCATAAAGATTTGCTTCGATAACATTGGCCGTAAAATCAAACTCCGGAATTGAATCGGATAAATTCACCCGGCCCAAAAATTCAAGCTCAATATTTGGATCATTAATATTGACGGATCCGTTGAACGTTTTGTTTTTCAGATTTCCTGATAGCCTGATATTGGTATATTCATACTGTTTGAATTCAAACCGTTGAATAACACCTTTTAAGGTGGCATCAATGGATCGCCCGGCGGAACTTACACCACTTACGCTGGCAGAGAGGCTGATTTTACCGAAATTCTTACCTTCATCAAGCAAGGTGCCAAGATCAAAATCCTCTGCCGTGAACTTTCCTTCGAAATCGATATAGTTCAACGTATCAGGCCGGAAAAGAATATCTGTATTAATGATGCCCAGCGCGGAATTAAATTTTCCGTAGGCCACAAAATCGTTGAAAAATCCTGTGAACTTGCCCTGGTAGGAAATCAATCCCAGTTTGTTGAGCTGTTCGGGGATTTTAAGTGTATGTTGTCCCGGTAAATTCAATGTTTTCAGATCGTATGAAGTAGTGGTAAACTCCTTTATGTTGGCATAAATAAAAGTTTCCCGTATGTCAGGCAGGCCTTCAAGGTTTAATTCACCCTTCAGCACGGTGTTGTTGGCGAAACCGATTTCAAGTTTCTTCCCCTTGAGGTTGCTCACCGGACCGGTGACTTCACCGGCAAAGGTTATTACCTGGTTTGTATTGCTGAGAGCAGGAGCGAAGTAACTTATATCGCTCAGGTTGACACGGCTTTGTGAAAGCATGAGACGCAACCTGACATGATGTACGAATGAATCGGCCTTGAATTTACCCCAGTCATAAAAACGTAATGTGATTTCATCACCTTCAATATGGGAATCAGGGGTAAGGAGCGATACATCGCGGAACGACAAAAACTTTTTGCTCTGGCTGAACTCCCCCGACAGCCTGCTGAGTATAAATCCGCTGCTTTCATTGAACCGGAGTGATTTGATGTAAAAAGACAGCGAGTCTTTGGAAGGCTTAAACCTTTTTATATCGGCATCCATCCCGGTAATCCGCAAATTGGTGAAGTTAATCCCGGATTCAACCGTTTCCCGAATATAATTTCTCAGGTAGAATCTGCTGTCATTCAGCCTCAGGTTGTTGAATTTAACTTCCCAGCCTCCTTCTCCCTTGCCGTCACCCTGAAGCTTATTTATAAAATACTGCAGGTTCAGATTTCCGGCAGAATCGATTGCCAATCCCACTAAGGCTTTATCAAAATTTATGCTGCTTATGGTGACTTCCCTTGCTAACGGATTAATGTATCTTATACCCGTGGTCATGTTTTCAACATAAAGCAGGGTGTCTCCTGCCAGGTCCTCAAGATACACATCATTAAGCCTGATTCGGTATAGAAAAGCAATATCAATCTTACCGATGGTAAATTTTGTATTCAGGTTTTCCGAAACGGTCAGCATGATCCGGTTGGCAAGTCGGGTTTGAATACGGCTGCTTTGGAGCAATAAAAATGCAGTTGCCGGAAAGGCAAAAACCAACAACAGCAAAATCGCTGTTAATTGTAGGAACTTTTTAATAATTTTGCGGCTTCGCATATGTTCACAACGCAAAAATTGCAAAAAAAGTTTAATCTTTCGCGATTTATCGGGTATAAATGCTGGCATAAATGAAAGTTACGATTCTGGGAATAGAGTCTTCCTGTGATGATACTGCGGCTGCCATTGTAGAAAACGGAATTCTTCTTTCGAGCCGCATAGCCAATCAACAGGTACACAAGGAATACGGCGGTGTTGTACCTGAACTGGCCTCGCGGGCTCATCAGCAAAACATTATCCCGGTTGTGGATGCAGCATTGCAGGAATCAGGCAAATCCATCAAAGAAATCTCTGCTGTTGCTTATACCCGGGGACCCGGACTTATGGGTGCCCTGCTTGTAGGATCATCCTTTTCCAAGGGTTTGTCCCTGGCATTGGATGTTCCGCTGATCGACGTTAATCACCTGCATGCACATATTCTTTCGGTGTTCATTACCCGGAAATCAGAAGAAATGAGATTCCCGGCTTTTCCTTTTCTGTGTTTGCTTGTTTCTGGCGGCCATACGCAACTGGTGGTGATGAAGGATCATCTTGAACTTGAAATTATCGGACAAACCATTGATGATGCTTCCGGGGAAGCCTTCGACAAATGTGCCAAGGTAATGGGCCTGCCATACCCGGGGGGGCCGTTGATTGACAAATTTGCCCGTGAAGGAAACCCCCTGGCATTTAAATTCAGTAAAGCTGTTATTAAAGGCCTGGATTACAGTTTCAGCGGGCTTAAAACATCTTTTTTATATTTTCTGAGGGACAGGTTGAAGGAGGATCAGGATTTTATCCGGAATAACCTCAACGATCTTTGTGCCTCCATTCAGCATGCCATAATCGAATCCCTGACACATAAATTGGTCAGGGCAGCCAAAGAAACAGGGATAAATGAAATTGCAGTGGCCGGAGGTGTTTCCGCCAATTCATGTCTGCGTGAAGCTGTCCGCAACCTGGGAACAAAAAAGAATTGGAATGTGTATATACCTGAATTGCAATATGCTACAGATAATGCTGCGATGATTGCTATATCGGGTTATTTTAAGTATCTCAAAGGTCATTTTTCATCCCTTGACCTTACCCCTGTGGCCCGCTTTGATCACCTGTAGGAGCCCTGTTTATAAATCCATTCGTCAATATTATCATGCCGTTGGTCAATTTTGGCTTAAACATGCACAAGGTCCAACGAATACGGATTATAAGAGGATACATTGCTTTTAAGCAAAGCAGCTGATATTCAGTTGTACTGCAACAGGACAAATTCATAAGTTTTTAGGAGTGCGGCCTTGCGACTTAACCAATATTTATTATAAATTTGTTACGCTTATGGATTTTTTGTAATCTGTGCGGTAAATTTATGTTTCACAAGGCTTACAGCCAATGGTGTTAAGTGCTGCTCTATTTTCGTCAATTATGGATAATCTGCTGATCGAGAGTACAAAAAAAACACCTGAGATTGCCTTTTATGCTGATGGCAAAATCAGGATTAGCGGACGTTCCATTCCCGAAGATGCTTCGAAATTTTACGATGATCTTTTCGAGTGGGTATACTTTTATAGTCAGAACCCGCCTGAATCCACTACGGTTGATATTGAGCTGGAATATTTTAACAGCGGATCTTCCAAGGCACTCCTCCATATTCTCAGGGCACTGGCTGAAATTGTCAGGAAAGGTCGTAAACTCACCATCAACTGGTATTACGAAGAAGGAGATGATGATATAATGGAAAGAGGCGAATACTACGAGTCAATCCTGGAAATCAAGTTTAATTTTATTGAAACCGACTGATCCGACCCGCAACCTTACTTTTCTCCTGATTTCGTATTACTAAAATTATTTTTGCGCCATTTGGATTTAATACCTGCCGCAAATCTGCGAAGATTTTCAATGGTTAGTGCATGCCTGCGGGTACCGCGGGTTCCCAGCAGGTAGACATAAGGCTGCATACCTGGAACTTTCTTAAGGACAATATTCAGCATAGCCAGAAAGGGTATTGCAACCAGCATGCCCGGCAATCCCCAGATCAACGCACCCAGGATGAGGCCGAGGATGATAACAAAGGGATTGATCCGTACGTTATTCCCTACGATATTGGGTGAAAGTATATTATTTTCGAAAAAATGAATGAAATATACGAAAACGGCTATCCTGATGGCATATACCGATGAATCCATGGTGAGTAAAGCGAAAACAAAAGGTATGGATCCGCCGATGAAATTACCAAAATAAGGAATGAAACTGAAAAAGGCAGATATTACACCCAGCAGCAGCGGAAATTTTATACCAATTATCAACAAGCCCAGGGAGTTGAAAACGCATAGGATCAGCACAACGGTAGCAACGCCAAGCATGTACCGGGTAACAACCAGGGCAATCTCGCGAAGAACACCCACAGCAATCATCCTGTTTTGCCTGCCGACAACCTTTAAAAAAAAGTAGGCAAACTTAGTACGGTAATATAAGAAGAGAAATACATACACAGGTTGCATCAAAATAACGAATATGGTACCTGTGGTGGTTGAAAATACTTTTCCGGATTGGGAGCCTATATCGAAAATACGGCTGAGGAGGAAATTCTTTAAACGTTCTGCCGGAATACCGA
This sequence comes from Bacteroidales bacterium, assembly GCA_035258345.1. Classification (GTDB taxonomy): domain Bacteria; phylum Bacteroidota; class Bacteroidia; order Bacteroidales; family UBA10428; genus UBA5072. Next base: position 40,589 of record DATEVU010000089.1, read on the forward strand.
ATTCGCCCTCGATAAAATGCTGCAATTCTTCGATATGACTGATCGTTTTTTCCCTGAACAGGGGCAATTCATCCATAAAAAGACTGATCCTTTTAAGAACAAATACTGTAATTATCCCCGTAAGGATGATCGCAAGGATGATGGTAATCAGAATAGCTGCAATGCGCGGCAATCCTTTCTTTTCAAAATAGTTGACAATGGGAAGAAGGAGGTAAGAAATCAATATGCCGAAAGCCAGGGGATACAAAAAGTCCTTGGCAATGATCAACCCATACAGAAGCAGCATTATTGATAACAGAAAATAGGTAAGGCGCATGCCTATGTACCTGTTGTTCATGGGGCAGGTAATTTGTTATAGGCAAATTTAATAAAAGTAAACGATTACCGGTTGCCGATTGCCGTTACCTTTTATTATTCTTCAGGAATCAGGCTTCTGATCCGTTCAATCTGCATCTGCTTATTAACTTCGCGTAGGTTACGGGCTGTAACCGTGAAATATTGATGCCTGGAAATAAATTTGATCTGCAGGTTGTTCCAGTCATTCATCGATTTGATCATCGAGCGTTCCTTCAGTTCCAGATACAGTGTATTGGAAACAGGGATCATATCGCTGCGCCCGAGGTAATCGAGGTCGGCATCACACATGATCTGTTCAAGTGTATTTTTCGGATCCGGAGGCAATTTGGTTGCCATGATCAATTCGCATATTGTATCGATCTGTGAACCGGTAAAATAATATTCCGGCAGAATTTCCCTGGCTACCAGCGTGCTGAAATATTCATGATTGGTATAGGAGATGGTATGACCGGTATCGTGGAACAAGGCTGCAGTTTTTAACATCAACAGTTCCTCATCCGAAACCCCTTCGCCCAGGCCGATCAATTCAACCTGGGTAACAACATCAACGGTATGTTTGATATTGTGATAAAAAAGGTTTTGTGGCAATTCCCTTTCCAGCTTGTCGAGCACAAGTTCCTGCAGGTCGGTGAACTGTATCAGGCCGAACCTGATACTGAATTTCTTGTTTGGAATAATGCCTTTCCCCTGCAGTGAGAATTCCGGTTTTATGCCGTGTACCAGGTACAAGGGCAACTCTCCCTGATATTTTACAGGCATTTTGCTGAAGTATTCACATAAAAAAAGGTCCTTTACCAGTTCATAGGTGGTAGCTGATATCAGGATCTGTCCATTTTCACAGAACTGCCTGATTCGGGCAGCCAGATTGGCAGTTTCTCCCTTTACCTGGTAATGATGCTTTTTTTTGCCGCTCACATTTGCAATTACGGTTCCGGTGTGTATGCCCATCCTTAGTTTCCATATGTTTCCGATGGCCCCTGATCGCTGCAATTCCCGGATAAAATATTGCATTTCAACAGCTGCGAGCAATACCTCTACCGGGTTGGTAATGTTTTTCCTGGGAATTCCTCCGATGCACATCAGTGTATCGCCGATGGTACGGATATTTCTGATTTCATATTTTGATGCGATATTCTGCAGCATGATAAAAATTTCATCCAGGCTGTCAACCAGTAGTTTGGAATTGGTATGCCCTGAAAAATTTTCAAATCCAAACGCATCGGCAAACAATACCGTAGCTGTTTTATACCGTACTACCGATTTGCTTTTTTCGGGCATTCCCAATCCGGATGTATTAGCGGTTCCCGTTCTGGATAGTAATTCCTTATATTGATGCACCTCATGGGCAAGCAATTCATATTGCCTGTTCAATTTCTCATTTTCCGCCGTTAGAGATTTGTTCTGAAGGATGAGTTCGGCGATATGCCTTAATAATCCGGGTCTTTTTCTTATCATGTATGCTTCAGGGTCTTTTTTTGCAGGGCCCCATGTTTTAAATTTACAATTCTTTTACGTGCTGATTACCAAAAAAGGTTTACTAATTTTGACCTGTGAATAGAAAACATAGATTAACCACCGGACGAACATGGAATTTAAGCTGAGCTCCGCTTATTATCCTACGGGTGATCAGCCCGAAGCCATCAGACAATTGGTAGCGGGACTGAAAAGAAAGCTTAGGTTTCAGGCATTACTAGGCGTTACCGGTTCAGGAAAAACCTTTACTATGGCCAACGTAGTGGCCAAAGTCCAGCGGCCAACCCTGGTACTAAGTCATAACAAAACCCTGGCCGCACAGCTTTTTGGTGAATTCAAGCAATTTTTCCCCGAAAATGCGGTGGAATACTTTGTATCGTATTATGATTACTACCAGCCTGAGGCCTATCTTCCGGTAACCGACACCTATATTGAAAAAGACCTGTCGATAAATGATGAAATTGAGAAACTGCGGCTTAGTACCACGTCATCATTGCTTTCGGGAAGACGCGATGTCATTGTGGTTTCCTCAGTGTCCTGCCTCTACGGTATTGGTAATCCGGAAGATTTTCACAGCAGTACAATTTCAATTGCACAAGGTGACAAGATCAGCCGGAATGCTTTCCTTCGAAGACTTGTTGACAGTTTGTATTCACGGAATGAAACCGAATTCAACCGGGGAAATTTCAGGGTAACCGGTGATACGGTGGACATATTTTTGGCCTATAGCGATTACGCTTACCGGATCAGTTTCTGGGGAGATGAAATTGAAGAGATCCGGTCATTTGATCCCGTTACCGGTAAAACTGTTGAGACCATGGAGAAAGCTGATATCTATCCTGCCAACATCTTTATCACCACCAAAGAAAGGATGCATCAGGCTATGAGAATGATCCAGGACGATATGTTCAGGCAGGTAGATTTTTTCAAGGAAAACGGAAAGCATCTCGAGGCCAAAAGGTTGAAAGACAAGGTTACTTATGATCTGGAAATGTTGCAGGAACTCGGTTATTGTTCCGGGATTGAAAATTATTCCCGGTACTTTGACGGCCGGACGCCCGGCCAGCGCCCGTTTTGCCTGCTCGATTATTTTCCGGATGATTTTCTTGCTATCATAGACGAGAGTCATGTTACTATTCCCCAAATAAGGGCAATGTACGGGGGAGATCATTCGCGTAAGCAAACGCTTGTAGAATACGGGTTCAGGATGCCTTCCGCCATTGACAACCGTCCCCTTAAATTTGAGGAGTTTGAAAACCTGGTAGGACAGACGGTATATGTAAGTGCAACCCCGGCGGACTACGAACTCGAAAAATGTGAGGGCGTGATCGTGGAACAACTGATCCGTCCTACAGGGCTGCTGGATCCGGTCATTGAAGTCAGGCCCAGTCTGAACCAGATTGATGACCTGATGAAGGAAATCCACTTACATACCCAAAACAGCGACCGTATTCTGATTACCACGTTAACAAAAAGAATGGCCGAAGAACTCACCAAATATCTCATTCGTCTCCAGGTCAGGTGCCGGTATATTCATTCCGACATTGATACACTGGAACGGATCGAGATTATGGAAGGCTTGAGGAACGGAACATTTGATGTTCTGGTTGGGGTGAATCTGCTTCGTGAGGGACTCGATCTTCCCGAGGTTGCCCTCGTTGCGATCCTGGATGCGGACAAGGAAGGGTTTCTCCGTTCGGAAAGGTCGCTGACGCAAACAGCAGGACGCGCGGCCAGGAACCTTAACGGTCGTGTTATTATGTACGCAGGTACGGTAACTGATTCCATGCAAAGAACAATTGAGGAGACCAACCGCCGTCGTGAGAGACAGATGGCTTACAACCTGGCCAATAACATAACTCCGCAGCAGATTGTCAAAGCGGCATCTAACATATTAAGCGATATACGCAGGAAAACCGGTGAGAAAAAACCATATGTAGAGCCCCGGAAAATTGATGTGGCCGCGGATCCTGTGGTCCGGTACATGACCAGACCGGCCCTTGAAAAAGCCATGGAAACCGCCAGAAAATCAATGGAGAAAGCTGCTTCGGATCTTAATTTTATTGAAGCTGCCAGGTACCGTGACGAAATGCTGGCTTATAAGGAAATATTGGTGAAAAAGTGAAATTATTTCGTTTAATTTGCGCAAAATTTTATTTTATGGGTAAAGTATCAGATATTTCGAGAGGGACTTTTGTAAGATACAATGGTGAACTTTCTCAGGTTCTTGAATATGAGCATCGTACCCCTGGAAATTTAAGGGCTTTTTATCAGGTGAAAATGCGAAACCTTAAATCGGGCAAACTGATCGAGCAGCGATTCCGTCCGGATGATGAAATGGAAATTGTACGGGTTCATTTTAAGGAGCACCAGTTTCTGTATGTCGATGGCAACAGTGTGGTTTGCATGGACATTGAAACTTACGATCAGATACATGTTCCCAGGGAAACCATTGGGGAAGGTATTCTTTTGCTGAAAGAGGGAATGAACATCAAGATCTATTTTGACGGGGAAGATCCTGTTTCAGCAGAATTACCGGTAAGCATTGAAATGGAAGTAACCTATACAGAACCTGGCATGAAAGGTGATACTGCAACCCGGACCCTGAAAACGGCCACCATTGAAACAGGGGCCCAGGTAAAAGTACCCCTTTTTATCAACATCGGCGACCACATCAGAATTGATTCACGCACCGGGGATTATATTGAACGCTGCCGTTAGATCCCTGAAGGGAGTGAGGTTAATTCCCGGTAATCACTTACGGGCATTCCCTGAAGCTCTTGTCATATTGTGTCATGGCCCTTTCGCTCATACCCATGCTGCTAAAGCCTCCATCGTGGAAAAGATTTTGCATGGTGACCTTCCGGGTGAGGTCAGAGAAAAGTGTCACACAATAATCGGCACAATCATCCGCCGATGCATTGCCCAACGGTGACATCCTCTCGGTAAAGTCAATCAGGGAATCAAACCCGAATATTCCGCTGCCGGCTGTGGTAAGGGTGGGGGATTGTGAAATTGTATTGATCCTTATATGTTTTTCCCGGCCATAAATGTATCCGAAACTGCGTGCGATTGATTCCAGCAAAGCCTTGGCATCAGCCATATCATTGTATCCGAAGAGCGTTCTTTGAGCGGCCACATACGACAATGCCAGGATTGAGCCCCAGTCGTTTATGGCATCCATTTTACGGCATACCTGTATGACTTTGTGAAAGGACAAGGCAGAAATGTCGAGTGTTTTCAGGTAAAAATCATAATTGATGTTATCGTACGGGATACCCTTTCTGACATTCGGTGACATGCCGATGGAATGAAGCAGGAAATCGAACTTGCCGCCGAAGAATTCAATAGATTTCGTTACCAGGTTTTCCAGGTCTTCGGTGTTGGTGGCATCAGCCGGTACCACAATACTGTCGCATGCTTTTGCCAGGGCATCTACTTCTCCAAGACGCATGGCAACAGGGGTATTGGTTAATACTATCTGTGCACCTTCAGCATATGCTCTTTCAGCCACTTTCCAGGCAATCGACCTGTCATTGAGTGCGCCGAAGATTATACCCTTTTTGCCTTTCAGAAGATTATAAGCCATAATATCGGTTTTTAATTCAGAGTGCAAAGATATACTATTCTCAATTACCCAGGAGCGCCCTGGCATTTTCAAGGGCAGCACTGGTGATCTCCTCACCACTTAACATCCTGGCGATTTCAATATGTCTTTCTTCAGGGGAAAGCAACTTCATCCGTGTAACGGTGGACTTATCCTCGTCGGTCTTATAGACAAGATAGTGCTGTTTGCCCTTGCTGGCAACCTGCGGCAGGTGGGTGATATTGATCACCTGCATACGCTCGGACATGCGTATGATAATGTTTCCCACACGCTCGGCTATTTCACCGGAAACCCCGGTGTCAATTTCATCAAATATGATGGTGGGAAATCCTTCGGAATCGGACATAAGTGATTTGATACATAACATGAGCCGCGATAATTCACCACCCGATGCAACCCTGGAGATATCCTGTGGAGGTGCATTTTTATTAGCTGAGAACAAAAACCGGAATTTATCGGTTCCATGATCCGAGAATTCTTCGAGTTTGATGTGCTCAACCCTGAAATCGGCATTGGGAATTCCAACTTCACGAAGCATCCCGCTGACTTTATCTGCGAAAGGTACTAATGATTTCTTTCTAAGAACGCTCAACCGGGAAGAATAATCATTAAGCACCAGTCTTTTTTGTTCTTGTTCTTTTTGCAGGTCCCCGAGCGTATTGTCATAATTATTGATTTCCAGGATGTTGTCACTGATCTTATTGCGGAGGGCTATCAATTCCCCGACAGAGTCAAGCCCGTGTTTTTTTTCGAGACTGTAAAGCAGCGTCAGCCGGTCATTCACCTGGGTCAGCCGGGCGGGATCGAGGTATAGCTGGTTATTCATATTATCCAGTGCCTGTGCGATATCCTTCAGTTCAATATAACCGGTCTCTATCCGTTCCTTCAGGTTCTCACCTTCGGGGAGATATTTGCTGATCCGGGTTATGAGACCAAGGCAATCTTTCAACTGCTGCAGGACAGGCATGTTATCACCCTGCAGCAACGTTGTAATTCCGGATAACCCTGTTTTAATGTCTTCGGCGTGCATTAGTTTCTCCAGCTCGAGCTCCAGCTCATCCTGCTCTCCCTCTGTAAGATGCGCCTCTTCGAGTTGCCTGAACTGAAACTCCAGATAATCAAGTTCGGATTTTGTACGTCCGGCAATATCCGACAATTCCCGGAACCTTTTATTCAGGTTTTGGTATTCGTGAAAATGAAACAAGTATTCAGAAAGCAAATCCTGAGCCTGCGCGTAACTGTCCAGTACGTTCATCTGGAAAAGGCTGTCTGCCAGGTTGAGATGCTGATGCTGTGAGTGTATGTCAATCAGTTTTGCAGCCAGTTCTCCGAGAACTTCAAGTGTTACCGGAATATCATTGATAAAAGCTCTTGATTTACCGGCAGAAGATATTTCCCTGCGAATGATCGTCTGATCTTCGTAATCAATTTCATGCCCGGTAAAGAAATACTTCAGGTCATAACGCGAAACATCAAATGTTCCTTCAACGATGCACTTTTTCCCTTTATCATACAGTACTCCTGAATCCGCACGCTTGCCCAGGATGAGTGAAAGGGCGCCAAGAAGAATTGATTTTCCGGCTCCGGTTTCCCCGGTAATTATAGTAAGCCCCCGCATGAATTCAATTTCAAGTTTGCTGATAAGGGCATAATTTTCAACCACCAGGTTACAAAGCATAAACGAATGAATTATTTATGCAAGATAGTAAAAAACATTATGGCGTTGAAGTCATAATCTTTCGGTATTTGTCTCCGTGGGTCGGATCGATTTGATTTAACACAGCCAGGACACGCCGTTTTTCATCCTCCATGGAACCCTGAAAAATATTTACAAATTCATCAGATTTGGCATCCAGAATCACCTGAAGAAAGTACATGAACGGATCAGGTCTGTTTCTGTATAAATCCTGAAGCAACACAAGGCTTTCAGCCACCTCAGACCTCGCTTCAACGAGTTTGTCATACATTGCGTCCAATCCCAGCAGGTGATAACGGTACAGGAATTCCCGTACTGGCGCGTAATCCTGATTCAGTATGTTGCTGATCAGCCAGTAACGGTTTTTGCGGCCGGTGCTTTCGCCCGCTTTCCATCCCCTTTCAACTGCATTCTGGGCATTGTTCATTATTTTTTCGGCTTTCAGGTAAAACTCATTACCCGACATCAAACCATACGTATCAAAATCAATACCCAGGATAATATTGGCATAAAATGAGAGAATTGAGGTAAGATTGGAAAGATGGGAAGTTTCGCTGAATTCCAAGGGTTGAAACTCAACATATCTGAAATCCAAATCATTATCAATATAATTCAGCAATACCGAATTGTAGGAAGAATTGTATACCGGCCTTCTTACCTGAATCTGCAATGTCCCTCTAAACTGGTCAGCGCCGCTCATTTCCTGTATGTTGATCAGCATGCTGCATTCGATCCGTTCATTGGCCGAGAACTTGTAATTTGACCAGGCCCGCCCGTTGATAAACTCATTCATGGCACTCTGCAGGGTTTGAAATACCTGCCGGTTGGTCCCCTGGATCTGCTGGCTCGTGATCTGAATGTTACAGCGAAGCTCCTGTGCCGGAGTTGCCAGGGAACAAAGGAAAAGAATCGGGAGAATAATATATTTTTTCATCACGGCAACATATTGGCTAAATAAGTAATAATGTCAAAGGCTGCATCCTGTTTTGATTTTAACTCAAAGGATTCAGCTTTATTGTTCCTGCTGATGATTGTTATTTTGTTAGTGTCGGTATTGAACCCCGAGCCCTTATCATTTAATGAATTCAGTACGATAAAATCAAAATTCTTTTTATCAAGTTTTTCCCGGGCATGCTGCAATTCATTGTCGGTTTCAAGTGCAAAACCGGCCAGGAACTGGTTGCTTTTCTTCAGGCTACCCAATCTTGCCGCGATATCGGGATTGGGTTCGAGTTCTACCATCAGATTCTCGTCCTTTCTTTTGATCTTATGACTAACAGGGGATTTGGGTCTGAAATCAGCTACAGCGGCGGACAGTATGGCCCCATCCGTCATTTCAAAATACCCGAGGCATTGGTCAAGCATTTCCCGTGCAGTTTGTACGGGAAGGTATTCTATTCCGGGATGCACGGGTTTAAGCGAAACCGGTCCGCTCACCAGGATTACACGGGCACCTGAAACAGCCAGGGCCTCAGCCAGGGCAAATCCCATTTTTCCGGAAGAATAGTTTCCGATAAATCTAACGGCATCTAAAGGTTCATAGGTTGGCCCTGCCGTGACCAATATTGTTTTACCCGCGAGTTTCCGGAGGATTTTTTTTTTAACCGGAGAGCCAAAATAATCCTTAAGCACAGCGACGAGGGTTTCGGGTTCTTCCATCCTGCCTTTTCCTGTAAGACCGCTCGCAAGCTCACCGGTGGCAGGCTCGAGAATGATATTGCCAAAAGATCTGAGTATTTCAATATTCCTCCGGGTAGCGGGATGACCGAGCATGTCAAGATCCATTGCCGGTGCAATGAAGACAGGGCAGCGTGCGGAAAGATAGGCGGTAAGCAACAGATTATCAGCAATTCCATGTGCCATTTTGGACATTGTATTTGCCGAGGCAGGCGCAATAATGTAGGCATCCGCCCACATGCCAAGATCAACATGATTATTCCAGTTGCCGCTGGTGGGATCAAAAAAGTCAGTAAGAACAGGATTCTTTGCCAGAGTAGCCAGGGTGAGGGGTGTAATAAATTCCCTGGCCAGGGGTGTCATAACAACTTTAACCTCGGCCTTTTCCTTAATAAGAAGCCTGATAAGTAAAGCAGCTTTATAGGCAGCGATGCTTCCGGTAACCCCCAACAGAATTTTTTTTCCGCTCAACATGGGGAGATGTATTTATTACTCGGTCTTGCGTACGTAAATCTGATCGTTTTCGAATTCTTCCAGGGCAATAAGGGTATGTTTTGGCAGCCGTTCGTAAAACTTTGAGATCTCAATCTGTTCACGATTTTCAAATACCTCTTCCAGGTTATCCGTATAATTGGCAAATTCTTCCAGTTTACGGTTCAGTTCTTCTTTGATCTCAACGGAAATCTGGTTGGCACGTTTTGAACAAATGATAACCCCCTCGTATATGTTCCCTGTTTTGGCTTCGAGCTTATTAAGATCGCGGGTAACCGTAGTTACAGGAGCTTTGGATTTCTTATAATCTGTATTCTGTTCCATTAATTATTGCTTGTTTCTAAATCGGTTTCAGTTATATTTTTTGATGCATCCTGATAGATGGTTTCAGCTTCTTTTTTGAAATTACCTTCAGGGAATTCGGTTATAAAAGAATAGTACTCATCCACCGTATCCTGATATCTTTCTGTTTGCCTCGACCTTATGCTGTTTTCTGCAAGGAGAAATTTTGATTTAAGCAGCATAAACATGATCTCCTCTCTGTAATTCGATTCGGGATAATCCGAGAGACAGGCATTTAACGCCGTAATGGAAGCTTTGTAATTCTCCACATTGTAATAAAGCTTGGCTGAAATAAAGGCCTTTTCCATCAGTTTCTCATTGAGTTCCGTTATGATTCGCTGACAGTCAGCAATCCTCGGACTGCCAGGATACCTTAACATGTAAAGTCTGAATGCATCCAGCGCCTGGAAGGTGCTTGACTGGTCAAGTTCCGGCCTCGGGGACTGAAGATAGTAACAATAAGCCTGCATGTATGCCGCTTCTTCGATAAAGCCACTATTTTCATACATGGATACAAAATTGCTGAAGTAATGGCTGGCAATTATATAGTCGTTCAGCTTATACTGGGTCATGGCCTGGTAAAAGTAGATCGAGTCGGCACGCCGGGTACCGCGGGTCAATGGGGCAAGCTGATCGAAAATTGTTCCTGCTTTTACAAAATCACCCTTGTTGTAATAATCAAAAGCCTTGGAGTACTTTAAATTAACATCCTCACTTTTTATTACTTTTTCGAACCCCGAGCAGGAGGATGCGATAAATGCTGTAAATAAAATAATTACAGCAATATGGTTCCTGTTATTTAACATCGCGCAAAGTTACATTTTTTTAGTATAATTCAATGAAATAGGCTAATATTTTACAGGCTGCAAACTTAATTGTAGGGTGTACTGTGGTTAGTAATTCAAAAAAAACTACTTTTGCACGTTACTTTTTATTAACTAAATTTCTATTTGTCGTGGACATATTTGATAAGATTGACAGGAACAGAGGTCCCCTCGGACAATATCAACAAGTCGGACACGGGTATTTCATGTTTCCCAAACTCGAAGGTGAAATAAACCCCAGGATGATGTTCAGGGGTAAAGAAGTGTTGAACTGGAGTCTTAACAATTACCTGGGGCTTGCTAATCATCCTGAGGTGAGGAAAGCAGATGCCGAAGCTGCACGCATATACGGAATGGCTTACCCGATGGGAGCACGTATGATGTCGGGACAGACAACAAAACACGAAGAACTTGAAAACCAGCTGGCTGATTTTGTCGGAAAAGAAGATGCATTCCTGTTGAATTACGGGTATCAGGGCATGATTTCCATCATTGATGCACTTGTGAACAGAAATGATGTTATCGTATATGATTCCGAATCCCATGCCTGCATCCTCGATGGCGTAAGGTTGCACATGGGCAAACGTTTTGTTTACCCCCATAACAACATTCAGAATCTCGAGAAGGAACTGCAGCGGGCTACTAAACTTGCCACAGAAACCGGCGGAGGTATCCTTGTTATCACCGAGGGTGTATTTGGCATGGCGGGTGATCTGGGCAGATTAAAGGATATTGTTGAACTGAAGAAAAAATTCAATTTCCGTTTGCTGGTGGATGATGCACATGGCTTTGGTACTATGGGCAAAACAGGTGCCGGTACCGGCGAACATTTTGGGGTTCAGGATGAGATTGATCTGTATTTCAGTACGTTTGCCAAATCTATGGCCGGAATTGGTGCTTTTATCGCTGCCAAAGAAAATGTGGTAAATTTCCTTCGTTACAATATGCGTTCACAGACGTTTGCCAAATCGCTGCCCATGCCTATGGTGCTGGGAGCTATAAAACGGCTGGAACTGGTTAAGACAATGCCGGAATTGCGTGAAAACCTCTGGACCATTGCCAGGGCATTGCAGGCAGGTTTCAAATCCAAGGGATTTAATATTGGTAATACCGAATCGCCGGTCACTCCGGTTTTCCTTTCAGGGTCGGTACCCGAAGCCACCAATGTGGTGATTGACCTGAGGGAGAATTACAGGATATTCTGTTCGATCGTAATTTATCCGGTTGTTCCCAAAGATGTAATTATGCTGAGAATCATACCTACTTCCTCACACACACTTGAGGATGTTACATACACCATTAATGCATTTGCCGAAGTCCAGGAAAAACTGCGGGCCGGTAAATACAAATCGGATAAAATAGCCTCCGTACTGTAACAGATTATTTATGTTGAGACCCCGCCAATTGGCGGGGGTCCCTTCATCCCGTTATTTGCAGCATCGCGTGATTTCACGCCCAAATAGCCGCCATGGTGTCTCTTGGCATAATCGCCGGCTGAAAATCCTATTTTCTTCATCAGCAATACAACCAGTGCGTCACCGATCACGGTCATCACAGTTGTGGATGTAGTGGGTGTCAGCCCAAGCGGACATACCTCCCTGGGATGACCGGTTGATATGGTAACGTCGGCATTATTGCCAAGTTCACTGTCGGGATTACCCGTAATAACAATTACGCCAAGGTGGTATCCGAGCATCTTCACCAGTTCATACAGTTCGATGATCTCCCGTGTCTTTCCTGAGTTAGAAACAAGCAATAAAATATCATCCGGTTGAATAACCCCCAGATCACCATGCTGGGCATCCGAGGGATGTAGAAAAATAGCCGGGGTACCCGTTGCGGAAAACGTGGTGGCAATATTAAGTGCTATCTGACCGGCTTTTCCCATTCCACTGGCAACAACCTTGCCTTTTTTAATATGAACCGCGTCATGGATCAGGTCGCAGGCTTTGGTGAAATTATCTGTTACGGGAATATTCAGCACTGCCCTTGCTTCGGCTTCGAAAATTTCTTTTATATCGTTGATCATCGTCACAAATATGATTACAGGAGGCAAATATAGCAAAATCTTGACTTGGGTATTTTCATACGGAATTTCCGGTAAAATTCCTTTGAAACAGGATTATTAATTGCTTTTCATAATGGGGTAATAAAATAAATAAAGTATATATAAATATAATATACCCCAATAAAAAAGGGGTATATAATAGAAAAATATATAAAATATGAAAATAAATATAAAAAAATAGAGGTATAATAGAAATAATATATATATTTGCCTCGTCATTTTATTATTAATTTAAAATTTTGGAGTTATGAAAAAGCTATGGTTACTTTTTGCAGGTATGGTCGCTGTTTTCTCTATTTCTGTTACCGTGTTGAATGCCCAGGACGAAGAAGCAACATCAAATTTTTCCGTTGGAGCGGATATTTACAGCAATTATATCTGGCGCGGAAGCAAATTGGGGACCGGACCAGCTTTTCAGCCTACCGTAAAATTCAATTCAGGCGGGTTTACCCTGGGGGTATGGGGCTCTTTTGATGCCAATGGTTATGCGGAAACTGATCCTTATATCTCGTATGCATTTCCTTTTGGATTAAGCCTGGGACTTACAGATTATTATTATCCGGGATTGCCGGTTTTTGAAACTTCGGATACGGCCGGAAGCCATGCACTTGAGATCAATGCAGGTTTCGCTTTGGGCGGATTGAGCCTGAGTGCCAATTATGTTGTGAATGAGGCAGGAGGAGCACTTTCTTCAGGCGGGGATACCTATATTCAGGCCGGATATGCATTCGAGAATTTCAATATTTCTCTTGGTGCCGGGAATGGATGGCATACTGCTGATCCCGATAAGTTTACGGTTTGCCATATTGCCATCGGAACCACTAAAACCATTAAACTTTCCGATACTTTCTCAATACCGGTCATCGGCTCTGTTATCCTCAATCCCGATAAGGAACAGTTATATGTGGTGGTAGGCTTTTCACTATGATACTCATGTAAATCATAATACACTAATACGATAAATATGAAAAAAATAGAGGTCGTAATTCGAAAAACCAAATTCGATGAGGTCAAGGAAGCCTTGAACGAAGCTGGTATTGAGTTCTTCACCTTCTGGGAAGTCAGGGGAGTCGGGAAATCGCACGAGTCGCGCGTATACCGTGGAATTGCCTATGATACCAGCACCATTGAAAGAATGCTGATTACATTTTACTGTCGTGAAAAATTCCTGGATGGTGCGGTTAAGGCCATCTTAACCTCAGCCAGGACCGGAGAGGTTGGTGATGGTAAAATCTTTATTTCCGATATCACGGATGCATACCGGATTCGTACCGGCGAACGGGGAGACAGGGCCATGTATCTTGAAGGTGGCGAGTAATAACAATAAAAAACAGAAATCATGACAGATACACTTTTAATAGCTGACAAGCTCACCGCCGTGGAAACCGCGATCACCGATTATGCGTTTTCACTGAACACCGTATGGGTGCTAATTGCCGCCGCCCTTGTATTCTTTATGCAGGCAGGATTTGCTCTGGTTGAAGCCGGCTTTACCAGATCCAAGAATACAACCAATATTCTGTTCAAGAATTTGATGGATTTTGTAATGGGTACCTTAGCCTTTTGGCTCATTGGTTTTGGCCTGATGTTCGGAAGTAAGAACGGCTTTTTTGGAGGTATAGACCTATTCAGTCAGAATACCTATCGCTCTGATATGCCGGATATGGCCTTCCTGATCTTTCAGACAGTATTTGCCGCAACGGCCGCCACCATAGTTTCCGGTGCCATGGCTGAAAGAACAAAATTCAACGCATACCTGATGTACAGTGCATTTATCACTATGATCATTTACCCTGTTTCAGGTCATTGGGCCTGGGGGGGTGGCTGGCTGAGTCAAATGGCCACTCCCTTTCATGATTTTGCCGGATCTTCGGTGGTACATATGGTCGGAGGTATGGCCGCACTTATCGGAGCATCCGTTTTGGGTCCCCGTATCGGCAAATATGATAAAAATGGCAATGCCAAGGCTATCCCGGGTCATAGCATTACATTGGCAACGTTTGGCGTTTTTGTCCTCTGGATCGGATGGTTCGGGTTCAATCCGGGTTCCCAGCTGGCAGCAGCCGGTACGGTAAATGCCCATGCAATATCCCTGATATTTGTTACCACCAATATTGCAGCAGCGGGCGGAGCCTTAACCACCATGCTGTATATATGGCTGAAATACAAAAAACCCACTCTCAGTATGACATTGAACGGAGCGTTGGCCGGACTGGTCGCAATCACGGCAGGATGTGATGCCGTTACCCCCGGCGGAGCACTGATAATTGGCGGCATGGCAGGAATACTGGTTGTTTTGTCTGTTGCCTTCTTCGATAAGGTTGCAAGAATTGATGATCCTGTGGGTGCTATTTCCGTGCACGGTATTTGTGGCGCTTTTGGCACTTTAATGGTAGGTTTCTTCTCTACCAGCCAGGGATTGTTGTACGGCCAGGGCGGAGCCCTCCTGAAAAGTCAGGCCATTGGCGTTGTTTCCATTGCTGGATGGACTATTGCCGCTTCAACGGTTTTGTTCCTCGCCCTGAAGTATCTAAATGGTTTGCGTGTAGAAAAACGCATAGAGGAGGAAGGCCTGGATATTTATGAACACGGTGAATCGGCCTATAATATGTAATGTTGCGTAGTACCGGGTAAAACATAAAGTTAGGCCTGTTCTGAAAATCCCTCTGTCCCCCCGCCACCGGCGGGGGGATAGAGGGATTTTGTTATTTTGGTTTCGGATAATCTTCCAGTTCCTTCAAATTTTTGAACAGTTCCTTATCCGACATTTCATGTTTTACTAGCTTTCCGGTAAGGTATTTGTCATAACCCACCATATCCATCAGGCCGTGACCGCTGAAGTTGAACAGGATCACTTTCTCTTTGCCTTCTTCCCTGGACTTATTTGCTTCCCGGATAACCCCTGCAATGGCATGATTGGTTTCGGGTGCGGGCACTATGCCCTCAGTCTTTGCAAATAATAGCCCGGCTTCATAACATTCGAGCTGGTCAATTGACATCGGATCAATCAGCTTGTCATTCAATGCCGCAGAGACCAAGGGACTTATGCCATGGTAACGGAGCCCGCCCGCATGGATGGGCTCGGGGATAAAGCTGTGTCCAAGGGTGTGCATGGGAAGCAAAGGTGTCATTTTTGCAGTGTCGCCATGATCGTATAAAAATGGTCCCCGTGTAAGGGTTGGGCATGAGCTTGGCTCAACGGGAATGATCTTGATATCCGCACCATGGATCTTATCATATACAAAAGGGAACGAGATGCCTGCAAAATTGCTTCCGCCTCCGGCACAGGCGATAACAATATCAGGCTGTTTCTCTCCAAACTTCAACAGCTGTTTTTTCGCTTCAAGCCCGATGATGGTCTGGTGCAGCATCACATGATTCAGCACACTTCCAAGGCTATAACGGGTTTGACCTGTAGGATCGGTAACAGCAGCCTCAATTGCTTCACTGATGGCAATACCCAGACTCCCGGGTGTGTGGGGAGTTTTAGCAAGAATATCCCTGCCTGCCTGGGTCTCGTTACTAGGACTGGCAATGCATGTTGCTCCATACGTGTTCATCAGCAATTTGCGGAACGGTTTCTGGTCGAAACTGATGCGAACCATAAAAACCTTGCATTCAAGGCCGATAAGTGCACAGGCTGAGGCAAGGGCGCTTCCCCACTGCCCGGCACCTGTTTCCGTGGTTAATTTCTTTATCCCGAATTTCTTGTTGTACCAGGCCTGCGCAACTGCTGTATTCAGCTTATGGCTTCCTGCAGGAGAAACACTTTCGTTTTTATAATATATCCTGGCCGGTGTTTTTAAAGCAGCTTCCAGTCCATATGCCCTCACCAAAGGCGTGGAACGCCATATCGATAACATCTCCAGTACCTCTTCGGGTATGTCGATCCAGCGATGTGGGCTCATTTCCTGTTCAATCAGGTTCATGGGAAATACGGGAGCCAGCATGTCGGGTGTTACGGGTTTGCCGTCGGGTCCCAATGGAGGCTGCATGGGCGTGGGCAGGTCAGGTGCCAGGTTGTACCATTGTCTCGGCATTTCAGACGCGTCAAGGTATACTCTTCTTTGTAGTGACATAATTTTATATTATTTGACTGTTATATGCAGTTGAGCAAGCAAACAAAAATGTACGGCACTAAATTAACTTTTTAAACTAGAATTTCATAAAGTTGCAGGGAAAGTTTATAATATTTCAAAATTGGCCTGGAAAAACTCAATTGCATTTATTTAACCGGCAGGGTGAAATAAAAAGTTGCCCCTTTTCCGGTTTCTCCTTCTGCCCAAACGCGTCCGGAATGGCGGTGTATTATTCGTTGCACGATGGCTGGTCCGACTCCCGTACCTTTGTATTCATTTATATTGTGCAGCCGTTCAAATACGCCAAATAATTTATGGGCTATCAGATTGTACAATTCTGCATTAAGCCTTGACCTTTCAATGATCAGGGGGATTTTCTGAACATAGGCAAGGGGAACCAGATTATTCATTATCCGCCCAGGTGGCCCAGATATCTTTCCGCATCAATGGCTGCCTGACAACCGGAACCGGCTGCTGTAACAGCCTGGCGGTATACTTTGTCCTGTACGTCACCACACGCAAACACGCCAGGTAGATTGGTCTTTGAAGTGCCGGGGATGGTCTTGATATAACCCGTTTCGTCGGTCTCGAGATAGGGTTTGAAAATTTCTGAATTCGGGGTATGGCCAATGGCCAGAAAAAAGCCGTCGATTTTTATTATTTCTTCACTTTCGTCGGGTTGTCCCTTGCGTCTGATCAGTACCACTTCCTCTACCACCTGGTCACCGCGCAGCTCCCTGGTGTTCCTTTCGAATAATACTTCTATGTTGTGTGCATCATGCACGCGTTGCTGCATGATGACGGAAGCCCGCAGGAAGTTTTTTCTTACGATCAGGTATACTTTCCTGCACATACCGGCAAGGTACAGCGCTTCTTCACAGGCAGTATCCCCACCGCCTACAACTGCTACATCCTTTCCCCGGTAAAAGAATCCATCACATGTTGCACAGGCTGATACACCCGAACCTTTGTATTTATCTTCGGTTTCAAGACCCAGGTATTGTGCGGTAGCTCCGGTAGCAATGATTACCGTGTCGGCTTCTACTACCTGCTTTTCATCAATCACAACTCTATAGGGAGGTTTTGAAAAATCAACCCCGGTAGCAATTCCCCACCGAATATCGGTACCAAAACGGGCAGCCTGTTTTTCAAGGTCTTCCATCATTTTGGGGCCGGTGATACCATCGGGATATCCTGGATAGTTTTCGACCTCTGTCGTGGTTGTGAGTTGTCCTCCCGGCTGAATCCCTTTAAACAATAATGGTTTCAGATTAGCCCGTGCTGCATAAATTGCTGCCGTATAACCCGCCGGTCCCGATCCGATGACTACACATTTCACCCGCTCAGCTTCTGATTCCTGTGGTATATCATTCTTTATCCCTGGTTTGGTATCCAATGTTTTAAATAAACTCATATCCTCGTTATTTTTAAAAATCCATAGGAGGGAATAGTCAATAAATGTACCAATTTTATTTTTATATACTGCAGCATGACAATTATTCAACCCGCAAGGCGCAATCCACAACATCCGCAATATTTACAGCAGGGGTAACCTGACAAATATTCAGGTCGAAATATTTACTACCTTCGTAATTATAACATTTAATTGAAAAATAATTGAATATGAGGAACATATATACGATAGGGGAAACGGTTCTTGACATTTTGTTTAAGAATAACACGCCATTCACGGCCAAAGCCGGCGGAGCTTGTCTAAACAGCGCTGTTACACTGGGCAGGCTGAAACTGCCGGTTCATTTTCTGGGCGAGTATGGTATGGATGAAGTGGGAAATATAATCGACAGTTTCTTAAAAGCAAATAATGTTTCTACACAATTCGTTTATCGGTATTACGGAGGCAAGTCCACACTTGCCCTGGCCTTTCTCAACGAGAATAATGATGCAAGTTATGATTTCTACAAGATATACCCGGAGAAAAGATTGGATATTGAATTTCCGGTGATCAGGCAGGATGATATCGTGCTTTTTGGATCGATATATGCAATAACCCTTGAAGTGCGAAAGAAATTAATGGAGTTCATTAATCAGGCTAACCGGAATAAGGCGATTGTAATATACGATCCCAATTTCAGGAAACAGCACCTTCATGAATTGAATCAGCTAAAGCCACTTATCATGGAAAACCTTTCGCACGCCGACATTGTGAGAGGTTCCAACGAGGATTTCTCTTTTATTCTTGGTGCCGATAATGCCGATGAGGCCTATAGTGAAATAGAAAAACACAGCAAATTCCTGCTTTACACGGCAAACAAAAAAGGTGTTTTTGTACGCTCACCAAAGGTTAAGCTTACGCTGCCGGTGAAAACCATCGACGCCATAAGCACCATTGGAGCAGGAGATAATTTCAATGCAGGAATAGTATATTCTCTGTACCGGCATAATATTGGTCATAAGGACATAGAGAACCTGGATGAGGGTCACTGGACCACGATCGTTAATACAGCGGTGGAATTTGCCACGCATGTTTGCATGAGCTATGACAATTATATTTCGGATGAGTTTGCCGGGAATTACCGGTAACAATCCCGCCTCCTCCAGAACTACAGCGGGTGAAACACAACAACCATAACAACTACAACAATCACATCAATCGCAACAATCACAACATCTTCAGACTATCGATCTCTGCCAGCTGTTCGCTGCTTAAAGGCTTACCTCCACCCAGCATACCCGTGATCAATGTCATTCTTGCAGCTGCCTCCAGTACTTCCATGCGATCAAATGCGGTTAATAAATCCTTTCCAAGGCAAACAATGCCATGGTTTTCCAAAAATATTACATTGGGATGAACAACTTCCGGCTGATGGTTTGGTAGTAGGGTGAGGTTACGACCTGACCCGGCTGCTATTGCCACTGCTGCTGCCAATGCTTGTGTTCCCATCAGTGCATAGGGTGCCACCGCAGGAGTTCCTAATACAGCCCTGGCCTCCGCAATAAGCGTGCAGTTTATTTCCTTCTGCGTGGCTGTGAAGCTTGTTGCAATTGGCGGGTGTGCGTGGACAATGGCATGAACATCTTTCCTTTCATGGTATATGGCAAGATGCATGGCACTTTCGATACTGGGTTTCAGGTGGGGCGTCAGGTTCTTACCATCAAATCCAAGCATCCCGACCTGCTTTCCCCTGATCAATCCTTTATCGGTTCCCGATGGGGTGATGAATATACCCTCCCTGAGCCTGACACTGATATTCCCGCCGGAGGCCGTTGTCAGTCCCCTCCTGTAAAGCCTGCGCATGAAACGCGCTACCTCCCGGCGTAAGCTTTTGTATGATTTGTTGTCCATAATCCGGATTTGAGCTTTTGCAGTTTACCAATGCTGTGTACAAATGTATCTAAAAAATCCGTTATCCGGGAAGTGTCAATTGTCATAGGGTTGTGTTATATTGTATCTTTGGTATGAGTATCTCGAAAAGCAACAGTATGGAAGCGTTGTTTTATGAACCGGTTGGAAATAAGGTAAGATGTAATTTATGTCCCCATTTTTGCCTTATCTCCAGTGGTAAAACCGGTATCTGCAAGGTGCGCCGGAATGTAAACGGAAAATTGATTGCAGAAACATGGGGCAACTTGTCGGCTGTTAATTTTGATCCTGTGGAAAAAAAGCCGCTCTATCATTATTACCCGGGTAAAATAATACTGTCACTGGGTAGTGTTGGCTGTAACATGAAATGCAAATGTTGCCAGAACTGGCAGATTTCCCAGGTTTCAGTACCGGGATTTAATTTCAGCCGGACTTTGGAACCAGCGGAAATCCTGGCCATTGCCGCATCCCGTGCAGATAATATCGGGGTAGCCTATACGTATAACGAACCAGGGGTATGGTATGAGTACATGGTTGAAATAGCACGTCAGGTACACACGGAAGGTCTTAAAAATGTAATGGTTTCGAATGGCTTTATC
>DATEVU010000090.1:0-10374 GCA_035258345.1 Bacteroidales bacterium
GTAAAAACATCCCCGAGCAATTCCGGTCCGATTACTTCAGTTTCCGCCTTTTCATGCAACCGGAGCAGTGCTTTGTCGATCATTTCGCGATGGTCGAAGATCAGTTCCGGAAGTTTGGAGACAGGCCACCATCTGGCTCCATGTTCCCTTAACAGATCCGAATCCTGCTGGTTGATCCGGATTAATGCGTAATAGGCAACACTGATCACCCTGCCGGCCGGATCCCGGTCAATCCTGGAAAAAGCATGTACCTGCTCCTGGTAAATGTTCTGTAATCCGGTGGTATTGTACAAAACTCTTCTGGCTGCATCGCCAAGTGTTTCACCGGCGTTTACAAATCCCCCGAGCAATGACCATTTTCCGATCGAAGGTTCAAAACCCCTCGGGTACAAAAGCACCTTCAATTCGTCATTTTCATACCCGAAAATAACACAGTCAACCGCAACATAATGTTTCTCATATGACCTGTAAACATTATTTTCCATGCAGGAATCTGATTTTTTTTATACTCAAATATAAAAAGTATTTTTTACTTTTAATAATATTTGAATAGTAATTTATTGTATCGGTTTGTTTCATTTGTGTGTAAACCATACTGCCATTTTTCCTACTCCACGGTTAGACCAGCCATAGTATGGGATCAGGAGGAGTTCATTTTCACCCGGAATTGAGGGAACCGTCCTGATTACCGATATACCACCCAATAGATCCTTTTTAAATTCTTTCTCAAACACGGTGCTTTCTGACAATGTTGCATTGAGAACATCAGCTGTATTATCTATACCTTCCGCGCAGTAAACAATTGGCCCACATTCGACAGCAATTTTTCCCAGGTTCTCAGCTACCTTTGCGTTGGATGCAACGATTCTGACATTCATTGGCAGGGAAAGTTCAACCACATCTCCATTATTCCAGACACGGCTGATAGCTGAATATCCATTTTCAAGCATAACAGGCTCTTTCGTCCCGTTTACTGTAATTGAAACACTACCCTCCATTTCATCGGTATAGTGGTATAAATCACCTGCCATTACTTCATTCCTGGCCCAGCCGGGAATGCGGAGTTTCAGACTGAACTCAGCTGATTCTTCAGGTTTTAGCACAATTCTGATTTTATTATCCCAGGGATAACCGGTTGTTTGGGATATGGCCACCCTGTTGCCCGAAACTTCAAGTTCAGCAGTATTCCCAATAAAAAGGTTGACATAAAGCTGGTTATCGCGAATTGCATATACATACCCCGGAATGGAAGGGATAAATCTTGTAACATTGGATGGACAGCAGGAACAATCGAACCAGGCAGAGCGGGTGCATGATCCCATATTAAAAGTGGCTTCCCCGTTTGAAGCCAGCGGATTGGGATAAAAGAAATGATCGCCGGAGAGTGAGACCCCGGCTATCATACCATTGTAAAGTGTACGTTCCAGCACGTCCATATATTTGGCATCACCATGCATAAGAAACATCCGGTAATTCCACAATATGTTGGCAATGGCAGCACAGGTTTCGTTGTAGGCGGTAAAATTGGGCAGTTCGTAATTATCCCCGAAGCTTTCGCCCTGACGTCTTGCGCCGATCCCACCGGTCAGGTAAATCTTTTTTGACACCACATTATCCCATATCATCCCAAGAGCATGCAAATAGGAAGTATCACCTGTAACAGCACCTACATCGGTCATTGCTGAATACAAGTAAGCGGCACGCACCGCATGTCCAACTGCCTCGGTCTGTCTCAACACGGGAATATGGTCCTGGTTATATTCACCAAATAATTTATCACGTCCTTCAATCTTTCCCCTGTGTTCGATAAAAAACCTGGCCTGATCGAGGTAATGTTTATTTCCGGTAACCCTGTAAAGCTTAATTAAGCCGATTTCGATTTCTTCATGACCCGGAACCGTTATGATTTTTCCAGGGCCAAAAATATTCACTATTAAGTTGGCATTCTTTAGAGCAACGTCAAGCAGTGTTCTTTTCCCGGTAGCTTTATAATGCGCAACAGCGGCTTCATACAAGTGCCCAACATTATAAAGTTCATGACCGCTCTCAATGTTGGACCAGCGATTCTCATCACCCGACCAGTCCGTAGGAGGCTTAAAGGGATCTATTGTCCGCCATGTTTGCAGGTAACCGTCGGGTTCCTGGGCAGCGGCAATATACATAATAACCGTATCGAGGTAGGAGCTCAATTGCGGGTCAGGCCTGATGGCAAGTGCATAGGAAGCTCCCTCGATGATTTTATATACGTCGCTGTCATCAAAGGGAAATACACCCCGGAACACACCCTTCTTTAAATTCCCGGCAACCTGGAAGTTATCTATTCTTCCGGTTTCCTCACATTTTTTAAAACTTGATGGAATAGTTACCCCGATATTGTTTTTGAGCCTGGGCTCCCAAAACTGGTCGCTGAAATGAACCTGTGTAAATTCAACCGGTTTTATTGGATAATCGCCAGTATTTTGTGTGTATATGTTGGAAACAATTACCAGTAAAACCAGACAGGTTGTAATTGATTTAGCCGGGTTATGCATTCTCATTATCTCCTATTGGTTTAATTAGTCACTATTTGGAATTATCTGACGGAGAATTTATATACCGTAAGTTGCCTGTATGTTGAACCAGGATTCAGCACCACGGTTGGGAACTGTGGCTTGTTAGGCGAATCGGGAAAATGCTGGGCTTCCAGGCAAAAACCAAAGTTCTTTTCATATTTCACGCCGTTAAAGCCGGTAAGGCTACCATCCAGAAAGTTGCCGGTATAGAACTGAACGCCCGGCTCGGTGGTATAAGCCTGCAGTACCCTTCCCGAAACAGGCTCATATACCTCTGCGGCCTGCACCAATTGTCCGGTTATGTTTCTGAGTTTGTAATTGATATCGTAGCCCCCCGGAACCTCACCGATCCTTTCCCCGATCTTATGGGCACTGGTGAAATCAAAAGCTGTTCCGGCTACCGGTGCCAGCAAGCCTGTGGGTATCAGGGTGGTATCGGTAGGGGTTATCGAATCGGACATCAGTACAACTTCATGATTCAGAACGTTCTCCTTGCAGCTGGTCAGGTTGAAATAATTGTGGTTGGTGAGGTTCAGAACAGTTGGCTTATCGGTCTGCGCTTCATACCAGATCTTGATCTCATTGCCGGAAGTAAGAACATAATTGACTTTAACCGTGAGGTTGCCCGGATATCCTTCTTCCATATCCGGACTGAGGTAGGAAAGAGCCAGTACAACAGAATCCATGGTTGAAAAGGATGTATCAACATGGAACACCTGTTTGTCGAAACCCCTGAGGCCGCCATGAAGATGGTTCACCCCGTTGTTAACGGCAAGGGTATACGTCGTGTCATTAAGGACAAATTTTCCATTTGCAATGCGGTTGCCGTATCGCCCCACCAGACTGCCAAAATAGGGATGCACTCCCTGATAGGAATTCAGGTTGTCGAAACCCAACACCACATTTTCCATTACTCCGTTTCTATCGGGTACCGTCACCGAGGTGATAATCCCCCCAAAGTTGGTGATCTTTACTTCCATCCCGTTCTTGTTCGTAAGGGTATACAGGTTAACCACCCTGTCCCCTTCCTGACCCCAGATCATTTCATTCACGGATGAAGCCGTTTCCTGTTTTTGTTTGCATCCTGAAATGGCAAGAAGGATGAGAGTCAAACCAAAAATTACTGTTTTCATATGCTTGGGAATTATTGTTAAGGTTAATGTATTATGAGGGTAATTTACATAATTTATTTCTATCCTTATGACAAATCATGTTTTTACGTAACATTCAGCCGCAGTATTCAATCAACCGGATAGGAACAATCAAGCTCTTTTCAAAGGTATCATTCCATAACTGGTTTAACGTGCATGATATAATCATACCGTTTTGGAAATACCCGGTACTGATTAAAAACGGACCGGGCCGTGCAACCCACTCCGCTGGTGGCATGGTCGAAATTGAAGGTGATACCATCAAAAGGAAGGAGCTGGTATGTATACAAGGCTTTTGTCAGATTATCAACGGAATACGGTAAGGCGTTAAAGTTGAACAGTTCATCGCCCGAAAACTGCAATCCGGTCCCTTCCCCGTTTATCAGCTTCACCCACCGGTTATCTGTTCGTAAACCATAATCTTGCGGGATCAGGTAGGGTTCATACATATCCACGACTGTTGACGCATACTTCCCAATTTTGTAGCCCGATTTCCGATCGGGATAATTCTCCTGCGGCCCCCGTCCATACCACTCAACCTGATCCAGGCTTTTATCCAGTATCCATGCTGTTCCTATCCGTGGGATCCATGCAGGCATATCCCCGGATGGAATAACAGTGTGATGTATGGTCATTTCCCCGGTTGCGTCAATGGTATAGGTATACCTGCTTTGGAAACCGTTTGATGGTTTCGCCATGGTCATGATATCCCTGACAGCCACTACAACCTGCTGATCGGTTGCGGTATAGCTCATACCTTCCAGCTTTTGGTGCAGGTCATCCAGACCGGTTGTATACCAGTCGGTGGCAGCCATCCGGCCAAAACCTTCACCCCAATGGATCACCCCGGAAGATCTGCTCCCCCACTCGTCTGTTTCATTGGCCAGTGGTGCCCGCCACGCATTCAGCACCGGTCCGCTGCGGATCAGTTCCTTCCCCAGGAATTGCATGGATGCTAAACGACCGGAATTTTTGTCGAAAGTGTAAGTAAAATTGCTTCCCTTTACCACAAGGTTGCTGGTTGTTTCCTCCACAACAAGGGCCGGAGCTTCAATTTTTTCCGCAACTGCTTCCTGCGTGCACCATGGCATTTCAAATTGTTCCCAGGCGATTTCGTATCCTGCCGGAGCCCAGGGTTTGTTTTCCTTTTGCCTGAAACTTACAGTTAACCGGTAATCCGCACCGGCATTTAATTCCGGTTCCCGGAAAGGTATTTTTACCACGATCTTCTCCTGGGGATTCAATACCAGGGGTAAGGTACCCTGTTCAACAACTTCACCGTCAGCCTCCATTGTCCAAACCACCTGCAGATCCTCCAGGTTGGTAAAAAGATACCGGTTGGTGATCTCTACCAATCCTTCTGCTGCATTGATTATTTTGGCCGTGACAGGCTGACCCGATTTTTTGATCTGCCACATTTCGGGCTGGGGACGGCGGTCGGGCCAGATGGATCCATAGGTTCTGGCACCTATCCCATAGCTAAAGAACTCTCCCTGTTCGGTCATTTCTTCAAAATCAAGCCACAAGGCTGCCTGCTTTTTCAGATCAGCTGAAGGATTGCTCAGCTGCTCCGGCATTAAGGCACGGGCAAATATCCCCACCTGGTCTATCCGTGCATCGCATAGGTAAACCGAAGTCTCCTGTCCGTGAATTTCCGCATTGCGACCAATATTCACAGGGAAAGGAAGGTTTTTTATGTTTCCGGTTGCCCTGGCTTCTCTACTCCATATACCATCAATACTGATTCTTATGCCTTTACCATCAAAGACCCCTGCCACATGATGCCAGTTGTTTTCCCAATTTGCCGGCAATGTACTACGCACTGTGTTACGTTTGCCGGTGGTCACATAAAATTCCAGGGAATCTGTTCCTATTTGCTGTAATCCAAACTGGTAACTACCCTTGTTGATAAGTGTTCCGGCTGAGCTATTCAGGGAACGGGGATATACCCAAAGCGAAAGGGTGAGCTCATTGCCACTGATCTCTACCGTATTGTCGCGGTATACCTCCACCCACTGGTCATGGCCATTCAGGTCGATCGCTTTCCCCGATTTTCCTTCTGCAAGTTTCGCCCTTCCCATCACATGCACCGGCACCTGGCCGGGTGATGAGTCCCGCAAAGCAATCACTCTTTCGCGGAGACCCGTACTTACATAATCCCAGATGGCTCCACCCATACTCCTGGGGTATGCATAAATCATATCCCAATAGTCATCCAGTCCGCCACCTCCGTTACCGGCCACCGAAAGATATTCATCCATGAACGAAGGCCGTGGATCCAGGCTGTCGGGAACCATCACCACCCGGGTGACCATATCAAAGGGAGTGAAATAGCGCGGACCGATAATATCTTCGCATGGATGTGAAAAGGCATTCCCGCCGTACATCCAGTAACGGGTGGGATCGAGTTTTTTACCCTCCTGAATTACCGCACATATGTTGTTTCCTTCACCACTTTCATTGCCGGCGCTCCAGAACAGAATACTGGGATGGTTGCGGTCACGCAGTACCATCTTCTGAACCCGCTCTACATACATTTCCTTCCATTCCGGCAATTCCGAAACATATTCCGTAGCATGCGATTCGTCACCTGTTTCATCCACAATATATATCCCATATTCATCCGCAAGATCCAGATATTTTATTACCGGCGGATAATGTGAAGTGCGCACACAGTTGATGTTGAACTGTTTGAGCAAATCAAAATCCTTCCTGATGGTTTCCTCGTTCATAACATGTCCCAGGTCGGGATGCTGCATATGACTGTTGATACCATTTAGTTTGACAGGCTTTCCGTTCAGGTAGAACACCTGATTCCGGATCTCGGTTTCCTTGAAACCTATGGTTCCCGACAAGATTTCAACGGTTTTTCCCGTAGCATCTACCAGCTCAAATACCAGTGTATACAAAGCCGGAAATTCGGCCGACCACTTATCCGGATTTACTACATTCCCTGTAAGTTTAGCGGTATGTTTTATCCCGGGAAGAATGGAAAACTGTAGTGAAAATATGGTTTGAACCGTCTCATTTTTACTATTGTACAGGGTAGCCTTCAGGGTATAATTTTCACCGGCTGTCCCGGAGTAGTTCTTAATATCTACAGATAGGTCCAGTGTGGCATCGCGATACCGGTCATCAAGATCCGTGATGGCAAACCAGTCGAATATATGCACTGCAGGTGTTGCAAACAGCCACACGTTATCAAATATTCCGGCCAGTCTCCAATAATCCTGGTCTTCGAGGTAATAGCCATCGGAGTATTTGTACACATTCACGGCAAGAATGTTCCTGCCGGGTTTAAGGAACGGGGTAATGTTATATTCTGCAGGTTCCTGCCCGCCTTCGTTATATCCCACTTCTTTACCGTTTATCCAGACAAAAGAAGCAGATGCCGCTTTTTCGAATCGCAGGAAAACCTGTTTCCCTTTCCAACCGGCAGGCAGGTCAAAGCTTCTCCTGTGGGACCCGGTTGGATTATATTCACGGGGCACTCCGGGGGGATTGGGTTTGAAGGGGGTAGTTACATTCCGGAACAACGGATCGCCAAAACCCTGCATTTCCCAGTTGCCTGGAACCGTAATGTTTTTCCAGTTCCTGTCACTGTAACTGGTCTGATAAAAACCATCAGGCGTTCCGTCAGGGGTTTCTGCATAAAAAAATTTCCAGGTACCGTTCAGGGAAAGGTATTGGGCAGATTTTTCCATATTCCGGGCCAGTGCTTCCTCAACGGAGGCATATGGCACCAGCGGCACATGGCCTTCTTCCTGGTTAACCTCGAATACTGATGTGTTTTCGATGTAATCGTATACATGATGCAGGAAATCACGGTCCTGGGCCGATAATGCATTTAGTGCTGCAATGAATAATAAGGCAAGATAGAATCTCTTCATAATAATCCAGTGTTAATAATAACCCCGCCATATACAAAGGGCCCCCAGGGTGAGCGGCTTGTGGAATAGGAGATGCAGGAGGCCATGTCATGTATGCTCAATCCGGCATACACAAAATAGTATATTCCATTGCGTTTCACCATATAACCGCCTTCATGAAACCGGTGCTCCTCCTGGGTCAGTACATTATCACGTATGGTGGTGGAATCAATTTCCACCATATTGGATTTCATTTTGGCCATTTTGGCTGTCATTTGTCCCCAGATATAATAGGCCTGACCATCGTCATCTATAAAAACGCAGGGGTCGATCTGGTTTATGCCGCCGGTTTTCAGGATCCGTCCATCTGTAAAGGGTCCGGCAGGAGATGTTGATGTGGCAACACCCTCCGTACTTGTATTGTTTGCCAGACAGTAGTAAAGGTAGTATTTTCCGTCCTTATATTGTACATCCGGGGCGTAGAGGAAATCATCACTGTAGGGCACCTGGTCGCCCGGACCCTTTGATGCGAAGGAATTCTCATGCAGGGTCCATGTCCTGAGGTCGGAAGTCGACAGAACATGATGGGTCCACGAACAATAGTAATCCGGACTTTCATCCCTTGACCCGTAAACATAAAGCCTCCCGTCCTTCCACACGTGGGCCGACGGATCAGCGATGTAGATGCCGGGAGGGGTAATGGGATTCTGGGAAAGACAGATAATCGTGAATAGCAAATTAATCGAAACGCCAATGAGTTTTTTCATAAAAAATTTATGTATTGATTGACTAAAGTTAAATGGTTGTAGTTTATCATAACCAAATAAATTTTACGATAATTCAACCGCTGCGAGGTTGTTGTTGTAATTAATTTTGTGAAAAATAATATCAAACACCGAACAAGGAATAATGATTTTAGAAGTTACTCTACTTCGAAATTCATTATTCGGTGTTCCTTGTTCGGTGTTCAAGTTATTACCTGGTGAAATGGTACCTTCCCGACCCTAATTTCAACACCACATATCCTTCCTCTGTACCAAGCACCTTTATCTCCTTAACCGCCGAAAGCGCTTTTCCTCCCTCCAGAATCAGAGCAGCATCATTGGCAGGAACATAAACCGTGGATATGGTATTTGCCGGTATCTCAACATCCATGGTAAGTTTATCACCATCCATTTTCCAGCTGCCCGCCAGGGTACCATAATAGGTATCCAGGCTCGCGGAAGCGTGTGTAAATCCGCCGCCGATATGGGGTTTTATCCTGCTGTGCCTGTACCCCACGCCATCTTCATAGGTATCCAGTCCGGCCATTACCCGGTACATCCAGTCTCCTATGGCGCCGTAGGCGTAGTGGTTGAAGGAATTCATGCCCGGAGTCTGGAAAGTACTGTCTGGCTTCTGGCCGTCCCATCTTTCCCAGATCGTAGTAGCTCCCATGGTAACCGGGTAAAGCCAGGAAGGATAATCTTTCCGGAGCAGCAGCTCGTAGGCAAGATCGGTATGCCCGAAACGGGTAAGCACATGGCAGAGGTAGGGTGTTCCCAGGAAGCCCGTGGTCAGGTGGTTGTCATAGCTCTTTATGTTTTCAACCAGCCTGTCGGCAGCCTGCGCACGAAGCGATTCAGGCAGCATATTAAAATTCAGCGCCAGCACATAAGCCGTTTGTGTTCCCGAAACCAGCCTGCCGCTCGGGGTCATGTACTCCCTGATGAAAGCCTCCTTTATTTTTTGCAGCAGTAAGCTGTAAAAAG
Source organism: Bacteroidales bacterium (assembly GCA_035258345.1). Classification (GTDB taxonomy): domain Bacteria; phylum Bacteroidota; class Bacteroidia; order Bacteroidales; family UBA10428; genus UBA5072. The sequence continues at coordinate 9,324 of DATEVU010000090.1, forward strand.
CTGCATCATCATTTTTACCAAGTACTGCTGCAGCATTAATAAGAAGCTGTACGGAATGGGCGTAAAAACATTGGGCAATTAGATATTTATCGGTTACTGCAGCCCGGCCGTCATTGTCATCATCGGGACGATAAAACAACCAGTCGCCAAAATGAAATCCCGAATTCCATAAATCATCCCTGGCAACTTTCCGGATGCTTTCCACATATGTCTTCATAGAACCATACTGACGTTCAAGCAATTCCTTGTCACCATACACAAGGTACATATTCCATGGAACAATGGTGGCCACATCGGCCCAGCCGGTGCTGTTCACCGAACCAGTTCCCAGCACATTGGGTACTACAAACGGCACTTTTCCTTCAACCTGATCGGCTTCTACATCCCGCAGCCATTTTGCAAAGAAGTTGTTGACATTCATGTTAAAAGCAGCTGTGCGCGAAAATGCCTGCGCGTCACCGGTCCACCCGAGCCGCTCATCACGCTGCGGGCAATCGGTAGGTATATCCAGGAAATTCCCTTTCTGACCCCATTGGATATTATGCTGTAACTGGTTGATCAGTTCATGTGAAGTAGAGAAAGTTCCTGTAGGTTTCATGTCGGAATAGAGAACGATGGCGTTAAAATTTTCCGCTTTAATTTCGCCGGGATATCCTTCGATCTTCAAATACCGGAAACCCTGCCAGGTAAAATGCGGTTCGAATATTTCCCCAGCCTGACCTTTAAGAATATAGGTGTTCTGAGCTTTGGCCTGACGCAGGTTTTCGGTATAAAAATTACCAGCTTTGTCCAATACCTCAGCATGGGATAAGATCACCCTATCGCCAGTGCTGCCGGTGACCTTCATTTGCACCCATCCAACCAGGTTCTGACCGAAATCGATAACCTGTTCCCCTGCCGGAGTTTTGAATATTTTAACCGGAACAATGGTGGCCACATCGCCCCAGCCGGTGCTGTTCACCGAACCTACCCCCAGCACGTTGGGTACTACAAACGGCACTTTTCCTTCAACCTGATCGGCTTCTACATCCCGCAGCCATTTTGCAAAGAA
>DATEVU010000091.1:0-2760 GCA_035258345.1 Bacteroidales bacterium
GTTAATCCAGATCTTTGTGCCATCGGAAAGCACAAGTTGTGATTTTTCTCCCCTCCGGGTATAAATTTCGTAATACTCCTGGTCATTATTATTTTGCAGATGCAGATAGGTGATGCCTGATCCGTAAATAAGCAGCAATACTGCAGCAATCCTCAGGAGGTAATAACCAATGGAGTAGCTGTTTTTTTCCTTCTCCGGAACTGATACCTGAGGAATATCAAGGTTTTCTCTACGTGTTAAGAATATGTTGTACTCTTTTTGTATGTCCTCATTGGTCATCTGCTCCGATAGCCCCGAAACGGTCCATGTGTTTTTAAGTTCGGAAAACATTAACCGGTTGGATTCACTTGCATTCACCCAATCGATCAATTCCCGGCACTCCTGCTCATTAAGCTCTCCCGATAAAAACCTGTATATGCGTGTTTCTTCCATATACCTAATTCATTAATTTTACAGTTATAGTAATCCTTCAGTAATAGTAAAACAACTCATTCTAAGGTAACCCCTAGTTCAAATTCCTTTTTTTAAATAAAATACAGCAATTGGTTTGTCAGTAATTTTTATGGGACTGACCTGGATTTATTTTTGCACGTAACCTTTTCAACGCTTCAGCAATATGATTTTCAACTGTTCTCACCGAAATATTCAACTGCTCCGCAATTTCTTTATAGCTCATTGCGAAATTACGGCTCATCATAAAAACTTCTTTGCATTTTTCAGGCAGATCATCAATGGCCTTATTAATCTTCATTTGCATATCGCTGCCAAAAATCTGCTCCACCTGCATATCGGATAGTGCAATAAGATTTAATTGCGATTCAACATAGTTGCGTTCGCTGTAATTTCGATATTTTTCGCGGATAGTCAAATGTTTCAGATGATTCAATGCATAGTTCCGGGCAATGGTAAACAGCAATGCCGGAATGTCCGATCCATCTTCAAGGGTAGCTCTTAATTCCCAGAGTTTGATAAAAGCTTCCTGTGCTATTTCACGGGCAACTTCCCGGTCGGTAACATAATCTCCTGCAAAGCAGCAGATTTTTTCAAAATAGCCATGAAAGGCCTTTTCAAACATATCTTCATCGCCCCTTCTGATACCTTCCAGATCAATATGTATTGGTTCCGACATTGACTTGAGTTGCAAAAATTTTAGCGTCTAAAGTATAAAATACTTGCACTAATTCATAATCAGAAGCACCACCTGTGCATTTTCTATAAAACAAAACCAGAATAGGTATTGAAAACCTCTTGATTTTTTCATAGGTTTGAGTAAGTGATTGTCTGTCGGGAAATACGTATCAAAATAACTTACTATAAAATTTAAACCATGAAGAGATTAATTCTACTGATGCTGACCCTTCCGGTAGCATGCCTGTTTGCAGCAGGACAAGCCGGTGTTAAGAACCTGCTCACCGAAAACCTGGCCGATCCGGTTGGTCTTGATGTTACAACACCCCGGTTCTCCTGGCAACTGGTATCAGAAAAAAGGAATGTTACCCAGGTTGCCTATGAGATCAAAGTAACAGCGGGTAAGGCTGTTGTTTGGAACAGCGGAAAGATAGGTTCGCCCCAATCGGTTCATGTGACTTATGCCGGCATTCCCCTGCTTTCGGGCAGAAAATATACCTGGCAGGTCAGGATCTGGGACAATACCGGTAAAGTGTCTCCCTGGAGTGAGCATGCTTCCTTTCAAATGGCATTTCTGAGTGTTTCGGACTGGAAAGCCTTATGGATCGAGCCGGGATACACCGAAGATGCTGTTACAAGACCCAGTCCCCTGATGCGGAAACAATTCGCCCTGACGAAAAAAGTAGCCTCGGCAACAGCTTATATAACAGCCCACGGCATGTATGAAGCGCAGCTGAACGGTGCCCGTATTGGAGATGCCTACCTCACGCCCGGCTGGACTGCCTATAATAAGCGGCTGCAATACCAGGTATATGATGTTACGCCCATGTTGAAAGCCGGTGAAAATGTTTTGGGCGTGATGCTGGGGAACGGTTGGTACAGGGGTATTCTTGGATGGACAGACAATATTAATATTTATGGTAAGGATATTGCCCTGCTTTGCCAGGTGGATATAACTTACAATGATGGTACAATGGAAAGCATGATTTCAGACGGCTCCTGGAAATCCTCAACAGGTTCAGTCCGGTATTCTGAGATTTACAACGGGGAGATCCAGGATGCACGATTGGAAAAAACCGGCTGGACCATGCCCGGATACAACGATAATGACTGGAGTGCAGTTAAGGTGGCAAATCATCCGATGGATGTGCTGGTTGCCACCCAAAATGAACCGGTGAGGAAACAGGAGACCATTGTTCCGGTTAAAATATTCAAAACTCCGGCAGGGGAACAGGTTATCGATTTCGGTCAGAACCTGGTTGGATGGGTGCAAGTGAAGGTCACCGGCAAGGATGGTGATAAGGTGATTTTATCCCATGCTGAGGTATTGGACAAAGCTGGTAATTTTTATATCGAAAACCTGCGTCAGGCCAAGGCTCAGAACACCTATTTTTTAAAAGGACAGGCCATGGAGATATTCGAACCGCATTTTACCTGGCAGGGCTTCCGCTATTTGAAGATCGAAGGATATCCAGGCGAGATAAAACCTGAGAATTTTATGGCCATAGTTCTCTATTCGGACATGAAACCCACGGGAACCTTTACATCATCCGATGAACTGATCAACCAACTGCAGCATAACATCCAGTGGGGACAGAAAGGTAACTTCCTTGATATACCTACCGATTGCCC
>DATEVU010000092.1:0-20468 GCA_035258345.1 Bacteroidales bacterium
CATTAATTGATATCGTGAATTACGTGTTGATATTGCCGTTGGCTTTGGTGCCAAGCCACGAAGTGGCTTAATCTCAATAACCGTGGGTGAAACCCACGGAAAGCTAAATGCAAGTGCATACACAACCCTGAAAGGGTTGAATATTACACATGCTTATCCATAACAAATTCAACCCTTTCAGGGTTGAGACGATATCCAGGTTATCCTCTCCGTGGGTTTCACCCATGGTTATTGAAATTTAACCCCTTTGGGGTTTATAGTCAATTCAAATTAAAAAATAAAAGAACGCTTATATTTTATTTAATATCAATTATATACAAGATAATTGTGAATATTTACGCATCACCAGTATTCCCATTCCACAAATTAACAATTTTTAACACTACTAAAAGCACAGATAAACAGTATTTTAACACATCTTAACGATGTGCCCCAAACGGGATGGAACAAAATTTGTTACTTTCGCAGGGGTTGTAAACAACCGGCAACTAATTAAAACCAGAGTTACCAATAAGTTATATCATTATGGCTGATATCCCGACACAAATTAAAGAACTGAATGAGAAGATTGAAAAGGAGAGCGCATTCATCGAACGGATCACCCAGGAAGTAAGGAAGGTCATCATCGGGCAGCGTCACCTGCTCGACGGATTGCTGATCGGACTGCTGTCGGACGGACACATCCTGATCGAAGGCGTGCCGGGTCTGGCAAAAACCCTGGCGATCAATACCCTGGCAAATACTATCAATGCCGCTTTCAGCCGCATTCAGTTCACACCCGACCTCCTTCCGGCGGACCTTATCGGTACCATGATCTACAGTCAGAAAAAGGAAGAATTCCATGTTAAAAAAGGTCCCGTTTTTGCCAATTTCATCCTGGCCGATGAAATTAATCGTTCGCCTGCGAAGGTTCAAAGCGCACTGCTCGAGGCTATGCAGGAAAAACAGGTGACCATCGGGAACCAGTCTTTTGAGCTTCCCAAACCTTTTATGGTGCTGGCCACACAAAACCCGATCGAGCAGGAAGGGACCTATCCCCTGCCCGAAGCGCAGGTCGACCGTTTTATGCTGAAACTGGTGATCACTTATCCGCTGAAGGACGAAGAACGCCTCATCATGCGTGAAAATACGGCCAGAGAATTCCCCACTGCCAGCAAAATACTGGATACCGATGATATTCTCCGTGCACGGGAAACCGTCAAGGAGGTATATATGGATGAAAAAATTGAGCAATATATCCTGGATATTGTTTTTGCAACGCGTTTTCCGGCCGATTATAATCTGCCTGGATTTCAGAACCTTATTAGCTACGGCGCTTCTCCCAGGGCCAGCATTAACCTGGCAAAATCAGCCAAAGCCTATGCATTTATCAAACACCGCGGATTTGTCATTCCCGAGGACGTAAGAGCCGTGTGCAAGGACGTACTGCGGCACAGGATCGGGCTGACCTACGAAGCGGAAGCCGAAAACACAACCACCGAAGATATAATCACGGATATTCTCAACAACATCGAAGTTCCATAAGCATGAAGGTACTCCCGAAATATTTCCTGGCAGCCTGTCTGCTGGTTGTGCATGTTGCCCTCCTACGGGGTCAGACTTACATCGGTATGAACAAGGATGAAATTGCCGTGCAAATGAAATCGGAATATCCTGAGTTTAAACCCGACAAAGGCGCGGTGAACCATACCTTTAAGTACCTGAAATATGTGGATAAGATTACCGAACAGACCATTCTTTTTTTCCTGGCTGAGAACGATGTATGCACCTATGTCCGCCGGATATCCGATTACTCCAATCTCAACGATATGATCGGCACACTGAATAATAGCTATAAGAAGGTTGACAAAAATAACTGGACATATACCCAAAAGGGTCAGGCATATACGGTTAACCTCACGGAGGATGAATGGTATTTTACCGTAAGTTACCGGAAAAAATAACAGGCAGGTACGTTATGGAAACCAATGAATTACTAAAAAGGGTCCGTAAGATTGAGATAAAGACCAGGGGTCTTTCGCAGCATATTTTTGCCGGTGAATACCATTCTGCTTTCAAAGGCCGGGGAATGGCATTCAGCGAGGTAAGGGAATACCAGTACGGCGACGATTTCCGCAGCGTCGACTGGAATGTGACCGCCAGGTTTAACCACCCCTATATCAAGATATTTGAAGAAGAGCGGGAGCTTACCGTTATGCTCCTGGTTGATGTGAGCGGATCGGGGGAGTTCGGCACACAAACCCGTTACAAGAACAGCCTGATCACCGAGATCGCTGCCGTATTGTCCTTTTCGGCCATACAAAACAACGATAAGGTAGGGGTGATCCTGTTTTCCGACAGGATCGAACGGTTTATCCCCCCCAAAAAAGGCAGGCAGCATATCCTTAAAATAATACGCGAACTCATCGATTTTAAACCGGCAAGCCGACGCACCAACCTTACCATACCCCTCCGCTACCTGGTAAATGTGATCAAAAAGCGGAGCATTGCTTTCCTCATCACCGATTTTATGGATGAAAATTTTGAGGATGCCCTGAAGATCGCCAATAAAAAACACGACCTGGTAGGGCTGTGGATCTATGATATCCGGGAGACCGACCTTCCGCCCGTAGGAATGATGAAGATCAGGGATGCGGAAACCGGCGAACTGGCGTGGATCGACACCGGCAGCACCTTTGTCCGCAATACCTACCGCGAGATGTACCAGAAAAAGAAAGAGGAGCTGAATGAGATGCTGGTGAAGCAGGGGGTTGATTACACAACAATTGCCGCACATGAGGATTATGTAAGGCCGTTGATGCGGTTGTTTCAGAAGAGGATGAAGAGGTAGGGACGAAAAACGAAAAGTAAGCGACGAATGATATCCGGCAGTATCCCATACAACTTGTTAAAATATTTTCCGGCCTGTTTGCTGGCATTATGGGTGAGCATTATGCCGGCACAGGAAGTGCAGGTCAGGGCCGAACTGGATACCAACCGTGCGCTCATCGGCGACCAGCTCAGGCTGAAGCTAAGCGTTGACAAGACAACCAGGCTGGATGTGGTTTTTCCCATGCTGGGTGATTCGCTGACCAGCAGCATTGAAGTAATCAGCAAATCAGCCATTGACACGGTACAAATATCTTCGGGCAGGGTAAAGCTCAGCCAGGAAGTGCTGATCACCCTGTTTGATACAGGTTTCTTTGAAATTCCGCCGCTTGACTTTGCGGTCCGGCTGGGTTCATTGCACGATACGATTGCCACCCTGCCGGTTTATGTTGAGATCCTGCCCATGCAACTCGATTCCACCATACGGGATATCCGTGCCAACTATAAGGCTCCCGTAAATTTTTCCGAGTTATGGCCGTTCATATTGGGCGCCGTTTTGACGGGATTGCTGATCTGGTGGCTGGTAAGGTATTTCAAAAGAAGGACTGCAGCGGTTCCTGAAACCAGGCCGGTTGTGCCTGACGAATTGCCGGAAGTAATTGCGTTGCGTGAACTGCAGCAGATGAAGGAAGAAAAAACATGGCAGCGCGCCGGTGTAAAATCGTTTTATATCAGGCATACCGGAATAATACGCACCTATATCGAACGGAGGTTCAACATTGCCGCCATGGAACAGACTACCGATGAGATCATCGGATCGCTGAAAGGCACCAGTTGCAACGGCAATGACCGCAACCTGCTGTCGGGTATGCTAACACTGGCCGACATGGTGAAGTTTGCCAAGGCAATTCCCGAACAGGATGAAAACGCGCGGCAGGTTGACCTGGCCATTGATTTTGTCAGAAATACAAGTAATACCGGAGAAAGTCATGAATAACCTGCAATTTGCACACCCGGAATATCTTTTCCTGCTGCTGTTCATATTGCCGGCAGTCATCTGGTATATTTACCGGCACAACCGCGTACAATCCGATATGCAGGTTTCTTCCCTGGCCCCTTTCCGGCAGATTGGCGGGAGCGCTCGTATATACCTGCGCCATTTGCCTTTTGTATTTCGTTTGCTGGCTGTGGCATTGCTGATCGTTGTGCTGGCAAGGCCGCAATCTACCAACCGGTGGGAAAATGAAACCATCGAAGGGATAGATATTATGCTGGCCCTGGATATTTCGGGAAGCATGCTCGCCGGTGATTTTGTACCCAACAGGATCGAAGCCTCCAAGGATGTGGCTACCGAATTTGTTTCGGGAAGGCCCAATGACCGGATCGGTCTGGTGCTGTTCGGAGGCGAAAGCTTTACCCAGTGTCCGCTCACCACCGACCATGCAGTCCTCATCAACCTGTTGCATGAGGCCAATGTCGGGATCATCGGGGACCAGTCAACGGCCATCGGGCTCGGACTGGCCAATGCGGTAAAACGGCTGAAGGACAGCAACGCAAGGAGCCGCGTGGTGATCCTGGTGACCGATGGTGTGAACAATGCCGGATCGGTTGATCCGCTGACGGCTGCTGAAATTGCCAGGACATTTGGCATACGGGTATACACCATCGGGGTCGGCACCCGCGGAACAGCTCCTTTTCCGGTTCACGATATTTATGGCAATATCTATTACAGGCAATTGCCGGTGGAGATTGATGAAGAGATCCTCGGAAATATTTCGGAAATGACGAACGGCAATTACTTCAGGGCAACCAGCAACCAGAAGCTGAAAGAGATCTATACACAGATCGACAGGCTGGAGAAGTCAAAGATCGACGTCAGGGAATTTTCCAGGAAACATGAGGAATACCGGATCTTTGCCATCGGCGCCCTGATCCTTGTAATACTCGATTTCCTGATGAGGACGATCCTGCTTAAATCAGTAACTTAAGAAACAGGGCCCATGTTAAGATTTGAACAAATATCATATCTCTTTTTGCTGATACTGGTTCCCGTTTTCACCGGTTTGTATTTCCTGGTGCAGTACCAGCGGAAACGGCGGCTCAGAAAGCTGGGTGACCCGGCACTGATAGGTACCCTGATGCCGGATTATTCACAATTCCGGCGTAACCTGAAAGCCCTGTTGCTGGTTTCCGCCATACTGTGCCTGGTAATTGCCATTGCCGGACCGCAGTCGGGTTCAAAACTCACTGAGGTCAAGCGCGAAGGTATCGAGATCATTATCGCACTCGATGTTTCCAACAGCATGATGGCCGAGGACATTAAGCCCAACAGGCTGGAAAAGGCCAAGCAGGAATTGTCGCGGCTCATGGACAGGCTCGAAAACGACCGGCTCGGGCTGATCGTTTTTGCCGGTGATGCCTTTACGCAGATCCCCATTACCAATGATTATCTTTCCGCCAAGATGTTCCTTGCGGGTATCAGCACCAATATGGTTTCGCGGCAGGGTACGGCCATCGGTTCAGCCATCGGGCTGGCTGCCCGCTCGTTCAGCCAGCAAACCACTGCCGGTAAAGCCATCATCATCATAAGCGATGGCGAAAATCACGAGGGTGGGGTGGAGGATGCCTGTGAAGCGGCTGTTGACAAAGGGATCAAAATTTACACGATCGGGATGGGCCTTTCCCAGGGAGTACGGATACCCCTGAGGAATGATGCTTACAACCGCGATTTCAGAAGGGACAACGAGGGCAATTTTGTGATCACCCGGCTGAACGAGCAAATGCTGAAAGATATTGCCGCCGCCGGTAACGGGCACTATTACCGGGCGAATTCACCCAATATGGGACTGAATGAGATGCTCGCACAGCTGAATAATCTGGATAAGGCCGAAATGGACTACAGTGAATATACCGAATACGAAGAGCAGTTCCCGGTGCTTGTCTGGTTGGCATTGGCACTGCTCGGACTGGAATATATGGTGCTCGACAGAAAGAACCGGTGGCTTAAAAAGATCCGTGTATTTAATTAAGGAATGTTGTATGAGAAGTTTTGTGATAATATTGCTTTCGTTCGTTGCCGGTGACGGTATTTCCCAGGCCGAAAGGAAATTCATACGCCAGGGGAACAGGGATTACGATGAGAAAAATTTCCAGCAGGCCGAGATCGGCTACCGGAAGGCGCTGGAGAAAACGCCGGGCTCGGTGCCTGCCGATTATAACCTGGGCAACGCGCTTTACCGGCAAAAGCAATTTGAGCCTGCGTCGAGCAAATATGCCGACCTTGCCCAAAAGGAAAAAGAAAAGGGTGCCCTCGGCCGTTATTACTATAACCTGGGAAATGCCCTTTTTGAATCGAAAAAATATACCGAAAGCATTGAAGCCTACAAAAATGCCCTCCGGGCCAATCCGTCAGATGCGGATGCAAAACACAATCTCCAGCTTGCCCTCCGTATGCTGAACGACCAGAACAAGAGGAAAAACCAGGAACAGAAAGGAGAGCAGGATCAGCAGGAGCAGGGGAAGAAGGACCAGGAGCAGGGGAACAAAGATGAGCAAAAGCCTGAACAGGGGCAGGAACAGGGGCAGGAACAGGGGGAACAACAAGAGCAGCAGAGTCAGCCCGGGGACGATAAGGATCAACAGGCACGGAGCCAGATATCCCCGCAGGATGCGGAACGGATATTAAAAGCCCTTGAAAATGAAGAGAAAAACGTGCTGAAGAGGGTGCAGGAGCAAAAGAAAAAGGTGCAGAAGCCTGCGGTAGATAAGAATTGGTAAAGCCTATATCCATGAATAATATGCCTAAATACAAGCTCCTTTATATTAGCCTTTTACGCGGCATACTCATGTTCCTTTTGTTGTCGGTACTCCTCGTGTACGCGCTCGCACAGGATGCGAAATTCACGGCGTCAGCATCCCCTAATGTACTGCGCGTTGGGGAACAATTTAACCTCATCTATTCAACCGATCAGGAAATTTCGGAGCTCGATCCCCCGGATATTGAGAATTTTGAACTGCTGGGCGGACCGATACAGGGTCATAGCCGTAGTGTGCAGTCGGTCAACGGTAAGATCACCACGGAATCAACCTACCAGTACACCTATTTTTTCAGGGCGGTAAAAGAAGGGAAGTTTACCCTTGCACCGGCGGAGGCAAAGATCAAAAATAAGATCTACCGGTCGAACCAGGTAACCGTGGAAGTGGTTTCCGGCAAGGCAGCAACAGGCAGGCAGAACACTCCCGGAAGCCAGCAGGATGAACCTTCGCAGGTGGAATCCTATACCGACAATGATATTTATGTCAGGCTGCTGCTGGACAAAAGGGAAGCCTATATTGGCGAACAGGTCGTGGCAACGGTAAAGGTTTTTACAAAACCCCGGTTGGCCGGCGTCAACCAGGAATTCAAAGGTCCCGATTACACGGGTTTTTTTACCGAGCCGATCGAAGTTCCGCCCTTGCGCAGTTTGCAGCGGGAGGCAATTTCAGGGGATATTTTCTTCACCGGGGTGTTGCGAAGGGTGATGATCATCCCGCAGAAGACCGGTGCGCTTACCATCCAGCCTTTCGAACTGGATGTGGAGATCCGTCAGGATGTTACCCGTAAGTTCGCCGATCCTTTCTTTGATGAGTTTGCCTTTCCCGAAGTTCAGCGGATACCGGTAAGACTGAGAAGCAATTCTGTGACGGTACAGGTGAAGCCACTGCCGTCCAATGCCCCGGCTTCCTTCACCGGGGCCGTCGGTAAATACAGCCTGAATTCCACACTCAACAAGAATACAACACGTACCAATGAACCGCTCACATTACGGTTCACCATCTCCGGCAAGGGAAATCTCAAGCTGATCAACGAAATTGATATGAAGGTGCCGTACGATATGGAAAAGTACGACCCTGTAATCACTACGCGGATGGATAACCCGCTTTCGGGTTCCAAATCCTTTGAATATCTTATTGTGCCACGGATTGCAGGTTCCTATGTAATCGCGCCCGTGGAGTTTTCATATTTCGACCCGGAAGTGCGTCAGTACAAAACCCTTAAAAGCCAGGCCTATACCGTTGAGGTTGAACATGGCGAGGGCGATACCCTGATGGCTGTTTCACCGGGCATCTCCAAGGAGGATGTGAGAATGCTTAACCAGGATATCCGGTTTATCAGGAACAACAGGATAAAACTTACGGATAACAATTCCAGGCTTGCCGGATCTCCTGTCTTTTACCTGCTGTATTTCCTGGCACTTGCTTTTTTTGTTGTCCTCCTCTGGGTGAGGAGCAGGGTAATCCGTCAGAATTCCGATATAACTGGGGCCAGGTTAAGAAGGGCCGACAAATTTGCCAGAAAACGGCTGAAACACAGTGCGGAGTTGCTGAAGCAGGGAAACCATGCGGCATTTTATGAAGAACTGCTGGGGGCTACCTGGGGATATGTGGGTGATAAACTGAATATACCCGTGGCGGACCTGTCAAGAGACACAGCCCGGGACGCCCTGCAGGTGCGGAATGTAGATGGTGAACTGGTGGATGAACTGTTCCGCATAGCCGGTGAATGTGAGATGGCACGATACGGTCAGGTTTCGGGTGGTGTTGCCATGGATAAACTGTATCACAATGCGTTGGATGTGATAACACGGTTACAGCAAAAACTGAAATAATGAAAAAGCAGAAATCATGATAAGGACAACATTGCACAGGCTTGTTTTGATTTGCGTTGCGGTTATTTTTTTATGCTGCCGGCATACCGTGTCAGCATCTTCCTCCGCCAGGGCCGATTCCATCCTTTCTGCCGGCAATGCCTATTACATGAACCACGACTACAATATGGCAGCCACCAGCTACAAACAGGTTGTGGATATGGGTTTTGTAGCTGCAGACCTGTATTATAACCTGGGAAACGCTTTCTATAAACAGAACAGGATGGCCGAGGCCATTCTCTACTACGAAAAAGCACTGTTGCTGACACCCGGGAACGATGACATCCGGCAGAACCTGGCCATGGCTAATTCGCGTATTGTTGACAAGATCAATGAGATCCCCGACCTGTTCCTCAAACGGTGGATCCGGTCCCTGGCCGGATCATTGCTGCCCGATCACTGGGCCGTGGCAAGCCTGGTACTGTTTGTCATTGCCCTGGTTGCATTCCTGATCTACCGGTTCAGTGAAAGCCTGCGGACCCGGAAACTGGGATTTTCCCTGGGTATTATGCTTGTACTCCTGTCCGCAATATGCTTTCTCTTTATGCATAGCCGGAATCAGGCCATTGAGAACGGCCACAAGGCCATCATCATGATCCCCTCGGTGAACGTCAAAAGTTCACCCGATGCGCAAAGCACCAATGTATTCGTCCTTCACGAAGGTACCCGGGTGGAGCTCACCGACAGTGTGAAGGACTGGAAAGAGATCCGGATCGGGGATGGAAACAAAGGTTGGGTTTTGACAGAGGTATTGGGAGGGATTTGAGATAGTAAGGAGTAAGGAGTAAGGAGTGAGGAGCGGGGGCAGGGGGTGGATGTCCCCCGCTGGCGGGGGCAGGGGGTGGATTTCTGTCACAGAAACTCCCGAAATCCAACAACCATTCCTTCGGTGATGAAGACATTGCCAACCACCGCTCCCGGCGGGCCTTTACGGCACCAGGCGATGAAACCCTCCAGTTGCTGCGCAGTTCCTTCTGCCTCGATGTAAACATCCCCGTCCGGCATGTTCCGCACAAACCCCCTGACACCCAGTTCTGACGCCACACTCCTTGCTGAATAGCGGAATCCTACGCCCTGTACGCGTCCCGAAAGGGTTATATTTTTGTGTATCGTATTTTCGGAAATGACCAAATTCTGATGGTTCTTTTCAAAGATAATTAACATTTATTTAACCCCGTGTCCTGCAATAATATTAAATTTTACCATTAATTTTGTTAAATAAAAAAATACAACAATGAAACAAAAAATAATTTTCTTATTCCTGATTACCATGACTTTTGCATTTTTGGAACCGGCAATTGCGCAAAAGCCTAAAACCCTGTATGATTTTACTGTTAAGGATATTGACGGAAAACCCTATAATCTGGCCGACCTGAAAGGTAAAAAGGTCCTGGTGGTCAATACTGCCTCAAAATGCGGGCAAACCCCGCAATATGCCGACCTTGAGAAGCTTTACAAGGAATATGCCGATCAGGACTTTATGATCATCGGCTTCCCGGCCAACAATTTTGCGGGCCAGGAACCTGGAACAAACGAAGAGATCAAGAACTTCTGCCAGGCCAATTATGGCGTATCCTTTCCCATGATGTCAAAAGTATCGGTCAAGGGCGAGGATATGGATCCCCTTTACAAATGGCTGACCACCAAGGAGCTGAACGGCGTGATGGATACGGAAGTAGGCTGGAATTTCCAGAAATACCTGATTGACGCAAACGGATACCTGGTGGATATGGTGCCGTCAAAGGAAAAGCCTGATACCGAGAAGATCATGAATTGGATTAAAAACTGAGGTCACTTCTCCTTCAGAAACCTGTCAATTTTCTCGAAAAATACCTTTATTTCAATGGGTTTTGTGATCTCGTCATCACACCCCGCCTCACGGCATTTTTCCAGTTCTTCATCATGGAAGAATGCCGTTTGTGCTATGATCGGCACCTTTTTGTTAAACTCCCTGATCTTTCGGGTCGCTTCAAACCCATCCATTTCCGGCATTTTCAGGTCCATCAGAACCAGGTCGATCTTGTTGATCGTCCTGCACAGTTCAACGGCCTGAAGCCCGTTCCTGGCATGCAACAGCTGAATGGCCGTGTCCTGGAGCACAGCCTCCAGGAACTTATAGTTGACCTCATCGTCTTCCACGATGAGGATCACCTTGTCCTTCCAGCTGTAAGAGGGTATTTCAATTTCCTCTTCGGATGCCATCGTGTGAAAGGTTTCCGGCACTTCCTCATGCGGAATGGTGAAAAAGAAAGTTGATCCCTTGCCCGTTTCTGATTCCACCCATATTTTACCTCCCAGCAACCTTACAAGATTCTTGGAGATGGTCAGGCCCAGTCCCGATCCTTCCAGCTTCCCGGTAAGGGTTTCATCCGCTACAAAACGGTTAAAAATGATTTTCTGCAGATCACGGGAAATGCCAATACCCGTGTCTTTTATGTAAAATTCAATTCTTTCTTCTGCAACCGGCCGGTAACCAATTTCAATCCATCCCCTTTCCGTGAACTTGATGGCATTGTTGATCAGGTTCGAAATAAGCTGCTGCAGCCTTCCGGGATCGGTGAATATCACCATTCCGCGTTTTTCGGGATAGCTGGCCCTGATCTCAAGGCAATCCTTATTCTCGACAATCTTATACTTGTTAAAGATCACGGTAAGTTCATGGAGCAGGATGTCGATGTTGCAGGGCGATTTCCGGATGGTTATCTTTCCTGATTCCATCCGGGTGAGCTCGATCATGTCATCAATGGTTTTCAGCAGGTGAATGCCCTGGTTTTTAACCGTCAGGACATATTCCTGCCGCTTTTCGATGGGTAGGTTGCCGATATTCAGTAGTTCGCTAAAGCCGATGATGGAATTCATCGGTGCTCTGACTTCATGCAAAATATTGGCAATCAATATATTCTTCAATTTTTCCGATTCTTCCGTGCGTTCCTTTGCTTTGATGAGGTCTCTTTTTATTTTATCCTGCCGCGTTATATCCTTTACGGTACCCATGATGGCTGAACCCTGGTCCGGCATTCCGGTAAACCTGCCTATCGCGAAGTACAATATCCTGAATTCCCTGCCATCACCTTCATGACGGGCAATCTTAAGCTCCAGCTCCACAGGTTTTCCTCCCGGTGTGGTTACATGGATGGCTTTGTCGAATAAAATCCTGTCCTCGGGGAGGATGGTGTTTCTGAAGGTTTCCCAGGTTAGCGTACTTTCGGCCAGGCAACCCAGCATTTCCTTTGCGGCATGGGAAAGCCAGAATACCCCGGGTTCATTTTCCTTCACCCAAAAGCCAATACCATTGATCTCAAGCGCTTTAGAAAGAAGGGAAAGGTTGTACCAGGGACTGTCTTCTATCCCGGTGCCGGACATAATGCCGCGGAGAAGTTTGTTTTCCGCTTTCAGGTCGGCCAGTTGCTGTTTCAGACCGGCGATTTCCTTTTTCTTAATGCCTAAAACCATATCTTTTGTCTAAGCCGTGACATAATAATCCATTAACCAGGAACAGGTCAGAGGCTGTCTAAAAAGTAGTTATTTCTCGCAAAGACGCAAAGACGCCAAAAAAATAAATTTATGGTAATCAGCTCTTTGCGACTTAGCGGCTTTGCGAGAATTTTTCATATTTTGACATATTGGACAGCCTCCGACCTGTTTGTAAAAATCTCAGTATATCAAAGAATATCTAAATTACAAAATAAAAGCAAGGTATTCACAAATCTGGTTTAACCCTGTTCAAAACCCTGTATGAATGCCGTAAATGAGTTTTCATTATCCACCCTTGCCCGTGCAAGAAAAATCATAACCGGTTTTTCCCTGCCGTGCTTGTCAATGATGTGCGACTTTTTGCGTTTACCGGTGATTTTATGGTTCCCCGGGTGTACGAAACTGTCCAGCAATTCATCCGTGGCGGTAAGCTTCTCCGGGAACAACATGCCGATATCTTTTTCCAATACTTCCATCCGTTCATAACCAAACAACAATTCGGCCGCTTTGTTGAAAAAGATGATGCGGTTATCGTGCCCGGTTGTCACAATGGCATCAAGTGAATCGTCCATGATCATTTCATGCATCTGTTTCAGCCGGCCGGTTTCCCTGAACTGCTCCTGCAACTCCTGTTTGGTATTCCTGATCTTCGCCACCATTTCCTTTCCCGTTTCGCGAAGCAATTTTTCCAGCTTTTTCAGGCTTTCGTGCTGTATCCTGAAGTCATTCTCCAGCTTCCGTTCACGGGTAATGTCGTGCCCGACGAAAACAATGCGATCGGCCTCGTGGGATGTGTTTTGCATTACATCGAACACACCCTGCAACCATTTTTCCTCGCCACCTGCGGTTTTTACCTTAACGGGACCGGAATAGGATATTCCTTTGATGAGTGCATCCCACTGCTTGTTAAAGGCTTCGTGCTCAACCGGATCGATCAGGTCGAAAATCACCAGCGATTTGATATCCTTTTGCGAGAGGTTAAACAGCTGAATGAAATTATGATTGCATTCAAGAACGTTGCCGTTGACATCCAGGTCGAGCCTGATCCCGAGTTTTCCGGCCGATTCGTTGATGCTCTCAATACGCTTCATCTGCATCATTTCTTCGGTGGTATCAATGGCCAGGAACATGATGCTGTTCAGCGAGGCATCTTCCCCACGTTCACCGAGGAACATGGAAAAGGTCCACAGGTCCTTGCAGGTACGGGTAACATGCTTGTGATACCCCTTGAAATCCTTACCATCCGCGACAAGTTCCTTCCACAATACGTTAAATTCATCGCGCATATCCTGGCTGATAAATTCCGACACATGTTTGCCTTCGATGTTGAAGTCGTTGTCATACTCGAACTTGCTGAAAAAAAGGTTGTTTGCTGTTATCATCTTACCTTCGGCCGAGAACTCGGCCCGTACCAGGTTTTGGCTCAGCATGCTGTCCAGCAGCAGGAACCGCTGTGCCTGCCGGGTTGCTTCTTCCTGGGTGGCCTGGAGTTCTTCCATGTTTTGTCTCATTTCCTCCTCATGGGACGAAAGGGCCTGGGTTTGTGCTTTCGATTCCTCGAGCAGTATGGCTGTGCGGATATTCGTTTTTGCAGCCGACAGGGTAGAGGCCACGCTTTCTGCCACCCGGTCGATGAGGTTTACATGCCGGGCCTCAAATTTGCCGAAAGAGGCGAATTCAAGAACACCGTATATTTCGTTTTCGTATTGCATGGGCACGATCAGTATACTGTCGGGATTGGATTCACCAAGTCCCGAAGTTACACTGAGGTAGCTTTCCGGTATATTTTTCAGGTGGATGATTTTCTGCTCCAGCGCGCAAGTCCCGATCAGTCCGTCACCCCATTTGATCTGCTTATCGGCAAACTTCCTCCGGTCATAGGCAAAGAAGGAAGTAAGGTTGAACACCCTGTTGTGCTGGTCGGAATCATCCAGCATATAAAACCCACCCTGCACGGCATTGATATACCTGCTGAGGTCTTTGACGACCTGAAATGAAAGCTGGTCGATGTCGTTGATGTTGTTCCTGAGGATCTCACTGAAATGGGCCATGCCTTCGGCGATCCAGTTACGCTGTTCTTCTTCTTTACGGAGCTTCAGGTTGTTCTCATTCGTTTCCTTCAGGGAATTCCTGAGGTTCAGCAGGCTCCTGCCGATAACATCATCATCACCTGCCAGGCTGAGATCCGCATCGAGGTTGTTTTGTGCAAGCTCCTGGCTGAATTTGTTGATCTGTATCAGCCTGTCGAGTTCCTGATCCAGCTGTTGCTGCTTTTCGAGCAGCCGCTTCGAAAGCTTACGGGCGATAAAGTACACCGATACCGGCAACAACACTGCCAGGGCAATAAGCAGCCAGTTAAGCGGATCACGGAGGAGGAACCTGATCCCCGACCAGGAAAATGAGGCTTCGTCACTGATTATCAGCCCGAGAAATACGGCGGACATCAGGATCATGAACGAGATAATAACGGTTATGAAAGTATATTGGAATACCAGCTCTTTTCTGTGTTGTGCATCCATGTATCAGGTTGTTTGTAGTAATATACGCAGCCAGCGATTAAAAGTAGCGATAATTTTATAAATTTTGAATGGAGAAAACAAAAGTTGTGGGTTGTATGTTGTGACTGTCACGTGTTGTAATTAAATTAGCAAATTGGCACATTTGCACATTTGCACATTTGCACATTTGCACATTAGCATATTTCTCATGAAAGACAAAAAATCCAACCTATACCTCCTGCTCTCGGCTTTTTTCATAGGTAATGCCCTGCTCGCCGAACTCACCGGCGTGAAGATCTTCAGCCTGGCCAAAGTGCTGCAGGACTGGTTCCCCGGATGGTCGCAGATGCAGGCACTTCCGCAGCTCGACATGAGCATCGGTGTGGTGATATGGCCACTGGTGTTCATTACCTCGGATATTCTCAACGAGTATTTCGGCAGGCAAGGGGTACGGAAGATCAGTTTTATCACCGCCATCCTTATTGCCTATACTTCCATATTCCTGGTAATAGGCAACAAGCTTCCCCCGGCTGATTTCTGGCTGCAGAACAACCAGGCTGGTCCCGGCGGCAATGATTTCGACATCAATTATGCCTACAATGCCGTATTCCGGCAGGGGGTGAACATCATCATCGGATCGATCACCGCATTCCTGGTAAGCCAGCTCATTGATGCCTATACATTTCAATACCTGAAGAAGTTAACCGGTCACCGGTTGCTGTGGTTACGCGCCACCGGATCCACCGTGGTATCACAGCTGATCGACAGCTTCCTGATCCTTTGGGTGGCCTTTTACCTGCTGGGCAACTGGTCCCTCTCACAGGTGATCCAGGTAGGACTGCTGCAATATCTTTATAAGGTAACCCTGGCCATCCTGCTTACCCCGTTGATCTATGGCATGCATTGGGTGATTGACAGGTATCTGGGGGAGGAGTAGGGGGTTGGGGTTGATGTAAGGGTTGTCGTTTTTGTCAGGGTTGTCATTGTTGTCAGGGTTGTCAGGAAAGTTGTCAGGGTTGTCTTTGTTGTCATTGTTGTCATTGTTGTAGTGTTGCAGATGGTACCTCCATAACCATCACAACAATAACAACAATAACAACAATAACAACCTTAACAACAATAACAACAACAATAACAACAATAACAACCTTAACAACAATCACAACATTCTCAACCTCCACAACCCTAACAACCATAACAACATTTTTCTCCTCCTCTATTCTAAACAAGCTTTAGTCAACATAAAACTGTAGTTGGTAAATAAGCGCTTGACAGCTGCCAAACTAATATATACTTTTACTGAAATTCTAAATAAGAAATAAATAATTAAACAATAGTTTACCAGTACCTCCCAACCCTAAACCAACACCCGGCATGGATTCCTATTTTCAGTATGTTCACAATTTAAAGGGGGGGTACAGGTTTGAACGTTTCAAACCTGCCACCCAGCATGCTATTACCTCTCATTTCATCCGTCAGCTCGATGATCTCAATGCCCTTGAGCTCGGCATTTCAGGGGAGGCCGACCGGGAAGTGCTTTCCTATGTTGCCGAACACCTTGATCTGAAGATCTATCACAAAAGCATTATCCTAACCACTTCAACCTCCTCCTATGTGGATGATGTTGATTTCAACAATGTACGGGCCATTATCAATCTGCGCAAGGTAAATAACATCCAGCATCCCAACAAGCTTTTCCGGGCGGTGAACAGGCTATTGCCCGATTCGGGGATCTACATCGGCCGGCTTGAGACCTATACCGAAAGGAAGATCGTGATTTACAGACAGATGGGGCGTTATTTGGGTCAGTTTTTGTGGCTGGTGGATTTCCTGTTGCACCGGGTGATTCCGCGGATCCCCTATCTCGATGAACTGTATTATTACCTGACAAACGGGGAATTTCATGCCATATCCCAATCCGAGGTACTCGGGAGGCTTGTATATTGCGGGTTTGAAATCGCAGATTTCAGGCGGATCAACGGGTTATCGTATTTTGTGGCCATTAAGATAAAAGAACCGTCGGAACAAAACCATGCAACCCACTATCCGATCATCAAACTGCTCCGGGTTGGAAAGC
The DNA here is from genome assembly GCA_035258345.1 of Bacteroidales bacterium. Taxonomy (GTDB): domain Bacteria; phylum Bacteroidota; class Bacteroidia; order Bacteroidales; family UBA10428; genus UBA5072. The sequence goes on from DATEVU010000092.1 coordinate 16,545, forward strand.
ACGGAAAAATGATCGGGGTGTATAAACTGAGAACAATGCACCCGTATTCCGAATTTCTGCAGGATTATGTGATCCGGCTGAATGGATACAACGATAAGGGTAAGCCGGCGGATGATTTCAGGGTTACCCGCTGGGGCAAGTCATTTAGAAAACTTTGGATTGATGAACTTCCGCAACTGATTAATGTTTTGAAAGGGGAGATGAAACTGGTGGGATTGCGGCCGCTTAGTGAGGTCAGGTACAACCAGTTCCCTCCTGATCTGCAAAGGAAGCGTATCAGGTACAAACCCGGTTGTATTCCTCCGTATGTGGCATTAAAAATGCCGGATGACAAGGCGAATATTGAGGCGGAAAGGATTTATATCAGGGATCTGGCGAGGCATCCGTATACTACGGATATTAGATATTTCATCAAGGCTGTGTATAATATTCTGGCGAACAAAATACGGAGTTCATAGATACCCTTGTCCCCGCCGATGGCGGGGCCGTTCGTGGACGCCCAGCGCTCCCGGCGAATTGCGCGTAAATATTCCTGAATTACACTAAGATTCTGCAACGGATAAGGATGTACTATAGGGCTGTACTTTTTTTATCATATGAATTAAACTATTCGTCAGCCAATAATGGATCTTCGTCAATATTAATGCAATATTCATACGAAGACAGCTTTAAACCGTGAACTAAAAGTTCACTGTACCGTTAGGTATACAATATCAATGGATATTAACCCTGATTTTACCTAAACCTGACGTACAATGGATGCATATTTACAGTATGTTCACAATCTAAAAGGCGTTTCCAAATTCGATAGTTTCCGGGCAGCAGCTCAAAGTGCCATCCTGTCCTTCTATGTCAGGCCCCTGGACAACCTCAACAACCTGGAACGCAATGTTGTGAGCGAGTCAAATGAAGCCGTTTTTGACTATATCGCCGGACACATCGATCTCAAGTATTATTACAGGAACATTATCCTCACTACCCGAAAATCATCTTATGTAGATGAAGTAGACTTCAACGATGTAAAGGCGATCATTAACCTCAGGCAGGTTAATAACATCCAGCATCCGAACAAGCTGTTCCGGGCGGTAAACACGCTCCTGCCGGAGCGGGGTGTATATGTTGGCAGATTGGAGACCTATAACCAAAGAAAAGAGCTGATCTACCGCCAGGTCGGTCCGGCATTTGGAAGATTTCTCTGGCTGCTGGATTTTGTTCTGCACCGTGTAATACCGAGGATACCCTATCTGGATAACCTGTATTATTACGTAACAAACGGGCAGTTTCGAGCCCTTTCCGAGGCTGAGATCCTCGGACGGCTGGTATATTGCGGGTTTGATATTGTTAATATCACTCCCATCCAGGGACTGACCTATTTCATTGCAGAAAAGGCCAGGAAACCTGCTGAATTCCACAATCCGTCCTATTACCCGATAATCAGGCTGAGCCGTGTGGGTCAGCACGGCAAGATGATCGGGGTTTACAAATTCCGGACAATGCACCCGTACTCCGAATATATCCAGGATTATGTGATCAGGATGAACGGATATAACGACAGGGGGAAGCCGGCAAATGATTTCAGGGTGACCGGGTGGGGAATGGTCTTCCGGAAACTGTGGATCGATGAGTTGCCGCAGTTGATCAACGTGGTGAAGGGGGAAATGAAGCTGGTGGGACTCCGGCCGCTGAGCAAGTTCAGGTTTAGTGAATTTCCCGGGGACCTGCAGCGCGAAAGGATAAAATACAAACCGGGATGTTTTCCGCCTTATGTGGCATTAAACATGCCGGATGACAAAATGAATATTGAGGCGGAGCGGATCTATATCGAAGCGTTGCATAAACATCCGTATACTACCGACGTCAGGTATTTTCTGCTGGCGGTGTATAATATTCTGGCGAATAGGATTAGGAGCTCTTAAAAGGCTATAGCCTAAATACCTTAACCACCTCCGCCTTCCCGGTATTACTCAAGAGTTGCATAATGTATATCCCTGATGGTAATGCAGAGATATTTACCTTGTAGGGTGTATCCGACAGCTTTTCGGTTAACAACAGGTTGCCCCGGAGATCATAAAACCGGATCTGATCGTATATTGCCGTGTTTGTAAATTCAATATGAATTTCTGTCCCGTCTGTTCTGACAACAAAGGGTACTTCGCCATGCTGCCCAATGCCGGTGGGAACCTGTTCCCCGATCTCCAGATTCAGTATCCCGGAAATCCCTGAGCCATCGTTTGCCGTGGCTTTGGCGGATACGGTCCCATTGGCGATAGCAGTGACCAATCCGGACGTGCTGATGGTTGCTTCACCGGTGCCGTTTTGAATGCTCCAGGTAACGGCCTTGTTGCTTGCGTTGTCCGGTACTACCGAGGCTGACATCTGCGCCGTACCACCCTGTGAGGTAATGGTGGTTGCCCCGGAAACCGTTATACCGGTGACTTTTACAGCCATGTCACCTTCGATGACATCAACAATGAATTGTGCGAAAAAAGGCCCCACATACCGGTTGGCTGTCCGGTTCGGATGCGAATCATCGACATCATGGAGGTATTCGTATTCGTATTTCAGGCAGTTGTAAACCCCAATTTCCGGGTCCGGATCTGATTCAACCACATAACTGTAAAAATCAAAAATGAAAATATTGGGATGTTCCCTGCCGTCCTCGGTAAGCCACTCACTTTTTACCCATTCGACGAATTGTCTCGCCCTGGCTGCACTCTCCGCGTTGGTAGCCAGCCGGTGCAGGGGTGCCAGGGTCCACACAATGAACTTATTGTTTGGATAACTATCCATCAGGTCACGCAAGGCCCTGTATTGCAATTTGTAATTGGCCAGGGTCTTTTTGGAGGAACTTACCGAGGGACTTTCATCATTTGCCAGTATGGCCGACCCCGGAAAGCAGTGCTTGTAAATGATCACGTCATAGGCGCCACATAAACTGCCCAGGCATTCAATATCCTCATCCGCATTGTCGCATTCCCCGTTTATCCAAAGATTCCAGTAATCATAGGGATAATTGTTCCAGGGGTAGGGGGTATCGGGATAAAGCCTGTCGGTTACCTGGTGGTTGGTGCCATGGGCTGTATTGTAATCGGTTATCCAGGCAGCGACCTTTCCTTCGACGTAAACTCCCGAACCCGTGGAATGATGCAGGAAGATCGCATCCTGCGAAGCAGCGGAAGCGCATATTGCCAGCAGGAGAATAGTTGTGACTTTTTTTGGGGTTTTCATTTGGTAGGTGAATTGTGGTTTATACCAAAATTAAACTACAATTTCGGCATAATATTGGAGGCAATAAGGAAAAATATAAGGGATATTGAGTAGAAGTTATAAGCAGTTGAAGAAAGACTATTGGCAATAGGCTTTAGCTGTTTAGGCTTTTAGGTTTTTAGGTTTGATTTTGCTAAATTTAAATTTTCTTTATGTGAGCTATCCTTATATATTTATTGGCCATTAGTTTGTAACCGGTTACTTTACCCTTGCCGAATTCTCTTACCCACACACTACACCCTAAACCCCTAAACCCCTAAACCGCTACTTCCTCACCTTCTTCCCCGTCGCCGATATCCTCATCTCCGAATTAATCCCGATAATCTGGGGGATCTTATAGGATGCAAGCTTAGAAGCGCACCACGATTTTATCTGATCGGGGGTCAGCTCTGCCCCTTTCCGGATCACCACGTCGGCTTTCATGGCTTCACCCAGTATATCGTCGAATACCGCTTCTATGCTGCAGTCAACTACCTCGGGCATGGAAACGATCACCTCCTCAATTTCCTTTGGACTCACCCGGCGCCCACCCACCTTGATGATCTCTTTTTTACGGGCGGTGAGGTAAATAAACCCTTCCTCATCCATCGTAGCCAGATCACCCGTATGGAGCCACCCGTTCTTAAGCGTCTGGCCGGTGGATTCAGCATCTTTATA
>DATEVU010000093.1:0-19508 GCA_035258345.1 Bacteroidales bacterium
GAACCGGTAAGGATCGCCGGAATACTCAGGTTGTCCGAATGTTCATTAAGCAGGTAAAAGCGAACCGTATCTATTGCCCGCGGATAACCGCAACGGATCAGGAACCGCCTCGCAGTCTTTACTTCTTCCACGGCAAAATGATTCAGTGTACGGATGATCTCAAGATTGGCAGCGGGTAATACCTGTTCCACCGGCGAATCACCGAGCGTTGAAGGGATCAGATATAATATTCTTTCCATAGACCTGTGGTTCAGGATTTTTATTTTAACCGGGTATCCGGGTAAAAAACAATGGCTGCAAAAATAACCATTATTCTCTCTTTTGCGTACAAATGATCGTACACCGATTCACAAAAAATGATCGCTACAATATGGTATGGGACAATTGCCTTTGAAATAATTTTCCTGCTGGTTTTTACAGGCATTATTTCGTTAATCAGTTTTTATTACCTGAGAAGGTATCACAGGGAAAAAACCGCTGCTGAAACAAAGGCGAGGGAATTGCTCATTGATGAACGCAATCAGTTGCGTACTCTGATAGATACAACGCCCGATATTATATTTATCAAGGACCGGGGAAGCCGCTTTGTTATCGGAAACAAACGGGTTGCCTTAGTGATGGGGACAACTCCGGAAGGACTCAACGGAAAAACCGACTACGATTTCTATAACTACGACCTGGCAAACAGGTTTTTTGAGGATGAACAGGCTATCATGGAATCCGGGGAGCCTAAAATAAATTATGAAGAACCGTGTCTGGATGAACATGGCAACCGTATAATCATATCCACCACCAAGGTTCCCCTGAAGAACAAAAACGGAGAAGTATACGGGATTGTAGGGGTATGCAGGGACATAACCCGGCTGAAACGGATTGAAATACAACTCAGGAAAAAAAGCGACGACCTGCAGGAAACAAACAGCCTGCTTGAAGAAAGGCAGGAACAAACGCTCCGCCTGGCTGAGGAGCTTGCTGAACAAGCCCAGGAACTTCGGTTGATCAATACGGAGCTTGAACACCTGAACCTGACCAAAGACAAATTCTTTTCCATCATTGCACACGATCTCAGAAATCCTTTCAATGCCATTATCGGGTTCTCGGAATTGCTGAGGAACGAATATTATGATATGGATCACCAGCAGAAGATCAATCTGCTTGAGCTTATCAACATATCTTCAGAAACGGCATACAACCTGCTCGAGAATTTGTTGCAGTGGGCACGTACCCAAACCGACAAGATCACTATGAATCCCGAGAACTTTGATATTGCCGAGGTCATCAGGTCGGTCATCAGCCTGCACGGCATAACTGCAGAAAAGAAAGGCCTGACTTTCCGGAACAGGATTCCTGATTCGACCCTGGTTTACGCCGATAAAAACATGGTAAATACTGTGTTACGCAACCTTATCAGCAATGCGATCAAATTCTCGGGTCTGGGCGGTGAAATTGTCCTGCTGACCAGTATAAAAGACGGCATGGTAGAGGTTATTGTCAAGGACGAAGGGATAGGAATAAGCAGGGAAAATCTCGGAAAACTGTTCCGGATCGATACCTACCATTCAACCTCGGGAACCATGGGTGAATCGGGCACGGGCCTCGGACTTATAATCTGCAAGGAGTTTATCGAGAAGAACAATGGTCGCATCAAAGCTTCCAGCATTGAAGGATCTGGCACAACCCTCAGTTTTACCCTGAAATGTGCTGAAATGTATTAAAATTCTGCCCGGAAGATCGCAGCAGTGGACCCCGGAGAACCTTCACAGGATACAAATACCGTTCCGTTGGTTGTAAATAAAATGCCTTCGGTCTGAACACCGAATAAACTGGTGAAGTCAGTCCGGGTGGAGTTGGCAAAGGACATATTGTCAAAGCCAAATCCCGGGACCTCCAGGATGAACGGTATGAAGCTCCCGTAACCCAGCAACAACAGCTTTTGGTCCTCTGCCGAATAGGCCGATGCCGTAACCAGACCCCTGACATCATATTCTTTTCTGTGTATGGCCTGGAAGGCGCCGGGTTTGGCAGGAAGAACATAAATTTTCGTGCGTTCGGTAAGCCAGTCCTTGGTGAACAGCACCAGTGAATCCGATATAACCACAAAAGCTTCACAGTCGAAGGACGTGTTGTTGGGAGAAGATGTAAAATCGGTCTGATCTTCGAAACCGAATTCGATAATTCCTGATGCAGTTACCGTATCACCGGTCTGAAGGTTGCTTTTATCAATTATATAAATGCGCAGGTCCGTCCTGTTGCCGTTGTTATTGCCGAAATCGCCGATATAAATATGTTGTGCATCCTGTGTGATCTCCTCCCAGTCGGTGTTCACGGCATCCTTCACTGCAACTGTCCGGTCGATATTTCCGGTAGCATTATTATAACCATATAAAATTGCGCCGTGGTCACCGTCATTGATCATCCAGAACAGGTTACCCGATTCGATCATACCGGAATTCTCCGTTAAGTCTGCAGGCAGGTCCCTGACCTTTACCAGCTGCCGGATAACCGGGTCATCCTTGAACAGGCCGCAGGTTGCCAGGATAAGGATCAGCCAGACAGGATTAAACAGGAGTTGTTTTTTGGTTGAGAAAAGCATGTGCAAAGAGGTAAAAGAAACGTATCACTATTGTGTTTTGGATAATTGCAGCATCCGCATCATAATATCAAACAAAGCGGTGTTTTCCTGTATGCCCTGGAATAATTCAGCTCCCGGTCCCCAGGCAAATACCGGCACCATAATACCCGTATGATCAAGGGTACTGAATTTGGTGGTGACGGCACCTTCCTTAAAATTTCCGTCAACAATGCTCAATCCTCCTGTTTCATGATCTGCGGTAACAATTACCAGTGTATTTCCATCCTTTGCGGCAAAATCAAGCGCTCTGCCGATGGCCTTGTCGAAATCAATGACCTCCCTGACCAGCGATTCACCGTTGTTGGCATGACCCGCCCAGTCGATCTGAGATCCCTCCACCATCAGGAAAAATCCTTTCTTGTTCCCGCTGAGGATATTTATGGCTGTTTGGGTGGCAACGGGTAACATGTCACCCCTGCCGGCAACCATGGAAGGATTATGCTCCGCAGCAGTGAGGCCTGCCAGTTTACCCTGCCTTACCTGCCTGATGGTGTCCATGGAAAAGGATACCAGGTATCCCTTTTGGCGCAGGGCCTTTACCAGATCAAGGCTGTCTTTCCGGACGGTGAAGTGGTTCTTTCCGCCGCCGATAAAAACGTCGATGCCCGAGTTCAGAAAATCACGGGCGATATTTTCATAATACTCACGCGATGCCTGGTGTGCAACAAAGGATGCAGGAGTTGCATGGGTTATCGCGCTTGTGGAGACCAGCCCGGTGGAAAGTCCTTTATCCGCGGCATATTCAAGTATCGTTTTACGAACAATGGTGTCGCTGTCTACACCAATAGCGCCATTATACGTTTTGTACCCGGTGGAAATGGCAGTACCGCTTGCCCCGGAATCGGTTATATAGTCCGATGCCGAATAGGTGAGGCAGAACCCGATGCTTTTGAATTTACTGATATTGAGCACGCCGTGGTTTGCTGTAAGGCCAGCATAAACCTGGGCAACTCCCATGCCATCGCCGATGAGCAAAATAATATTATCGGGTCTGGCGGTTTTTTTCTGGGCATGAACCGGAATTAAAACAACAACTGCGAACAGAGCCAAAGTGAGGATCCTTAAAAATCTGAAAGAAATCATGGTTGTATACATATTAATGAAACGAAATAAAGCGTAAAATTATACATTTGCGTTAAACAAAGACACATGAAAAAGTATAAATGCACCGTTTGCGGTTATATATATGATCCGGTTGAAGGCGATCCTGACGGCGGTATTCCGCCCGGAACAGCTTTTGAAGATATTCCCGATGACTGGTCCTGCCCGGTCTGCGGGGTTGCCAAAAGCGATTTTGAGCCGGCGGAATAACCTTGATCAGCCAAAACGCACTTCGCATAACCTTTGCGAACTTTGCGGTTAGTTTTCCGGGATGTTACGCAAAACCTCCAGCAACAACTTCCAGAATTTTTCCGTCGACGGAATATTAATGCGTTCCGAAGGAGAGTGCGGGTGCTCGATAGTAGGTCCAAATGAGATCATATCCAGGTAAGGATATTTTTCCAGGAACAGGCCACATTCCAGTCCGGCATGAATGGCTTTTACCACCGGTTCAAATGTAAACAGCCGCTGGTAGCTTTCCTTTGTGATCGTGAGTATTTCCGAATCCGGATTTGGATTCCATCCCGGGTATCCCTCGGTTTGTTCCACTTTGGCACCGGCCAGTTTAAAAGTGTTCCTGACGGTATTGGCAATATGAATTTTGGCTGAATTCAATGCGCTTCGCTGGCTCGTGGTAATGATTATCCGGTTCATGCCTTCGAATTTCAGCGAGGCCAGGTTGGTGGAAGTTTCCACCAAATCCTCCAGCGTCCGGCTCCAGGAAATAACCCCATGGGGACATACGAACAATGCGTTCAGCAGTTTTTCCTGAACTTTTTTCTTTAGCACTTTTTCGGGCAGTATGGCAGGTGTCAGGGTAATTTTGATATTGGGCTCATCAACCAGGTGATCGCCCTTGATTATCCTGGAATAATCACCGAAATACGCTGTAAAAACTTCATTGTACTTAACCGGGATCACCACTACGGCATAAGCTTCACGGGGTATTGCGTTCCTCAGGTTTCCGCCTTCAAAAACCGATAACCTTGCACTGAAACGGTTCCTGATCTCCCAGAGGAACTGGTTGAGGATCTTAACCGAATTGCCGCGGTTCTTATGAATATCTGCACCGGAATGGCCTCCCTTCAAACCCGATACTTCAATCCGGTATGCCGTGGAATCTTCGGGTGTACGCCTGCTGTTGTATTTTAATGTGGCAATGGTATTCATACCACCGGCACAACCGATACACAATTCACCTTCTTCCTCCGAATCGAGGTTCAACAATATTTTACTGTCGAAAAAGCCGGCTTCAAGTTCTTTGGCTCCGTTCAACCCGGTTTCCTCATCCACCGTGAACAGGCATTCAATGGGTCCGTGTTGCAGGGTGTTGTCCTCAAGGATGGCCAGCTGGGCAGCAATACCAACCCCGTTGTCGGCACCCAGTGTTGTTTCTTTAGCCCGTAACCATTCACCGTCGGTAATGGTCCGGATCGGATCGGTCTCAAAATTGTGCTTACTGTCGCTGTTCTTCTCGCATACCATGTCGAGGTGGCTCTGCAGCAATAACGGTTTCCGTTTTTTAAAACCCGGGGATGCCGGTTTTTTGATCAGTATGTTGCCGATGGCGTCCTTTTTCCATTCCAGTTTCCGGCTTTGCGCAAAATCAATGACAAAATCGATGATCTTCTCTTCCTTTTTCGAAGGCCGGGGTATTTTGAGGATTTCTTCAAAGTGCTTCCATACCCGTATGGGTTCTGTTTTGTTTAACTGTGTCATGTTATTGTTTGATTTATTGATTTGTCGATTTGTTGATTTGTTGATTTGTTGATTTGGGGTTTAAAGTTTGTTCAAATATAAGGCATATAAAATAACAGTTCAACAGCAGACCGGTTTACAAAATACTATTAATTTTATACATTCGCATCAATTTGTTCCTGTTTGCAGAGATTTTATAGAATCGGACCCGCTTTATGATCAGTTTTGATCTTGTTTTGGTGTTTGTTATGCTGCTGTTCATTCTTATTTCTTTATATAGGAATCTGCTGGGCATTTCGTTTACTTTTCTTATTGCGGTGATCACGCTGGGTGTTTTCGGAGTGCTTACCCCATCCGAAATTATCAGCGGGTTCGGAAATGAACAGGTTGCCGTGGTAATCCTTATGTTACTTTTCAGCGATGTACTCCGGAAGACCAATATCATTGAGAATACTTTTGACAGGCTGTTCCGCCGCACCAGGACTTACCGCGGCTTTATAAGCCGCATGGCGCTTGCTGTTTCTGGATTTTCCATGGTCCTCAACAACACACCGCTGGTGGCCGTGATGATGCCTTACATTCACAGCTGGACGAGAAGGAACAATTTTGCACCCTCCAAGTTCCTGATCCCGCTTTCCTATGCCTCCATCCTGGGTGGATCCGCCACCCTTATCGGAACATCCACCAACCTTATTGTTAACAGCATGGTGGTGGATCAGACCATTCTTCCGGGTCTGGAAAGCCTGCACATGTTCGATTTCGCCTGGGTGGGCGTACCCATGATATTCATCGGAACGCTTTACCTGCTGCTTTTCGGCAACCTGCTCCTCCCTTCAAAATCAGGTGTCTCCGATGATTACGGATCAAATGCACGGGAGTATGTTATTGAGGCCAAGGTGCGGTCGAATTCCCATCTTATCGGACAAACCATTGGTGAAACCGGACTGGCGGAAATAAGGGGACTGTTCCTGGTGGCCATCATCCGGAAATCGTTCCGTATCACGTCAGTGCCTTCGGATGTTGTTCTTGATAAAGGTGATGTGCTTGTATTTGCAGGAGAAACAAGAAATATTGCCGAACTCATTACCACCAATTCGGGGTTGATCCTCCCGGAAGTGGGGATGCTTACGAAGGTCCGGCGCGCCAATGTCATTGAGGTGGTGGTCTCGCAGAATTCAACCCTAATCAACAAATCTGTACGGGATACCAATTTCAGGGGTAAATTCGATGCGGGAATAATAGCCGTTCACCGGAATGGTGAGAAAATAGAATCTAAACTTGGCAATGTGATCCTTAAATCGGGTGATGTGCTGTTGCTGTTCGCCGGGGAGAATTTTGTGAGCAGGTCGAAGGACTCCAGCGATTTTTACTTTATATCCAAGGTGACCGAATTCATCAAACTCGACTGGTACAAATCCCTTATCATGATCGGTGGAACCATCCTGATTATTGTCCTGTCGGCCCTGAATATTATCTCCCTGTTTATGGGACTGATCATCATGATCCTGGTTTCCATGGTGTTTAAAGTGACCAATCCCAAGGATATTCCGGCGAGGATCGACTATAACCTGGCCATGGTCATCGTTTTGTCCCTCGCACTGGGTACTGCCATGATGAAATCCGGCGCGGCCAGCCTGGTGGCAAACGGGGTCATATCGGTGTTTTTGCCCATGGGTAAGATCGGGGTCCTTCTCGGGATATATATGATAACTGCCTTACTGGCAGCATACATAACCACAAAAGCAGCCGTTGCCATTGTTTTTCCCATTGCCCTTAGTGTGGCACAGCAACTCGGTGTTCCGGGAACGCCTTTTGTGCTGGCTGTGGCCTATGCGGCTGCATGTACTTTTATCACTCCCCACGGATATGTGACAAACCTGATGGTATATGGTCCGGGAGGTTATTCCTTCAGGGATTTCATGCGGATCGGCCTGCCGCTTACCGTTATTTACATGGTAGTGGCTGTATTTTTACTGGCTGTAGTATATTTCTAACCGATTACTCTTTACTGTTAACTGTTTACTGTTTACCGTTTACAGTCTTTTGCTGTAGATCCGATAACGCTTGCGAACAACACCACCCAGTTTCTCATACTCAGCCCGCATCTTCGTATTGGTTTCCAGCACCAGGTGACTGTCGATGTATTCAAATTTTTCCTGTTGCGCGGAATCAATAATTTTAATGCCCATTAATGCATCCAGACCGTTGTTCCGGTAGTCGTTGCGTATGGCGCCAAGCAACATGGTAAGGAGGCGTGTTTTCCGCGATGCCCGGAGAACTTTTATGAAGCCGAACGGAAAAAGTCTTCCGCGGGCTTTGCGTATGCCGTCTGACACTTCAGGCATTCCCAGGGCAAAAGCAATGAGCTCTCTGTTCTCATTGTATACTACTTTTACAAACCTGGGGTTGATCAATAACAGGTAGCGGTTGGCGAAGTAATCCATTTCCTTTGTGGTAACCTCGCTGAAGCCGTATATTTCCGAATAAGTCTTGTTGATCAGTTCAAACACCGGCCGGATGACTGGTCTAAGCTGCCTTCGGATGATAAATTCCGTAACGCTGATATGATTGGTTTCAACGGTGCGTTTGTAAATGCCTTTATAAAAATCAGGAATGGTTTTGGGCACGGGCATTATATAATCCACACAATCAATTTCCTTTCCATACCCGCATTTCTCCATGATCTCAGGCATGTAAGGCAAGCTGTAATTGGTAGCGATTACCACGGGCTGATCAAATCCTTCCACCAGGAAACCCTGCGGATCTTTATCCGAAAAGCCGAACGGGCCGATAATTTTCTTCATCCCCTGCTGCCGGAGCCAATCCTCTATAGCCCCGGTAAGCGCGAGTGCAACCTCCTGGTCGTTGTAACATTCAAAGGCAAACAGGCGTCCGGTTTCTTCGCGGTGAACCTGGTTGTACCGGTGGTTTATAATTCCCATGATCCTCCCCGCAGGCTTTCCGTCTTTGATGGCAAGCAGCAGGATGGTGCTGCAGTTGTGGAAAAAACGATTTTTTTTCGGATTGTAAAAATCCCATTCATCCAGGTATACCGGGCATACCCAGTTCTCATGACCGCGGTGGATTTTTTCCGGCAGATGGATAAACTTGCGTAAATCGGCTTTGGACATTACAGTCCTCAGTAAAACCGGCATCTTCTTTTTTCTTGAAAGATAATTAAAAATACATTCGATGCTTCGCCCGTCTGAAAAATGAAACTATCTTTGTGCCTTTCATAAAATCACGATGCAAGCAATTGAACAGATGCTCACATCCGCGGTGGTTGAAGGCTTTAAGGTACTTTACGGAGCCTCCTGCACACCTGGTATGATCCAGTTACAGAAAACCCGGAAGGAATTCGAAGGCGATATTACCCTCGTGGTTTTTCCCCTGCTTAAGCTGTCGGGCAAAGCACCCGATGTTACGGCAGGTGAACTGGGGAATTACCTTCAGGCGAACTTACCCGGGATTACCGGGTTTAATGTTGTTAAAGGATTCCTGAACCTGGTTGTTTCCGGAAGGTATTTTCTGCAACAACTCAACAGGGCCGCTTCGGAGGATTATTACGGATTTTGCAGTGCAGGAGAAAATTCTGCCATCATTATGTTGGAGTATTCGTCCCCCAATACAAACAAACCCTTGCATCTCGGCCATATCCGGAATAACCTGCTCGGGTTTTCCATGAGCAAAATACTGAAAGCAAGCGGCAAAAAGGTGATTAAAACCAACCTGGTAAACGACCGGGGTATTCATATCTGTAAGTCGATGCTGGCCTGGCAGTTGTTTGGCCGGGGTGAGACACCGCAATCATCCGGCAAAAAGGGCGACCACCTGGTGGGCGAGTATTATGTAAAATTTGATCAGGAATTTAAAAAGCAGGTTTCGGAGCTGGTTTCTACCGGCTTAAAGCAGGAAGAAGCGGAGAAAAAAGCCCCACTGATGCTCGCTGCCCAGGAAATGCTCAGGAAATGGGAAGCCGGTGATGAAACTGTCATGACCTTGTGGAAGGAAATGAACAGCTGGGTTTATGCCGGGTTTGAAGAAACCTACCGCAGGCTGGGAGTCGACTTTGATAAGATCTATTATGAGTCGGAAACCTGGCTGCCCGGAAAAAAGGCAGTGCTGGATGGACTTGCAGGGGACCTGCTGGTGCAGCGGCCCGACGGATCGGTATGGGCCGACCTGCGTGCCGAGGGACTGGATGAAAAAGTACTGCTTCGTTCCGATGGCACTTCGGTTTATATTACACAGGATATCGGCACTGCCCAGGTAAGGTACCAGGAATTTAAGCCCGATAAAATGGTTTATGTCGTTGGCAATGAACAGAATTACCATTTCACGGTTCTTTCCCTGATCCTTAGCAAGCTGGAATACCCCTGGGCCAAATCGTTGCATCATCTTTCCTATGGCATGGTGGAGCTGCCCGAAGGAAAAATGAAATCACGCGAAGGAACCGTGGTGGATGCCGACGACCTGATGGATGAAATGATCAGCACGGCCCGTGAAATGTCAAAGGAGCTGGGGAAGCTCGAAGGCCTTAACGAGTTGGAAAAGGAGAATATTTTCCGGATCATTGGGCTGGGCGCACTGAAATATTATATGCTCAAGGTTGACCCGGTTAAGAACATGCTTTTCAACCCGCGCGAGTCTATTGATTTTGACGGCAATACCGGCCCGTTTATCCAGTACACCTTTACCCGCATCCGTTCTGTGTTCCGCAAGGCAGCCGAACAGGGGATTGAAATCCCGTGTGAAGCACCCCTGCATGTTCAACTTAACGACAAGGAAAAGAACATTCTCCGGCTGCTGCATGAATTCCCGGCTGTGGTGCAGGATTCGGGCAACATGTATAATCCTTCGCTGATCGCAAATTACGTGTACGATCTGGTAAAAGAATACAACCAGTTCTACCACGAATATTCAATCCTGAAAGAGGATGATCCGGAGAAAAAAGCGCTGCGGCTTGTCCTTTCCCGTGTGGTGTCCGGCGTGGTGAAGAACGGAATGGAGCTGCTGGGGATTGAAATGCCGGAGAGAATGTAGTAATTTTGAGCAGATCAAAGATCAAACACCAAACTTCAAACTTCAAACAAACAACCATGTTCGACAGCTTAACCGATAGACTGGAGCGTTCCTTTAAAATACTGAAGGGCGAAGGCCGCATCACGGAGATCAACGTTGCGGAAACCCTGAAAGAGATCCGGCGTGCATTGCTCGATGCCGATGTGAACTATAAGATTGCCAAATCATTTACCGATAACATCAGGCAAAAGGCTTTGGGGCAGAAAATACTGACTTCCGTGAAGCCCGGGCAGTTGATGGTGAAAATTGTGCACGATGAACTGGCCGAGCTTATGGGGGGCTCGAATGTTGACATCAACATTAAAGGCAATCCTGCGGTGATGTTGATCGCCGGGTTGCAGGGTTCGGGAAAGACAACCTTTTGTGCCAAACTGGCCAACCACCTCAAACAGAAGCGCGGTAAAAACCCGATGCTGATTGCGGGTGACGTTTACCGGCCGGCGGCCATCGAACAGCTCAGGATACTTGGTCAGCAGGTGAATATTCCCGTATTTTCGGAAGAAGGAAATCTTGATCCGGTAAAAATAGCACAGGCAGGGATCCGTGAGGCCAGGCGTCTCGGGAACGACCTGGTGATCGTGGATACGGCAGGCCGTCTGGCTGTTGATGCCGAGATGATGCGTGAAATTGAATCGATCAAGAAACATATTGATCCCCAGGAGATACTGTTCGTTGTGGATGCCATGACCGGACAGGATGCCGTAAACACCGCCAGGGAATTTAACGAACGGCTTAATTTCGACGGGGTTGTGCTCACCAAGCTCGACGGGGATACCCGCGGGGGAGCGGCCCTTTCTATCCGTGCTGTGGTGGACAAACCTATAAAATTCGTGAGTGCCGGTGAAAAGCTCGAATCGATCGAACTGTTCCACCCCGAACGAATGGCCGACAGGATCCTGGGCATGGGTGATATTGTCACTCTTGTTGAGAAGGCACAGGAACAGTATAACGTTGAAGAAGCCAGGAAAATCCAGAAGAAAATCGCAAAAAACCAGTTCACCTTCACCGATTTTCTCAGCCAGATCCAGCAGATCAAAAAAATGGGGAACATCAAGGAACTGGCCAGTATGATCCCTGGTGTCGGAAAAGCATTGAAGGACCTGGATATGGATGACAATGCCTTCAAGGGTATAGAAGCCATTATTTTCTCCATGACCCAGGCAGAAAGAGGGAATCCCGAACTGCTGAACGGGTCACGGAGGAAAAGGATCGCCGATGGCAGCGGTACCAGCATTCAGGAGGTTAACAGGCTGGTAAAGCAGTTTGATGAAACCCGTAAAATGATGAAAATGATCACTACCAACAAGAATCCCATGCGGATGATGGGCAACATGCCCATGATGCGTGGCAAATAAACCATTAACCCAACATACATGCAGCTAATTGACGGAAAAAAAGTAGCTTCCGAAATGAAGTCGGAAATTGCCCGGGAAGTCGAAAGTTTACTGGCACAGGGCCATAAAAAGCCTCACCTGGCGGCAGTGCTGGTCGGACACGATGGCGCCAGCGAAACCTATGTTGCCGGAAAAGTAAAGGCCTGCCAGGAAGTGGGATTTAATTCCACTCTTATCCGGTTTGATGATGACGTTTCCGAAGCCACACTGCTTGAAACGGTGAATGACCTGAACAGGAATCCGGATATCGACGGCTTTATTGTTCAGTTGCCCCTGCCGGATCATATTTCGGAACTTAAGGTTATTGAGACCATCGACCCGCGTAAGGATGTGGATGGTTTTCACCCGGTAAGCATGGGCCGTATGGCACTGGGCCTGCCTTCCTTTGTTTCTGCAACACCTGCCGGTATCATGGAACTGATCAGGAGATACAATATACCCGTTTCAGGCAAAAACTGTGTTGTTGTAGGCCGCAGCAATATTGTGGGCCGACCCATGAGTATCCTGCTTTCCCTGAAGGCCTCGCCGGGTGATGCCACGGTTACCCTGTGCCACAGCCGGACCCGCGATCTTGCCGGGGTCATAAGATCAGCCGATATTATTGTTGCAGCCCTGGGAAAACCGGGATTCATCACCGGTGACATGGTCAAAGAGGGCGCTGTGGTGATTGACGTCGGTATTACGCGCGTAAAGTCCGAAACCACTAAATCGGGATACAAACTTACCGGTGATGTGAATTTTGATGAGGTTGCCCCCAGGTGCAGTTTTATTACCCCTGTCCCGGGCGGAGTAGGTCCCATGACCATTGTATCCCTGCTGAAAAACACACTTCTTGCTGCCAGGGGAGAAATTTATCTTTAACCTGGCAACTTAGCGTCTTTGCGAGAAATATATTACTTTTATATTCAAATGAAGTGTTTTCAATACATAGGATTACTCGCTGTTATGGGCCTTCTTATAACCGGCTGCCGTCAGCAGGAGGAGACAGAGGAGCAGCGGCTTACCTGGTCCACGGAAGCACCCTTGTCAATTCCCTACCGGGCGCGGCTAAAACAGGCTGAGAGAGCCAACCTGGTGCGCAACCATTCCTTTGAGACCGGCAGGACCTTCCTGCTCGATAACATGACAAAGTCCTTTGTGATTGACGGGTGGCAGCAGGTAGGGCAGCATGTTGAATGGGTGGATGTGCGCAACGACAGTCTTTATCAGGTCAATGAGGCATTGTCGGGTCACCGTGCAGTTAAAATCGTCCGCCACCAGGCCTACGAAACCGATGAGCAGGGTGAAGGCATCATGAGCGATTTTATAAAGGTAATCCCAGGCAATTACAATTTCAGTTTTTACACGAGGATCGAAAACGCTTTTCCACTAAGGGCCCGACTGGGAACCAGGATGTATGACGCCATTGATATCAGGTTGTTGTATTTCGACAGGAATAAAATACCCATAAGCCCGAAACAGCCTTTCCCGCAGGCTGACCAGGTGGTGGATAATTCATTCAAATCGCTTTCTTTTGCCAATTTCAATTCGGTGCCTTCATTCGGCTGGGGTAAGATCAGGGGTAAATCGGCATATTTTCCATTTCCCGAGGGAGATATCCCTTCTTCGGCACATTACGTGAAAATTTTCCTGGGCCTTAAAGGGAAAGGCACTATGTGGATCGACAGTGTGCATTATGGCTATTCGGCCAGCAATTTCTCCGTTGCCGAAAGAATGAGCAGCTATACCGACACATCGTTTTACCTGCAGCAGGTGATTTTGCCCACACCCCGGAAAGTACAGAAAATGGAGTCGGTAATTTTTTATAATACCGGGCAAAATACGAAAAAGTTACCCGTAATTCTTGTTCCTGCCGATGCCGATACACTCACGATGCAGGCAGCGGAACTGATCAGGAGTTCGCTACTACAAAGCATTAAAAACGCAGGCGGAAGCACTGTAAATGCTTCAGACATCACGATTGTGCGTGCGGATAACGGTGAAGGGGTGCGCGAATCTAAGCTGGTGTTCAGCGTGGGTAACACCAGCTTGTACCGGAAATACAGGGAAATACTCCCGCAACGCGAGATCGCACATTACCCCCAGGGCTATTTTATTTATTCAACAAATGATCTGCCGAACCTTGTCTTCCTGGGAGGCAATACAGCCGTCGGCATCTATTACGCAGCACTCACTGCAATACAGCTGGTGGACGAACGAAAACCGGTGTTTCATGGTGCCCGGATAATTGACTACCCCGATTTTGAGAACCGCTATTATACGATTAAAGGTCTGAATGATCCGGAAACTGCAAGAAATCAGTCCAAAATAGCCGCCGGGCTGGTGAAATACAAGCTCAATGGCGCAGTTTACCTGGACGGCATGGAAAATGGCCCCGGGGGATTAATCCCCGAAAGCGGGTTGTTTCATATCGATTACAGGGGTCGTCCGGTCATCAACAACGAAATGATCGACGCACTTTCTGTTTCTTTCTCCGACAAAGAAGGTGAGGGTTTGGGCTACTTTTATACGGGCAGCTCGTTTTTCAGCCTGAACACCGATGATGCCGATCTCCAACGGTACATTTCCTTCAGCGGCAGCAAGCCGGTGTTTATGGATAATTCCATGCTCACTTCTGAAGCATCATTACGGTCGGGAGGAAACTTTCCATATTATCCCGGAAGGGTCAGACTGCACAATGTCGTGGATCCTTTTTCAAATACCGGTATCAGGGAGCAGTACTCCGGGCTCGACAGTTCGCTGTTCGTGGTCAACCTGCCTGCAGGAGGCTCCGAGCTCGATATTGTGCGGATCGCTACGGCAGCTGATTTCTTATGGAACAGAGAAAATTACTCACCCGAACTTTCGCTTTGGAAGGTTTTGCTTTCCCGGTACGGTGCAATTGTGGCACGCGATTTGATTGGATATTCCGACAGGTACGGGATGATGCTGGAGATCCTGGTGCGACTGAAAAAAAACGAACAGGTGGCACGGAATGTCAAAAACGGTCAGGTGCTGCTGGCGGCGCTGGAAAAGCATGCTGCAGCAATCAGCAGTGAACTCGGTGCCCTTCACCCGCTTGTGAGTGATATCGGGCTGCTGAATTCGGAAGCAAAAAAACAACTGAACGTATTTCTGACCGGTTCCGGCCCGAGGAACGAATAATTTATCAACCAGCTTTTTAAATTCATTTACAGATAAAAAGAGACTTTTTTGTATTTTATTGTTAAAAACAAAAAAGTTGTGCGGTATTCTTTTTTTATTAAATTAGCTGGTAACTTTAGCACGGTATGTTTTCTGACTGGGATAATTTTTACGAGGATGATGAGACCCTGGATGTTCTGAAACGTTACAGGGAAATGGTGGATCAGAACATCAGCATGTTTTTCGATCTGTATGAATACGAATGCATTATTGATTATTATATCGATAAGTTCAATTTCAAGGATGCCTTTCATGCCATTGGATTTGCAATAAAACAACATCCGCATTCATCCGCGTTGAAGCTTAAATACATCCAGTTGCTGATTGAGAACGGGAAACCGGGTAAGGCGCTGGGTATCATCAGGTGTATTCAGGATGCCGAATCAACGAATTACGAACTTTTCCTGGCCAAAGGGATCGCCCTCAATTTAACCGGCAAATTCAACGAAGCACAGTCGGAATTTAGAAAAGCACTTCAGCTTTGCACGGAAAACCGCGACGAACTTGCGTACAGTATCGCGCAGTCATTTATTCAGATAGATAAATCCGTACAGGCGGTGAAGTACCTGCAGCTGGCATTTGAATATAATCAGGACAATCTGCTGGTGCTTTATGACCTGGCCATGAATTACGAAAGGCTCGATTTTCCGGAGAAGGGAATCTTGTATTATAAGAAATACCTTGATCTGGATCCTTTCGCCGAACATGTATGGAACAACCTGGGCCTTCTTTACTCCAGCCTCGACGATTTTGAACATGCCTGTGAGGCATTTGATTTCGCAACAGCCATCAACATACATTATTTTTCGGCCTATTTTAATAAGGCCGATTTGTTTTTTTACAGAAATGATATGCCGGGGGCCATACAGGTATACCGCGAGGTGCTTGCGCAGGACGTCACCAACACCAGGGCGCTTTGCGACCTCGGGAACTGTTACGAGGAAAATGGGAATTATGAGGAAGCGCTGCGGTCGTTCAAAAGCGCTATCCTGATCGCACAGGATTGTGCCGATGCCTGGTTTGGAAAGGGAATGGTATATTTCAGGCAGAAAAGATACCGGTTAAGCATTTCATGCTTTAAGAAAACAGTTAGTATTCAGTCTGATAATTCCGATTACTGGTTCATGCTTGGGGAAGCGTTTTCCAGGTCGCGAAGACTGGATCAGGCCATTGATGCCTATTCCAGAGCTTCGTCGCTCAATCCCCTCGATTACGAAGCCTGGATGGCCTGCGCACAGGTGCTGTTCAGGAAGAAAAGGGTAGGCGAGGCCATTGGCCTGCTCGCCCAGCTATACCAGTATAACCACGAAAATCCTACCATTAACTACCGGCTGGCAGCCTATCATGCTTACCAGCAGGATTATATGAATGCCATCAAATATTTCGAGCGGGGACTTAAATTGAATTATCACGAACACCACGAAATGTTCAAGTTATTTCCCAAAACCAAATCTGTACCTGTTTTCTGGAACCTCCTTGAAAATCATTTTCAGTCGAACCCGCCGTTGCAGAAAATAAAGTAACCACAATCATATCCCATGAGCATACAACTGCCTTATTTGCCCGTGCGGCCTCCGAAACCCAGGGAAACAGGATTGACCATGATGATGGACAAGGGATTGTGCATCAGGGAGACGGAGAATTTCATCGAAATGAACGCTCCGTATACCGACCTGGTAAAGCTTGGATTCGGCACTGCTGTCGTCAGCAGCAACCTGGAAAAGAAGATCAGGCTTTATCAGCAGGCCGGTATCCTGACCTATTTTGGCGGTACCCTGTTCGAAGCTTTTGTTATCCGCAATATGTTTGATGATTATATTAAACTGGCCCTGGAATACGGACTCACAACCGTTGAGGTCTCCGATGGTTCCATGTACATGCACCACAGCAAGAAACTGGAATATATCAGCCAGCTGGCAAAACATTTCAAGGTTTTGTCCGAAGTGGGCTCCAAGCAGAAAGGTGTTGAAATACCAGATGAGATGTGGGTGGAAATGATGAAGACCGAACTCGGTGCCGGCTCCTGGAAAGTAATAGCCGAGGCACGGGAAAGCGGTACAAGCGGGATTTATCACAGCGACGGAAGCGTCAATGAGAACCTGATCAGCCTGATCAATACCAGGCTACAACCCTCTGATATCCTTTGGGAGGCTCCCACCGGGAAACAACAGGCCTGGTTTATTAAACTGCATGGTCCCAATGTTAATCTTGGCAATATTGCCGCCAATGATGTGATTCCACTGGAATGCCTCCGGCTTGGTTTGCGGGGAGATACTTTTTTCGACTTTCTCCCGCCCGAACTGAAGAACTACAGGCCCGGTTCGGAAATGTACCAGCAACTCGACTGACCGATTAACTTCCAATCCGGATGAAATGCTTTGGCCTGATAGGCTACCCGCTTTCGCATTCATTCTCGAAGAAATATTTTACGGAGAAGTTTGTCCGCGAAGGAATATCGGGATGCTCGTATGAGAATTTCCCGCTTGGCCATATAGATCTTCTTCCCGGTTTAATAGCCGGCAATGCGGGTCTTGCAGGACTTAATGTTACCATCCCTTATAAAGAAGCTGTTATTCCATACCTTAACGGGTTGGATAAGGTGGCTGACGCCATCGGTGCAGTCAATACAATTAAGATTACCCGAAACGGCGGGGAAGTGCATTGCCAGGGATTCAATACCGATGCCTATGGGTTCAGGTCCTCCATCATGCCCCACATCGGCCGCGGGTTCAGTCATGCATTGATCCTGGGAACAGGAGGCGCATCCAGGGCAGTGGCTTATGTGTTCCGGGGAATGGGACTCGAAGTAACGTTTGTTTCCAGGAATCCTGCGGGACCTCACCGTATAGCCTATTCCCAGCTTACTCCGGAACTGATATCAGGGGTAAATATCATTGTTAATACCAGTCCGCTTGGCATGTACCCGCATACGGACGCATTTCCCTGCATTCCTTACGGATTTCTTACCCCGCAGCATGTTTTGTATGATCTGATCTACAACCCGGAGGAGACCCGGTTCCTTGCCAATGGGAGAAAAATGGGTGCTATAACAGTAAACGGCCTGCAGATGTTGCACCTGCAGGCAGAAAAATCGTGGGAAATCTGGAACACACCCTGAGGTGTGATCCTGTTTTTTACATGGATGATTGAACTGACATCTCCGAAAGCTTTGAGCTGAATTTAATGCCGTATTTATTGGCATTTTCCGGTTTCAGTTCAAATTTCATCTTGTCGGCCATCACTACAAAATTAATGGCAGCCCCTTCATTGAGTGCACCACTTTTTTCGGTGATGATGAGGGTACTTTTTCCGTTTAGTGTGGCAATAATTTCAGGTACCTGTTTGGTCTTCGAGAAAGGGACGAACAGAATATGACAGTTGGTGATCTCCTCAGGGGTTTTATACCGCATGATCTCAATAACCTGGGCACCTACTTTCTTGCCCTTGGTGTAGGATTCGAGTTCAGCGGCCACTTCAGACGAACCCAGGATACCGATAATAAATGACCCCGTGCGGTAGCTGGCAGGCCATTCGATAAGCCGTGAAAAATTGTAAATAAACAATGTTTGTGCCTTAGGGATGGTGGTTTGAACATAGGCTGCAGTTACAAAAAACAAGGCAATTAAAGTTGTAACGATTTTTTTCATTTATCCCGAAATTTTAATGTTGCTGTAACTGTATACGGGTAAAATCGGGAAAGGGTTCGGAAAAATTTATTTCAGGGGTTAAAAAATGCCTGTTTAACGTAGTGCTGCTTCATAATCAAACCTTAAAGCTTTATTCACAGGGCGATGCCTGGATCTTTATTCCCTCCGGATAATCAATATCTGCCAGAACCAACCCCTTCGCCGGCACCGAAAATCCCGCCAATCCCCGGTCCCTGCCTTCGATGATGCGGAGGAATCCTTCCTGGCTGATGCGGCCCAGCCCTACCCCGATCAGGGTTCCTGCCAGTGCCCTCACCATGTTGCGCAGGAAGCGGTCGGCGCATATCCTGAAGATAAGCTTATTCCCTTCCTCAAACCAGGTAGCCTGCATTACCCGGCATATATTGGTTTTGACGTCACTGTGCAGCTTGCTGAAACTGGTGAAATCATGATGGTCCAATAATGCAGAAGCGGCCAGGTTCATCGCACCGGTGTCCAGTTCCCTGCCATAATACCATGAGAAATCCGTATCAAAAGGGTCCTTCACCCGGCTTATCCTGTATTCGTAAGTACGGGAAAGGGCGGAGAACCGCGCATGAACATCGGGTTTAACGGCATACGCGTCGCGGACTGCAATATCTTCCGGCAACAGGCTGTTGAGCTTATACAGCAGGGTAGGCCTGTCCTCAAAAAGCGGGTGAATGCTGTCGAGGTGCAGGATGAAATACCTGGCATGCACGCCGGTATCGGTGCGTCCGGCTCCCGTGGTCC
>DATEVU010000094.1:0-22166 GCA_035258345.1 Bacteroidales bacterium
TGTGATCGTTCTGCTTCCGGGTCAGCAATCCCAGTTTGCGGGATGTATTGCCGGTGTGTAAATCGAGTGGAATATTCAGCCACGCCGGGCTAATGGATGTCCAAAAGCCAAAATCAACACCCCGGGTATCCCTTCTAACCATCCACCGCAGGAACATGTTGAGCCGTTTGGCCGAAGATCCTTTGCCCACATCCGGCACATGTTTTTGTGTTCTTTCCGGAAAGTCACATTCAAAGAAAATACTCCGGAAATAAGCTATAGCCGTTCCGGCATCCTTATTGATGCCGAAACCTTTCTCAAAAACCTGGTTGAGCCCTCCGTGCCTGGAATAGATATTCTTAAGGGCATACAGAAAATACAATGCATCGGTTGTATTAAAGGTCCGGTGACAAAAATTCCCGAATCGTGAATAGTCGGATTCCGCAGCCTGTGTTATAAAATGATAGGGACTATTATCCAACAGGCTGAGCAATAGCCTCGACTTGTTAATAATTGTCTTTCGTTGTCCCCATGAGAGGGTAGCCGTGAGAAACCCGGCAATTTCAATATCCTCCCGGCGTGAAAATAAGTGGGGTACCTGT
The DNA here is from genome assembly GCA_035258345.1 of Bacteroidales bacterium. Taxonomy (GTDB): domain Bacteria; phylum Bacteroidota; class Bacteroidia; order Bacteroidales; family UBA10428; genus UBA5072. Next base: position 582 of record DATEVU010000094.1, read on the forward strand.
ATGGGGTCAGTCTCAATAAATTCCGGGCGGTTATACTGATTGTATTTCGAATCAAGAAAGGATTTCAGCTCATTAGCACATTGGCACATTGGCATATTGGCACATTGGCACATTGGCACGTTAATCTACAAGCAAACCATCATGCATGATAATCGTCCTGTCGCTCATGCCGGCCAGCTCGTTATCATGGGTAACGATTACAAAAGTCTGGTTATATTGCCGTCGCAAAGTAAAAAAAAGCTCATGCAGTTCCTTTTTGTTGTGTGAGTCGAGGTTACCCGAGGGTTCATCAGCAAGGATCACATCCGGATTATTGATGAGCGCACGGGCAACGGCTACACGTTGCTGTTCGCCACCCGACAGCTCCCCCGGCTTATGCTGCAACCGGTGACCAATACCCAGAAAGTCAAGTACCTCCGTGGCCCGCTTCATAGCCTCCTGCCTGGGAACCCGGGCAATAAACGCGGGGATGCATACATTTTCAATGGCAGTAAATTCAGGCAGCAGGTGGTGAAACTGGAAAACAAAACCAATATGCCTGTTCCGGAACCTGGCAAGCTCCTTTTCACGCAGGCTGTTTACCTCAGTGCCATTAATGCTGATTAAACCCTCATTGGGTCTCAGCAGCGTACCGGCAATCTGAAGGAAGGTAGTTTTACCGGCACCACTAGCGCCTACGATGGCTACAATTTCACCTTTTTTTATGGAAACACTGATACCTTTTAACACCTGCAGGGAGCCGAAAGATTTACAGATATTTGTTGCTTCAATGATGTTCATGATGTTTTGGTCCCGGGTGCAGACACATGTTCATACCATTATAAATGAAACGGTTATGAATTTACAGGTTTATTCATTTCGTTAATGTTCTTATCGATATCTCCGGCGGTCTCATTGAGGTTGCGTGTAATATCTTTGGCGGCCTCATTGAGGTCTCGTGTGACATCTCCTGCGGTCTCATTGAGGTCGCGTGTGATATCTCCCGTCATATCGGTAATATTTTTCCGGATATCATTTGTGCTTTCGGTAATCTCCCTGGCAATTCCTCCGGTGGTGTCGTTAATTTCCCGCTTGATATCATCTGTGGCTTTTTTAAATTCACGTAATCCCTTGCCCAGTCCTTTTGCCAGTTCGGGTATTTTGTTCGACCCGAATAACAGAAGAAAAATCAAAAAAATCAATACCAATTCTCCGCCGCTGAGAAACAAAAAAGTGTATTGCATATGCTCGTAATATAAGTGCACAAATATAAGAAAAGATGAACAAAAAACCCCGGAACATTTATCCGGGGTTTAATAAACAATTCGTATTTAAAAAAGCTTTTTGACCATTTTCTTCTTGCTGGTGTCATACACCAGGGCAGTGGCAACAAAGATGGTGGAGTACACCCCGGAAAACAATCCGATCAGCAGGGCAAAGGCAAAACCCATCACGCTTTCCCCGGTATACACGAAGATAATTGCAACCGTGATCAGCACCGTGAGCGAGGTGATGATGGTCCGGCTAAAGGTATCGTTGATGGCTTTGTTCATCAGTACGGCATAGTCCATCTTGGGATGCAATGCCCGGTATTCGCGTATCCTGTCAAAAATAACCACCGTATCATTCACCGAATATCCCACAATGGTAAGGATAGCCGCTATAAATGTCTGGTCGATCTCCAAGGAGAAGGGCATTATTCCATACAGCAAGGAAAAAGCACCGATGACCAGGAAGGCATCATGGGTCAATGAAGCGAGAGCCCCGATGCCGAAGCTCCAGTTACGGAACCGCACCCCGATATACAGAAACATAAAAACCAGTGAAATAAACAGCGCGATAAAGGACTTTCTTTTGATATCCGCGGCGATGGTAGGTCCAACACGCTGTAAACCCTGGACATTCACAGTCTTAAACTGATCGTAGGTCACATTTTCACTGAGCAGCGGTTTAACACCCCTGTAGATCATTTCCTCAATGGTGTTTTCCATTTCGGGATCCTCTGAATCAATGCCATATTTGGTGGTAATGCGGATTTTATCATCGGAGCCATAGGTAATAACAGTAGGACGCATGCCCAGTTCATCCTCAAGCATGCCTGCAATTTCAACATTGCTGACCGGTTTATCAAACTGGACAATGTAGTTTCGTCCACCGGAGAAATCAACGCCCTGATCGAGGCCGCGTACAAAAAGCGAAACAATTCCTATCAGGATAATTGCACCGGACAGAACATAGAATTTTTTACGGTGTTTGATATAATTGATGTTGATCTTTTTAAAAGCCCCTTCCGAAAGTTTGGTGCTGAAGGTTAGCTTCGACTGCTTATCGAGCATCATTTCAAACACAAGCCGGCTGATGAAAATAGCGGCAAACAGGGAAGTGGTGATACCAATAACCAGCGTGGTGGCAAAACCTTTAACCGGTCCGGTTCCCAGTACAAAAAGGATGATACCGGTGATCAGGGTAGTAAGATTTCCATCGATAATCGCTGAAAGTGCATTTTTGTAACCGTCGGCTATGGCTATCCTCATACCTTTTCCTGCTGCAAGTTCCTCACGGATACGTTCATATATAAGAACATTCGCATCAACCGACATACCAATGGTAAGTATCATACCGGCAATACCGGGCAGCGTAAGTGCAAGTCCGAGGGATGCCAGTACGCCGATCAGGAAGAACATATTCAGGAACAGGGCAATATCTGCAACCAGGCCTGCTCTCCGGGTATAATAAAAGATCATGAAGGAAAAGATCAGGATGAAGGAGATGATCAGGGAACTCATTCCCGATTTGATGGATTCCTTTCCAAGCGAGGGACCGATCACTTCTTCCTGGATGATCTTACACGGGGCAGGCATGGTACCCGATTTCAACAGGTTTGCAAGGTCTTCGGCTTCTTTTGGAGTAAATTGTCCGCTGATCGAGGAACTTCCGGTAGGTATCTCCTCATTTACACGGGGATAGGAATAAACATAATCATCCATCACAACGGCAATGATCCTGTCTACATTTTCACGGGTCAGACGAGCCCATACCCTGGTACCTTCGGCGTTCATCGACATTGAAACCAATGCTTCGGCGGTGTTCGGGTTATATTCATTAACAGCGCGGGTAATTACATCTCCTGTGAGGGGGGCTCTTCCGTCGCGGCTGGTAACTTTAATGGCGTGTATCTCATAGTAATCAAGCGGCTTTTTTGTTGTAGGATTGGTGATGGGCAGCGCCGACCAGAAATATTTGAAGTTACGCGGGAAAAGATTGCGCTGCATACCAAGCCGCAGGTATTCGTTTACTTTGGCCGTATCCTTGTAATGCACCTGTCCGAAAACAGATCCCTGGATAAGCTGGTTGTTCTGGTTAACATAAGGAATAAGTACGGTAAAAAGCGGATTATCCTGCATAAAGGCGTTCCGTGCCAGGGCGGTATCAGTAGCTGCCTGGGAAGTGTCCTGTGTTAGCTGCCGCAACAAAGCCGGGGTATCATCGGCGGTGGGTGTTGCACCTTCCTGGCCGGCAGTGAGGGTTGAAGCAACGGCCGCAGAATCGGCTACCTGTGCACTGGATTTATTCACCGTTTTTATGTAATCATTCAATGCCAGCATTCCGTCACGGATCTCGGCATCGGTATTGTCGTAGGTTTCCCAGAATTCAAGACGGGCTGCACCCTGGAGGAGCTTCCTGACCCTGTCTTTTTCTTCAACACCGGGTAATTCTACCAATATGCGGTCACCGCTTTGCAAACGCTGAACATTTGGGGAGGTCACCCCAAAATGGTCGATACGGGTATTGATGATATTGAATGAATTCGCTATGGCTTTATCGGATTCCTCGCGGATTACCCTGAGCACTTCCGGGTTGGTTGTATTGTAATTAATGCGTTCACGCAATTCAGGAGCAGTAAACAAGGCAGAAAGCCGTGCATTCGGATCAACCTGTTCAAAAGCCTGTCCGAAAAGCGTAACGAAGTTTTCGTTTGATCCGATCTGGTTTTGCTTCGCCAGGGCCAGGGCTTTATTGAAAGTTGAATCCTTGCTGTAATTGGCCATTGCACGGATAACATCGGTAACCGAAACCTCGAGAATAACGTTCATACCCCCCTGGAGGTCGAGACCAAGGTTTATTTCCCTTTCCTGGCATTCCCGGTAGGTATATTTTTTCAGCCATATGAAATTGTACACCGGTTCACTGGCAATTGAGTCGAGGTAATAATCGGCCTTTTTCAGGTCGACAATATTTTGTGCATCACGTGCATATTTCCTGGCATCATTTTTTACCTTGTAGGTTACAAGAGTAAATGAAAGCTGATAAAGACATACAAGCACGAGCGCTATGGCCAACGTCCAAATGGCTCCTTTGTTACGCATTTCTCTGATCGTATTAGTTTATAAATCTGATTTTTTATCGTGGCGCAAATATATAAAAATTTCTGCATGACGTAGCGGGAAGTTGTGTAATTGTTCGTTCAGAGAAATGACGATTTGATGATTTGGAGATTTGATGATCTGTTGAGTTGTGGGGTTGTGAAGTTGCGGAGTAGACAATAAAACGTAGTAACTTTACAATTTTACAACCTCATAACCCACTTCCATGCTGGAAATAGGAAATACCATCGTCAGCCTCGATGTGATATCATCACATTTCACCTGTAATCTGGACGCCTGCAAGGGTGCCTGTTGTGTTACCGGTGATTCCGGCGCACCGCTTGAACCCGCGGAAGCAAAGATCCTGGAAGAGATCTTCCCTGCCCTGAGGCCATATCTTAGTGAAGAATCCATAAAAAGCATTGAGGAACAGGGAACTTCGGTTATTGATTTTGAACAGGACACTGTAACCCCTTTGAACAATGGAAAGGAATGTGCCTATACCTTTTTTAAAAATGGAATAGCATTTTGTTCTATTGAACAGGCATATCGTGACGGGGTAATAGGATTTCGCAAACCGGTATCCTGTTATCTGTATCCGGTGAGGATCAGGAAATACAAAAAATTTGATGCAATAAACTATGATCGCTGGGAAATATGCAGTCCTGCCATTGAACAGGGAAACCGGCTTGAAACCCCTGTTTACAGGTTTGTTAAGGACGCATTGACCCTGAAATACGGTGAGAAATGGTTTAACCTGCTGGAGACAGCGTCCAGGAACCTGGAAATTGAGAAAAATTCTCCGGATTTACCCTGATATTTAAGTACCTGCCTAATGTTGTCAACCCAAAGATGAAAGACAGGGATTACGCAATTTCAGGGTTTTATTTGATTTTACCGGCCCATTTGATGGCAGCCAGAAAATGCTTCTGAAGCAGCAGTTCATCGTAATTGTCTTCGCGATGTCCGGCACCGGTATAAAAAGCCCGTCCACCGTAGAATTCATGACACCAGATAAAAGGATGGACCTCTCCGTTCTGTCCGCCCTTGTAGGAATTCTCATCCAAATAGGCGAGTACTTTGACATCCGGGTTTAAATCCTTGAAATCATACCATTCATCTGTGCGTATCCACTTATCCGGAAGGAACTCCGTGGCAGGATGGGTCTTATCAGCCACCTTTATTACGGCTACCTGCTGGTTAGGCGGATGTGAAAGAAAATATGCACCGACGAGCTTATTATACCAGGACCAGTCGTATTCGGTATCAGTAGCAGCATGAATGCCGACAAATCCACCCCCCGACCGGATAAAATTCTGAAAAGCTGCTTGTTGTTCATCATTCAGAATATCACCAGTTGTATTCAGAAAAACAACAACTTTGTATTGCATGAGCTTATCAATTGTAAAAACCGAGGCATCCCTTGAAGTATCTACTACTATTCCCTGTTGTTTGCAAATATTCATCAGGGTTATCATACCCTTTGGAATGGAAGAATGAAAAAATCCCTGGGTTTTGGCAAAAACAAGCACTTTATTTTCGGGTTTTCCGGCACAGGCTGCCTGGGTTATGAACATAACCAGCATCAGCATTGCTCCATTCAAAATTTTCCTGTTCATATAATTCAGATAATGTTATTAATTGATCTTCATTAGGCAAATAAAATTACTACAAAATTTCGATTTTTATGGAATTGACCGGCAATTCTGCCAAAAATATCCTGAAGGCAGGACTCTCTATAAATCATAATCACACATCAGAAATCTCTTTTTTTATAAATCATACCCTATATTTTATAGGTATTTTTCATAATTTTTTTGTTTTTTTAAATATTTTCTCATTTTTTTGAGGTTGTATTCAAATTTTTTGTATTTTTGTGGTCAATATTAACAATAATATTATACATCTATGGCAGCAATTCGTTTTACAGCACTTGCAAATGCCTATTCCAGGCAAAAGAACACGTATACGCCTCCCAGGGAACTTATTTCGGAATATTTTGGCGTCAATGTCTTTGACAAAAAGAAAATGAAAAGATTCCTGTCCGATGAGGCCTATCACCATGTTATGGAAGCCATTGAAAAAGGCACCCGGATCGACCGTAAAATAGCTGAGCAGGTTGCATCGGGTATGAAAGCATGGGCCCTTGAAATGGGAGCTACGCATTATACTCACTGGTTTCAGCCTCTGACCGAGGGTACCGCTGAAAAACACGACACCTTCGTTGATTTTACCGACGATGGTACTGTAATCGAATCCTTTTCAGGAAAGCTGCTTGCACAGCAGGAACCTGATGCCTCCAGTTTTCCCAGTGGTGGTATCCGTAATACTTTTGAGGCCCGTGGGTACACGGCATGGGATCCGTCGTCACCTGCATTTATTGTTGGAAACACGCTCAGCATTCCCACCATATTTGTTTCCTATACCGGTGAAGCGCTTGACAACAAGACGCCACTTTTAAAGGCCTTGCATGCTGTTGATAAGGCTGCTGTTGATGTTTGCCAGTATTTCGACAAGGACGTAAATAAGGTTATTGCAACACTGGGGTGGGAACAGGAATACTTCCTGGTTGATGAAGCGCTTTACAATGCGCGCCCCGATCTGGTTCTTACCGGCCGGTCGCTCATGGGACATGCATCTGCCAAAGATCAGCAATTGGAAGACCAGTATTTTGGATCCATCCCCGAAAGAGTTTCTGCTTTTATGAATGAATTTGAAACTGAGTCTTACAAACTTGGGATTCCTGTAAAAACAAGACATAACGAGGTTGCGCCCAACCAGTTTGAATGCGCGCCTATATTTGAAGAATGCAACCTGGCTGTTGATCACAACGTGTTGCTTATGGATCTGATGAGAAGGGTCGGGCGGCACCACAACTTTGCGGTTCTGCATCATGAAAAACCGTTCAATCATATTAACGGATCAGGCAAACATTGCAACTGGTCGCTTGCCACCAATACCGGAGTAAATCTTTTGTCGCCGGGAAAGAATCCAAAAAGCAATCTTCAATTTCTTACCTTCCTCATAAACACATTGAAGGCCGTTCACAAGCATGCTGATCTGCTCAGGGCCAGTGTAGCTTCACCCGGCAATGCCCATCGTCTGGGTGCCAACGAAGCCCCGCCTGCCATCATTTCCGCCTTTATCGGTAAACAGCTTACCGATATGCTGAATAAGCTCGAGAAAAAGGTGTCGAATGAAAAGATGACCCCTGATGAAAAGATCGAGCTAAAGCTGAACGTAATCAAGGTGCCTTCGATCCTGTTGGATAATACCGACAGGAACCGTACCTCACCTTTTGCCTTCACAGGTAACAAGTTCGAATTCAGGGCCGTTGGTTCGTCAGCCAATCCGGCTGTTGCTATGATTGCGCTTAATTCAGCTATGGCAGCACAGCTTATAGAATTTAAAAAGGATGTGGACAAGCTCATAGAAAAGGACGTAAAAAAGGACGAGGCCATCTTCCAGGTTCTCCGTCAATACATTACCGATTCTAAGCCGATACGTTTTGAGGGCAATAATTACAGCGAAGATTGGAAGAAAGAGGCCAAAAAAAGGGGTCTCAGCAACATCAATAACCCGGTTGAGGCTTTTGATTTTTACCTTACCCCGCAATCCAAGAAACTCTTTTCCTCACTTGATGTGTTGAGTGATCGGGAAAATGAAGCCAGAGTGCATATTCGCTGGGACGATTACACCAAGCGGGTGCAAATTGAAGCCCGTGTTATGGGTGACCTCGTCATGAATCACATCGTTCCGGTTGCCATCAGGTATCAGAGCGAACTGATAGAAAATGTCAAAGGCCTGAAGGAACTTTTTGGTGATAAAGAATACCAGGAGCTGGCCGGTGCAAGGATTGAACTTATCCGGAATGTATCACAACATGTGAGCTATATTAAAGCCAAAGTGAACGAAATGATCGAGGCACGCAAATTAGCCAACAAGATAGAGGATGAAAGAGAAAGGGCTCTGGCTTATTCTACGAAAATATTCTGTTACCTCGATGATATCCGGTACCATGTAGATAAGCTCGAACTCATTGTTGACGATGAATACTGGCCTTTGCCAAAGTACCGCGAATTGTTGTTTATCCGCTAGTTCATTTTCAAATTTCAATAGCATCTTAAACCCCGGACAAATGATCCGGGGTTTTTTTGGTTGTTGCTGCCTGCAGGATTAATCACTGCCTGTGAATATCTTCTTTTTACTATATTTGTTCAATATACTATTTTTGTATACGAAGCATATTAATCATCCGTTTATTATTGTAATAACAAAGAAAACAATGAAACTCGTAAAATACTTGCTGGTTGTTACGCTGATCACCGTTTGCTGTTTTCCGGCCAACGCCCAGAACAAGAAAGCAATTAAGGCTTATGCCACATTTGATGCGGGTGAGTATTATGTTGCTATTGATCAGTTCAAAGATGCTTATCAGAAGACAACCGATAAAAAAGAAAAGCTTCATGTCGCCTTTTATATTGCGGAATGTTACCGCAAAACCGATAACGCGCCTCAGGCAGCCTTATGGTACGGGAAGGTAATAGCCAAAGATTATGAGAACCCGCTTTCGATTCTTTATTATGCCGATGCGTTGCGGATGAACCAGAATTATGAGGAATCCAAAGCACAATATCAGCGGTATAAAGAACTGGTCCCTGATGATCCCCGCGGATCCGATGGCATTCTATCCTGTGATTTTGCGCTTCAGTGGATGGATCAGCCAACCGGCTACCAGGTTGAAGAAATGAAATTCATCAATTCGAAAAACCGTGATTTCAGTCCGGCTTATTCCCGGCCGGATTACCAGGAATTGTATTTCACCTCCTCCCGTGACGAAACCCTGGGCAATGCAGAACATGGCGGCACCGGTCAGGAGTTCTCCGATATTTTCTTTTCGTCCATGGACAAAAAAGGCAAGTGGAGCACCCCCCTGCCCCTCGAAGAACCTTTGAATACCGAGGCCGAAGAAGGCACCCCGGCATTTTCATCCGACTATAACACCTTGTATTTTACCCGGTGTAATGTTAGCAAACGTAAGGCCCTCGGTTGCGAAATTTTTACCGCACGACGTGACGGTGAAAAATGGACCGATATAGAATCACTTGGAATTGCCGGGGATAGTGTGGTAATTGCCCATCCGGCCGTTTCCCATGACGATCTGAGTTTGTATTTTGTTTCCGATATGGAAGGAAGTACAAAAACGTCCGAAGGCATTAACGGCAAGGACATCTGGGTTATGACCCGTGATAATGTCAGGGCAAAATGGGACAAGCCGGTTAACCTGGGCTCGCCTGTCAACACACCCGGGGATGAACTATTCCCTTTTATTCATGCCGACGGTGCTCTTTATTTCTCTTCCAATGGCCATATCGGTATGGGAGGACTCGACATTTACAAAGCTGTCAGAAATGAAACCGGTAACTGGCAGGTCGAGAACATGAAATATCCCATTAACTCTGCCGCGGATGATTTCAGTATCGTTTTTGAAAGCGACCGTGAAAGTGGCTATTTCAGCTCCGCACGCAAGGGGAAAACCGGCGACGATATCTATTCCTTCCTGCTGCCTCCGCTCAGATTCAGTATCGTGGGTGTGGTCAAAAATGAAAAGACCGATGAGATCATACCCGAAGCTACCATCAAATCGATAGGTAGCGATGGCATAACCCTGGATACCAAAAGCGGGAGGGACGGGCTTTTCCGTTTTACACTGAAACCCGGTACCGACTATGTTTTCATTGCTGAAAAACCTGGTTTTCTTAAAGGAAAGGAAAGAGAATCCACCAAGGGTATTTCCCAAAGCACCGAATTCAAAACAGAGATCTATCTTGCTTCAACTGAAACACCCATTGAGGTGGAAAATATTTTCTTTGACCTGGATAAAGCAGAGCTCCGGCCCGAATCCATGGTTTCGCTCGATAAGCTGGTTGAGACACTGAATGACAATCCCAATATTGTTATAGAACTGGGATCACATACCGATTCCCGAGCCAGTGATGCCTATAATGATGATCTTTCCCGGCGAAGAGCCCAATCTGTTGTCAATTACCTCATCGAAAAGGGAATACCGCGTGACCGACTCGTGGCAAAAGGATACGGGGAGACGCAGCCCAAAACGGTTGACAAAAAAGATAATGCTGCCTATTCTTTCCTGCCCGAAGGCACCGTTCTTTCGGAAAGCTATATCAATGGGCTGGGTGATGAGGACCGGCAGGAAATGGCACATTTCCTGAACCGCCGTACAGAGTTTAAGGTACTGCGGACGGATTACGCCAGTAAGTAAATAGTAAACGTTTCTAAAACCCGATATCCGTAGTGGATTCAATATTACTCTTATTTCCCGCCCGGTCAATGATGTAAAAATCATACCGGATGGTATCGTACGGGGGTGTCAGAAAGTAATATATCTGTAGTTTGATTTCACCTTTGATTGTCTTATTCTGTCCTACGCGTGTAAGTTTCTCATCGTTGCGGATCCCGTATTTCAACGTATCAGCATCCTCAATCGGTTCGTAACCGGCATCGAGTTTTTCATAGGGGATCAGGAAGAAGTTAAGTGTATCCTCGGTACTGCTCCCGCTGAATAATCCTATGTCGGCATCTCCGTCGATGAATGAAAAAACCAGTTCCCCTGCCTTGATGCGACTTCCCAGGGTATCGATCTCAAATAAATCGAAACTTTTAAAACCGATCTCGGGAATTTCGCTGACTTTTTCGAAAGGCTCACAGGAAGCAACTGCCAGCAGGCTAAGCATGGCAGGGAATATCAGGTTGCCGGTTGATTTCATGGTTGTCAAATGCCTTGATTTGTATGTTTTTCACAAATATTAAGCCAAAATTATTTCTTTCGCATAAATATTTGTAATGGTACGCCCGTAAATTCAAATTTTTGTCTGATCTGATTTTCCAGGTACCGCTTATAGGATTCCTGAACATACTGGGGAAAATTACAGAAAAAAGCAAATGATGGCGCATAGGTAGGCAACTGGGTAACATACTTTATCCTCACGTATTTTCCTTTCACTGCCGGAGGTGGAAAATCTTCTATAGCTTTGAGCATTACATCGTTAATAACCGAAGTGGGAATCTTACGCTTCCGGTTTTCATACACCTCCATTGCCTTTTCAATAACCTTATGAATCCTTACCTTGTTTAATGCCGATATAAAAATAACGGGGACATCACGGAAAGGTGCTATTTTTTCAAGGATGTTTTTCTCATAATCCCTGGCAGTATTGGTGCCCTTCTCCAGCAAATCCCATTTGTTTATAAGAATGAGCATCCCCTTGTTGTTGTTTTTTATGATGTTGATGATGGCCAGGTCCTGGGATTCCAGTCCCTGCACAGCATCGATCATCAGCAGGCACACGTCGGAGTATTCGATAGCCCGTATGGAACGCATGACCGAATAAAACTCAAGGTTTTCCTTCACCTTACCCTTTTTCCGGATACCAGCAGTGTCTACCAGCAAAAAATCATGGCTGAATTTATTGTACCGGGTAAAGATCGAATCGCGGGTTGTACCGGCAATTGGGGTAACAATATGTCTCTCCTCACCAAGCAAGGTATTAATGAGTGTGGATTTTCCCACGTTGGGCCTGCCAACGACAGTAATACGCGGCAGATCGGGCAGCTCTTCCTCAGGATTCAAGGTGAACGATTTCACCAGATCATCCAGGAGTTCGCCGGTGCCACTTCCCGTAATGGAGGAAATCTTGTAAAGATCCCCAAGCCCCAGAGAATAGAAAACGTCCCCCTCATATTGCTTCATATTGCTGTCCACCTTGTTCACTACAACCAGGGTCTTCTTTTTACTTCTCCTGAGCATATCGGCCACCGATTTATCCATATCGGTTATTCCATCATTCACATCCACCAGGAAAAGAAGCACATCAGCTTCATCAATGGCCAAAACAACCTGTTTTCTAATCTCCTCTTCAAAAACATCATAGGATACTTCAACATAGCCTCCGGTATCTATTACCGAAAAATCAATACCATTCCAAACCGATTTGCCGTAATGCCGGTCGCGCGTCACTCCGCTTGTCTCATGTACAATGGCCTCACGGCCTTCGGTAAGCCTGTTAAATAAGGTGGACTTACCGACATTCGGACGACCCACTATGGCAACTAGGTTACTCATTAAAATTCAGATAAATTAAAATTTAGTATTCAATATCAATGCAAGCCCTGTCCTTTCTTACATTCTTCACGTATTCCACAACTTTCTGGTGTTCGGGATGCATCTGGTAGCTCTCGAGTTCAGCCCATGAACTGAATTCACAAACCAAAACAATATCATAATTGTCCTGGGGAGCCAGCGGTGAATTAAACAACACCTCCATGCTCCGGATTTCCCGGATTTCCTCTTTCAGATTCAGGAGACGTGATTTCATTTCGGCCATTTTCTCGAACTTTGACCGGGGAGTATCCCCCTCCCTGATTGTCCACATTACCATATGCTTTATCATGACTGAAGCTGTTTATGTTGATGTTTAATACCCGAACCTCTTCAATGATTTCTCGTTGTTCCTCCAATCGGCAGAAACCTTTACCTGCAGTCCCAGGTAGGCTTTTTTGCCCAGGAACTTTTCAATATCCATACGCGCCTGGGTGCCCACTTTCTTAAGCATCCCCCCCTTGTGTCCGATAATAATTCCTTTCTGCGATTCGCGGATGATATGGATAACTGCGTTTATTCTTACCATATCCTCGGCTTCTTTGAACGAATCGATAACTACCTCGCAGGAATAAGGAATTTCTTTCTTATAGTTCAGCAATATCTTTTCCCGGATGATCTCTGTTACAAAGAAACGTTCCGGCCTGTCGGTCAACAAATCTTCGGGATAATATACCGGTCCCTCCGGAAGTTTTTCCAGCAGGGTTTCAAACAGAAATGTAAGATTATGCTTATGCAATGCTGAGATCAGGATGATAACCGCATCTGGAACGGTCTCCTTCCATTCTTCCATCAGCAGTTTTATTGCAGCCTGGTTTGAGAGGTCAATTTTGTTAATGGCAATGACAACCGGAATACGCGTTTTTATGATCTTCCGGATAAATGGACTTTCCTTATCTATTTTTTCCAGTGCATCGGTTACGTACAGAATGACGTCCGCATCGGTAAATGCAGTTCTTACCGATCGCATCATCGAATCATGAAGCTTGTATACCGGTTTCACGATCCCGGGCGTGTCTGAAAAAACCATTTGAAAATCTTCACCGTTGACAACACCCAGAATCCGGTGACGGGTGGTCTGAGCCTTTGAAGTTATGATTGAAATACGTTCACCTACCAGCTCATTCATGAGTGTCGACTTTCCAACGTTTGGATTACCCAATATGTTAACAAATCCTGATTTATATGTCATTCCGGTAAGCGGGTTCTTTACCTGCTGAATTGCAGTGTCAATTTAAATGCAAAGTTATCAATAGTTTTGGTAAATGCATTAGGTCCGTACCGGTATAAAACACCTACCCCATACCTGAGGATCTGGAGACGGAAAATATTATTGATAAGAAGTCCTCCTTCAAAATAACCTTTTTCAAGTGTTTTAAATTCAATATTATCATGGGGCGACTTGTCGGACAGGCTGCCAAATCCCATGTTATGCACCAGGGCTATTTCAGGCTGAAATTTACCCCGTGGTTTGAACAGCAGTTTCCCGAAGTCCTGCTTGATGAACAGGGCTATAAAACGGTCGGAAAGAAACTCGTTGAACCGCATGGTACCGAAAGAGTGTTCCGCTTCAACAGTAAATTTCCTGTAACTTCCCTGTCCTGCATACAGTTTGCTGTAAGGAACACTGCCGGTGACCATGCCGCCCACAACAGCCATCCTTGTATCACCCAGGGATTTAGTTGTGAAAGTCCTTGTTACTTTAAACTCAGTCCGCCAATATGTGAAGTCGCCATACAGCGTTTCCATCCCCCTGGCAAGATTGATAAATAGCACGGGATACCGGGTGCCCATGGAAAACCTGTTGCCTCTTGGCGTTTTCATAAATGTTTCATTATAGGCGTAACGGAGGCTCACGCCGGCCTCGGTGATATAAAACCTGGTAAGCAGCAGTTGCGGATTCCCGTCGCCGGCAATGTACCCGTAATTACTGGTTGGCGTAAGCTCACTGTGTATCAGGTAAGTCTTACCTGTCAGGAATCTGAAAGCACGGAAATTAAGAGAAAGTTCCACCTCTTCAGTTTTATCCATTACCTCAACCATATAATTGCGGAAGAATGCCGAACCCGATAAACTCCAGGTCTCATTGAACCGGATTCCTCCCGATTCACGCACGTCATCACGGTACAACAGGGTTAAACCCAGTTCCTTATCAGGAACAATGTTCAGGGTAAGGCTGCCGCTGTATTTAAAAGCCTTATCCCCAAGACTGTAAGCCACATAACCGGCAGGTGTGAAACGTTCCGAAAATTGGGAGGTCGTAATTCCGCCCGCTCCGAACCTGAAGCCTTCATATGGATTATAACCAATGAACCGGCGAAGATCAAATGAGAAATATCTTCCGGGAAGGTATCCGGTCAGCAGGGTCTCAGCCGACGTTATTGTCCGGTCGAGATGTTCGGCTTTACCAATGCTGTCGATAACCCGGTATGTCTCAAGTTCCATGGAATTCAGAGAATCCGTACGGTAGGTGTTCCAGATCTCCTCGGGCTGTTTATGGGCATTGGGATTTACTTCAATCTGTACATCCGAAAATTCATTGCTGTCAAATTGCGGACTGAAATTGATGTTAGCAATATACGACTTTCCTGTTCCGGTCATTTTCATAGGCCCCATGCTGCCACCCATCGGGTTCCTGGTTATTTCGATGCTGGTGTTGAGCTGTACCGGGAACCAGCGTTTCCCTTCAACAAGTTCATACTGCTGTTGTATTGAAACCTTCATGAATTCCTGCTGCTGGTCATGGGCTTCCGCAAGCACATTCTGAACAGCATACCCGTGTGAATTGATGTACAGGACACCCTGCATGCCTTCGAAATTCTTTCCCTGCCGGGGACGGAAGGATATAATAAAGACCGTATCGTTGCGGTGGGTATAAACAGTATCCTGGATGAGAAAAAAATACTTGTCGGTGCTGCCGGTACTGATGGGATTAAGCAACTGCCGGTTTGCAATGTTGATGAAGTTGTCGTAAAATGAGGACGACTGAAACTGACGGACCATGACCATAAACGAGGGCTGTGCAATTCCTGACACTTTTGAGGCGATAATTTCATCCTTGTTTTTATCCTGGGACAAGAACTTCCGGCTGCTTACCGATTCCATCATAAACAGGTACTGCTTATCCAGGAATCGTTTAAGATCAATCACGCTTTTACCGTCCATTCCATAACGGATGGTATCCGGCACATCCGACACCCCCGAAGTATCCAGGTTAAACACCATTTTATCATATGAAATATAGGAAAATGGTCCTGCCTTTTCGGGATGGTTGGTGAGGCGGTTTTCGGCTGCCAGTCTGATTATGCGATGTGCAGGATTCTCAGTGGGATATACAATCACCTCACCAATGTCAATCGGTTCAGGCGACAGGGTGATAACCAGACCCTTGTTATAATTCGCCGGATTCATGGGAATGCTTTTTTGCCTGTATCCTACGTATCTCAGGTTGAGGAACTGAACCTTGCCCGAACGGGGGATCCTGAATATACCATCGAGATTGGTGACAACGCCCTGACCTGCTGTATTGTAAACAATATTTACAAAGGCCAGCGGTTCATGGCTTACACTGTCGATTACCCTTCCGGAAAAATAACCATCCTGTGAGAACAGCTGCAGAGGCATCAACAGGCAAAGTGTAAGCAACAACAACCTGTTCATATGTATGTTATCCGATAAGTGATTTTATTTCACCAATCATTTTTAAGGACAGCGCTTCGGCTTTTTCTGCTGTGGTGCTTTCGCTGATGATCCTGATGATGGGTTCGGTATTTGATTTTCGCAAATGTACCCATTCCTTTTCAAAATCAATTCTGATACCATCCCTGTCATTTACCGGATGGTTTTTGTATTTATCCCTTACGGCATTAATAAGATTATCAACATCTACAGCGGGAGATAGTTCAATTTTATTTTTTGAATTGTAGTAATCGGGGTAAGACCGGCGCAATGCAGAACATTTTTTCCCCGATTTTGCCAGGTGTGTGAGAAACAAAGCAATACCCACGAGAGCATCCCGCCCGTAATGCAGGGCAGGATAAATTATGCCTCCGTTGCCCTCTCCGCCGATAACCGCATTTGTTTTTTTCATTTCATGTACAACATTCACCTCTCCTACCGGGGCGGCAGAATAGGCACCATTGTATTTCATTGTAACATCGCGCAGGGCCATGGTGGAAGAAAGGTTCGACACCGTATTCCCGGGGGAATGCTGAAGGATATAATCGGCAACCGCTACCAGCGTATACTCCTCTCCGAACATCGTGCCGTCTTCATTAATGATAACAAGCCTGTCGACATCAGGATCCACCACGAATCCTACATTAGCCTTGTGTTCCGGCACGGCGTTGGCTATGTCACCCAGGTTTTGTGGCAAAGGCTCGGGGTTATGCGGAAAAATTCCCGTGGGCGCACAGTACAATTCAATTACTTCTGTTACGCCAAGTTTTTTCAGGAGGTTTGGAAGAATGATCCCGCCAACCGAATTCACACAATCGATAACCACCTTAAATCCTGCCTTACGGATCGCATCGGTGTCTACATATTTCATTTTCAGCACCGCGTCGATATGGATATCGTCCATCCCGTCGAAACGTGTGAGCTTGCCAAGTTGTCCGATCTGCGCATAGGAATATGTATCGCTGGCTGCAAGTGCCAGCAATGCCGATCCTTCTTCGGCAGATATGAATTCCCCCTGTTTGTTGAGCAGCTTCAACGCATTCCATTGCCCGGGATTATGACTTGCCGTAAGAATAATACCACCGTCGGCCTTATGGTAAGTAACGCCAATTTCAACTGTGGGTGTAGTGGCGAAACCCAGGTCAATTACATGTATTCCCATTCCAATCAGTGTTCCGGCTACCAGCATCGAAGCCATTTCACCGGATACCCGGGCATCGCGTCCGATAACCACAGTATATTCAGGTTTCACTTCATTATTTCTTATCCGGGATCCGTAAGCTGAGGTGAACTTAACGATATCAAGCGGTGTAAGTGAATCTCCGGGCTTTCCGCCAATGGTTCCCCGAATTCCGGAAATGGATTTAATTAAGGTCATGGTTGGATTTTTAAAATTTATTAACTAGAATAAGGTCGTATATTTTCGTAATTTTAAAAACTCAAAATTAGAAATTTAAGTTGTTCTGTTCCTATATAAACAACACTGTTTAACTGATAAATTCTGATCATAATGGTATTTTCCAGAGGTACCCGTAAAGCAGGGGCAGCACCCAAAAAACGCAGTGCGGCTTCAGCCGGAAATCCCCGAAAAAAAACTGAACGCAAGGTAATGCCCTGGAAGAAGCCACCCAGGGAAATACCCAAAACCGGACATGAAACTGAACAGATCAGGTTGAACAAGTACATCGCCAGCACCGGGGTTTGTTCCAGGCGTGAAGCGGATGAATACATCAAAGCCGGCCTGGTATCCGTGAATGGCAAACTGATCACTGAACTGGGTGTGAAGGTAAGTCCCGGGGACGTTGTCAAATACAACGATGAAACCCTCCGGGAAGAAAAGAAAGTGTATATCCTGATGAATAAGCCCAAGGATTTTGTGACCACGGTAGAAGATCCCCATGCCAAACGAACCGTTCTTGATCTGGTAAAAGGAGCCTGTAAGGAACGTATCTACCCTGTTGGCCGCCTCGACCGGAATACCACAGGAGTCCTGCTGCTCACCAATGACGGAGACATGACCAGGAAGCTCACCCACCCGAAATTTGAAAAGCTCAAAATTTACCATGTTCATCTTAATAAGAACCTGAAACAGGCAGATCTTGAAAAAATCGGCACGGGAGTTTCGCTGGAAGACGGATCCATCAAAGCAGATGCCATCAGCTATGCCGATCCTGCCGACAAGAGCCAGGTTGGCATCGAACTGCATTCGGGAAGGAATCATATTGTACGCAGGATATTCGAATCCCTTGGGTACGAGGTGGTTAAACTTGACCGGGTTTATTTTGCCGGGCTGACCAAAAAGAGTCTTCGCAGGGGTGAGTGGCGTTTCCTGAACGAAAAGGAGATCGCCATGCTCAAAATGAATGCTTTTAAGTAATACCCCGACGGGGTGTATTATATTTTTATACCCATAAACAAAACGTCATCCACCTGCTCAAAGTTTTCCTTCCACAGGGTGAAGGTGTTTTTTATATGGGTGTACTGTTCCTCCATGGGTTTCTGGTGTATATCCAGCAAAAGGTTCTTAAGTCGTACCATCTTGAATTTCTTGCCCATCGGACCGCCAAACTGGTCGGAATAACCGTCGGAAAACATATATATGGTATCACCTTTGCTAAGTTGTAATCCCTCATCGGCAAACAGGTTTTCTTCCCTTTCATAGTGACCGCCTACCGAATTGCGGCTGCCCTTTACAAAATACTCCTCGCCGTTCCGGTAAATGATCATGGGGCGCATAGCTGAAGCATACCGTACATAATGGGTTCTCAGGTCAATTTCACATACAATGATATCCATGCCATCACCCGGTTTTGTTCCATCCTCCAGGTTCTGGTTGAGCGTATTCCTTAATTCCTCGTCCAGTACCTGCAATACCTGTGACGGTGAGTTGTTCTGTGCTCGGGTGCAGATATCCTTGATCAGGGTTGAACCGATCATTGACATAAAAGCTCCCGGCACGCCATGGCCGGTCGAGTCCGCACAAACCACAATGAATTTGTTTTCATTTACCTGGTCGAACCAGTAAAAGTCGCCACTGACGATATCCCGCGGACTATAAAATACAAAACATCCCGAAAAGTGTTGCTGAAGACGCATTACCGGGGGCAACATACTGGTCTGTATCCGCTTTGCATAGTTTATGCTGTCGGTAATATCCTTGTTTTTTATTTCAATTACTTCCTTTTGCTCCACAACCTCTTTGGTGCGGGCAGTAAGTTCGCGCTCAAGGTATTCCTGCAATTGCCGCTGTTTCCGCTCCCTGATCTTAATGAACAGATAAAACGCAAAAAGCAGGGCAAGAAATGACAGGGCTATAAACCACCATGTCTTCCAAACCGGCAATTTCACACTTATTTTAATGTTCACCGGTTGTTCCTGTGTAAGCCCTTCTCCGTTGAATGATCTCAGGTAAAATATATATTCTCCGTCCTCTATCCTTGGATAGTTTACAAAGGTCTGGTTGGTAACATCCGACCATTCAAGATCATATCCTTCCAGCTTGTACTGGTATCGCACCGATTGCGGATCGCTGTAATTGAGGCCGATGAAATCGATCCTGAGCTTGTAAAGTTTGTACGGAAGTACAACCGGTTTGTCGAAATCATAAGGTTTATCCGAAATAAGGAGACTTGTGATATTGGTAAAGGGAGGAAGTTTCTTTTTCCTGTCCTTTGCCGGATTATATGACAACAGGCCTTCGGTTGTGCCAAAATAAACAATGTCCTGTTTATCCCTGAAAACAGCATTTACATTGCAGTCGCCTGTAATACCGATGTTCATGTCATACACACTGATCCGGAGATTCCCGGTATTAATCCTGCTGATCCCAAGCCGGTGACCAACCCACATACTCCGTCCGGCACCCTGAATAATGCTGTAGCAAAAATCAGACTTTAAGCCCGAACCTTGCATGAAGCGGTAAACAGAATCATTTTTAAAAAGGAAGATGCCATCGCCATAGGTTGCTGCCCAGATACCGCCTTGCTGGTCCTCGGCAATCGACCTGAATTCAATCTCGGATTCACCGGCCGGGTAAAGGTTTATCG
Organism: Bacteroidales bacterium; assembly: GCA_035258345.1. GTDB lineage: Bacteria > Bacteroidota > Bacteroidia > Bacteroidales > UBA10428 > UBA5072. The sequence goes on from DATEVU010000094.1 coordinate 20,828, forward strand.
CTTCACCCTGTTGTTCATCAAGCTGGTATATGCCGTTGGACTTGGTCGCAAACAACAGGCTATCCCGGCTGTCGACAAAAACATGTTCAATATTGTTGTGGGGTAATAAATCATCGGTATTGTAATGTCCTGTTTCACGGAATTCTTTGTCGAACCGGAAGATCCCATCCCGGGTCCCAAGATAAATGTATTTTTTACCGGCTGCTACCGAACTTACTGAATTTCCCATGGAACCAGACTCATACATTATCTTGCGAATGGATGAGGAATTTGTGTTCATAACAAATAGCCCGTTGTTTTCGGTACCGATCAGCAGGTTTTGTCCGTCAATGGCCAGGGCAGATATCATGTCCTCCGGTATTCCGCTTACTCTAACCGCAGCCCGGTCGGTTCCTTTTCTGAGCCGGAACAAGCCACCGCTGCCGCCCACATACAGTGTTCCTTCATCGGAAACGGTAACAGATTGAAAATCATTTTCAAGTCCGGGATTTTGAAAACTGTCGAAGGCAAACGGCTGTTGTGAAAGTAAACTTATTCCGTCGCCATAGGTAGCTATCCAGATATTTCCTTCAAGGTCCTCAAATACCCGTTTCACCGAATTCCCCGGAAGTCCGGATGCCTTATTATAAATAGTCCTGGTCCCGAAATTACCTTTCCCGTCCGGCATGCCGAGCCGGTAAACACCATTGCGAAGCGTGCTTACCCATAAATACTTTTCAGAATCCTCAAAAACCGATTGCACGTTCTCGTTGCCCGTAACGAAATCCGGACTGGTTTTAGCGAGCGTGTAACTGTTGCCGTTAACCGCCAGGTAAAATACTCCCTGGTCTTCCGTGGCGATCCAGAAAGCGTTGCCGTCAAGGGAAGGCTGGATATCCTGCACCCTTACAAATTCAAGTTCAGTGACTGTTGCGGTTAAGGTAGCATTCCTACCGGCATTTTCCAGGGTATAAATGAACAATCCATCCTGTGAACCCAGGAACAATAATTTCTGCCTTGCAAATACCGCGGTGAACGTTCCCTGCCCGATCCCCCCGGTAACAGATGCTTTGCCTGATTGTACATCCAAATTAAGCAACCCGTTGTTTAACGTGGAAACAAGCAGGGTGGTTTTATCCAAAGCTGTAAATCCGGTAATGGAACCGTTGATATCCATCCCGGTGTTAATGACCTCGAACTTTGAACCGTCATAGCGGGCAATATCACCATTCAAATAGCCGAACCAGATCACTCCGCTGCTGTCACGGTAACTGATACCTGCCACTTCGCGTGCAAGGGAATCCTGAATAATATCCGTGCTGAATTCAAAACCATCAAAACGGCAAAGACCTTCACCGGT
>DATEVU010000095.1:0-2580 GCA_035258345.1 Bacteroidales bacterium
ACGGGGTATTAACCTTCAGCATAGAATCTCCGGTGAGTGCCAGGAAGGCAATAAGTAACTATACATAATTAATGCGAATTAAGAGTCGAAAAAAGTTCTAAATCCTAACTAAGAAGCCCAAAATGAAAAGTAACTGATGAATAACCCCGAAGGGGTTTAATCTCAATAACCGTGGGTGCAACCCACGGAGATAATGACTGACGCTTATCGCAACCCTGGAAGGGTTGAATTTATTAAGTAAAAGTCTATATTATATTCAACCCTTTCAGGGTTGAGGTTCCTTGTATACTGCTTTCCGTGGGTTTTACCCACGGTTATTAAGATTTAGCCACTTCGTGGCTTAATAGTATATTCGATTATTTGCATATTCATAGTAACATTTCAACTTTTAATTCGCATAATTAATAATGGTATTCTGATGAAAAAAGCATTTCTATTTATCTGTTTCCTTGGATTATTTGCCACCTTTTCCAGGGCTGAAATCATTCCGACCCACCTTAAATGTGAATATCTTGGTAATCCGATGGTGATTGATGTTATGAATCCGAGGCTTTCATGGATCAATCTGGCTGGCGACCGCGAACGGGGACAATTTCAAACGGCCTGGGAAATTAAGGTGGCGTCTTCAAAGGATATCCTTCTGAATGGTCAGGCTGATTTGTGGCAAAGCGGGAAGGTAAATTCCGGAAAGAATACAACTATTGTTTATTCGGGTAAACAACTGAAATCGAGGCAGAATTGCTGGTGGCAGGTAAGGACATGGGACAAAAACGGTAAGGCTTCGCCATGGAGTGAACCGGCTTTCTGGAGTATGGGATTGCTTGATGCCGCAGAATGGAAGGCACAATGGATTGGTGCCCCGTGGCAGGGAGAAGAAGCCCTGCCAAAACCAATGTACCCGGGTTTTAAGCTAACTTCTGAATATATTCCCCCGGCGGCACCCTTGTTGCGGAAATCCTTTACTGTTTCCAAAGAAGTGGTTTCAGCCCGTGCATACGTTACCGGACTTGGCTTTTTTGAATTCTATGTCAATGGCAACAAAGTCAGCGATGATGTACTGGTACCCAATTTTACGGCATATGGAAAACGACCGGGGCTTGAGAAGAACAATATTTCCATTCCTGACAATTTCACGGAGTACCGGGTAATGTACCTGTCCTACGATATCACCGCTTTGCTTAAAAAAGGTGAAAATGCTACCGGTGTAATACTTGGTAACGGCTTTTACAATGCCCCTGTATATTGGACACAGTCATTTGGTTCTCCGCGGTTTATAGGTCAGATCTATATTACATACAGCGACAGCACAGAAGACGTTATAGTCAGCGATCAAAGCTGGAAGGCCAAAGAAAGTCCGATCGTAATGGACCTGGTTTTTGATGGTGAACATTATGATGCAAGACTGGAGCAATCCGGCTGGAGCAATCCGGGATTCGATGATTCGAAATGGGACCCGGTTACTGTCCGAAGAAGCCCGGAAGGCAAAATGAAGGCGCATATGTCACCTACCGACAGGGTGATGGAAAGGATTGCACCGGTGAAGATCGAATCGCTTGGGAACGGGAGTTATATAGTTGATTTCGGTCAGGAGATATCAGGCTGGGTGCACTTGCTAAATATATCCGGTGAGGCGGGACGGAAAATCGATATTAAATATATCTGCGAATCTCCGGTTGGAGCAAATTCTTACACCCTGAAAGGTGACGGTCCTGAATCCTATGTGGCCCGGTTTACCTGGTTTGTATTCAGGACAGTGGAAATATCCAACTGGCCGGGAGAGCTGAAACCTGAACAACTTGTGGCCGAAGCCGTGTACTCGAATGTTGAGACCACGGGGAAATTTGAATCGTCGAATTCGCTTTTCAACAGTATTAACCGTATCTGGTGGCGAAGCCAGACCGATAATATGCATGGCGGAATTGCCAGTGACTGCCCGCATCGTGAACGTGCGCCTTATACGGGTGACGGCCAGGTTGCCTGCGTTACGGTCATGCACAATTTCGACGCCAGGGCTTTTTACACAAAATGGATTCAGGATATCCTGGGAGCCCAGATCCCGGAAACCGGATATGTCCCCAACGGAGCGCCCTGGCAGCCCGGCTGCGGCGGAGGAGTTGCCTGGGGAGCAGCTGTGAGCATCATGCCATGGGAATTCTACCTGCATTATGGAGACCTTGATATGCTGAAGAATAACTATGAAGGCATGAAGGGATATATCAGATACATGCTTACCTGGACGAATGAGAACGGAATTATGTTTTCGCAGGCGCCTGATACGGCAAAACCAAACCAGTGGCTGAATCTTGGCGACTGGTGTACCCCGGGGAAATTACCACCGGAAGATATGGTGCATACATTTTATCTCTGGAGATGTGCCGATTTAACTGCCCAAACAGCGAAAGCATTGGGAAAGACCGCGGAAGAGGAAGAATACAATATGCTGGCAGAGAAAGTCAGGAAAGCATTCCAACAAAAGTATTATGATATTGAAAAGGGAACCTATGGTCCCAATGGAGGCAATATCTTTGCGCTGAAGATGGGTGTGCCTGCCGAACAATATTCAAAAGTAATCACTGCCTT
>DATEVU010000096.1:0-13674 GCA_035258345.1 Bacteroidales bacterium
GGGCCGGCTTGTTCCCATAATCGGCAATATCTGTATGGATATGACCATGATTGATGTTACCGGTACAAAGGCTGAAGAAGGCGACGAAGTAATAATTTTCGGGGAAGGAAACCCGATCACCGGTATGGCCGAAAAACTGGATACAATACCCTACGAAATACTGACAGGGGTTTCAGAAAGGGTTAAGCGTGTGTATTTCCAGGAATAGCACGTTTCTCCTGCTCATCATACCACTTCAGTATTTTATCAGTCAGGATACGCCAGTCGAATTTTTCAATGTGCCTGCGACCATTGACAGAAAGCTTTTGCCGCAATTCGCAGGATTTGATGAGCTTTTCAATTCCCCTGTAAATGCTGCGCGAATTTCTTCTCACAAAAACACCTGTTTCCTGATCAATGATCATATCCATGGTTCCGGATTTTGTAGCCACTACCGGGATCCCCGATGCCATGGCCTCGGCAACCGTATTTGCCCACCCGGCACGTTTTTCTGCAGCCACAAATACATCAGCCCGGTGGAATAGCGCCACATTCTTTTCAACAGGGTGATTGAGGATGAATTCGAAAGGCACGCCGGTGGTAAATTCCTTGTCTGCCTTGCTCATCGATTCGTTTACAGGTGTATCAAAAAGAACAAGCCTGATAAAAGGATATTTTTTATAAAGCCGCTCACAGGCTTTCACCACAAGCATTGTACCTTTTCTGCCTTCGGAGATCCTGCCGTATACAAGAATTGTAAACGGCTGCACTTCCTTGCTGTCCGTGATCACTTTCGGGTAATAGCGTGTGCTGTCAATGCCACCGGCAGCCAGGAAGGGAGTCACCCCGAACCATCTCCTGTCGTGGTTGAGAATATTGGTTGAACAGGCAAAAATTTTGAATCGCTTGTCTCTTACAAGATGAATTGTCTTTGATTTGATAATAACATGATAGTAAACCTTATACCGTGCGTTCGCCCCGATGGCTATGTCCCTCAGCTTTCTTTCCGTAAAGAAAAGAATATCATTGGATTCATGCGTAAGTTCTTCAAATGATGCCACCCTTATTTCGCTCCTGATCCATGCTGGCGGGATCCCATCGGGAGTATAAACGGTAAATGAATGTCCCGTTTCGCTAAAGATACGGCCAAGTTCAAAAAATCTTTTTACACCGCCATAAAGGTATGTATGCGGTAAAATGGCCCCAAATTTTATTTTCAGATCTTCCACAGCTTTTTATCATTTCCCGCCGGAAGAAAAGATCCTGCCAGCAATTTTATTTTACTTCTGATCAGGGCCAGTGCAACAAGCATCCGTGGGTTTTGATGATCGCCGAAAGGCGTTCCCCGGTGAAGCATCAGCTGCATGAACGAGGAAGAGGTTAAGCCCCACTTGAAAAGAAATTGCCTGGAGCCTTTGTTTTTCTTTACCCTGCCCGTTGAGCGTGCTTCGAAATGGTACACCCGGCTCTTATCAATTCCTTTAAAATGCCGTACGCCTGAAAGATAAAGCTTGGCAGAAAAATCAGGATCGGAGTAAAGTCCCGGTGAAAACTCAATACTGTAGCCGCCTGTTAAATCCCAAATTTCCCTGTGAACAACCGTGGGGGGCCATGTTGATCCGCTCCAGTCGCCATGGGGCATGTCCATATAATGCTGCAACAGGTCATTCTCCCGGAATGACGCTATATCTTCACCGAAATTCACCGGGGAAATGATATCACTGCACCAGAATTTTCGTGGCTGAATCAGGGTGGATGAAAGACAAAACCGGTTGTCGGGCAGGGAGTTGATCTCGCCGAGCAACGCGGTATCCCAACCCGGACAAACATACATGTCATCATTCAGGTAAACAATATAGTCCGTATCCACCAAACTGCGCATGGCATTCATTGCCCAGCATATACCGATATTGCTTTTACTGTATGTATAGGAAACTCCGTTCTCCTTAACCCATGCAAGACTTCCATCGGAGCCTTCATTGATGTGAATGATGATCTGATGGTTAAATGCAGAGTTCTTCCTGATGCTTTTAATGCATAATTGTAAAAAAGCCAGGTTATTCCAGGTGGGAATTAAGATTGAAAATGTTGCATTACTTGCAGGTGCTTTGTATCGCAGGTCAATCATACCAAAGAAAGTATTGCCGGGTTTTTTTTAAAGGCTCAAAGATAAGGCAAATGCATGGATATACAAACTGCACGGTAATTCAGGACCTTCAAAATGACAGAAATAAACAGGATTTGTTAAATTTGATCTGCAATACCACATTCACCCAAACAACGGTTCATCTATGTTTGAACGCATATTCCGGTTAAAGGAAAAAGGCAGTACGATCCGCACCGAAGTTATCGCCGGCATCACCACATTTATGACCATGGCCTATATCCTGGCTGTCAATCCCTTTATACTGGGCAACGCGGGGATGGATCGTGACGCGGTATTTACGGCCACACTGGCTTCGTTCATTGCCATTGTAATCATGGCATTCTATGCCAACCTGCCAATTGCCCTTGCTCCGGGCATGGGACTGAACGCCTTTTTTGCCTACACTGTAGTAACACAGATGGGATACAGCTGGGAGATGGCCCTTACGGCAGTGTTTATCGAAGGGATCATCTTCATCATCCTGTCTTTTTTCAGGGCCCGTGAAGCCATCATCGACAGCATACCCATGAATCTGAAACATGCAATATCTGTTGGAATAGGACTGTTTATAGCTCTTATCGGGTTCAGCAATGCAGGAATAGTGATCCACAATGATGCCACCCTGGTTTCGCTGGGTGATATGTCCAGTCCGCATGCATTGCTTGCACTGGCCGGTATTGTCATAACAGGTATCCTGCTTGTTTTCCGGATCAGGGGAGCACTGGTGCTGGGGATACTGGCCACCACCCTGCTGGGTATTCCTTTTGGCATAACACAATTACCCGAAGGGGGACTTGTCAGTATGCCACCTTCTCCCGGTCCTGTTTTTTTTAAGTTCGATTTCAGCAGGTTATTTTCGCTGGATATGCTGGTGGTGGTGTTTACTTTTCTCTTTGTGGATATTTTCGATACGGTTGGCACGCTGGTCGGGGTATGTTCAAAAGCTAACCTGCTGGATGCTCAGGGAAAGGTTCCCCGTGTTCGCCAGGCACTTCTTGCTGATGCAATTGGCACAACGGCCGGAGCGGTTCTGGGGACAAGCACGGTAACCTCCTATATCGAAAGCGCAGCAGGCGTGTCCGAAGGCGGAAAAACCGGACTTACTTCCCTCGTTGTCGGTATATTCTTCCTGATCGCGCTGTTCTTCTCGCCATCGTTCCTGATGATCCCCAGCGAGGCAACCGCTCCTGCCCTTGTGCTTGTCGGCCTGTTCATGATCAGTCCCATTCAAAAGATCAACCTGGATGACTATTCCGAATCGCTTCCGGTATTCCTTACCATGATCATCATGCCGCTTGCTTACAGCATATCCGAAGGAATTGCCTTTGGAATGCTCAGTTTTGTGCTTATCAAACTCTTCACCGGAAAATGGAAGCAGATCTCCGTGGTTATGTATATCCTGGCAGTATTTTTCATTGTCAAGCATTTGCTATAATCCGATTTTACACCCTGCAATTTTCCGGATAATTTTATCTTTGCCTGTTCGTTAATTAATATTACCCATTCTATGAATTTCGACCAGCTTATTGCACGGCTCAGGAAACTGATCCAGTATTTTGAACAGAGAATAGTGCTGAGGAACCTTATTCTTGCCTTCCTGATCCTTATTTTCGGCACGGCCATCATCATGCAGCTGCTCAGGGTCTATACCCGGCATAATCAGAACCTCAGCGTACCTGACTTTGCAGGTTTAACACTTACGGATGCACATCTGGTGGCCGGCGAAAGGGATCTGAAGGTCGAAGTATTCGATTCGGTATATCTCACCGATCATGAAAAGGGTACCGTGGTTGATCAGCATCCGGGAGCCGGTTTTAGGGTGAAAAAGAACCGTACGATATTCCTTACCCTGAATGCCATAAATCCGGCAAAAGTTGTCATACCTGACCTGGTGGATCTCACGTTCAAACAGGCCAGTGCGAAACTCGAATCCTTCGGGCTGAAAGTGGGACATATTTCATATGAACCCAATATTGCCATCAGTGTTGTTCTTGCCCAACGCAAGAGCGGACGGGAACTGGTCCCGGGAGATTCGGTAATTAAGGGATCATCGGTTGACCTGGTGCTGGGCAAGGGTCTGAGCAATGAACAGGCATCGATACCCAACCTCGTAGGTTTGTCACTTGCAGAAGCAAAGATAACGGCCTCCGAAAGATTTCTGAGCGTGGGTGCCGCAGTGCATGACCATACGATCGTTACAGATGATGACGAATCGGTTGCCATAATATTCAAGCAGAAACCGGAGCCTGCCCCGGGAACGAAGCTTCCCCTGGGTTCAGCCATTGATGTCTGGCTGACCCTTGATTCAACCAAAATAACATTGCCGGTACCGTTAACCGATACACTATCCGATTTCTGATGCGTGGCATAAAATATATCCTTGTTATTCTGATATTGTTATCCCCTTCCCTGGATGCACTCAGCCAGCACCTGCAAGGTCTTACTGAAAACCAGGTTATAAAAAATTACATCCGGGAACACCCGCTGTCCCTGAAATCAGCCTCAGGCACCGTTGAATTAGGCCTGCCCTTTTTTGAAGATTTCTCTGCCTCACAGGTGGTCCCCGATCCCGCAAAATGGTCCGACCGGTATGCCTTTATCAATTCATCCTTCGCAATTGATCCGGTTTCACTGGGAGTAGCTACCCTTGATGCGATCGACGAAAATGGCGAAGTGTATGCCATAACTGATTTTCCGGTCTCTTCGGATACCCTTACCACGCATCCTTTCGATCTTTCACCGTATACCGCACCAACCGATACCGTCCGGCTGAGTTTTTTTTACCAGGCAGGCGGCAACGGTGAGGTCCCGGAGCTTATGGATTCCCTGCTCCTCGAGTTTTATGATCCTGCTGCGGACCGATGGAACATGGCGTGGTATGCAATAACGGATACGGCCACCGGTTTTCAGCAGGTCAATTTACCTGTGCCACAATTGTATTACCAGAACGGATTCCGCTTCCGTTTCCGAAACTATACAAGTATATCGGCTGCCCAGGTGGGCGGTGGAAAAGGTGCGCTGAGCAATGCCGATTGCTGGAACATCGATTATATTATGATGAACCTGCAGCCGAAACAGGAACATGAGTCCATTAACGACATTACCCTGGTGGATCCGCCGCGGGAACTGCTGGATTATTATGAAATTGTGCCCTGGCATCATCTCAATGATGCCCAGAGCATAACACGCAATTTTATGCACTTTGTATTGCGGAATCTCGAGGACGGTGATTCCGTAAATGTTGGCCGAAGCTATTATCTGAGGAATATTCCTGCGGGTGAAAGCGAGTTTTCAGAGAATTTCTTCGAACAATTCGGACCTTCCACGCTTTACCGGAGGAATGATCCGTTTATAATTCCCTTCACACGTCGCCCCGAAGATTCAGATGAAGGAGAACTGGAAGTGGTTGCCTATCTTATTACCCCTGCCGACCAGTTTAAAGGGAATGACACAGCACGTATCACGCTGAATTTCAAAAACTTTTATGCCTATGACGATGGTACACCGGAATACGGTTTCGGCATTTCGGGTGAATCCACCGACGGCGCTTTACTGGCTTACCGGTTCAGGGTATTTACGGTTGACACCCTGCGCGCGGTGGATATGTTGTTTAACAAAACACGTGACAACTATAATGCCGGTCTCAGGTTCCGGCTATGTGTATGGAAGGATGAAGGTGGCCTGCCGGGTGAATTGTTATACCAGTCCCCGGAGGAGTATAGCCCGGGTAATATGGCCGGAACTCCGGGATTTAACAGGTACCTGATCGATGCCGGAACCGACCTGGTAATATCCGACACCGTATTTTATGCAGGCTGGAAGCAGGTTACGGATGATTTCTTAAATGTTGGTTTTGACGTGAACCGCAATAACCTCGACAAAGTTTTTATAAACATATCGGGCGACTGGTTCAATCCGGGGAGCAGCATTATTCCCGGTTCACTGATGATCAGGGCTGTTTTTGGCAGCCATGGCCTTGTTACAGGAGAGAACGACCTGCCAGCCGGCTCTGCTGAAGGACTGCTGTATCCCAATCCGGTAAATGAAAGACTGTATTTCCGGCTACCCGGAACATTAACCGGCAGCATTGCCGTATTCGATCTTTTCGGAAGAATGGTGCTGCAGGAAACCCCGCAGACCGATCATATTGATGTTTCACATCTTGCCCCGGGGGTATACATGGTGCGGATCACCGGCAGCAACGGGGTAGTGTTCAGCGGCAAGATCGTAGTAAGTCATTAACAGGCCAGGTGATGCAGGAAGAATTGTTTGAGCAGTCGGAATTATACGAACATTACCGGATTGTGGCAGACAAGGGCCAGGGACTGCTGCGGGTGGACAAGTTCCTTTTCAACCGCCTGGAGCATGTTTCACGCAACAAAATACAGATCGCTGCAAAAGCCGGTAATGTGCTGGTAAACGGCATAGCGGTAAAACCCAACTACAGGGTTAAGCCCGCGGATCTGATCACTGTTGTACTTCCCTACCCCCACCATGAATTTGAGCTCATACCGGAGAACATCCCCATCAATATTATTTATGAGGACGACCATTTGCTGGTGGTGAACAAGGATGCGGGGATGGTGGTACATCCGGGTCATGGTAACTATACCGGCACCCTGGTGAATGCCCTTGCCTGGTACCTTAAAGATATCCCGCTGTTCAGGTCGGGGGAGATACGTCCCGGACTGGTCCACCGGATTGACAAAGACACATCGGGCATACTGGTAATTGCAAAAACCGAAATAGCGCTGAATAAACTGGCCAGGCAGTTTTACGACCGGAAAACGCAACGGACTTACCAGGCTGTGGTATGGGGCGGTTTTGATGAGCCGGAGGGAACCATAACGGGCCATATCGGACGAAGTGTAAAGGACCGCCTGAAAATGCAGGTATATCCCGGGGGTGAAAACGGGAAACCTGCAACAACACATTACCGGGTATTGGAAAAACTGGGATATGTCAGCCTTGCCGAATGCCGGCTGGAAACCGGCCGTACGCATCAGATCAGGGTCCACATGGAATACATCAATCACCCCATTTTTAACGATATGCGCTATGGGGGCGATAAAATATTACGGGGAACCGTATTTGCCAAATACAGGCAATTCGTTGAAAACTGCTTTGAAATAATTCCCAGGCAAGCCCTGCATGCCAAATCACTGGGATTCAAGCATCCGTTAACCGGAAAGGAACTGTATTTTGATTCAGCGCTTCCTCCTGATATGGAACAGCTCATTATCAGGTGGCGGAATTACATCAGTGGCCGGGACGATTAGGCGGATCATCGGGACCGGGTTCAGGTTCAGGATCGGGGTCCTGCGGGGGATCGGGGGCCTGGCTTAAAACGGAGACCAATTCCTTCCCATACCAATAAGTTGTTTCCATAAATAAATAATTTAAGATTTTCAATTAAAAGTAATAATTTTCAGGTTCAAAGTCAAGGTTATCTCATCTATTATATAAAACCCCTGATCTCTCCTCCATGCTGTACCCTTTCAGAAACATGCGCCATGCTGCCGGCATCGCAATTCTGGGTTGCCTGATGTTGTGTTTTGGCCCGTTGTTGCTGGCCGGAGAAGGCAGCACAGGAATTGATCCTGACCGCATTCTGAGGGAATACATCTGGGCCGCAAAATTTAACGAGGCACTGGAATTGTCGGACCAGTTACTGGAACAACAGGTAACTGACAAAGAAAATACGGCTGCCCTGCAACTCATCCGGTGCGAAATATTCCTCAAACAGGGCAACCATGCCGATGCCGCGAAGATGTTAACTGCTTCCGGAGCCATAATTGATCATTTGACCCGGCCCGGGTACCCGTTGCTTTTTCAGCAGGCAGTAATGCTGGGAAAGTACAACCTGCATACGGGCGACCCGGAAGCATCGCTGAAATGGCTGAAACGCGCCGAATACTACTGTGGAAAAGAAGGAACTGCCGGCCGGCACCAAAAGGCCGACCTGTATGTAATGCTTGCCGGGTGCTCGCGGAAACTCGGGGAGCAAACCCGCGGTTTTCGCTATTATGAACTCGCAAAAATGGAATTAACCGGCACTTCACGCTATGACAGTATTGAAAGTATGTATTGCACGGCTAAGATCGCCGAATATTACCTGAGTAATCAAAACACCAGTGAGGCCGGCAAACTTTTTACAACGTGCAGGGAGTTTACCGATAAAACTGCAGACCCGTTCCATCCGGCACTGCTGCGGATCTACCTGACGCTGGCAACTTACTACCTGATGCTGGGTGATGAGTTAACCGAAGCCGAAAGAATCATTATAAGGGCTTCAACTATTCTGAACAATTCATTTCCGGCAAACCATTATCAGTTTGGGATACTGTATTATCTCAATAATCAGCTTGCATACAGGCGGCGTGATTATGAGAAAGCCCTGGTATTCTGTGAACAATCACTGAACTTTGCAAACAGGTATCCCGAGTTGCAGCCATACCGTGTTCTGAATTACAGCTGGAGAGTATCCCTGTATTATCATTACAAAAGGGATTTTGAAAAGAGTATTGCCTACTGTCTCGCTGCCATTGACAGTTTAAAAGGTACACCTGAAACGGATGCCTACTTTTATTATATTATGGCCCGATCATACAGGGAGGCCGGAGATATAGCCCGGGCCGCCGGTTTTTTCCATAAGGCAATACAAAAATCCTTTGAAAACGGGGTACTTACCGACAAGGCATCCTATATCGGGGCAAATCACTTTCTGGCTGCCATTTACAATAAAGCGGGAAACTACGCATTGACCCGTTCGTACCTGGAAAAAGCCATGAACGTTGCCAATACACTTGTATGGCCGCATAAAAAGAGGATCGTACTGTTTGAGGAATACGGCATATCCTACCAAAGATCAGGCAATTATATGCTGGCTCTCCGGGCGCTGCAGCAAGCTGTGATTGCTTCATGCCGGACCTTCGGGGATACTTCGGCATTTGCAAATCCGGTTGCTTCGGACATACTCTTTAAACACCCGCTGATCACGGTGTTGAATCAAAAGGCGTATGCACTATACTCGGTTTATGAGCATCATGGCCGGAATATTAACTACCTGCAGGCTGCACTGCGTTCCCAGGAACTGGCTGTATTGCTGTCGGAAAAAATCATCATCGGAATAGACAGCGAAAAATCCGAACTGACACATGTGGACTGGAGAATGCTTACCCACGATAATGCTGTAAGTTACGCCACCCTGCTTTATCTCAGGACCGGTGATAACCAGTATGCAGAAAAGGCATTCTATTACGCCGAAAAAAGTAAAATGCAGGTACTCACGATTTCCACACACAGGAAGAGCATTGCCGGCAGGGCCGGTGTCCCTGATTCCCTTATGTTGCTGGAAACACAACTAAACCATGAAATTCTGAATGCCGAGAATTTTCTTGCACTCGAAGAAAAGAGCGGGGAACCATCGAACCTGAAAGCAGAATTGGTAAGTAAGCTTGCCCGGCTCTATGATCAACGCGATGATCTAACCTTATCGCTTGAAAGGGATTATCCCGAATACTACAGGTTAAAACACAGTTCAGATGTGGCCGGTTTAGACAGGATACAAAAGATGCTGAAGGCTGACCAGGTAATTGTGGAATACCAGTTGCTGGAAACCGAACTCATAATGCTGGTGATCACGGTGGACAACATCAGCATACATTACCAGCTTAACGACACCGCGTTTTTTAAGAAGATCCGGCAATTCAGGGATGCACTCACCGGTACCGGCATGCAGGAAGTTCCCGGTGTAGCCTACCGGTCATTTACAACTTCCGCCGGCTATCTGTATGCTAAACTGATCGCACCTGTGTATAAGGAAATTAAAAACAAACATCTTATCATCATACCGCATAAGGAGCTCAACCTCCTGCCTTTTGAAGCTCTGATATCCTCGGTGCCTGACGGTAACCGGCAATACGATTATGCAGCACTCCCGTACCTGGTTAAAGAGTTTCCGGTTTCCTACGCTTACACGGCAAATCTGTTGCTGCAACAGGGCAGTACAAAAACTCCGGCCGGCAGGATTGCCGCATTTGTACCCGAATATCCCGATCATGGTAAATCCGGTAGCCGGGAATGGTTTCCTCCGCTTGCGGGGGCGGAAGAAGAAGCCCAGGCAGTCAGAAGACTGATGGGAGGAAAGGTATTCAAAGGTAAGCGGGCGGATGAAGCCACCTTAAAAAACCAGGCTTCCCGTTACGGACTGCTGCACATTGCATCCCATACCCTGATAGATGATGTCAATCCGTCTCTTTCCTGCCTGGTAATGACCCCGACAGCGGATTCAGCAGGGGACGGCCGCCTGTATTCCTTCGAGATCAGCCAGATGGACCTGAGTGCGCAACTTGTGGTCCTAAGCGGGTGCAACACCGGGATTGGAAAATTGTTGAACGGAGAAGGGCTGATCAGTCTGGCCCGGAGTTTTTTCTATACCGGTGTGAGGACCGTTACGTATACCTTATGGCCGGTGGCCGATAAGGCAAGCAGTTCGCTGACAGGCAGCTTTTACGCCGGCATGAAACGGGATAAACCCCTGGATGAGGCGCTCAGGACAGCAAAACTCACTTTCCTTGATCATGCAGACCCTGTAAAATCCCATCCGTATTACTGGGCCGGATATGTGGTGGTGGGGAGGACTGAACCCTTACTCCTCAGGGGAAGGTATTCCCGGCTTTTGCTCGTGTTTTGCGCACTGCTTGCAGTGCTGGCGGCATTTGTTATTTTCCGTAAGGTCAGGGATTGAGTTTCCGGGCGATCCGGGCTGCTTTTTTGGAATAGAAACCACCGGAGAGCCGGAGGTCATTCAGTTTCTCCAGAGCGGCAGGCTTGTCTCCGGCTTTCAGCAGGGCCAGTGCCAGATACCAGTTGCGATGAACGTGATAGGCACTGTTCCACGGATCGGGTATCAGATTGAAATTCAAAACGGCTTTTGCTGTTTCACCTGTTTCCAGGTACAGCAGTCCCCGGTAAAAAGAAACCATGTTGGCTGCTTCCCCGCTAAGACTGATCCCCTCAAGCCATGCAAGTGACTCTGTGTAATTACCCTGCCCGTAAAGAACCAGGGCGTTATTCAGCAGGCTATACTCAAGTTGAACCGACCGGCTGACGACATCGGTTTCATAGGGAGCATAATATTTCCGGTACAACCTTCCGGTTGAAACAGGGGTAAAAAATACCTGCCAGGCTGCAATCGCCAGCGCCACGATGAGCAGTACCGAACTGGCAATCCGCATGAACCGGTTGTGTGTAAATTTCCGGATTATTCGGGGTAACGTGGCGGTGTGCGGTAATTCCCTGCCTTCAAAAAAGGCAGAACCAACCGCATCGAGACTGGCTTTCAGGGTATGCAGATCCTTGTCCCTGATGCTTTCATTTACCTCGCGGTGCACCCTGATAAGCTCACGGAGATCCAGGTCTTCAGCCGCCTGTTTCTCCAATTCCAGCCGTTCCTCATCGTTTAGCGTACCATCCAGGTATGCTTCTATCGTCTGTGTTGTTTTCATACACAAGCTCCTTATATCCATAAACCAACCTGATCCTTTTCAACAAAGCTATTTTGCATCGGTATCTCCGGTTTTTTGTATGCTGGTCGTTTTTGTATCCCATTTGTTTGGTTATCTCTGCAATGGGCAAACCCTCCAGGAAAAGTGACAATATCCTTTTACAGTCGTTACTGAGCCGTTCAAAAACATTGCGGTACAATATCATCCGTTCGTTATACTCCGCCTGTTCAACTATACCCTCTCCGGGCTCAATAAATTCGTCCACATCAACCGGCCCGGGAACATTCCTTTTCCGCTTTTCCAATTCCTTGAGCCACAGCAAACGGGCAATAGAATAAATGTACGTCCCCAGGGTACAGGTCAAAACAAAATCATCCTTTCTTATCTTCTGGTACAAAACCAGCAAAACATCCT
Organism: Bacteroidales bacterium; assembly: GCA_035258345.1. Taxonomy (GTDB): domain Bacteria; phylum Bacteroidota; class Bacteroidia; order Bacteroidales; family UBA10428; genus UBA5072. Next base: position 12,049 of record DATEVU010000096.1, read on the forward strand.
GGAATATATCCCTGGCATCCTCTTCACTGCCGTTGTTAAACAAAACAAATTGCCTGATGCTTGTGTAAAACACTGTATAATATTCCTTCAGAAGAGTCTCATTCCGCGATAACATGCTCTTTAGAAGGTCCTCATCGGAATATCTTGATGCCCTTTTCAATGTTTAATACGGTGAGACGTGAAAAAGTAACCCCAATAATAAAAAAAATTTCCTAACGGATAACAATAATACGAAAATTCTTTTAATAAAATGAATTTTGTATGCATAAAAATGCAATTCCCCTATCTGTAAGCATCAATGGGAGCACAGGTACAAACCAGGTTGCGGTCGCCGTAGGCATCGTCCACACGGTTCACCATAGGCCAGAATTTGTTATGTTCCGACCATTTCAGCGGAAATGCAGCCTGGATACGGCTGTAGGGGTGCGTCCAGTTTTCTGCCGCTATATTCAGCTGGGTATGCGGGGCATTTTTCAGCAAATTATCCGTCTTGTTTCCTGATCGGGTAATCTCCCCGATCTCACGGCATATTGATTTCATGGCATCCACGAACCGGTCGAGCTCCTGCAATGATTCGCTTTCCGTGGGTTCCACCATCAAGGTACCATGAACGGGAAACGACAGTGTGGGTGCGTGAAAACCATAATCCATAAGGCGTTTCGCAATATCGGTCTCCGTAACGTCCGACACGCCTTTGAAATTGCGGCAGTCGAGTATCATTTCATGGCCAACGAATCCGTTCGAACCGGTGTAAAGCACCTTAAAGCTGTCCCGCAGGCATGCCGCCAGGTAATTTGCATTAAGAATGGCTATTTTGGTGGCATAGGTCATTCCCTCACCGCCAAGCAAACTGCAATACGCGTGTGAAATAACCAGGATGCTGGCGCTGCCCCAGGGAGCGGAAGCCAGCGCGGTCACACCCTGAACGCCGCCGGTTTCAATTACCGGGTGGGTAGGCAGAAAATTCACCAGGTGGTCGGCCACCAATATCGGCCCCATTCCCGGTCCGCCTCCCCCGTGCGGTATGGCAAATGTTTTATGCAGGTTAAGGTGGCAGACATCGGCTCCGATGCTGGCAGGATTGGTAAGGCCAACCTGGGCATTCATATTGGCACCGTCCATGTAAACCTGTCCCCCGCACCGGTGGATTATATCCGACATTTTTCTGATCTCGGGTTCGTACACCCCGTGTGTTGAGGGATACGTGACCATAAAAGCTGCCAGGTTATCCCTGTTATGCTCGGCCTTGGCAGTAAGATCATTCAAATCGATATTGCCTTTGTCGTCACAGTTCACCACAAGCACTTTCAAACCTGCCATTGCCGCACTTGCCGGGTTCGTGCCGTGTGCGGAGGCCGGGATAAGAACAATATCGCGGTGTTGCTCATTGCGGCTTTCAAAGTATTTTCTGATCACAAGCAGGCCTGCATATTCACCTGCAGCGCCTGAATTAGGCTGAAATGAAACCTCTTCCAGGCCTGTGATGGCTTTAAGAAATGCCGACAGTTCGTGGAAAAGCCGGTGGTATCCCTCCGCCTGATCAAGCGGGACAAAAGGATGAATATTGCCAAATTCAGGCCAGCTCATGGGCAGCATTTCAATGGCCGCATTCAGCTTCATGGTGCA
>DATEVU010000097.1:0-2802 GCA_035258345.1 Bacteroidales bacterium
AGTTGCAACGAACCGTAGAACGTGTCCCCCCTCCGGAACAGGATCGAATCGCCCGGATCAAGTTGTGAGGTTTCTTGTGCCACCCGGCCGGTAGATCTCCAGGCCTGGTTAGCGGATGTCCCGGAATTGTTATCATTTCCTGATGCTGATACGTAATAATTAACGGCCAATAACGAATGGAAGGGGACTAAAAGGATAAGGGAGATCAAAAAGTTCTTCATACTGTCACACACTTTTTGTAATTCATGCAAAGTTCGCACTTTTGAATATAACGGAAAATGATGGGATCTATTTTATCCACAATATCCATACATTCATCATCAAATACTTTCCGTTCATTGAAATTATAGCCGTTTCTCAGGAAGAAAGATTTTTTTTTCGGAATTTTGCGTTTTAACAATTGCCATACAACCCTTGAACAACCCGACCCAGGTATCACAGCAGCTCAAAGACTATGTAAAGGCCCATACCCTTGCGTCTCCTGTTGAAATATCGGAGCATACCATGCTATTTAAGGAAGGCATTTTCGATTCCATGGCATTTATTTTATTGTTGGATTTCATTGAAGAAAGTTTTAACATAAAGCCTTCCGATTCCGAACTGATAGAAAAAAACTTCGAATCCATAGGGGCGATAACATCCTTTGTAATTAATAAAAAAAATGCCGGGGTTTCCGGCAGGGGTTCAACCTGACAAACACTTTTTTAAATGTGCGGAATTGCAGGTATTTACAGACGTTCAGGCACTACACCGGAGGCCGAAGGGGTATTGGGAAGTATGCTTGCACGGATACAATACCGGGGGCCCGATGAAAGCGGTATATACCTGAATTCAATGGTTGCCCTGGGCAGTGTAAGGCTGAGCATCATCGATATCCAATCAGGACAACAGCCGTTTTCTTCACCCGACGGGAAACTCCGGATCGTGTTTAACGGGGAGATCTTCAACTACATTGAGCTAAAGGCCGAATTGCAGCAGCTGGGATACAGTTTCCGGACAGAAAGCGACACCGAAGTGTTATTAACGGCTTATCTGGCATTCGGACCGGATTGCCTGGGAAAACTGAACGGACAGTTTGTATTTGCCATCTGGAACAACGAAACGAAAGAGTTGTTTATTGCCCGTGACAGGGTAGGTATCCGTCCGCTTTTCTATACCCGCATACGGGATGGATTTGTTTTCGGATCTGAGATCAAGACCCTGTTCGAGCACCCGGAAGTGAAGGCTGAGCTGGATAACATAGCCCTTTCCCAGGTTTTTACCTTCTGGACCCCCCTCTCCCCTGCCACACTGTTCAACAATATTTTTGAGCTTCCTCCCGGCCACTACATGAAGATAAGCGACAGCGGGGAGAGGTCCGGGGAATTCTGGTCACTCCGCTTTCCGGAAAACAAGGAAGATTATTTCAGGGGATCCTTTGAGGATGCAAAACAGGAACTCCAACGGTTACTTACGGATGCTGTAAGGATAAGGCTCAGGGCCGATGTGCCGGTTGCCGCTTACCTGAGCGGCGGGCTCGATTCGAGTGCCACCACCTCCCTGATCAAGGAAGTTGCGCCTGAAACCCTGCAAACCTTCTCGATCGGATTTGAGGACAGTGAATTCGATGAAACTCCCTATCAGCAGGAAGTTTCGAAATACCTGGATACGCGGCACACCGCCTTTACCTGTACCCGCGAGGACATTGGCAATTATTTCCCGCAGGTGGTATGGCATGCTGAAGTTCCTGTATTGCGCACCGCACCGGTACCGATGTTCTGCCTCTCCAAAAAGGTCAGGGAGAACAACATCAAGGTAGTGATAACCGGCGAGGGTGCGGATGAGATGCTGGCCGGTTATGACATTTTCAAGGAAGGTATTATCCGTGAATTCTGGTCGCGGCAACCCGATTCGAAATACCGTCCCCTGCTCTTCCAAAAGCTATACCCTTACCTGGCCCAGTTCCAGGGTAAGAACAAGGGAATGCTCAAGTTCTTCTTCGGATACCAGCTCCAGGATACGGATTCACCGTTCTATTCGCATATCCTGCGCTGGAGAAATACGGCCAACATCCGGAACCTGTTTTCGGAAGAGCTCAGGTCCTCCGTCAACGGACATGATCCGTATGCGGCGGTGCTGAAAATGCTTCCAGCCGGTTTCGACCGGTATGACAGACTGGGTAAATCGCAATGGCTCGAATCCGTGCTGTTCATGTCGGGTTACCTGCTATCCTCCCAGGGAGACCGGGTAGCCATGGCCAATTCCGTGGAAGGGCGCTATCCGTTCCTCGATTACCGTGTCATTGAATTTGCAGCCACCCTGCCACCCGATTTTAAAATGCACGGGCTGAATGAAAAATATATCCTGAAACGCATGATGGAAAACCGGTTGCCGGAAAGCGTGCTGAAACGTCCGAAGCAGGCATACAGGGCTCCCATTGCGCAGAGCTTTTTTTCCTCACAGGCCCGGGAATACACCATGGACCTCCTGTCCGCTGAGGGTATCCGTCAAACAGGACTTTTCTCCTACCCTGCAGTTCAGAAGCTGCTCGACAGGGTTACCGGCAATGAACTCGTCACCGAAGTGGAGAACATGTCGCTTGCAGGGCTCCTGTCCACGCAGATCCTGTTCCACCAGTATGTGGCATGCGACAGGTTCAGGCCCCCGCTGAAGCCCCTGACCAACCTCAGGATCATCCGTGAACACAATCCGGTATACCAGTAAAATATAAATAAACTACCATGAAAACCAACAACACACCATTCAATAAGAACATCCTGGAGATCAATGACATTAAATCAACCTGCGACGAGATGATTTCAA
>DATEVU010000098.1:0-11879 GCA_035258345.1 Bacteroidales bacterium
CGATGCTTCGGATGAATCGTATGATCTTGTTATCTGTTATCACATCCTGGAGCATGTTGCAGATGATGACAGGGCAATCAGGGAACTTTTCAGGATATTAAAAATGAATGGTATCTGTCTAATTCAGACACCTTTCCGGGATGGAGACATTTACGAAAACCTTTCCATCCATACGCCGGAACAAAGAAAAGTTCATTTTGGACAGGAAGATCACCTGCGGGTGTATTCTGCAACAGGCTTAAAAGACCGCTTGGAAAGCGCCGGGTTCCGTGTCGAAAAAAGGGAGTATAACGAAGCTCCGGAAAACATCAACGGATTTAAGAATAAAGAAACTATAATCATCGCTGCCAAGCCGGCATGATTTTATGGCTTTATTTTCAGGGCACTTTTGCTTGGTGATTGACGATAAGTAAAATGAGGCTGTCCAATAAGTTAAAATAAGAAAATCTCTCGCAAAGCCGCTAAGTCGCAAAGAGCTGATTACCATAAATTTATTTCTTTTGCGTCTTTGCGTCTTTGCGAGAAATAACTACTTACCTTAGATCCCCGCTACGACAATATCGTCAAATACCAGGCTCGGGAGCCTCACCGAGCTGTAATTCCAGGGATCGTTGCCTGCTTCCGCCAGCTTATTCCAGAATTTGAGATGGTTATCTGCCATATTCATCTCGGCTATATTCTGAACAAACTGACCTTTGTCGAACAGCTTGCCAATGACACCCAGCGAGAAATCGCCCGTGGTGGAATTGGAATTACCCCCGATGAAATCGGTGATCAGAATGCAACGCCCGAGATCTTTGATGATCGATTCCAGGTTCCTGTCGCCCGGAGGAAGGATGATATTGGAAAACGAACCTGTGGTGGGTTCACATCCCAGTTTACGGCTGTAATACCAGTCGATCAGAAAATCATTGATTATTCCTCCTGTAATAAATTCACGACGCCTGGCGGGGAATCCGTCATTGTCAAAATATTCCGAGCTGAGACCCCTTGGTATGAAAGGATCATCAATAAGGGTAAATAGCTTGCTTCCCAACTGCGTGCCCTTCATGTCTGCAAGAAAGGATCGTTTTTGCTGAATACTGCTGCCCGACATGGGACCAAGGAGTCCATTGAGAACGCGCGGAGCCACCCGGTTTTCAATGATGACCGGCAGCGTTTCGGTAGCAATTTTTTTACCACCCATCAGGTCAAGGGTTCTTTCTGCCGCCTTGCTTCCTATTTCCTGCAACGAAGGGAGATCGCTCCTGTACCTGCAACCGATGTAATGATAACCGGCCGGGCGGCGATCGCCCTCATCCTGTGCCGTCATTGATGCGCCAATCTGGTAATAGGTACCCTGGGTTGATCCTTCAAAACCGTTGCTCGTTTGAACGAAGTCCTCCCAGATTTCATCATGTTCTCCGGCCTCAACCGAAATAACTTTTTCACCTCCTTTTTGAAGACAGGCGTCTTCAACGGTTTTTACCATCAGGTGCCTGTTTTCAGGTGTCAGTTGCTGATGACCGGGATCGGAAAGTTCAAGATCTTTATCTTTTCTTCCGGTGTAATACTTCGGATCGGGCAGGGTACGGAACGGATCTTCTTCCATAAGCCTTGCACTGTCGATCAGATCCGTGATGAACCCGGCAAGGGTTGACTTTCGGAAATCGGGTGTGGATTGTCCTGCAAACCGGTTATCAACGAATACCGCGAGATACAGGCTTTGCGTTGTTGCTTCTTTAATGACTTCGGGTTTACGGTCGCGATAGTTGATATCCACGAACCGGCGTTTCGAGAGACTCACTTTACAGTCGTTTGCCCCGGCTTTTTTGGTCTGTTCAATAATCCATCCGGCAAGTTCCCGGAATTCCTGTTGCTGATCTTTATTGTGGCTCATGACTGGCCTCCTTTCTGCAGGGTACCCCCAACGGTAAGTGATTTCACCAGGCAGGTCGGCAATCCGAAGGATACCGGTACCCCCTGTCCGTTCTTGCCGCATTGTCCGGCTCCGCCGTGATACATCTCCAGGTCATTGGCTGCCATGGTAATGTTGGCAAGCATTTTCGGACCGTTGCCCATGATGTTTACATCTTTTATTGGTGCTGTAAGTTTACCGTTTTCGATCAACCGGCCCTGTGATACATAGAAGGCAAAATCGCCTTCACCGATCTTCACCTGGCCGTTGCTCACGTTTTCAACATAGATGCCGTTGCCGGCCTGTTTGATTATATCTTCGGGACTTGCGTCGCCACCGGTCATATAGGTATTGCGCATACGGGGCATGGGATAATTCTGGAAATCCTGTCTGCGGCCGTTGCCGGTAGGCTCTAATCCGTAATGTTTGGCTGATATCTTATCGTGAATATAGCTGGTAAGTATGCCGTTCTCCACCAGCATGGTTTTCTTACCCGGGACACCTTCATCATCCACATTGATGCTTCCGGCAAGGTTCATATTGGTGGCATCATCCACGATATTAACAAAGGGTTCTGCCACTTTTTTGCCCAGCATGGTACTGTAAGTGGAAACGTTCTTACGGTTAAAGTCGGCTTCCATTCCATGACCAATGGCTTCGTGCAGCAATATACCGGTAACACCCGGGCCGAGCACAACAGGGATCTCTCCGGCAGGAGGCAGTATGGCTTCAAAAAGTTTGAGCGCATTTTCCACTGATCTGGCGGCTACCTCGTTGATCACAGCTTCGTTATAGTAGGAGAAATCACGACGCCCTCCCAGGTTCCACGACGACTGCTCACGTTTCCCGTTTCTTTCGGCTACAACGGATGAATAAACAAATCCCGACGGAATGGTATCCTCTGCCATCACACCGTCGCTGGTAACAACCATGATGCGTTTGACCACATTTGAAAAACCGGCGTTAACCTTTACTATTTCCGGTGAGAGTGAAAAGCATTTCTCATGAATGGTTTGCAGTACAGGCAGTTTTGATTTTACAGGAATGCCATTGAAATCTTCCGAAACAGGGTAGTAATTGCCTGTTTTGGGCCTGGTGAAAGAAGAACTCACGGAAGTGGCAGTCATATCGCATAGTGTAGATGCGGTAGTGGCTGCTGACAACATCGATTCGGGCGTGAGTTCCTGGGTGAAGCCGTATCCGATCTGGTCACCTTTAACGGTACGGATACCAACTCCCAGGGAGATATTGCCGTATGACTGGTTTACCTTGCCGTCCTCGAGTCCAAGGTAGTTCGAGACCGAATATTCGAAGTACAGGTCCGCAAAATCACCTCCCCTGGAGAGTGCTTTTGCGAGTAATTTCTGACATAGATTTTCATCAATGCCGAATTCCTGCATAAAGTAATTCGTGCCGGCGTTGGCATTTAAAAACATAGCTCCTTCAAGTTCAGGTAATAAAAGCAAAGCACCGCCGGCCATGGCAGTGCCCTTGATAAATTTTCGACGGGGAATGGATTTCATACAAGGTAATGGATTGGTTTTATTCCACCAAGGTATAAAGATTTTACGGTATCTTGTCCTATGACGTGCAGAAAAATTACAGAGACGCAATGTATTGGATCTCTACCTTGTGTATTTATTAATCAGCCTTACCATCAGGTCATTCAGCAATTCCACTTCATAGTCCCCAACCGTGGCTTCAATGTGATCGCCACCCAGGCCGCTGTCATTGGTAATGAATACGTAGGTGCCGTTTGTGGCCATTGCAAAGAACCGGAAAAGGAATTCGGTGTCTTTGTTGATCCCACTGGCTGAAACAGGAATTATTTTTATTCCCTTTTCGGCTGTATTCCTGATGATATTATTCAGATCATTTACAATGTTTTCGGTATGGTGCGCAGGGGCATCCAGCACCAGGAATATCAGCCTCGCCCTGGCGTTTTCGCTCCAGCTGAGCTGGGTTACTGCTGTGTTTAAAGCCGTATGTACGGCTTCTTCATAATCTCCTCCGCCATCAGCACGCTGATCATTGATAAAACCCAGTGTCTGCTCCGGGTTTGTTGAGAAAGGAGATACCCGGGTCAGGTACTCGTCCCCTTCATCGCGATAAAACACCGATCCGATGCGGAGATCAAGCTGCGCATTAAGATCCTCCACGCGGTGGATCACATCGAGCAGCTCCGATTTGAGATATTCAATTTCGTCACCCATGGAACCGGTGGCATCAACCACAAATAGAATGTCTGCGGCCAGTTCGATGGTCCCTTCGACGTTAAGGGTCACCTCATTTATTCTTTGATCAATAGTATATGGATCAACCACAGTTACTTCCTGGTTAATGAAGGTTATTACAGCCGTCGGATTGCTGTCATCCCGGCCGTTCAGGTTGAGCCATAGCTCTGCTTTACCATCATTGTCTGTCCGTGATTTCCATACAACATCACCCTTGCCGTTTTTCAGCAACACCTCGCAGTCAATCAGCGGATGCTGGTTTTTATCTTTTATCAGGAACGAATACCTGCTTTCGGGATAGAATTTCCAGTTATCCTGAGCGAGGTTAAATTCCTCGTTTTGTCCCAGGTTCTTCCAGAAATCCCAGTTTTCCAGGTCGTTCCATTCTGCTGCGGTTATTTGCCCGGGTTCAACAGGCACCTGTTGTGTTGTATCACCGTTCCCTGAGCCGGATGAAGATCCGCCGGAACCGATTCCGGATCCGCCAAAATCAGCCAAACCCATGTATTCACGACCCTTATCCGGGGTATCAGTTTCACCGGATTCCTTTGTACAGCGAATGGCGAGAAAAGTCAGAAAAATTAAAGCCGGCAATATCAGTAGTTTTTTCATAGCGCATAAATTTAGTGAAGTCGGTAACAGGTTATATTAGTAGATAGGAAACCGGCAGAAAAGGTTGCGCACCAACCATAAAAAAATCAGTGTGCGGCTAAAATTTCCAGAAGGGCCATGGATTGACCATGCATCTCGGCGTGGGCATAGCCACCTGATCCCGAGGGACCAGGATTGATCACCGCCGTATTGCCTATATGGTCGATACCAATCCCTTCGTGTATATGACCTGTAAAGCAGATCAGCGGTTGATGCTTTTCAATGAAACTGCGAATAACATGGCTGCCCACATGGTATCCGGAAGAGACCTCATCATTCAGGGTACCGGACGGAGGCTGGTGCGATACCATGATGAGCGGTTTGTCCAATGGGACATGTAAATTTTCCGTTATGATACCATATTCTTCTTCGCTGTATTCGTTGGGTGTTTTACCGGGGCAGGGAAGAGAACCACTGAAGCCAATAAAATTATAACCCATGAACTCCCTGAAGGTTGCATTCAGCGACACACCTTCATGTACCAGGTATTCTTCAACTTCGGGATAATCGCAATTGCCCGAGACGGCTAACAGGGCCGGATTTAAATCGCCCAGCTGCGCGATAATGTTCGCTATTTCTTTCTTCCGGCCGAAATGGGTAATGTCACCGCACAGTACTACCAGGTCAGCAGTTTTCAGTTGTGCTGAAAGTGGTTTTAATATACCTGTTTTACCATGCAGGTCGGTTAAGGCTATAATTTTCATATGCTTACCAATTAATACGGATCAACATCTACCTGAACACGGACCGATCGGAATTCGGGTATCCCCGACAATTCGGTTATCCGTGCACCGATACGGGATTTAACCCGTGACAGGTCCCTTCCCTTTTCAATTTTAATCAGAAGATTTTTCAGGTATAGATTTTGAACACGGCTCACCAGGGGGTATTCGGGGCCCAGGATATTATCCCTTATGGATTTACGAAGCTGCCCGGCAAGGAATCCTGCTGCGTTATCGAGGATGTCCCGGTGGATGTGTTTAAGCGTTATTTCCACCAGCCTGGCAAACGGCGGATACTGAAATCTCCTGCGTTCTTCGAGCTGAGAATTGAACATTGCCATAAAATCGTTCGTGACCACCATGCGGATCAAAGGATGGTTATGGTCTGCAGTTTGAATAATCACGGTACCCCGGCTCTTTTTTCTTCCTGCTCTTCCGCTTACCTGGGCCATAAGTTGAAAACTGCGCTCATGGGCACGAAAATCGGGATAATTCAGCATGGTATCCGCATTCATGATACCAACGAGTTTGACATTTTCAAAATCAAGTCCTTTGGATACCATCTGGGTACCGACCAGGATATCCGATTCTTTTTGCTCAAAGCGGTTGATCAGCTGTTCAAAGGATTTACGTGTGCGGGTGGTATCGAGGTCCATCCTTGAAATCCTTGCCTGCGGGAAATGCAGGGCAATATCCTCCTCAATTTTCTCGGTCCCGAATCCCTGGGCTATCAGCCCGGTATTTCCACAGGAAGGGCAGGCTTTCGGAACCGGCATGGTATACCCGCAATAGTGGCAATTCAGGTGGTTTCCCTGTTTATGGTAGGTAAGGCTGACATCGCAATACCTGCACCTGGGGATGAAACCGCAATTCCCGCATTCGATAAGAAGTGAAAATCCCCTGCGGTTCTGGAAGAGAATAACCTGTTCCTTATTTATGAGTGCTTCCGCGATCCCATCAAGCAAAGCCGGTGAGAAGTTCGTATGCATCTGCTTGCGGCGCTTAAGATCCCGTGTGTTTACCACTTTTATTTCCGGCATCCCGATTTCGAGGTACCGTTCCTGAAGTTCCACAAGTCCGTATTTCCCGGTAATGCAGTTGTAGTAAGTTTCTACGGATGGCGTTGCCGTGCCAAGCAACACCCTGGCTCCATGAAGGCGGGCAAGCATGATGGCCGTATCGCGGGCGTGGTATCTTGGTGCCGGATCAAACTGTTTGTATGTATTTTCATGTTCTTCATCAATGATGATCAGACCCGCATGAATGAAAGGTAAAAAAACAGATGACCGTGCGCCCAGGATTATCCTGATCTTATTTTCATTGCCGGGACCGGATTGCAGGAGCCGCATCCAGGTTTCCACGCGTTCGGCATCGCTGAATTTGGAATGATATACTGCGATCCCGGCGCCAAATGCAGCTTTCAGCCTGGTAATAATCTGGGTTGTAAGGGCTATTTCTGGCAACAGGTATAGAACCTGGTTACCTGCTTCAACAGCTTCCCGGATAAGCTGAATGTAAATCTCGGTCTTGCCGCTGGAGGTTACGCCGTGAAGCAATACCACGTCCGTTTTGTCAAAGGCTGTGTGTATATCCTCCAGGGCTTTCCGCTGCGGACCGTTCAGTTCCGTTATAATTCCGGATGGCAGGTCATCCTTTTCCAAACGGCTCATTACCGTTTCATACGATTCGAATATACCCGCGCTAACCAGTTCAGATAATACCCTGTTGCCGGTTTCCGCTTTTCTGAGCAATTCCTGTTTATTTACACCGGGTGGTACATCCCCGTGATGGTTACCCGAAAGGGCCAGGTAAGCTGTGACGAGTCTGCTCCTGGCCGGTGAACGAATCAAACCAGCCAGCAGTTGACCGGCTTTCTTCTTTCTACCCCATGCTTTGGTAAGCCTTATGGATGTAAAGGTTTTGGGCCTGTATTTTTCTGTAATTTTAAGTCCCGCAGGAAGTGCAGCCCTAAAAACCTCTCCGGGTGTGCACATGTAATATTCACTGATCCAGTCCCAAAGCCTGAACTGGTTCCCGGTCACCACAGGCTCGATATCAACGATTGAAAGTATGTTCCTGATTTCGTAGCCTTCCGGTTTTTGTTCATGTATTTTCCGTATAACTGCAATGTAAACCTTGCTTTTGCCAAAGGGAACACGCACACGGATACCCGGCTGCACCTGCTGCACCTGTTCGCTGCTAACCCGGTAGGTGAATGACCCCGGCAGTGGAAGGGGAAGAAATACATCGGCATAGCAGGATTGTTCCATGGGAAAAAGAGTGACAAGTGACGAGTAACAAGTGGGATTTGGGTTAACCTCAACCCCCAACCCCCAACCCCCAAACCTTAAATAAGAATCTCTGAAAGCTTTAGCAGATCGTGATTCACATCCTTATGCAACTTTACGGTTTTGTTCAGGGGAACATATACCATTTCGTTATTGACCATACCCACCATAACGCTTTTCTGATCGTCAAGGAGGGCTTCAATAGCCGAGGCACCCATGCGGGTGGCAGTCACCCGGTCAAAGGCCGAGGGTGAGCCTCCCCGTTGAATATGACCCAGGATGGTGGTACGGATATCAAAATCGGGGAATTCCTCCTTGAATTTCCTGGCAATGGCTATGGCACCGCCATCCTCTTCGCCTTCGGCCACCATAATAATACTTGATTTATTAAGCCCGGCCCTTTCGCCAAGACATTTTCTGAGTCTGTCGAGTTGTCCGTGTTCTTCAGGTACAAGAATACCTTCGGCACCACAGGCAATTCCGCTGCGCAGGGCAACAAATCCGGCCTCTTTGCCCATTACTTCAACGAAAAATATACGACCGTGTGAGCTAGCCGTGTCCCTGATCTTATCCACAGCCTGAACAACCGTGTTCACAGCCGTATCATAGCCAATGGTATAGTCGGTTCCATAGAGATCATTGTCGATGGTACCGGGGATCCCAATAAAGGGGATATCAAATTCCTTTGACATGATACCTGCACCGGTGAATGATCCGTCACCGCCGATAACAATTACCGCGTTTATTCCGAATTTCACCAGCTGATCATAGGCTTTTTTTCTTCCTTCATAGGTATGGAATTCCTTGCATCGTGCAGTTTGTATAATAGTGCCCCCGTTCTGGATTATTCCGCTGACCGATGCTGCTGTAAGCGGAATGATATCTCCCTCGATCATGCCCTGGTAACCCCGTTTGATGCCAAAAATCTCAAAACCATTGTGAATTCCTGTGCGAACAACCGCCCGGATAGCAGCATTCATTCCGGGGGCATCTCCTCCTGAAGTCAGAACTCCTACTTTTTTGATCTCTTCCATGTATCAGTGTAAATTATTTAATATTAAATATTTCAGCATTGCAGGTTGAATACGGAAGCATCAAATGTAATGATTTCACGAATATACTCAAACCCCAAACCCCAAACCAGTAACATATGCAGCAAACTCCTCCAGCAGCCACCGCGGCGTGGAAGTAGCACCGGTAATCCCGGTATTTTCCGCGACGGCAAACCATTCGGGCCTTATATCACTGGCTTCGGAAACAAAATAGGAATTTTTGTTCACGGATTTGCATTGTTCAAAAAGCAGTTTGCCGTTTGAACTTTGTATATAACTTACAAAAAGGACAACATCGTGGTGTCTGCAAAACTGTTTCAAACGGGGGACCCTGCCGGACACCTGGCCGCAAATAGAATTGGTGCATTTTACCGATTCCTGGAGGGCACCGGCCTTTAATGCCAGTTCGGTGATCCTGTTTTTAAGATGGCTGTATTTGTCGGGGTTCATGGTTGTTTGTGCATACAGGTGAACAGGCCTGCTAAAATCAATTTTTGCCACGTCATGCTCTGATTCGGCGATGATGGTTTTGTATTGTGTTTGCCCGTCGAGGCCGCGTACTTCCGCGTGGTCCTTTTTTCCAAATATCACGATCTGGGTGCCTTTGTCGTTGTTATCTGCATAATCCTTCTTAATCCGGCTTTGTAGCTTAAGGACAATCGGACAGGTGCCATCGATGAGCACAATATTGTTTTTTTGCGCGTGGTGATAGGTTTCCGGCGGTTCTCCATGTGCCCTGATCAACACCCGGCAGTCGGAAAGGGAAAGATATTCCTCCCGGGTAATTGTTTTCAGTCCCAGTTTTTCCAGTCTTTCAATTTCTTTCTGGTTGTGAACAATCTCACCCAGGCAATAAAGCCGGCCATCCTGTTCTATGATCTCTTCGGCCTTTTTAACCACCCGTGTCACGCCAAAGCAAAAACCTGCATGCGGGTCAATCTCAACCTTCATGTTTCTTTTTTGAACTTTTCCATTTATCCCTGAACCAATCCATTTGCTGATCCAGTGTCATATAACTGTTATCCAGAACAATTGCATCCCGGGCTTTGACCAGCGGACTCTCCTTCCTGTTCTCATCTTCGTGGTCGCGCATCCGAACATTTTGGGCAACTGCGCTTAATTCCACCTGCACACCTTTTTGCACCAGTTCATCATAGCGCCGTTTGGCGCGAATATCCGGATCTGCGGTCATGAATATCTTCAGCCGGGCCTCCGGAAATACAATGGTGCCAATATCACGGCCATCCATGACCACGCCTCCGTTTTCTCCGATTTTCCGCTGGAGGCTTACCATTTTCTCGCGTACGGTCTTAACCTGACTTATTCTGCTCACCACATCCGAAACAGCAATGCTCCTGATCTCTTCCTCAACATTCCTTCCGTTCAGCCAGGTTTCCTGGATTCCATGGCCGGGGTTTAGCTTCAGCTGAATGGATATCTGACCGAGCGATCTCTGCATCAATTCCAGGTCAAGGGATTCTCCCGAAATTATCCCATTTTCGAGGCAATAAAGCGCCACGGCCCGGTACATGGCGCCGCTGTCAATATATATATAACCAAGTTCCTGCGCAATCAACCGTGCAAAGGTACTTTTTCCGCATGACGAGTAACCGTCAACCGCAATTACCGGCTGCATGGTGTTACTTATTTTGTTAGAATTTTTTTTTGAATTCATCAAGGTTCATGCTGAACGAGAAATAGTTGGCCCCGCCAGCGAGGTGGTAAGCCGGGCGTCCGTAGCTGATCCTGAACTTCGACATATTTATTCCAATACCCCATGAAAACCCCACCATACCCGGTTTGCTGTCGATTTTGAGTTCCTGCCTGCGCCGGTAATTATATCCGAGGCGCAACACCACATTTTTTCCCAGGTTAAGTTCCGTTCCAACCACGATATGCCGCATGAACTGATCGATAAACAGATCAAAGCCGCTCTCCGATGCCGATTCCCCCGTGAAAGGATCAAGTTCGTTTTCCGTTTGTTCCCTGGTTTTATAGGTCAGGTCCCATTTTTCGAGATGATTTGCCACGATAAAGAAATTAAGGGGGGCATACTGAAGCCCCTGTGAAACGCCCACAACTATGTTAAAAGGCAACGGACCCTGGGCTCCTTCGGGATAATAGGCATTAACCTGCCAGCCGATATTCCGGAATACTACACCGGCAGTAAATCCTGATCCGGGTTTGTGGAAGGTAATTCCGGCATCAAAAGCGAGCGCGGTGGAATTATATGCTTCCAGATCGGAATATATCGATTTGAATGTTATACCGGCAGTGAACAGGGAATCGAGCATCCTGGAATACATCAGGTTTACCGAGTAATCCGCGGCCATGAAATTTCCCGTCAGGTTACCGTTTTCATCAGCACCCTGAAACCGTCCGTAATTCAGGTAATGTATGCCACCAGCAACCGTGCCCCTGTTTTTGAATTTTGCTGCAACGGATGCATACCCGTAGTTAATTCCGGCAAAGTAATTCACATAGTTCAGTGCAGCGTGATGGTGCATGTCCCGGTTGAGCAGGGCAGGATTGTGAAATGCCAGATCGGGATCATTGTCGTGAATGGCAACTGCATCACCGCCAAGCGCAGCTATCCGGGCGGAATTGGTTACTTCCAGGAATTGAAACGACTTACCCCCCGGCTGTGCCAACAGCGCTGGAAATAGCATGAACAAGGCAAAGATTAAAAGGATATCGTTACCTTTGAAAAAACGCATGTGTTTTTTTACCATTCATTTCGAGTAACGGACAAATTTAACAGATATTATGCATAATTTCCTACCGTTTTGTCTAATGGTCAGGAAAAACTATAAAATGCCCTATGGATCAGTTCATATTTATCATTAATCCTATTGCCGGAACGCGACAGAAGGAGGTGATAGTGGATAGCATAAAGCAGGTTTTTTCCGAAGGAGAATATGAAACCCTGTTCACGGAATACCCCGGCCATGCTTTTGAATTGACCAGGCAAAAGTTAAAGGAAGGATTTACCAACATTGTGGCTGTAGGTGGCGACGGAACCGTAAATGAAGTGG
>DATEVU010000099.1:0-3663 GCA_035258345.1 Bacteroidales bacterium
TGAGCAATTGTAATTATTTATCCCATTCCCAATGCTGCAACTGTTTTTTGGAAGTTTTTTGTTAAGCCTGGTACACGCTGCCATACCAAACCATTGGTTGCCTGTTGTCGCGATCGGCAGGGCAGAACACTGGACACAACGTGAAACTCTTTTAGTGGCAGGCATAAGTGGCTTTGCGCATACCCTGAGTACCGTTCTGGTGGGAATAACTATTGGTATTATCGGGCATACCCTGAGCAGGAATTATACCTTTATTTCAGAGAAGGTTGCACCGGCCCTGCTCATTTTGCTGGGTGTAATTTATCTGGTGATTGACCGTTTTAATCACCATAAGCACTCACATGATATCAAATCCGGCAAATCCGGCAACAGGTCGAAAGTGGCCATAATAACTTCCCTGGCGCTCGCCATGTTCCTGAGCCCCTGTCTTGAGATCGAAGCCTATTATTTCCAGGCCGGCGCTTCAGGCTGGCAGGGAATCCTCATGGTATCGGTAGTATATGTGGTGATTACCGTTTCAGGTATGCTGTTGCTGGTGTTTCTCGGCAACAAGGGAGTGCGTGCGATCCGGTCACATTTCCTCGATCATCACGAAAAACTGCTTTCCGGTATTGTTCTGGTGGTACTGGGTGTTTTATCCTTTTTCGTCCACTTTTAGATCCTGCGCGATGATTTCAAGTTTGTCACCGCCGGGTGAAAGGCGTCGGTAAAAACAGGATCCGTAGGGATCTCCGTCAGGTTTTTTCGCATGACACGAACCCCTTCCTTCAGGAGTAACAAGGTACAGGAGTGAATCCTGTTCGCAGTTTATGCGTATTTCATTCAATTTAAGCATATTGCCTGAAGTAAGACCTTTTTTCCACAGTGCATTGCGACTTCTGCTATAGTAAGTGGCATAACCGCTGATGATAGATTCTTCAAAGGCTTCTTTGTTGCAAAAAGCCAGGATCAGCACTTCCCTGGTGCTGAAATCCTGTGTGACCACGGGCACGAGCCGGTTTCCGTCCGTACCGAAATCGAGCATCAGCTTACTGGTATATTCTTTTTCTTCCATAATGTATTGTCTTTATATCTTTTTTACATTAGCATATTGGCACATATGTCCCAAAGGAATGCCTTCGGCACACATTTACTTCCTATCCAAACAATCCCCTTTCATGCGCATACCGGAGTGCCTCATAGGTGTTGCTCACATTCAGTTTTTCAATAATCCGCTGCCGGTGGGTATTCACAGTATTTACACTAATGAACAGTTTATCAGCTATTTCTTTGCTGATCAAGCCGGATGCAATTAGTATCAGAACTTCTTTCTCCCGGTTGGTCAGGGTTGGTCCGTCATTTCCCGTTCCTTCTCCGGGAGGAAAATGGAAAAGCTCGCCGGTACGGTGATTAACGAGCCGTCCCCTGAAAGGGGCTCCAATATCCTTGTCGGGTGAGATATCAAGCATACTCAGCGCGAGCCATACATTTCCCGATTTATCCACTTCGAGGGGTATCTGTTGTTCAATTACACGGATATAGTTGCCCTCCTTTCCCTTTACCCGGTAGTCGGAAATGCTTTTGTAATCTTTTTTATTAAGATTCGGCAAAGTCAATGCCAGCGTGATATAATAGTAAGCAGAAAGATAAAGCTGCGGCAGATCATCGGGATGAATAAGATTGTTGGTGTAGTTAATATCAGATTGTGCCTGTACAGGATCCCATCCCAGCACAGATTCGTACTTGGGTGAATAATAGACATGGCAGCGCTGATACAGGTCGAAGATTGATATACAGCCGGTGTCAACAACATCAATAGTCTCCAGAACGTTTAGGTGGTACTTAAGTTTTCCGTAATCCAGGTCGGAGGGGTTAAAATGTTGTAATTCAAATAGATTAATATATTTTTGAACAATATCATCCGGTACATTGGCCATAAAAATACTGATTTATCAGGATTTCGGGAGAACATGGAATCACCCAACTTTGTTCAAAATTATAAAAAGCAGTCATGAATAAAAAGCTTAGGGGTAAAGAAACCTGTATTAAATGCCTGGTGTTTGTCTGGTTAAGCCTGTTTACCCATGAGGTTTTCCCGCAGGGATTATCACAAACTATCCGGGGAACGGTGGCAGACGGGGATAACCAGGTTCCCCTGGCAGGAGCAACCGTAATGATCGTAGGTTCCGATCCGGTCATCGGTGCAGTTTGTGATGCAGATGGAAAATTCAGAATGTCCGGCATACCGGTGGGGAGGCATAGTCTTCATTTCAGTTTCATCGGCTATGAACCGCTGATCGTGGCTGAAGTACTTGTATTAACCGGTAAGGAAGTGGTACTGGACGTTCTAATGAAGGAATCAGCCACGTCATTGCAACAGGTTGAGATAAAGGCATTTTCGAACAAAGACCGCCCGGTAAATGCCATGGCGATGATAAGTGCCAGGCAGCTGACCATGGAAGAAGCATCACGGTATGCGGGTGGAATTGATGACCCGTCCAGGCTGGCATCTTCCTTTGCAGGTGTTGCCGGTTCTTTATCATCAAACGCCATTGTTATCCGCGGGAATGCTCCCAAGGGCCTGCTATGGCGACTGGAAGGAGTTGAGATCCCGAATCCAAGCCATTTTGCCAATGTAACAACTTTCGGAGGAGGGGGAATTACAGCACTGAGCGCTCAGATGCTGACGAACTCGGATTTTTTCACCGGAGCATTTCCCGCCGAATACGGAAATGCCCTGTCCGGGGTATTTGATATGAAAATGCGCACGGGGAACAACGAAAACAGGGAGCACACGATTAAAGCAGGTATCATTGGAATTGATTTTGCATCCGAAGGTCCGTTCATCAAGGGCAAAAAATCATCCTACCTTTTCAATTACAGGTATTCAACCCTGGCGCTGATCTCGCCCCTTCTTCCGGAAAATGCACGTGGAATTAAATACCAGGATCTGGCATTTAAAATTAATATTCCTGCCAGAAATGCGGGTTCGTTCGGTTTATGGGGACTGCTTTCGGGGGATAAAAGCGGATCAAAACCCAAAGAGGATACTGCGGTTTGGAAATATTACCAGGACAGCGAAGAGGATAAGAACAATAATAAAATGGGAGCCCTGGGAATAAGTCACAGGATCATTCTGGATGAAAAGACTTACCTGAATACTACCCTGTCAGTTACCGGGAATACAATCTTCTGGCAACGGAAAAGATGCGACAGCGAATTCAATTGTTATACCCGGGATGTAATAGCACAGAATGACAGGAAGTACTCGTTGAATCTTTTCGTCAACCGGAAATTTGGTGCAAATCACACCAACCGGACCGGTTTTACCTTGAATAGATTATCTTACAACGTAGGGCTAAAGCATGCAGATTCAGCAGGTCAATCCATGATCTCCTACGCCGACGAGAAAGGCGGAAGCAACCTGCTTCAGCTATACAGCCAGTCGAGGGTTGATTTGAACAGCAAATTGACACTGAATCTCGGTTTTAATGCACAAATGCTTACCCTCAGCAATAAATACAGTCTGGAACCCAGGGCAGGCATCCGGTACAGGTTTACAGACAAACAATCAGTAAGTTTCGCCTATGGGCTGCATAGCCGGTTGGAGCCCATTGGCTTTTACCTGGCGCAGCAAAACGGTTAAATGGGAACCATGCAGCCCAATAAGGACCTGGAGCTCAC
>DATEVU010000100.1:0-18705 GCA_035258345.1 Bacteroidales bacterium
CATCAAACTTTAGGGTATAAAAGACCAGAACAGCTATATGCCCGGGCTGCTTAGATTTCCATTTCCGCCCAATTGGGCGGAAATGGAAATCTAACTTAACTTTGAATTAAAGTTGTCTAAAGAAGGGGAGTAGTTAATATAAAGGAGTTATGCGTCATGCTCCTGCTACGAATGAAATCCCAGCTTAACTTTACATGAAAAATTTTGTTTTAAGATGAATAATAACAAAAAAGTGAGAAGTTATGAATCGGGGAAAATTTATTTTGACATCTCTTGCCATTATTCCATTAACAACTTTTGCTAAGACTATGAACAAAATTATAACAAGAACCAACAAAGGATTTAAGGTAAATTCTGGTGAAGCCAGATTTGGAGAGCACTTTAGAATGAAAGGTGTTACATTAAACACTTTAGATATCAAAATATCCGGGATTGACACTGAAAATGATATAGCGTTGTTTGAGCAAACGGGTCTTACACCAAATGGTGGACCTCCATTGCATATTCATCCTTTCCAAGACGAATGGTTTTATGTAATTGAAGGAGAATATCTGTGTCAAGTTGGTGACGAAAAATATCAAATGAAATCAGGTGACACGATTTTCCTTCCAAGAAATGTGCAACATGCTTTCATTCAGTTGACAGAAAAAGGAAAGATGATAGTTTCTTATTTGCCAGCAGGGAAAATGGAGGCTTTTTTTAAGGTTACTGACAAGTGGACTTCTCCACCGACAAAGGGAGAAATCGAAAAAGCTTTTGCAGACCACGATATGAATGTTGTTGGGCCTGCATTAAAAGTAGAATGAAAGATTATTAAGTAATATATACACGAACGCACAACCTCATGTATTGCTTTAAAGAAAATAAATATGGACTTGTATGGACAAAAAAGTAAAAGCATTCCACAAAAAACAGTTATTCATTTGATTGAAATTTTATTGCTCCTGCTATCCTATTGGATTTTATTTCAGGACGGTGAAAATTGGTGTAAGAAGTACTTGCACATTTATTATAGTCCCGTAGGATTCGACAGACGTATAGTTATTTTCATATTCAATTTAATTATCGGACAAGGTTATTGATTTGTAATATGAAATCAAAAAAAAGAATTTTCGACAACTTATCTTAAAGAAAGTTTTAGAAATCAAGATGTTGAGTGCATTAATGAATCATTAATTACTACATTATGAGAAAGGAAAAATATAGTACTGTTGTTATTGGAGCCGGACAAGCAGGATTAGCAGCAGGGTATTTTTTAAGCAAAATAAATGAAGATTTCATCATTATCGAAAGGAAAATCAGATTGGTAATTCATGGCGACAGAGATGGGATTCTCTTAGACTCTTTACTCCATCACAATATGATGGTCTACCAGGATTTCCTTTTCCAAAAAATCGAGGTACACTCCCAACAAAGGAAGAAATGGCTGATTATCTTTTAAATTATACAAATAAATTTTTATTGCCTGTTCAATTAAATACAAATGTAATTGAACTTAGAAAAACATCTGAATTCTATGAACTTATTACCTCAGGAGGGAAATTACTCGCCGATTATATAATTGTAACTACAGGTACAAACCCAAATGCCTACATTCCTGAATTTGCGCAAAGTATTGACAAAAAAACAGTGCAAATCCATTCATCAGAATATAAAAATCCACATCTATTTCCAGCATCGAATACATTGGTGGTTGGAGCAGGAACATCAGGAGTTGAAATAGCTATTTAATTATCGGCAAGTAGACCCACTATGCTTTCCGGACGAGCTACACCACATATTCCTGATTTTGTTTTTCGCTATTTTGGGAAACTTTATTGGTGGTTTGCTCATAATATTTTAACGCATAGTACGCCAATAGGTCGCAAGGTAAGACCTAAAATCCTCAATGGTGGAGAACCTTTAATTAGTGTATCATTAGAAAATGTTAAAGAAGCACATGTTGAACAATTACCGCGTCTAACGGATATAAAAGACGGATTACCTCAATTGGAGGATGGACGTGTTATCTCAGTTACTTCAATTGTTTGGGCTGCGGTTATAAACCTGACTTTTCCTGGATTAAGTTTGATGTTACCGATAAAAGTGGTTGGCCGAAAACTAATCGTGGAATTTCTGAAAGTTCTAAGGGACTATATTTTGTTGGTATGGTTTTTCAATACGGATTGACATCAGATCTTGTAGGAGGAGTGGGCCGAGATGCGGCATATGTTGTAAATCACCTTAAAAAAATAAAGCCTGCTGTATATAATTCATCTAAGCCAATTGCATAAATTTGATTGTACTATATTGTTTGAATTATTTGGAATTAAATAGTACAATAGTACAAGAGATAATTTATAAAGCACGAACGTACAACGGCGGGTATATTTCATTGCCGGATAGCAAGTTGCCGGGGCTGGAGCATTTAATTTATCGTTGTTGTACCTTGAGAACCTGGAGCTTTAAATGCCGGCAACGAAAACATACCCGCGATCGTTGTAGGTAATGGCAAATCGATAGATACTTTCATTTATTGAAATGTTTTATCTTTGATAAAAATATTTAGTTCATGGTGGATTCCAAGCAGATATTGATTTATTTATCTTCTAACAAAGATAGATTCAAAAAGGATTATCATCTGGTACGCATTGGTGTTTTTGGATCAGTTGCCAGAGGAGAGCAAAATGAGTATAGTGATATTGATCTGGTAGTTGAATTCGAAGAAAATACACCTGATCTTTATACAATAAAGCAAAGATTAAGGGATGAGATTCAGTCAAAGTTTAATATACCAGTAGATATTTGTAGAGAAAAATATATCAAGCCTATCTTCAGAAAGCTGGTTTTATCTGAGGTAAAATATGTATAAACCATCGCATAAGGACTTTAGCTGCATTCTTAATATGCTTGATTCCGTTAAAAGAATTCAAGAATATTCAGTCAAGTTCAATGATGCCGATGAGTTCTATAATGATACAAAATCATTTGATGCATCGATGATGAACTTCATCGTAATAGGTGAAATGGTGGATAAGTTATCTGAAGATTTAATAAATGAAACTTCCGATAAAATTGACTGGTTGAAGGTTAAAGGATTTAGAAATATTTTAGCTCACAATTACTTTGGCATTGACGCAGAGGAAGTCTGGCAAATCATCAACAGCAGTTTATCGAAGCTTAAGCAAGACCTCGAAAGCATTATAGAATAAATCCATTACCGGAGCCAACAGCATATTTGTTTTGCACCAGGGATTTCTTGTGGAGGATGGAAAGCTTGAAGAACTGCTGTTGAAAAAAGGTAAATACCATAGCCTGTGGAATCAGCAATTTGCTTTTTCGGAGGATAATTACGCCAAATAGCCTAACAGCCTCCCTGGCTGAAATCATCAGTTTTGCTGGCTCCTGCCTTTCCACTTTTTCACTGTTCCATTTGCCAACACAACTTAAATACACACATCAGTACTGATGCGTTAAAAATAAATAAGGGCCACATTAGGAGCTGAAAGATTATATAAAATGCAAGTCATCAATTATTTTACCAGGCCACGAAGTGGCTTAATCTCAATAACCGTGGGTTGCACCCACGGTTATTGAAATTTAACCCCTTTGGGGTTTACAAGTCAATGCAAATCAAAAAATCAAAGTATACTTATAATATATTTAATACCAATAATATACAATCTCTTTTAAAAGGGTTAACGCATCACCAGTATACACAGATGCTAGATCCTAAAAAACTATATATTAAAGCGGGGTGACCCGCCTGTATAAAGGAGTTGTGAATGATTTTTAAAGAAACCAGACGATCTCTGATAGATAATGATTACTACGAATTCGCCGAGTGCGCTAGGCGTCCACGAACGGCGCAGAAAATTAAGACGCACGGTCATGAGGCTGACCTGTGCGGCAAGGGCGGCTTAATTTTTTCGTTCGTGGCGACTTTTTCTGTTCCTCTTTTGTGTGGTCGACAAAAGAGGAAAAAAACCAGAGCAGGGCACAAGATCCAAATACTTGAATCGGCAACAACAAAGAACCAAAAACAAGAAATAAAACCATTCACACAGCGTGTAAACAATTGCTGGCTGCAGGATTGCTAAGGTTTAAACTATTGATTTCCTTGTGGTAAATAGACCACAAATCACTTTGGCCACGCAACTGTTCATACACGCGAACGAGAGTCTGGGCAAAAACTAATTTTCAAAAATTAACATATGCATTGGAAGCGTTTATGCTAAATACAGGAGGATTAGATATAGCTATTTTCTGGCTTCTGCCTTTCCACTTTTTCACTGTTCCACTTTTCCACTGTTCCACCCTTTCCATTATCCTTCATCCTATAAGTATTTCCCCGTTTATCCCTGTCTTAGTAATAAATACCCCTTGATATTATTCCGGAAATTTCATAACTTTCAGTAAGGATCAATTGGCTCAGATCGGCATTAGTGATTTTAACCCACATAAATCCGAACATTATGAAAAACATAGCCTGCATTCTCTCCTCAGCCTTTGCGCTGATCCTCCTGATCTCCTCCTGCAAACCCAAGGTGAATCCCGAACAGGATACCGAAGACATCAAGTCGGTTATTAATGCCGAAACCCAGGCCTGGATCGACAAGAATCCCGATAAAATGAAAGAATACTATATCCAGGATGAATTCCAGACACGCCTGAATATCCAGGATTCCATTTACTCCATCACCACCGGATGGGATAAGCGTTCCACTGCCATTGATACCCTGGCAAAATATGCTGATTGGGTGGGTGTTGACCATTTCAAGGTGGAAAAGGAGTTTCTGGCCATAAAAATCATGGACAATACGGCATGGGCCATACTTAAGGAAACGCAAAATATGACGTACCATGGTTCACCCGCCACAACGGTTGCCCTGATCAATGTAGTACTCGAGAAGGTCGGGGGGGACTGGAAAATTTCATGCTTTGTGAAAAGCAATATTTAATCACGATTCATACATCCGTTTGCGGAAATCTTCGCGGTAATTTTCGCCCACCGGGATCCAGCGTTCCCCGATCATCACCCGGTTTCGCGAAATGGTGGTTATGCGGTCAACCGCAACGATAAATGATTTGTGTATGCGCAGGAACCTGCTGGCAGGCAGGCTTACCGCAAGTCCTTTCATGGTAAGCAGTGTTAAAATAGGTTTCTTTCCCTCGGTGTATATTTTAACATAGTCTTTCAGCCCTTCGATAAAAAGAATGGTATCGGTCTGGATCTTCACCGTCTGGTAACCCGATTTTACCAGCATGAATTTCTGTGCCGGTTCCGGTTCACGGGAAGCATTCGTCCGCATCCTGTGAAGTTCATGGGCCTTGTTCACTGCCTTCAGGAAACGGTCGAAGGGTACAGGTTTCATAAGGTAATCCGTGGCATTGATATTGAATCCTTCCAGGGCATGCTCGGAGTAAGCCGTCACCAGGATAAACAAGGGCGGGTTGTGCAGGCTGTTGATAAAATCAAGTCCGGTAAGCCTGGGCATTTGAATATCCAGAAAAATAAGATCAATATGTGTATTTCGCAACGCCTCAATAGCTTCCGTGGCGCTGCTGCACTTGCCGGCAACCTCCAGAAACGGGATCCTGCCGGCAAATTCCTCCATCACCTGCTGGGCCAAAGGCTCATCGTCAACTATCAGACACCTCATTTTCCTTGAGTTTGATCACCAGGTCCACCACGTAGTTGGTCTTTACCGGTGCTGCGGTAAAAGTAAAATTCTCCTGGTAGAGCAATTTTAATCGTTTAAGTGTATTGTTCATGCCAATGCCACTCTGGTTGTTCTTACCATTGTAACCATTGTCCACCAGCGGGTTTTCAACATGAAGACTAAGTTCATTGCCGGAGCGTTTGATAGTGATCGTGATCTTTCCCGGCTTTTCAACATCTACCCCATGTTTAAAAGCATTCTCAACAAAAGGCAGCAGCAACAATGGTTCGATAACGGCATCGCCGGAACCGAGGTCGGCTTTGAATTTCACCTTCACCTCATCGGGAAGCCGCAAACGCTGCAATTCAATATAATTTGCGATATATTCAACTTCCTTTGACAACGGCACCACTTTTCGTTCGGTATCGTAAATGATGTACCGCATAAGCTCCGACAGTTTCAGCACCGCTTCCGGTGTACGTTCGGATTTGATGATGGCAAGTGAATAAATGCTGTTCAGGGTGTTAAAGAAAAAATGCGGGTTGATCTGCGATTTTAGTAATGACAATTCGGCCCCCAGTTTCTGGTTCTCCATTTCCTTTTTTTGCTTTTCATTGATGTACCAGCCTTCGGTAACCT
The DNA here is from genome assembly GCA_035258345.1 of Bacteroidales bacterium. Taxonomy (GTDB): domain Bacteria; phylum Bacteroidota; class Bacteroidia; order Bacteroidales; family UBA10428; genus UBA5072. The sequence goes on from DATEVU010000100.1 coordinate 6,282, forward strand.
TTATGCTTGTTCCAAGTGCAAGGGTGGCAAAACAGAACAGCGCGGAAAAATAACCCTTGTAGCGCGGGGGTCTTTTCCGGTTCTCATTTGGCCTGTGATTTTGCGGATTTTTGGCGATCTCGGTCCGGTAACGGTGCCGGGCATACATTTCATTGACAAAATAGCTGGCCGACAGCATGAAAAAGATCCCTGCAAAGTACACCAGGAATTTCCTTTTGCTCAGAAATTGCGGTACCAGCCAGAGAAAGTTAATGTAAAAAAACAGGATGACCAGGGTCCAGTTCATGAAATCCCCGAATGAGTCGGGCAATTTGATCTCCGACTGCATGATCAGGGGCGGCAGTAAAAACAGGAGTATCCATCCTGCAATATGCACCAGAATGCGGGTAAAAATCGTATTGGACTTCATTGGCAATGATAATAATCTGTAAAATTAACCAATGGAAACGATAAGACTTCCTAAATCCATTAATAATAGATGTAATCGGGGATTTTGACGACATAATCTGCGTAATCTGCGAGAACTTTTATAATTTGCACCAAAATCATTTTGTATACCATGCAAAAACTGAAAGTTGCCATTCTGTTCGGAGGCCGGTCAGCCGAACATGAGGTCTCCCTGCAATCCGCCAGCAATGTGATCGAATCACTCGATAAGGAGCAGTATGAGCCCGTACTGATAGGGATCGATAAGGAAGGGCGCTGGTTCCTCAATGAAAATTCAATGCAGGTAGTTGATGGCGGTGATCCCAAACTTATACGGCTGATGGAAAACCAGCACGAGGTGGCACTCACTCCCAACGGCAGCGGAAGCAGCCTGATCAGCCTCACCACCCACAAGAACCTCGGAAAGGTGGATGTCATTTTCCCGGTATTGCATGGCCCATTCGGCGAAGACGGTACTATTCAGGGACTGGCACGCCTGGCCAACCTGCCCTGCGTTGGAGCAGGTATTCTAGGGAGTGCGGTGGGTATGGACAAGGATGTGATGAAGCGGTTGCTGCGTGATGCCGGTATACCTGTTGGCCGGTTTATAACACTTACCGCAGGTACCAGGAATAGTTACAACTACCATGATCTGGTTGCAGAGCTGGGAAAGGTCCTGTTTGTGAAACCGGCCAACATGGGTTCCTCGGTAGGCATCTCGCGGGTTGGTAATGAGGAGGAATTTAAGACCGCTCTAGACCTGGCATTTGCCTATGATGTAAAAGTGGTTGTTGAAGAAGAGATCAGGGGACGTGAAATTGAATGTGCCGTTCTGGGCAATGAGGTTCCGGTTGCTTCCATACCGGGAGAGATCATTCCACGTGCCGGTTTTTATTCCTACAAGGCCAAATATATTGATGATGACGGTGCCGGACTTGAGATCCCCGCACGGTTGACTCCCGGCATGGTGCAGGAAGTGCAGGAGACAGCAGTTGCCACTTTCAGGGCACTCGAATGCCAGGGAATGGCCCGTGTGGATGTATTCCTTACCGAAGATGAACGGGTGATTGTAAATGAGATCAATACCATTCCGGGATTTACCCGAATCAGCATGTATCCCAAATTGTGGGAGATCACCGGCGTGTCGTATACCGAACTGGTGAGCCGCCTTATCCGGCTGGCGCTGGACGATTTTGACAAACGGAACCGCCTGAAAGTCTCTGTGGAGCTATAATTTATTACAGCGAGAACCAGTAACTGAACTTCACCAGGAATACGTTCTCGGCATGTTCCCTGAACAGGCTCCTGAAATTGTAATCCAGAGCATCGTTGGTTATATCCTCATTGGAGGTGCGGTTGTGCGTCCACACCAGATACAATACCGAACCCGGCCTGTATTCCCACCGGGCCACCAGGTTTGAACGGAATTGCCTGAAATTGAAATCGGGATTGGAAAAGGAATACACCGGATCCGGATCTGTGGTGTTGAAAAGATCATACATCCTGGTGCCCGGATCATAAGCCATTTCGCTATCGGCGAAAGTTCTGAAAACATTCCCCGGATCCCTGGTATCAGGGTCAGCCAGGGTTTTAAAGTGCGTATACCTGCCCATGGTAATGTAAGGACTACCGTAATACTGAATTGTGAAATTCGGAGAAAGGGCATAATTCAGTCTCAGCGTGATCTCATAAGTTTTCCTGTCAAGCCGTCCCAGCAGGTAATGCCCCGCTACCCCTGACGGGAATAAAGAGATGTACTGGTAGTCAAACAGACTTTTGTTAAAGGTGAATTCAGGGGACACCTGGAGCGAAGTGGTCACTTTCAAGTTAATCTCTGCATGGATCTCATGGCGACGGGAGACCCTGTCATCAAAAATATCATTTTCATAACCCAATCCCAGGCTCACTTTCTTCGATTCATCCGTACCGATAAAATAGTCCTGCTGTGTTCTGCCGTAAACATATACACCGGGACCTCCCCTAAGCTGGTGAACATCGAGTGCCTTGCTCTCCCGGTCGATTTCTGCGCGCAAACTCCACTTGTTGGCAAAAATGAAATCGGTCTCAAGTTCCCACTCCGATTGGAGATACTCTCCCCCGAAATTCCAGAAATTCACCTGGGTCAATGACATTTCATAGCTCCGGAAAATGCCCATCGGTGCGTTTTCCTCATAGCCGATCATCTGGCCTTCCAGCAGCATATCGGCGTTGTTCTGGAATCCCAGGTCATTCAGTTCCAAACCGGGGGAATTCCAGTGTATTGCCATCCCATACCGCCATTTACCATTGGCACCTTTGCCAAATTCCAGACTGCCCCCGGTTCCGGCAAGGCGGGTCGCCGAAGTGTCAACCTTCAGGTGGGGAGCGTCGGGCCGCTGGTAATATCTTGCGGATTCACGCTGGAGATTTGTCATGGCCTCTGTAGAACCGTTAACCTGACTGACCATGGATTTGAAATCGATAAAAAAAGTCTTGTTTTTCAGAAAATGCCTGAAATCCAGCCCGCCGGTGAGGGCCGAACGGCTCAGCCCATTCAGGTAAGTATGATCGAGATCACGGTAAGTGGTGGTCACCATTCCGCCGACCATGGTATTGCTGCTGTTGATGTCCTTTTGAACGCGACCCACAAAATAATTGGCAAGGGGTTCCACTTCCATGAGATGATCTCCATCCGGAGAACTGATCTCAGCAAATTCCCGCTGGGTAAGGCTCTCCATAATACCTACCGACAGACCGTTTTGTGTTTTCCCGGTAAGTTTGAGGGCTCCCAGTATGGAGGTGTTTTCAGGCTTCTTTGCATATTCCCCGTCATTGAGCACGGGATCGTATGAAGGGGAATGACCGATTCGCCTGCTGTAAAACAACTGGTTGTCGTCGATGTCAAAACTGAAAATGTTCCTTCCTTCAATAAAAAAAGGCCTTTTTTCTTCGAAAAAGGATTCGAAAGCTGTGAGATTAAGCTCCGAAGGATCAGCCTCCACCTGGCCGAAGTCGGGATTGATGGTGTAATCCACCGTGAAATTACTTCCTAACCCCAGCTTGCCGTCGATGCCTATGGAAAGGGCAGGATCAAATCCGTCGGAGAAAGGATTGCCCTCTTCTTCCGGGTAAGTCCTGATCTTACCCACCGTATAGGGCATAAACTCCGTGCGACTTGCCCTGGGCAGGTTTTTCAGACCGTGTAGCTCGCCAAATCCGTACAACAGACCGGCAATATCACGAGGTATCAGGTTCCAGTGCGAATCTTCCTGGTCGCGGTTGATCAGCCGCCAGGAATGCAGCCCCCATACCTGTTCTTCCTGATTACTGTATCGCAGCTGGCTGAAAGGTATTCTCATTTCTGCTGTCCAGGAAGAATCCTGGTAGGCAACCTCCCCGTCCCAAATTGCGTTCCAATTAAAGTCCAGTCCGTCATTAGTCAGCATCAGGTCGATCTTCACGCCTGCCGCGGTAAGGTTAAACTCAAAGCCAGTGCGGTGGTCAAAATAGCTGTCGAAATTAATCCCCACCACATCCCCCTGGAACTGATCACGGCGACCCATCTGCCTGTCGATTTTGTCAGGTTTATTGTCATGGGCAATGATGGCCACATATATGTTCTCATGGTCATACAGGATCTTCATCTCCGTCTTCTGGGAAGGAGTTCCACCTTCAACGGGTGTGTGCTGGCTGTAATTACCGCTCCATTCACCCTGTTTCCAGCATTCATCATCAAGTATGCCGTCAATTACGGGTTTGCAATTTTCTATCCTCACCGTATTGTAAATTCTTTTTTCCCGTGGATTTTTCCCGTCAGGCTGGATATGAACATTTCCCTGTGCAGGATGAACAGTACAAAACACAATTACAGCAGGAATAACAATAAACTTCACCGGAATTGTATTCGACAGGGATGCCATGTGTGGTATCGGTTTTATTCATTAAAAGTACGAAAATGAATAAAAAGATCAGGGCATTCCGTCTCAAAGTTTCAGCGAAATTTTACAGTTACAGGGAGAACCAATAACTGAATTTCACCAGGAATACGTTTTCGGCTTGTTCGCGGAACAGGCCCCTGAAATTGTAATCCAGTGCATCATTGGTTATATCCTCGTCCGAAGTGCGGTTATGCGTCCACACCAGATACAATACCGAACCCGGCCTGTATTCCCACCGGGCCACCAGGTTTGAACGGAATTGCCTGAAATTGAAATCAGGATTGGAAAAGGAATACTCCGGCTCCGGATTTGTGGAGTTGAAAAGATCATACATCCTGGTGCCCGGGTCATAAGCAATTTCGCTGTCGGTGCAGGTCCTGAATACATTACCCGCAGCGTTGGCATCAGGATCGGCAAGTGTTTTGAAGTGCGAATACTTGCCCATGGTAATATACGGGCTGCCGTAATACTGAAGTGTAATTTCGGGTGTAACGGCGTAATTCAGCCTGAGCGTGATCGCGTATGTTTTCCTGTCAAGACGGCCCAACAGGTAGCGTTCCTCTTGCCCTGACGTGTAACCGGAAATGTACTGGTAATCGTAAACGTTCTTATCAAAGCTGAACTCCGGTGTAACTTCCAGGGAGGTGGTCACTTTCCAGTTGATCTCAGTATGGAACTCATGTCCGTGGGAGATCTTGTCGTCATAATAATCATTCTCATAGCCTAATCCCAGACTTACATTCTTTGATCCGTCGGTACTCATGAAATAGTCCTGACGGATAGTCCCAAATACATAAACACCCGGACCACCTCGTAACAGATGGGTGTTGAGCGCTTTTCCGTTGCGGCTGATTTCCGCATGCAGATTCCATTTGTTGGCAAACAAGAATTCGGTCTCCAATTCAAATTCGGAAAAGAGATATTCTCCACCGAAATTCCATAGGTTTATCTGTGTAAACTCAAACTCATAGGCCCGGAAAAAGCCCCGTGGTGTATTTTCCACGTAGCCCAGCGTCTGGCCTTGCAGGAGCATGTCTACTGAATTCTGGAATCCGAGATCATTCAGTTCCATTCCGGGTGAGCTCCAATGTGTGCCAATTCCAAACCTCCATTTTCCGTTGGCCCCTTTTACAAATTCAAGACTGCCACCATGACCGGAAAGAACAGTGGCAGTTGTATCAAGTTTAAGATGAGGCACGTCGGGACGCTGGTAATATCTCGAGGATTCGCGCTGCAGACCGGTTATAGACTCTGTGGAACCGTTAACCTGGCTGAGCATCGACTTGAAATCGATATAATACGTTTTGTTCTTCAGGTAATGCCTGAAATCCAATCCGCCGGTGAGTGCCGACCGGGCCAGGCCGTTCATATACACATGACCGAGATCGCGGTAGGTTGAAGTAACCATACCACCGATCATGGTATTGCTGTTATTTATATCTTTCTGCACACGGCCTACAAAATAATTTGTCATCGGTTCCACCTCCAAACGATGATCGTCGCCGGGAGAACTGACATCAGCAAATTCACGCTGGGTGAGGCTTTCCACAATTCCCACAGATAATCCTTTTTGTGTTTTTCCGGTAAGCTTCAGGGCACCCAGAATAGAAGTGTTATCAGGCTTCTTTGCGTATTCCCCGTCATTGAGCACCGGATCGTAGGAAGGGGATTGCCCGATGCGCCGGCTGTAGAACAGCTGGTTGTCCTCCACGCCAAAATTGAAAATATTCCTTCCTTCGATAAAGCAGGGTCTCTTTTCTTCGAAATACGTCTCGAATGCCGTGAGATTCAGTTCCGAAGGATCTGCCTCAACCTGGCCAAAGTCGGGATTTATCGTATAATCCACCGTGAAATTACTCCCTATCCCGAATTTACCATCAATGCCGAACGACAGGGCAGGATCGGTGCCATCGGAAAACGGATTGCCTTCTTCCTTCGGATAGGTCCTGATCTTGCCTACTGTATAGGGAATAAACTCCACCCGGCTTACGCGGGGAAGGTCTTTTAACCCGTGCAGCTCACCGAAACCATATAACGCACCGGCAATATCCCGTGGTATAAGATTCCACTGGTCTTCTTCGTGATTGCGGTTTATCCACCGCCATGAGTGCAATCCCCACACCTGTTCCGGATTTTTGCCATATCGCAGTTGGCTGAGCGGTATCCTCATTTCGGCTGTCCACGATGAATCCTGATGTGAAACCTCGCCTTCCCATACGGCGTTCCAGTTGGTGTCCCAGCCGTCATTGGTCAGCATCAGGTCGATCTTGACACCGGCAGCGGTAAGGTTGAACTCGAAACCGGTGCGGTGATCGAAATAACTGTCGAAGTTCACCCCTACAATATCACCCTGAAACTGGTCACGTCGCCCCATCTGCCGGTCAATGCGCTGAGGTTCATTATCGTGGGCAATAATTGCCACGTAGATATTTTCATCATCATACAGGATCTTGATCTCTGTCTGCTGGGAAGGTAACGCACCTTCCACGGGCATCTGCTGGCTGTAATTACCGCTCCATTCACCCTGCTTCCAGCATTCATCATCAAGCATACCGTCAATTACGGGTTTGCAATTTTCTATCCTAACCGTATTGTAAATTCTTTTTTCCCTTGGCTTATCCGTATCAGAAGATGAAGGGGAACTCCCATACACGTACCCGGGCAGGCATAACAGGAGCACAAACAGGAGATTGATTGATCTGATAGTGAAATGGTTTGACAACGCTGACATGTGAATTGGCTATGATAAAACGAATACAATTGAAAGGGCATAAATATAATGATAATTCGACCCAAAGATATCCGGAACATGTTTTTGAGCTATTCAAAAAAAATAGGTCATCCAAAAAAAGATCATCATAATTAGGTTTATAAAATAAACAAGTTTATATTTGTATCGAATTATAAATCAATTTTCAAATCAATTCACAAATACTATGGAAACAAAGACAGAAGCCGGCAATTTCAATCCCGAAGAAGGGCTGAGGACCATTTATGCCATGATACAATCGGCAAAAAGTACCATTGGCGAAAACTACCTGTACTATCTGTTGTGGGGTTATCTCGTTCTGATTACCTGCATAGCCGAATACGCACTTATTACACTGTTCCGGTATGATCAGCATTACCTGGTATGGCCAGTATTGATGGGACTTGGTGTATTCGCCTCCGTTTTATTTAACCTTCGGCAGAAAAAACGCAGTACCAGTAAATCACTCATTGGCCAGGTGATGGTTTATTTTTGGGGCGGGTGGCTGGTGAGTTTTGTTATCCTCATCGTATTCGCAAACCTCAGGGAATCATATACTGTTATCCTGCCGTTGGCGATGGTTATGTACGGCCTTGGAATTTTTGTGTCAGGCGGGGTAATTGACTTCAGGCCATTGATCATCGGTGGTATACTTTCCTGGATTGCGGCAGTGGTATCGTTTTTTCAGCCCCATGCCGTTCAGTTGCTGATAATGATCGGTGTTGTTATTGTATCCTACATTGTTCCGGGTCATTTGCTCCGGAGGATGAGTATAAATCAGCAGGTATGAATGCTTTCCGCGAACTTGATCCGCTGCTGCATTCGCAGTTACGTCTTTCGATAATTTCCCTGCTTATCGGCGTAAAATCGGCTGAGTTCACCTTTCTGCTTGAGAAAACCGGTGCAACGCGGGGGAATGTCAGTGTTCAGCTGAAAAAACTTGAGGAAGCAGGTTATATCGAAATCAGTAAATCATTCCGGAACAATTACCCGCTGACCACATGCAAAATCACGCGGAAAGGGGTAGAGGCTTTTGAGCGGTATGTGGATGTGTTGAAGGACTATCTGGGTAAACAGTGAACCGCACAACCTTTACTGTTTACCGTTAACTGTTTACCGTTTACTGCCCCCCTCAATTCACCCTGGGCAGCGGTGCGAAGAACCTGAACTTCCGTTTTATTTCGGATGCCCTGAAGAAACCGGTTGCACCGTTGCTTATGTTTCCGGGAACATTGGCAGGAGGCCCGTCCCAGGGACTTCCCCTCCAGACGGTCTCAACCATGAGAGAAGAAAGGAAATCGTAATATTGTTTTGTAATGGAATGCATTTCGAGTGTAACCTCAACGGGAACGGGGATTACTTCCGCCTCCCGGATCCGGTATATCGGTAAATCACGTATATAGTTTCCATTAACAAATTCATCACTTACAAAACTTACTTCGGTAATGGTATCGGTATAGAGCTTGTTGTTAATGTAAAGCAGGTAGAGATAATAATCGCCGGCAGGTTCCGGCTCCCGGCCGTAAAACAGCACATCGTAACCATACCCGTTTAAAAAGGAATTGAAATTCGGGGATTGCCTGATGGAATCAATATCGCCGCAGGGCCGTAACTGGTCCGTTCCGGTAAACTCCCTGCCGTCGGACAGTTTGATTGTAAGGGTATAGCTTTTTCCTGTTTCACCCTGTACATTGCTTTCGGTAACATACTCTCCGGCCGATTCTTCGGTAAGGATAAAGACATTTTCTCCATCGGTAATGCTTACTTCAGCCCCCGTGGCCATTTCCTTTTCCGTTTTCTGAAAAAAATCACCGGTATAGGATAACGTTACACCATGCGACTTCAGATCGGTGGTGATGGCACCTTCAACAACCAGGTTCCGGGTTGAATCTCCGGAGAAATCAACCTCCATGATCTCCTCGCACGACAGCAGGAAGAGGATGCCTGCAATGACTGTTAAAAGCCGGTCTGTTGTTTTTATACGGGGGAAAGCAGGGATTGTCATTTCCGTTGGGTTTAAAAATTAATGTTGTATGTAATTGCCGGGATTACCGGGAATAAATAAAGCTTGACAACCTCCACCTCATGGTTTGACGGCTGACCTTCCTCCGCATTCTTCTCCCTGAAATAGATTGCGAAAGCATTGTGCCGGTTATACACATTATATACCGAAAGATTCAGGTTGCTTTTGAGTTTAAACGTGCTGAAATAATAATTCAGGGAGAAATCGAGCCGGTGATATGCTGTGCCCGGAATCCGTGTCCCGCCCCTTTCAGAATAGGAGGGTACCCAGGTATTGCCGTAATAGGACCCCCGGGTGGGAACAGTTACAGGAATGGCTGTAGAATACACCCAGTTCATACCCGCATCAAATCGTTTGCTGATCTCATAATTCAGTACCAGTGATATGTTGTGTGGCTTATCATAGGGGGGTGGGAATTCTTTTCCGTTATTGATGTCCGGAATGTGCCTGAAAGTACGGATATAAGCATAGCTGATCCAGCCGGTAAGCTTTCCGCTTTGTTTCCGAAGGAGAAATTCGGCCCCGTATGACCTGGCATTGCCGATCCGGAGCTCTCCCTCCAGGAACTGCTGCGGTGCAAGCACAGCATGGTCCTTGTAATCAATGGCATTGTAGGTTTTTTTATAAAACACCTCCAGTGATGCCTCAATGCTGTTATCCAGGAAATTTCTGAAATACCCGGCTGCCACCTGGTCAGCACGTTGTGGTTTTATGTTGGGATTGCTCATGAACCACATGTCGAGCGGGAATGTTGCGGTTGAATTGGATGCGAGGTGAAGGTATTGCGATGTCCGGTTATAGCTGAACTTCAGTGAATTCTTTTCATCGATGGCGTACCGGAGATTAAACCGGGGTTCAAGGGATGAATACGTGTTGTACACATCACCCGGTCCGTATTCAATGGAATCCTCAACCTGGTATAATTCATTGTATTGATAATGAATAGTTTTGCCAATATTCTGGAAAACAGAAAGTCTTAAACCATATAGCAGGGATAACCTGGATCCCAGTTTCTGTTCGTTGCTAAAAAACAAAGCAGTTTCTATGCTGTGATTCTCGGGGTAATGTGTCGGAAGAATATAGCTTGAGTTACCTGTGTTTTCAGTCGTTCCGGGTTTGATGGTGTGGTAGGTGGCCTGGATACCGAATTTCAGCGTATTTGAAGGATTCAGGTAACAGGTATAATCATTTTTCAAACCGTAATCGATGATGTGTGATAACCATTTAAAGGCCATGGCTCCCTGCGGTACGCCAAGGTTATAGTTGAAATTGCTGTATAACAGGGTAAGGTTCGAGAACAGCCTGTCCTTATAAACATGGTTCCATCTCAGGGTACCCGTGGCATTTCCAAAGTTCATCCGGAACATATCACCGAAATTATTAAAATCCCTTCCGAAATAACCCGAAAGGAAGATCCGGTTATTCTGGTTCACCTGGTAATTGATCTTGGCATTCAGATCGAAGAAATACAGGTTGCTTTTTTGGGCTGTGGTATCTTTAATGAACGGTCGCATGACCTCCATATAAGTTCGTCTGGCGGTAAGGATAAAGGAAATTTTATCCTTGACTACCGGTCCTTCAAGTGTAAAACGGCTTGAAATCATTCCGATTCCCGCACTTCCCTGGATCTTCTGGGTATTTCCCTCGTTCATTCTCACATCCAGCACGGAGGACAATCTGCCCCCGAATTCAGCAGGGATACCCCCCTTAAAGAGCTCAACATTTTTTACCGCATCACCGTTAAAAACCGAAAAAAAACCGAACAGGTGCGACGGATTGTAAACCACAGCGCCGTCGAGCAATATGAGGTTCTGATCGGCATTTCCTCCCCGCACGTAAAAACCGCTTGAGCCTTCCACACTCGATTGAACTCCCGGCAACAATTGTATTGATTTTATGACATCCACTTCACCCATGAGGTTGGGTATTTTTTTGATGGTCCTTGCAGGCAGCTGCACAGTACTCATGCCCACATCACGCACGTTCTCATCTTTACGCTGCGCAGTTATGGTCACAGCATCAATGGCATTTGTCCGCGGTTGCATTGTGATATTCGCCTTTATTGTACCGGAAAGACTAACCGGCATTTCCTGTGTCTGAAATCCGATGTAGGAATACCGCACCGTATAATTTCCTTCGGGAAGCGTAAGGGAATAAAATCCGTAAATATTCGTCACGGCTCCCAGGGTCGTATTGGGGATGATCACATATACCCCAATGAGCGCTTCTCCCTTGTCGTCGGTTATATAGCCGCTGAGGGTATACTTTTCCTGAGCTGATACCCGGATAAAAAATAACAGGATTATATTGAAAACCAGGAATCTTCTCATGCGGGGGGAATAATTAATAAATTACATAACTTTTATCCCGGGATACACATCCGGAGATGCAAATATACAGATAATGAAACAGTCTTAAAAGCCCTGCATGACAATCAGAAAAGAGCTTTTAAGACCGTCCGTGATATACCGGTTACCCGGTGACAACCTGTGACTTTCAGAATCTTCCGAACTTGAATGCGACTCCGCCCGAAAATCCTCTCAATATTCCGGCAGGCACATTGTAATCGGGATCCTGGATATCAACATCGGAGGTATAACGGTAATACCCGCCGACTGAGAACCGGAAGAACCGGGTAATATTCAGCTCCACCTCAATCCCGGGTTCAATCACCATGAAGGCATCGGAAGCTTCGGATCTAAAATCATTGTTCCAGCTGTCATTTTCCGCACTCATGACTGCCACACCACCTGCACCAATAAGTACCGGAAAGGAAACATGTACGGGCATTCTGGGCATAAGAATGGGTTCAAAGAAAAAGCCTCCATATCCTCCGGCCAGGCTGATGTCGGTTCCCAGATCGGAATTGTATTGTACATCATTGAAGAAACCTGACCCTCCGATTCCCAGGGCAATGGTATGACCCATGAGTACCGCTCCGCGTGCTCCGAAGATAAAGGCATCCCGGTCATCGATATGGGTATATTGCATCATCAGGGCACCATAACCTCCCAGGGCATTGTTCTGTCCCATCAGGGTCCTGATTTCTCCGGAATTGTATTCTTCATCTTCCTGCGAAAATGCGGCAAGACTAACTGCCATAACGGCCAACAAAAAAATAATCCTTTTCATAATTCATAATTTATAATTCATAATTCATAATTCATCGCATTTAAAATCTGTATTTCAAGGATACGCCGACACTTTGTAAATAAATACTGAAAATGGGTGTTGTTGAATACTCGAAATACGGTTTCATATCAATTCCTACCATAAAGGGAAATTCGGGGAAACGGTACTCGAGTCCGA
>DATEVU010000101.1:0-3766 GCA_035258345.1 Bacteroidales bacterium
TCCGGGAATCGGATTGGAAGAGCATGATCAGGAAGGCCGGGTGATCACGCTGGATTACGGTTCATTTTACCTGGTAAATGTGTACGTTCCCAATTCGGGACAGGATTTAAAACGGCTCGATTACCGCAGGGAGTGGGATAATCAGCTGATGAAGTATCTCAGGAACCTCGATAACCAAAAGCCGGTGGTCTTTACCGGTGACCTGAATGTTGCCCATGAGCCGATCGATCTGGCCAGGCCAAAAGAAAACTATAACAAAACATCCGGTTATACGCAGGTAGAGATCGACGGATTTAAGAATTTCCTGGATATGGGCATGGTGGATACTTTCAGACTGCTGAACGGGGATAAGGTGCAGTATTCTTATTGGAGTCAGCGTTTCAATGCCAGAGCGAAGAACCTGGGATGGCGTATCGACTATTTTCTGGTGAGCAAAAGGATAAGCGACAAGGTCAAAGAAGCCTTCATCCTGCATGAGATAACTGGTTCCGACCATTGCCCGGTCGGTATCGTACTGGAGATGTAGGCGGTAATTTCCCGGCAAACGACCCAGGCAAACGCATTACCTGAATTTTAAATAAATCAAATTGCACCCTTTAAAAAATTAATTAATTATAAAATAATTTACATTTATTTAACATATACCCCAGAAAATAACATATTCTTAACCTTAAATTAACATAATTTAAATAAAAGGATACAAATATCCGAATTATCTTTGCCCCATCAATTAGTTGTAATTTAAATTTTAGAAATGATGAAAGCAAAAGTTAATTCAACAAGATGGCTGGTTTTAGCCGGCATGCTCTTAACCGTTGGAATTTCCGCGAGGGGAGAAAGTTCAGAAAAAGTAATTATGGTCATGCTGCAAAATAAGAAAGTATTGATCGAAACAAATAACCCGCAGAAACAGCAGGTATCCATAAAGATACTCGACAAAGCCACAGATGAAACGGTTTATACTTCTAAGCCGGACAATGATGCCTTTACCAGGAAGTATTATGATCTTTCCAATTTACCCGATGGCAATTATACGGTGGGTGTTAAGATGGACAACCGGATTTTTGAGAAAGAAATTCAAATAAGCAGTGCCGGTGAGGTTTTGCTGAATGAAAAGATCTATTATGAGCCAGTATTTGCGTTTGACAGGAAGAGTATGGAAGTCACTTTTTCGAATCCAAACAAGGAAAGTGTAGTAATTGCTTTCCGGAAAGGGAATGAAAGTTTCTTTACCGATGAACCTGGCAGTCATGGCGCGTTCAGCCGCAAATACAACCTGAAAAATCTGGATCGCGGACATTACCTGATAGAGCTAAGCTCAGGCGGAAAGTATTACAGCCAGCCGTTTTTTGTATGGTGATCCCATAACCTCATAGGGGGTAGCATAAAAAAAACCGCCGGTACGATTCTGGCGGTTTTTTTTGTGGTGCCACGTGGAGTTGAACCACGGACACACGGATTTTCAGTCCGTTGCTCTACCAACTGAGCTATGGCACCCTGGTTTTTTCAGGCAGCAAATCTAAATAAAAAAACTATTCGTTAAAACTTTTTTGTGAAATATTCCTTGCTACTTTTGCTGCCACCATGTCTGTATCCGATTATACGATTCATACCCTGTCCAATGGTATCAGGTTAATCCATAAACCTGCAAAAAGCATGGTTGCGCACCTGGGCATATTCATCAACACCGGGTCACGCGATGAACTTGCCGGTGAACATGGTCTTGCCCATCTCATCGAACACATGCTTTTCAAAGGCACGGCTAAGCGGAAGGCTTATTATATATTAAGCAGGATGGAAGATGTTGGTGGCGAGATCAATGCCTATACAACAAAAGAGGAAACCTGTATTCACGGTACTTTTTTTAGCAGTTATTATGCACGTGCCATTGAGCTGATCAGTGATATTGTTTTTAATTCCACCTTTCCGGACAATGAACTGAAAAAAGAACAGGAGATCATACTTGACGAAATAAATTCGTATAAGGATTCGCCATCGGAACTGATATTTGATGAATTTGAAGAGCTCCTGTACGATGGTAATCCGCTGGCCCGGAATATCCTGGGCAGCAAGGAAATCTTAAAATCATTCAGGAGTGAAAATCTTCGCAGTTTTATAAAACGCAATTATTCCACTGACCAGATGGTGGTCTCCTCCGTGGGCAGCATCGCATTTAAAAAGCTCGTTAAGCTTTTCGAAACGTATCTTAACACACCGGCGTTGAAACGCGCCGATGGACGAATTCCGGTGAACTATGATTATAAGCCGCAATCCCGGAAAATGGAGCGCAAGACCTTTCAGTCCCATTGCGTTATGGGGAATATTGCCTATAAAATTACCGATGACAGGCGTCTTGCCCTGTATCTGCTAAACAATTACCTGGGCGGACCGGGAATGAACTCCAGGCTGAATCTGGTTTTACGGGAACAAAAGGGATATGCCTATTCCGTGGATTCGCTTTATACCACCTACACCGATACAGGGAATATCACCATATATTTCGGAACGGACAAGGCACTTGTGGAGAAATGTACTGCCATTATCTACAAGGAACTGCACAGGCTGCGCAACAATATGCTCAGCCAGGTGAAACTTCAGAAAGCAAAAAGGCAGGTTCTGGGCCATATAGCTATTTCAGCTGAGAACAATGAGAATCATATGCTTTCCATGGGCAAAAGCCTCATGATATTCAATAAAATCGACAGCCTGCAGGAGATTGGCCGTAAGGTTGAGGCTATCACTTCATCGCAATTGCTGGAGGTTGCCAATGAAATATTAGATACCGACAGGTTTTCCTGCCTGATTTACCACTAATACCATCTTCCGGGATATGAAAGTCAGCAGCCAATTTGTTGAAATGTATGCCATGCAGCACAGTACGCCCGAGGATGAGGTGCTACTGCAGCTTAACCGTGAAACCAATCTGAAAACCATTTATCCGCGCATGCTTTCGGGTCACCTGCAGTGAAAACTGCTCGAGATGATAAGCCGCATGATTCGCCCTGCAAGGATCCTTGAAATAGGCACATTTACGGGTTATTCGGCAATATGCCTGGCAAAAGGCCTGACCCGGGACGGTTTGTTGCATACGATCGATATCAATGATGAACTTGCGGATATGGCCCGGGAGTATGTTGAAAAGGCCGGCTTTTCCGGGAAAATTGTGCTTCATACCGGTGATGCACGGACCATCATACCCGGTATGCAGGAAGAGTTCGACCTGGTTTTTATCGATGGTGACAAGGAACAATATCCGGAATATTACGCTGTTGCCAGGGATAAAATTAAAACCGGGGGGTTCATCCTGGCTGACAATGTGTTGTGGAATGGCAGGGTATTGGAGGAAAATACCGGTAACGACAAGGAAACCAGGGGAATACATAGTTTTAACAAAATTGTTGCTGCTGATCCGCACGTTGAAAAACTATTTTTACCTTTCAGGGACGGATTATTCATTATACGTAAAACAGGCGTATGATCAAATTCTGAACTTTTTTAATTAACGCTTGTTTACATCGGAAACTGACCAGGTAATGGCTGCGTACACGATACGTGAACTCGAAAATTTATCGGGAATAAAGGCACATACAATCCGCATATGGGAAAAGCGGTATGGGCTAATTGCGCCCGAACGCACCTCAACAAATATCCGTACGTATTGCGACACCGAACTGAAGAAACTGCTGAATGTCTCCATTCTCAACCGCAATGGCATAAAGATAAGCAGGATCGCCCAGCTTTCCCATGAAGAGATCGTCCAGAAAAT
>DATEVU010000102.1:0-15330 GCA_035258345.1 Bacteroidales bacterium
AAAAACCTGGAAATTCTCTATTTTCAATATGGCCGGTACCTGCTCATCAGCAGTTCACGTACGCCCGGTGTTCCCGCCAACCTCCAGGGGATATGGAATCCATACATGCGTCCGCCATGGAGCAGTAATTACACGATCAACATTAATGCCCAGGAAAACTATTGGCTGGCCGAAAATACCAACCTGCCGGAGATGCATAAACCCATGCTTTCTTTTATAAAGAATATCTCTGAAACAGGAAAGATTACCGCACTGACCTTTTTTGGCGTAAACGGCTGGACTGCCTGTCATAATTCAGATATCTGGGCCATGAGCAACCCGGTGGGTGACTTTGGAAACGGTGATCCGGTCTGGGCTAACTGGTACCTGGGCGGGGCCTGGTTAAGCACCCATTTATGGGAGCATTATTTATTTACCCAGGATAAGGAATGGCTTAAAAACGAAGGGTATGAAGTGATGCGGGGCGCCGCGCAATTTTGCCTGGAATGGCTTGTGGAAGACAAAAACGGCAGGTTAATCACTTCCCCATCCACATCTCCTGAGAACAAATATATCAACGGCGAAGGATATCATGGTGCGACATTATATGGCGGAACCTCAGACCTGGCAATGGTACGTGCCTGTATGGAGCAGGCTGTGGCTGCTTCAAATCTGCTGAATACGGATGATGATTTCCGACTGAAGCTTGAAAATGCATTAAACCGGTTGCATCCCTATACTATAGGGGGAAAGGGCAACCTTCAGGAGTGGTATTACGATTGGGAGGATGAAGATCCGCAGCACAGGCATCAATCGCATCTTTTCGGGCTCTTTCCCGGACACCAGATTACGCCAAATACCACACCGGAACTGGCCAATGCCTGCAGGAGAACTTTGGAAATTAAGGGAGATGAAACTACCGGTTGGTCGAAGGGATGGCGGATTAACCTCTGGGCAAGGCTTTATGATGGTAACCATGCCTATAAAATGTATCGCGAATTATTGAAATATGTCGAGCCCGACGGGATGCGAACAGATTATACCGGGGGCGGAGGTACCTATCCCAACCTGTTCGATGCTCATCCGCCGTTTCAAATCGATGGAAATTTTGGGGGTGCAGCCGCAGTTGCTGAAATGCTGCTGCAATCGAACGGTACAGAAATCAGGTTATTGCCTGCGTTACCCGATGCATGGGAAAGTGGTTCTGTCGGTGGGCTCTGCGCCAGAGGTGGCTTTGAAGTTGCCATGGAATGGGATAACAGTAAACTGAAGACCGCCAAAATTCTCAATAAGGCAGGAAATCCATGCCAGATAATGTATGGTGGTAAAACCTACGTGGTAAAGACTGAAACAGGCAAAATAACGGAGCTTAACTTTTAGGATAATTTGTAAATAATCAGGAGGGACAATCTGGAAAAATGAGACAATGCATTCTCATACTCGACTGCGGGGCCACCAACGTGAAGGCCTGTTTGGTGGATACATCCGGGAATACGGTTGCCTCGCATTCCCTTCCCAATGAAACCGTGCCTGATCCGTTTCATTCAGGCGGATTGATCTGGGATATCGATGATATCTGGTACAAACTGGCTGTTTGCAGCCGTAAGACATGCGCTGAGATCGTAAACATTGAAATCATCGCGGTTACCGTTACCACATTCGGGGTGGATGGCGCCGCAATGAAAAAGGACGGTACCCTTTGCTATCCGGTAATCTCATGGCAATGCAGCCGAACTGAAAAAATTGAAAGGAATATTTCTGAGTATTTCGATCCTGCGTGGCTGTATCAAACTACCGGACTGCAATCCTACCATTTCAACACCATCCATAAACTGATCTGGTTGCGGGAAAACCGGCCGGATGTGCTGAACGAAATGGATTACTATGTGCTGATGCCCTCGCTGATCCTGCACCGGCTGTCCGGTGAGTTCGTAACCGATACAACCATGGCTGGCACCTCCATGCTTACTGATATTGCAACAAGAAATTTTTCCGGTGAGATACTGAATAAGCTGGATCTGAGTATTAACGTATTTCCAACCCTTGTGGAACCGGGCGCCAGGGTGGGGAAGGTTACCGCCACTGCTGCTGAAGCCATGGGTATTTCTGCCGGAATTGCAGTCATTGCTGCGGGTCACGATACCCAGTTTGCCATGTTGGCCTCCGGTGCCGGTGTCAACCAGCCGGTGCTAAGTTCAGGAACCTGGGAGATCCTGATGGTGCGGGCCCGGGCTGCATCCCTGCAAATTCCCGAAAGGAAATCCGGTGTCACTATTGAGTTGGATGCCAGGCAGGGACTTGTTAATCCCGGTGTGCAATGGGTGGCCTCGGGCGTGCTGGAATGGATAGGACGGCTGTTTTACCCCGACCTTGCCGGTGGAAGTTCGCGTTATGCGACCATGATACAGGAGGCTTCCGCAATACCGGCCGGGAGTCAGGGCGTTACCCTGATCCCTGAATTGTTCCCGGGCGGCTTCTCCGGAAAACCGGGCACCCTTAGCGGATTTACACATGAAACATCCCGGGGGTATGTTTACCGGGCGGGTCTGGAGGCACTCAGTTGTTACCTGGCATATGGTCTTGGCAAGCTTCAACAGGTAGGTAATTATACGGCGGATGACCTGATCTGCGTAGGCGGGGGCTCAAAAAACCCGCTGTGGAACCAGATCCGGGCCGATGTTATGGGTATTCCTTTGAAAGTGCTTGACATGAAGGAAACTACGGCGTTGGGAGCGGCCATGATAGCCATGACGGGCATGGGTATATACAAGAACATTGAAGAGGCCTTCACTGAAATAGAAAGCAGGTATGAGGTATACTCGCCGGGGAAAAACCGGGAAAGGTATCGTGGGATTTATGAGGATTTTGTGGAACGGGCGTTTGGAGATAGGCTATAGGCTGTAGGCTATAGGATGTAGGCTGTAGGCTGTTTGGGGTTTGTAATTATCCCCCGCTGGCGGGGGGAGGGAGTGGAAAAATTCTACTGTCCTCCCCCTGCCCCCTCCGAAGGGGGATATCTACTAACCACATGCTAACTCTAATAAAAAATGGTCTACTGAAATTTTCCTTTCACCCCTTCCAGTGTAATACCAAAAATCTTCTCCGTGATCAGACTCAACTCCTGTTCGTTCCCCTCGAAATGAAATATCCGCTGGCGGTGCAGGAGTTTTTCTCCGGGCTTGAGAATCGCAGCCGGGGAGGAGCTTTCAAGCTCATAAAAGGGTCCCATCTGTGTTCCGTCATCCACCGGGCCGTCGTTATAGGCATTGATTGCATCGCCGGAGAAAGGATCTTTTTGTATTTCCCATTTTGAGTTTACATAATCGGTTCTTCCTTCGGGCAGATCGCACCAGAGCAAGGTAAGGGCTTTGTTTTGGGCATCGTAGCTACCGGAAAAATTCATCGCACGTTGGGGCGGAATCCCGATCTTACTTCTGTATTTTCCATCAGCTTTGAAATAAATGATGCCCTCTTCGGCAATCAGGCGGTTGGCCGGAACCTTACCAAAATAGTCATCATTCATGATTTTCCCATCCGGCTTTGCTATATCTTCCCGGTAAGGAATGAAAATCGTCACACCGGGTGAAGGTGTCAGCATGGATAGCATCCAAACGGACAACATCCCGGTTTCTTTTGTCCATTCCTTTTGTCCAAGGTTGATGAGAATATTGTCGGATTGATAAGCTACACCTGTCACCGAATCCGGCACAGCAAATCCGAGTGCGCCGTTTACTGCACCTTTGTCCAGCAGGTCCACCGTGCGTTCAATACCGATTTCCATGTTTGTGCCGGAGTAGTTTGTAAGTTTGAATTGTTTTGTAAAGGAAGCCCGGGTCCGGGTTTTCGATACCAGATCAAAACCAGCTGTATCCAGTTCTCCCGGGACATACCAGTTGGCGAATTCCTGCTTCACATCTTTGGAAAAATAAATGGAGAACTGACCACCTTCCGGTCCCAGCCATAATCTTTCCTCCCCGCCAAATGCATTCATGTGTTCAGTGATTTTACCCGATTCAATCAGGCTGTAATTGATCCAGCCGTAGCTGAACCCGGCCGGTCCGCTGGCAGTGCTGGTCATTACCCTGGCCTGCCAACCGGGAACGATCACCACCTGGGCAATTCCTTCGCTATCAGACAATATAACAGTCTCCTTGTATTTGTTCAGGAATGCCAGGTCATAACCATAGGTTCCGGGCAGGGTATCGTTCGTTTGCATGGTGTTGTTGCTATGTTTGTTCGAATTGCAGGAAAATGCCAGGCTGAGAACAAGTGCCATGGCAGCTGAATAAACCACAAAAGTGCCGGTTTTTTTCATGGGATTTATTTTAACTGAATTTTGATCACAGCGTCATAGGGATCCGGTAGGGTAAAGGTTTGGTAAGTGGGACTGTTCACGTTCACAAAGAAATTTCCCTGTTCGTTGTTGCCCCACCAGGCTTTCTCCTTTGGTAATTCAGCGCCGCTGCTTAGCAGGTATACATTGCCGGCATCACCGATCCCCTTTACATTGATATGACCCACGGTGGGGTACATCCAATGGGCATACAGTGTATTTCCCTGTTGGGTATACCGGCCCCAGTCAGGTTTGGCGAGTTTCGAGGCGCCGCAACCATAAATGCTTGCGCTGTTCTTGTCCATCCATTTGCCCACCTCTTTCAGGATACAGATACTTTCATCAGGGATCCTGCCCCGGGCGTTAGGGCCCACATTCAGCAACAGGTTCCCGTTCTTGCTTACACAGTTTACCAGGGTATGAACAATGAGTTCCGGTGATTTCCAGTTTTTGTCGGATTCATAGTAGCCCCAGTTGTTGTTCAGGGTCAGGCAGGTTTCCCAGGGAATAGGATTGCCGTATTTGTCCACAATCCCTTCATCAGGGATACCCTGTTCGGGTGTTTCAAAATCTCCATAGGCGCTGATCATGCGGCCGCCGGTCTTGGTACCTTCATTGATGGTCAACCGGTTATCGAGCAGGATATCGGGTTGGTATTTGTGTACCATGGTAAGCAGTTCTTTTGCTTTCCATTTTTTCCCGCTGTACTCATCAAAGGAATAATCGAACCACATGATGTCGAGCTTTCCGTAATCCCTTACCAGTTCCTCCACCTGGCCATGCATGTATTTCAGGTAATTGTCCCAGTTGAATTTCTGTTTGGCGTATTCCTTGTCATCGCGCTGCGGATGGTTGCCAACATTCGGATAATCGGGATGGTGCCAGTCGATCAGTGAATAATACAATCCCACCTTAAGTCCCTCAGCCCGGAAGGCGTCGAGGAATTCACGCACCAGGTCGCGGCCGTCGAATTGCGGGCCGAGTTTATAATCCGTGAGTTTGCTGTTGAACATGCAGAAACCGTCGTGGTGTTTGGCTGTGAGCACGGCATACTTCATACCGGCATCCCTGGCTGTTTTTGCCCATTCTTTCGCATTGAAATCTGCCGGGTTGAAAACATCAACATATTGCTGGTATTGCCCGGTGGTAAGGCGTTCATTTGATTTCACCCATTCGCCGCGTGCCGCCACGGCATAGGCCCCGAAGTGGATGAACATGCCAAACCGGTCGTTTCGCCACCATTCGGTGCGTTGCATGAGCTTGTTATAGGTATCGGTGTATTCCGGTGCCGGTTTTTCCTGGCAAGAAGCCCATGGTATAGTAACTACAAGCGAGAAAATGACAATACTTAAAATTTTTTTCATGGTTATTGAATTTTTGTTAGTTGAACATCGAACATCGATTAACGAATGATGAATTTCGAAGTTTTCTACTTCATATTTCAATATTCGGTGTTCCTTGTTCGATATTCGGATTCTTACTTATATAGTGCTCCATACGCCCCACACGCCCGATAATCCGCGCCTTCCGTATCCATCCCGAAAGCTCCCCATGCGCTGGGCCGGAATATGTTCTTTTCCTCCACGTTGTGCATGCAAACAGGAATGCGCAGCATAGCAGCCAGGGTGATGAGGTCGGCCCCGATATGGCCGAAGCTGAATGCGCCGTGGTTGGCGCCCCAATTGTACATTACAGAATAAACATCACCAAAGGCTCCCTTTCCGGTAATACGCGGTACAAACCAGGTAGTAGGCCAGGTCTGGTCAGTGCGCTCGTCAAGCAACCGGTGTACATCTGCCGGTAATTCTGCCGTCCAGCCTTCTGCGATTTGCAGTACGGGACCTATTCCTTTCACGAGGTTGATGCGCGACATGGTCACAGGCATTCCGCCTTTGGTGAGGAAATTTGATGAAAAACCACCTCCCCTGAAATAACCCCTGGAAGCCGGGTACCAGGTAGTGGCTTCGAGGCATTTTTTTACATCAGTTTCATCGATCTCCCAGTATGGTTTCATGGCCGGTACTCCGTCTTTTGTCATCTGACCGCTTCCGTCGAGCGATGCGGAGCCCGAATTTATCAGGTGGATCATGCCGTTGGCGGCAACCCCTGTCAGGGTCTTGCCGGTAACACGTTTCACGGCATCGGGACTCCAGTATGTGCGTACATCGGCAAAAACCTGGGGTGTATTTGTCAGCAGGTGGCCGAAGAGCATGGACACGCCATTCAGGCAATCGTTTTCCGTGGCCACCACGAACGCCTGACGAATACCGTTCCAGTCGAATGATGAATTCAGGATAGCCTCGGAAAAATCACCGTTCGGCATGTGATCGGTCCATTGGCGCTGGCCCTGGAACCCCGAAGCGATGGCGTTGTGACCAAGCGCTTCTTCGCCGAAACCAAGTTGTGCAAGCCTGGGATTTCCAATCATCAGATCACGCATGATCAATGTCATTTTCACCACATATTCCCATATCTCATCCATTCTGGCACGGCTGTACTGCAGTGGGGCAGGGTTTAAATCTGCTCCTTCCCGGCAGTTGGCTTTGGTCCAGGCCATGGCTTTTGTAAACTCATCCCTGTCGTAAATGCCTTCATTCACCCGCCGGGTAATTTCACTCATGTCTACATATTCGTTGCGCATGCCCAGGTAAGTCTGGAAGAAATCGGCATCCACGATCGATCCGGCAATACCCATAGAGACAGAACCGATGGAGAGGTATGATTTACCCCGCATCGTGGCGACTGCCAGTCCTGCTTTTGAAAACCGGAGCAGTTTTGCTGAAACATCCTCCGGAATGCTCGTGTCGGTATTGTCCTGTACATCGTGGCCGTAAATACTGAAGGCAGGAATTCCTTTCTGATTATGTCCGGCTAATGCTGCCGCCAGATATACAGCGCCGGGTCGTTCTGTGCCGTTAAAACCCCAGATGGCTTTCGGCAGGGTGGGATGCATATCGATGGTTTCACTGCCGTAACACCAGCAAGGCGTTACTGTAATGGAAACACCCACGCCCAGGCGTTCGAATTTCTCGGATGCCATGGCGGCCTCTGCCACACCCCCTATGCAGGTGTCAGCAATTACACATTCTGCCCCGCTTCCGTCGGCATGACGCAGCTGAGCGGAGAGGAGGGCAGCCACGCGTTTGGCCATGCCCATTGTCTGGTCTTCAAGGGATTCCCGCACGCCGCCGAGGCGTCCGTCAATGGCGGGACGGATCCCTACTTTCGGCAAAGCACCTTTCAGTCTGTTCATCTTTTTATGGTTTTATAATTCCTAATTCATAATTCCTAATTCCTAATTCCCTCAAAGCGACCCCCTTACAATCATTCTCGCCGGTATCAACTCCTTTACCTTCTCGCGTGTATTCACGAATTCCGCAGCTTTCTGTCCCATGGCAGCAAAATCAGTCGAAATGACTGTAATTCCATTTTCAATGATCTCATACATGGGGGTGTCGTTGTAAGCAATTAGTCCGATATCTTTTCCGATGGCCAGATGTCCCTTCCGGCAGCGTTTCACTATTTCCACAAGGTCTTTTTGCTGGATGATCAGGTAAGCTGTGTCTTTTACCAGGTTTATTTTCTGAAGCGATTTTATCACATCGGCCTCAATCCGGTTGTCTTTTACAAATTTCTTAAAGTACCTGACCAGTATTTTCGGATGTTCCGATTCATCGGGCAGGTAAAGGACAAACCGCTTGTATTTCCGGATCAGATTTATATTACTCACGAGGCACTCATATACCGATATGCCGAAATCCTGGCTAACAAAAGCCAGGTCATTCTTTTCAAAATCGCCAAGATCGAGGATCAGCAGTTTCGACGGATCAATCCTGCGGAGTGAGTCATGCAACATTTCGTTGCTGAAATTCATGATCACATAATAATTGTAACGCCCTATACTGTCGGAAATAACAGTTTCAAACAGGTGTTCGTTATAAAAATGAAATACAAGGTCGACCTTGAAGTTTTTGGGAAGCCTGCCCGCAAAGGAATTGTAAAGCACATCCTTGAACGGACTGTAAATGTCGAGCATCAGCAACACCTTGTTCATCATGCCGGCCACATGGTATCCTTTGGCGGGGGTGGAGTCGACAATACCGCGTTTTTTCAGTTCGCGGTAAGCTTTGAAAACCGTATCTCGCGATAGATTATATTGTTTACTGAGCTGGTTAACCGAAGGAAGTGTCTGTCCCGTATTGTATTTTCCCTGGTTAATGGCATCGCACAAGGCATCGGTGAGGTGTTTGACCTTGGTGGAGCTGTAATTTTCCTGGATGTGGAGTTTGATCATGATTAACTATGCTATGCTGTGCTGTGCTGTGCTGATACAAATATAAAATAAATTTATGAATCGCAGTTTTATTTAATGAAATAATTTGCAAGTATCCGTAATACCGTTTAATGCCATAAAATAAGTGATAACGTTGCGGATCCGTAACGATTTATGTATATTTGTGTAATGATGACAACTGAACAATCCCTGCAAAAGCTCTTTGGTAAACGCGGATGGTATAAAGATTCGGGCATTAAGGAGTCAACCGCCCGTGTTTATAAAAAAAGGTTTTTGGAGAACAAACTGGAGATGGAAACACGGATTAAAATACTGAAGGCTTGTGATTTCAAACTGGTACAGGAAATGCAATGGGAGGAACCGTTCGGTCAGGAAATCCTGAAAGGGAGTTTAGCCGACAAGCTGCACCGGGAGCATGTTTTCTGGGCATATCATAAGTCAGATACATCACCACTGCCGGATGACATCCTCATTGAAATGGCTTTATTGCATCTGGATATTGATGACATCAACACATTGTTCCGGATTTTTCCCAAGGGTAAGATCCAGGCGATATGGAAAGAAAAGATGCTTTCTCAGGAACCTTTTTACCATGGTCTGAACAGGCTGTATGCCTTTCTTTTTTTTGGCCTACGTAATCCGGACCGGTATATTCATGATCATGTTCATAAACGGTACAAGGCCATTCAATGCAAGGATTAGCAAAAGATACTGAAAGTATTTTCAGACAGGTTTCCACCCTGCCCTGCCTGAAGGAATATACGCTCATAGGGGGAACAGCTCTTGCGCTTCAAATCCATAATCGTAAAAGTGAAGATATGGATTTCTGCATTTGGTCAAAAAACCTGAAAAAGGACAAACCTACTGTGGATTGGCCTTCAATTGAAAAAGACCTTGAAACTGCGGGAAAAATAAACTCAAGGGATGTACTGGGTTTCGATCAGGTGAATTTTATCGTGAACGGAGTGAAAATTTCGTTCATTGCCAAACAAACCAATCTCAGTCCGGTCAGAAAGCCTGTTGTTATATTGAACCATATCTCGGCGGCGGACATCATGGCCCTTGGCGCAATGAAGATTGAACTCATCCTGCGAAGAAATGAATTCAGGGATTATTATGATATTTATTCTATTCTGCAGGAAGGGATTTCATTAAAGGAACTGGTTCAGAAAGCTTCCAACTACTCAAACCACCGTCTCAAGACCAGGGATGCCCTTAGCTTTTTATCCAATGGCAATAATTACAGGAAGGACAGAAGTTTTAACTTGTTGGATCCTTATTATGACATTGACCACAAGGGTATTGAAGAATTTCTACGTTCGGTTATCAGAAGAGAGTTCAAGGTTTGACCTATTTATGCGAAAATGTTACCTGTATTTTGGCAACGAAGGTATTGGCGCTGCCAAATCCACCTCAATGCATGAGCTGCGAACGGACCGGTGGTATCGTATACTATAACTTTAATATTTTTGGTGAAATACTGCAAGGTTAAAGACTTCTATTCCGATAAAATTCTGTTCAATTCAAGATTCAGGTAATAATGATGACCTTGTATGGTTATTTTTTCCAATATTCCCATTTCCGATAATCTGTTCAAGTAATTCCTTGCGGTGTTCTCTGCGTAGATCCCTTTATCGGTAAGGTGTTTTACCTTGGTATAGGGCTGAATAAAGATCATTTGAGTAATCTGTTCCGGTCGCATGATATCCGTGTCTTTTTCAATGACAGAAAGCATTGCATCTTTTGCACTGATGATATCATTAATTTTATTATAGGTGATTGCTGATGTGGTTCTAACAGCCCTGAGCATATACAAAATCCAGTTTTCCCAATCGCCTTGTTGAGATACAGCTGAAAGCCTTCTGTAGTATTCGTGCTTGTTTTCAATAATATACCGGCTTAAGAATAAAATTGGCCAATCTAACAATCCTTTTTTAGTCAGATAATGAATATTAAAGACGCGGCCGGTTCTGCCATTTCCATCTCTGAATGGATGAATGGCCTCGAACTGGAAATGTCCGATCGCCATTTTTAAGAGCGGGTCAACCTTAAACGCTTCATCGTCATTCATAAAGTTCAACAGGTTATTCAATTTCTTCTCAACAATTTCTTTTCCTCTTGGGGGTGTATAGATGATGCTTCCGGCATTTATTCCGCTTCCTCCCTGTCTGATCACAATTTGGGCAAACGGAGGCCTTAGGTTGTCGGTAGTTTGTTTGATCTTCTGGTAAATTTTTATACAATACGCTGCATCAAACAGGTTGTTTTCCTGTATATACTTCATTCCAGTCCAAAGAGCTTCCTGATATCTTATGATTTCCTTGACAGGCCCATTGACAAAATCGGTTTTGCCAGTACTATAGGCCCTGTATAATTCATCATCAGTTGTGAAAATATTTTCAATGGCACTTGAAGCCTTTGCTTCCTGTAAACTTATTGTATTAATTAATATCCCTTGATTTGGAATGGCTGCGCTTCTTCCCTGCAAGCGGGCCAGGGCGGCTTTTGATTCAACAAGTTCTTCCAGAATCTCAACAGAGTAATATAGCTCTTTTTCAATTGGAAGTTCAGGAAGATCATTCCACGGACTGTTTCTATCCGGATTGATTTTGTACATTCAGTGCGCAATTTTCTGTGCAAATATAGTATAACAGACATTAGAAATACAATATTTTAATGTTTATTATGCAAATAGGCATTAAAATGGATGTAAAAAAAGAAACACACATTAAAATTGGGATATTTTAAAGTATTCATCGTTTATTGGCCTTAACAACCAAATTTAACCTACAGAGATGCCGGACGGTCATCCAGGAGGGCATCGGTTTCCAGGTTATTCTGCAGGGCCCTTACATCAATCTCCTGCATGGTGCAATTGCTGTCAATAGCCATGGAAGCCGCCATGGCGGCCCTGATCTTTATCCTGGGTTTCCAGAAGGGTGATCCGGTACTTTCCAGGACAATCTCGCGGATGCGGGTATCCTCTATAATTGCCTTTTTTAAGCGGTAATTTTTTATAACCCGGATCTTTTCTTTAGCGACATAATCATTAAAAAGTGTTTCGGCCACATGGGGTTCAAAGGTCCACATTTCAAGCTTTTCATAATGCACGCCAGGTTTCCGGTAAAAGTCACGTGCAATGCCTGTTACTGCATATTTATTCCCGATGTCTGTAGCGCCCAGACCCCCTGAAGAAAGACCGCCCAGGTGGGAAGAAGGTTCGATCAGTGTCACGGTTTTTTCAAGCTGTTGGGCTGAGTAGGCCGAAATAACACCGGCAGAGGTTCCGCCGTAAATACAAATGTCGGTTTCAAATTCCTGGGTACTGCAACCTATCAGCAAAAAAAGGCTCAATGCAGGAACGATTGTTTTTAACATAGTATTAATGGTTTGGTGAAATCGTTTTGTAAAGTGAATCTGTTCCAAAAGATAATGAACTTATTTGAATTGTATTCATTTACAAAAATCATAACCGGTATTTGGTGTATATTTAAGGTTCAATTCCTGAAAAATGAAAAAACTATTTCTTCTTTTGTTTCTTGTCAGTTCCATTTCTTTTGCAAATGCGCAAAATGCAGACAGTGTTTGGGTAGTAAACCATTATGAAAAGCTGGAATGTCAGATCCCCATGCGGGATGGAGTAAAACTGTTCACCTCAATCTATTTTCCCAGGGATACTTCAGCAGACCATCCGATACTGATGACGCGAACGCCCTATTCCTGCTCTCCTTATGGTGAAAATGCGTTCAGGGACTTTTGGAACTTTTACCTGATGGAGTACCTGCTGGAGGGCTATATTATGGTAATTCAGGATGTACGCGGCAGGTGGATGAGCGAAGGTGAATTTGCGGATGTAAGGCCTTTCAATCCTGCCAAAAAAACAAGCAAGGATACGGATGAAGCCAGCGACACGTATGATTCCATTGAATGGCTTTTAAAGAATATTTCCCATAACAATAGCAGGGTGGGGGTATTCGGGATCTCATACCCAGGTTTTTTTTCTACCATGGCTGCTGCCAGCAATCATCCGGCTTTGGTTGCCGTGAGCCCCCAGGCTCCTGTCACCAATTGGTTTATTGGCGATGATTTCCACCACAACGGGGCATTTTTTCTCATGGATGCGTTCAGTTTTTATTCGCCCCTGGGAGCCGGTTTCGGTTTGCCACACCCCCGTCCGACATCTGAGGAACCAAAGACAATTGGATTTCCGGTACATGACAATTACAAGTTCTATCTTGAAACAGGTTCTTTGCCCAACTTTTTAACACTCATGGGTGACAGTGTTGCATTCTGGAAAGATCTTTTTGCCCATCCCAATTATGATGACTGGTGGAAAGCGCGCGATGCGCGAAATGCCACCCTGAATTTAAAACCTGCCATGCTGTGGGTGGGTGGGCATTTTGATGCTGAGGACAACTGGGGTGCATGGAATTCATATAAAGCAGCGGAAGAAAATAATCCCGGCAAAGATTTTAATAAGATCATCGTGGGGCCCTGGTACCATAACCAATGGGCCAATAACGACGGCACTCATCTGGGGAATATTTATTTTGGGAGCAATACGTCCGCCTGGTATCAGCAACATATTGAGGTACCGTTTTTCAACCATTTCCTCAACAGCAAAGGGGAAATATCTCATATTCCTGAAGCCACAATCTTCATTACCGGTTTAAATGAATGGAAACGATTTGAACATTGGCCGCCGGCTGATAAGGAAGACAAAATCTTTTTTTTACAGCCAAATGAAAAACTAGGCTGGAAGCAGCCCCTTGCTGAATTAAGTTTTGACGAATACCTCAGTGATCCGGCCAAGCCGGTCCCGTATACGGAAGATGTCCATTTCGACCGCACAAGGACTTATATGACCGATGATCAACGATTTGCAGAACGAAGGCCTGATGTGCTTACTTATAAAACGGAAATACTGCAGGAAGACTTGAATGTAACCGGCGTGGTAAAGGCCTTGCTTTATACTGCTATTTCAACTACTGACGCAGATTTTGTGGTAAAACTGATCGATGTTTTTCCCGACACCTTATCTTATAATACGGTAAATATTTATTCCGATAATGATCCTGAACTGAATTATCCTATGGGAGGTTATGAAATGCTGGTTCATGGTGAAGTTTTCCGGGGACGTTACAGGAACAGCTATGAAAATCCCGAACCATTTATCCCCGGTAAAATTGAAACCGTCAGTTTCAATATTGCCGATGTTGCCCATACCTTCAAAAAGGGACATCGCATTATGGTGCAAATACAAAGCAGCTGGTTCCCTTTGGTTGACCGCAACCCACAGCAGTATGTAAATATATATGAAGCTACTGAGCAGGATTTTCAGCAGGCAACCATACGGATCTATCATGATGACAAGCATGGCAGCTGCATTATCCTGCCCTGTTCCCAGATCATTCCGAATTGGCATTAAAATTGCATGTATTCATTTAACTAAATAATTGAAGCCATGAAAAAGTTAGTTTACATATTACTGGTTCCCGCGATGCTCGCAGCAGCAGCCGTGGTAAAAGCACAGGATTATGCCGAAGCATCACTGGGATTGCCGGGTGACAACCTGAATCTTTATGCTGTAATGAAACTTTTCCAGGAATCGGAGACCCTGGAGGGTTTTGAACGAAACCTGAACGATGAGAATTCCAGGATCAATAACCTTGACCTGAATGGTGACAACTATATCGATTATATCCGTGTAATAGACCAGCCGGACGGGAGGGTGCACCTCATTGTACTGCAGGTCGCCATCAATTCCCGTGAAAACCAGGATGTGGCTGTTTTCGTCGTGCAGCGCGAAGCCGACAACCAGGTCAGGATACAGCTGATCGGGGACGAGGACCTGTATGGCAGGGGATATATCATTGAACCCAATTATGACAACGGACGGTTAGCAAATGAAACCCCCAATCCCGGTTATGCAGGGGAAAGAACCGTTGTGGTAAACCGGGTTTCAACGGTTGAAGTGGCTGCATGGCCTTTGGTAAGGTTTATGTTTTTACCTACCTATGTGGTATGGCATTCGCCCTGGTACTGGGATTATTACCCGAACTGGTGGAGCCCCTGGAGACCTCATTACTGGCATTACTATTACGGATACCATCACCACTGGTATCCCCACTATCACAGCTATTACAGGCATACCAACAATTACTACTACCCCCGTTACCAGAGTTATTACTATGGCAGCCGCAGATCGTATTCACCTTATGTGGTTACCAACATCAACCGCGGAACTTATAAAACCACCTATTCCCGTCCTGAAACGCGCAGAGCTGGTTCTGACCTGTATACTAAAACCTACACCGGTAACAGGCGTACTACAGCCGGTACTTCCGGGAATACACAGGTAAACAGGTCATCGACAAGAAATACAGGTTCAGGAACCACCACACGGCGTACAACCACAAACACGACCCGGTCCGGTGAAACAACAACGGGCAGGACCTCAACAAAGTCAACTTCTTCCCAGCCCGCTGTGAGGACCGAAACCAAAAGACCTTCCTCCGATAGCAGGGTCAGCACTTCATCCTCGCGTAAGTCGTCTTCAGCAACAACCAGCAGACCTTCTACAAAGCCGGCAACTGCAAAAAGCAGCGGTTCCTCTTCGCGCAAGGCATCCGGCAGCAGCGAGGTAAAAAGCAGGAGCAGCGAGTCATCCTCAAGCGGAAAGTCAGGTGAACGGACTAGAGGAACCTCTTCGGGCAGAAGATAA
>DATEVU010000103.1:0-4470 GCA_035258345.1 Bacteroidales bacterium
CTTCCTGAAAATGAAATAACCATTGCTTCTGCCCTGAAAGGTGCAGGCTATACAACTGCCTGCATTGGTAAATGGCACCTTGGACACCTTCCGCAATACGCGCCGAATGCACATGGCTTTGATTACTATTTTGGCATTCCCTACAGCAACGATATGGATCGCATTGGCAATGAAGACTACATGGCGGCTTTTACAGCGCCAAAAATAGAATACTTCAATGTACCGCTGATGAGAAATGCAGAAATCATCGAGCGACCTGCCGATCAAACCACAATTACCAAACGATATACACAGGAAGCCGTTAAATTCATCGAACAAAATAAGGATAAGCCGTTCTTCCTTTATCTCGCCCATTCCATGCCCCATGTTCCCCTGTTCCGGTCTCCGGAATTTGAAAACAGAAGCTTACGGGGAATTTATGGTGACGTAATTGAAGAGCTCGACTTGAGCGTGGGGGAAATTATTAAAACAGTAACCAACAGTGGGCTCGATGATAATACCTTTGTGATTTTCACCTCTGACAACGTACCCTGGTTAATTTTTAATCAACAGGGAGGTAGTGCCGGACTGCTGAGCGGCGGTAAAGGTGGAACTTACGAAGGAGGCATGCGGGAGCCGGCTATATTCTGGTGTCCCGGTAAAATAAAACCGGGCGTTATCATGGAGCTGGGTACCACCTTGGATTTACTGCCTACTTTATGCCAACTGGCAAAAGTTACCCTTCCCAATGACAGAACGTATGATGGTTTTGATATTTCTCCCGTGATTTTGGGGACCGGACCAAGTCCACGAGAGGTTGTTTTCTATTACCGTGATACTGAGGTTTTTGCTGTAAGAAAAGGAGCATATAAGGCACATTTCATGACCCAACCGGAATATGGTAATGATCCCAAAATAATTCAGGATCCGCCCTTGCTGTTCAACCTGAATGTAGATCCTTCCGAGAAATACAACATTGCACAAAAACATCCGGAAGTGATTGCAGAAATTAGAAAAATACTGGAAGCACATACAACTGCAGTGGTACCTGTTGAAAATCAACTGGAAAAATAACCGGGCTGCAAATTCCGGTTTATTTCTTACTTTAGTCTTCCGGTATGAGAAACAACAGGTTAATCAGCCTGGTTTTATCCATTGCCTTAACGGCCGCAGCCCTAAGCTGCGGCAAAAGGCAGGATAAAAACCCAGGGCCATCCGCAACATCTCCTGAAAAAAGTGAAAATACCCTGCCCCAACAGGATGTTTCCATTCATCAGGCAGCATTAAACGGTGAACAGAAGGTGGTAGAGGTGTTAGAGTTGCTGAGAGCAAAAACCACAAGTGAGTAATCGGTATTCAGTAGGTTACTCACCCGCTATATCCCTTATACTTTCTGGCCCAGGCCATCACATTGGCCGGAGACCCTTTTGCTGCCAGTTCATCCCCCATGTACTGCATATAGGGATGAACATAGGAGAAAAACATTTTATACGCGCTGCACAGGTAATTCAGGCCCCGCTCCCCATCCGGCGTTGTCTCAAATCTGTGCTTCGGACATTCTCCGTGGCAGGCAAAACGATACTCACAACCAACGCAATAAGCCGGCAGTTTCAGCAGTTTGTTTTGTCCAAAGGTGTATTGCTGTGCCGATTGGGCCATGGTCATAATTGAAGAAGTCCGGATATTGCCAAGCCGGTGCTGCGTATATACAAAGTGATCACAGGAGAACAGATCACCGTTGTGTTCCAACACCATAGCATTGCCACAGGTTTCACTGAAAACGCACAAACCGGCAGGTTCGCCCACCCAGTTTGCAAGCGTAACATCGAACAGTTGCACAAAAACTTTTCCTACATCATTGCGCACCCATTCATCAAAAATCGTGATCAGAAATTTACCATAATCCTCCGGTTTAACTGACCATTCTGTTACCCTGGTGGCAGTTTGGTATTCCGGCCCGACCAGTTTGATTTCATCCTCCCCTGCATTTCCATTAATTCTTTCTACGATGGGAATGAATTGTATATATCCGCTCCCGGTTTTTTTAAGAAAATCATAAACCTTTAACGCATGGGGTGCATTGTCATTATGGACTACGGTAAGTGTATTGAATTCAACCTTGAATTTCCTGAACAGCTCAATTGCTGAGATCACCTGATCAAATGAAGTTTTCCCCGCTATATTGGTCCGGTGCCTGTCATGAATTTCCCTGGGACCGTCCACGGATATACCCACCAGAAAATTGTTGTCATGCAAAAACCGGCACCAGTCTTCATCAATCAGGGTACCATTCGTTTGAAATGCGTTTTCAATCTTTTTCCCGTCCCGGTACTTGTGCTGAAGAGAAATTACTTTTTTGAAAAAATCAATACCCATCAGGGCAGGCTCGCCCCCCTGCCAGGTAAAAGTCACCACCGGCACATCCTGTGATTCAATATACTGCCTGGTATAGTTTTCAAGCAATTCATCATCCATCTTAAAATCCCTGGTCCCCGGATATAGTTTCTTCTTTTCCAGGTAATAACAGTATGTGCAATCAAGGTTGCATACCGGACCATGCGGCTTGGTCATGATTTGAAATGCGGTGGGATGTTCCAGGGATAACATGATGCAAAAAATTAATACAAAACCGATGTAAAAAATGCTTTCATTTCGGCGGCATAGTAAACACCGTCTTTATAGAAGGTTTCCTTGGTTTGGACATCGGGCTTCCAGTCGAAGAAGGCATGACCGGCACCGCCGACCTGCACGTATTGCACCCGCTGACCGGCTTTCACCAGGGCATCGACAAAGGATTTCACCATTTCATCCTTGATGAGGAAGTCCTGGGTGCCACGGGTAAGGTATTGCGGAACCGCTCTTTCCGAAGCTTTCGGGATGTGGTTAAGTGGCGCAACGGCAGCTTTCCAAGTATCATCGGCTGCAGGATCCCCGGAATAATGCTGCAGCATATCCGCTCCAAATACGCCATAACTTGGCGCTGCTGCTTTTATTGATGCCATCATTTCTTCTCTGACAAGATCAGGCGTTTTATTTTTCGGCAGGTAGGAGGGCATGAATTCAAATACACCGGGAGTTTTTCCAAATCCGCCTGTCCCGATCATGTTGGGCATCAGCGATGCTGCAGCTGACAGGTGCCCGCCGGCACTGTCACCGGTAAGGCCTATCCGTGTTGGATCGCCGCCATATTCGGCCGCGTGTTCCATGATGTGGGCAATAGCTCCGAACACATCCTCAAGGATATTGGCCATGGTATTGTTATTGGCATCGCCATCCAGCTTTTGTGCCCAGCGGTAATCGATGCTGAAAACCACAAACTTGCCGTCTTTGGTTAATTCACGGGCCAGTCCGCGCATGATATCTTCGGTGTTGGTAGCCCAGCCCCCGCCATGGATGATGATGATGCAGGGCAGGTTTTTGGCTCCTTTGGGGGAGAATACGTCGTATTTAAGCGTTTTAACGCCCGGTTTGGCATATACAACGTCCTGTGTAACATTGACATGGGCAACGGCTGCTTTCTCAATGAATGAGGCACCCATGTGCTTGTCCTGGTCAATGGTCACTTTAAAGGGACTTTTCATGGACTCGAAAAACATCTGTCCCCACCTTCCGGCCGTGGAATAGTAGGTTGCATCCAACACATAACCGGCATCGGGTGTGGCTGTGATTGTTACTACCGTGCCCCCGGGGTATTTCCCATCGGCAGGTAAGGCAGGATTAAGCTGAACTTTGCCGTTTACCGGTTTGTCAAGTGTTACTGAAAATGATTCCATTTGTGCATGCAAGGCTTGTAATCCGGCAAAGGATGCCAGGGCAATAATACCGAAAGTTTTAAAAAATACGTGTTTCATGGTGCTGAAAATTGTTAATGGATCAATAGTACAAATATGCTTATTTTAATGACCCCAGGACGTACTTTTTGTATGACAACCTAAAAAAATTATTATCGTGCATTACGATCTTTGTGGCGACTGTTGCGATGGCTGAGAAACATTCCCAGGGTAAACCATTTGGAAAACTTAATCACATTAAGTCTGAAAATGTTACCCCGAATGTCGTGGGGAAGATCGTTGTATACTCTGATTATGCCGGATGGGGATTTCTGACCCTTCATTGGGCTCACTGTTTCTTCACCCAGTCAAACAGCGGCATCATCCATTCCTCAGGCCGGAGCTTCAGAATGAATCCGTGGTTACCCGTGGGATACAGGTGCATCTCAGCCGGAACTTTCTTTTTTACCAGGGCCTGGTAAAACCGGATGCTGTTCTCCACCGGTACGGCAGTATCATCGCCGGTATGCGTAAGCCACGACGGGGGCGTGTTTTTGGTAACCTGTAACTCATTGGAGAAAAGTTGGACCTGTTCCGCTGTGGGATTCCTTCCCAGCAGGTTATTCCTCGATCCCATGTGGGTGAGACTATCTGTCATGCTGATCACGGGATATACCAGGATCAGGAAATCAGGGCGAAGACTTGTTTCTTCCGGATTGGG
>DATEVU010000104.1:0-8714 GCA_035258345.1 Bacteroidales bacterium
ATTGCCGGGTATAAATGCCATTGCAGCCAGAACTGTCATTTCTATCAGGTTTTTATTAACCCATAAATAGGCGCCTTCATTTGGTACACCAAACATAAAGCCAGGTATAGGCGGATAGGCCAGGTAATAAAACAGAAGTAACAGGGAACCTCCCAGACAGGAGATCCGGATAAACACACCAAGTAATAATGCCAGACCGGCAAGTGTTAAACCCCAGGCATTCATAAAATCAACAACCTGCATAATACCAGGACTCGAAGCCATGTGATTAAAAATTCCGGAAAAAATCCATCTCGAATTGGCAAGGTATGGTGCTGATGTCCAGTCCGGATTAGTCACTTTCACCAATCCTTCATAAAATAAATGCCATCCAAGAAGCATTCTTGTTATGGTAAATAATCCGGGTAGAATATTTTCCTTTTTCATGGTGATATTTTTATTATTGATAATTGAAAGCAATATACCAAATGCACCAGGTAAAGTATGTAAAAAGGATTGGTCAGTTTCCGGTCATTTTGTGCCACGATGGAATTGCCTATCCGGACTGTTATCGTGTAGCGTATTTTTTATAATTTAGTCTCAATTATTTTGCTATGGAATTCTCAGCTGCCCAAGCCTTTTGTAACCACTTAATTGAAAACAAGTATTCGTATGGCAATATCATTCACTGGACCAACCAACATTTTGTTCAATTAAGCAATGACATATTCCTGTTAACCGGTAAAAGGGTAAGTGAATCAACCTTAAAAAGATTCCTGGGAAAAAAGTCAACCCGTAATGCTTACGTACCCCAAAGGTTTACGCTTAATGCGATAGCAGAATTTCTGGGCTACCAAAACTGGGATGAATTATTGGATGCATCAAAAGATTCTTCAGGGAAGCCAAAATTGGGTTCGAAAAAGAGGTTGCATTTGATATGGATTGCAGTTACCCTGATAATGGCAATTGCGTGCTGGTTATCGATTACTTATCTTTTCGCAAAGAAGGCAGAACTTACCTTCCAGCCGGTAAAACAAACGCAAAAAGTGCCCTTTACAACTGTCTTCAATTATTCATTAAAGGCCGGAAATGATTCGGTTTTCATTGATTTTGGTGACAGACTCCTTTTGCCAATTGACAAGAACAAAACTACCGTAACAGAATATGTTAAAGCTGCAGGCTATCACAAAGTATATATTCTTCACCGGCTTGACACCCTTGCAAAGTCATATGTACATGGCCTTTCCAAACAATGGCAGGCTGGCTTTTCACCGAATGACAGGTATTGGAAATACAGTGCTTTTGAAGAACCTGCACTGTTTAAAAGGGATAGTATTCTTTACCTTCCTATTGCGGAAAAAATGAAATTACTGCCCGCCGGAATTACTGATGTTTATATGGAGTACAGGTATGCCGACACCTTTGATATTTCACTCGATCAACTTGATCTTCAGGTAGAGGCCATGAACAATAAACCACTGGGCGGCAATCCGTGCTTCGACATTGAGGTATTATTGCAGGCTGAAACGGGAGATATTAAATACCGATTTGTTCATCCCGGATGCTTCAGATATGTCGATCTTATTGTGAGTGAAAAGCACTTTACGGGCCGGTTTGACGATTTATCTGCTTTTGCCCGGGATGTTTCTGCATGGCATAAATATTCCTTGAAGACAGCAAATAATACGGCATACTTTTTCTATGATTCCGATCAAATCTATTCCTGCGCATACCGGAAACAACTTGGCAAACTCAAAGCCATAATCGTGAGATTTTATGGCAATGGCGCACTACGGAGAGTATCCGTGGGTGATACGATGTTAAACTGATCCGGGCGACGGCCTTCAACGCATCGGTGTTTTCCGGCTCCGTTAAATTACATTGTTTGTTAACCGGCAGGGGCAATTCCGGATTCCGGATAATGCCAAAAGTTATGAAAAACAAGTTGAAAATACAGGTGTAGTGAACTGCCAATAAGGTCCAAAAATTTCATTACTTTTCACCTGAAAAATATCCGGATATGAAAATGCAATTGTTGTATTCCCGATTGATTCTTTTAATACTTTTAAAGTTTTTCCGGAATACACCTGACCACCCCGACGGGGTACCTCGTCGGGGTAAATAATAACAATCAAATAAATATTAAAAATGAGAATTAAAAATCGAATTACCTGGCTTTTGTTTTCGTTATTTCAGTTCAGTATTGTAACCGCACAGCCTGAAAATCTAAAAGAATTTGAAAATTATTTTAACGGTCCGCTAAAAAACAGTCCTGCAAATCCCCGATATTTTACCGATAACACCGGAAAGGCTATATTGCTGACCGGTTCGCATACCTGGGAGAATTTTCAGGATATGTCCTCCAGGGAAGGACGTCCTGAATTCAATTGGACCGAATACCTTGACTTCATGCAGTCGCATAACCACAACTTTATGCGGTTCTGGGTTTGGGAACATCCCGAAAGACAAGCCTGGACGCAGACGCTGATAAATATAGCTCCAATGCCTTACAAAAGGAGCGGTCCGGGACTCGCCAATGACGGAAAACCAAAATTCAACCTGGATGAATGGAATCAGCACTATTTTGAACGGATGCGCGAAAGGGTTATTGAAGCCGGGAACAGGGGCATTTATGTTTCGGTTATGCTCTTTCAGGGTTGGAGCCAGAATAAGCTGGCCATAGAAAACGCTGACCCTTTCATTTCGCACCCTTTCAACAAGGCCAACAATGTCAATGGTGTGGATGTGATGAACTGCAACCAGGATGAGGCGGACAAACCTACTCTGCACAGTTTGGGGAACAGTAAGGCACTTGCATACCAGCAAGCGTATGCACGTAAAGTTATTGAAACACTTAATGACCTCGACAATATTCTTTTTGAGATCATTAATGAAGGGGGTACCACGGCCTGGAATTATCATATGATTGATTTTATCCATAACGTGGAAAAAGATCTTCCCAGGCAACATATGGTTGGTCTCGGCAGCAGGGTGAGCCCACCCATGCTGAATCAGGAATTATGGGACAGCCCTGCGGATTATGTTTCACCTACCTGGGAACCGGCCGGATGGTCACTTGCCGATTCCAGGTTTGTTGAGGATTATGGGGATAATCCACCCGCCAATCACCACAATAAAGTTTGTATTGTTGATACAGATCATCTCTGGGGTATCGGGGGCAATTACATATGGGCCTGGAAAAGCTTTTGCCGCGGGCTTAATCCCATATTTATGGATCCGTGGTACAGTTCAGGAGGTGAGATTGATCCCGACAAGGTAAGCTATGCCTTTGTGACCGGGGGCATAAGCAAGGATGAGCGGAATTATCCTGATTATGGGCCCCTCCGGCAGAATATGGGATACATAAGAAAAATGTCCGGGAAGGTGGACCTTGCAAAAATGGTTCCCCACGGTGAGTTGTCAACCACTAACTATTGTCTGGCAAATCCCGGTGTTGAATACATCATTTTCTTTCCCGCAGGTGGTAAGGCAACCGTAAATCTGGCCGCAGTGAATGGCGAAATGGAGGTGGAATGGTTTATTCCAATTCTTAACAGGACAGTTGTGGGTGTCAGAACCATAAAAGGGGGATATTTCTCAGTCTTTGAACCCCCCTATACTGGTCCGGTTGTGCTTCTGCTGAAAAAGAAATGATCAATTCCAATTCTTCGCAAATCTTTACAATATAAAGCCCATCGGCTTATATATCCTTTGCCCTGTTAAACCGGATGGCATTCAGCAGCCAGTTGGGCAGGGCCTTTTCCGGTTTGCGCTTTCTCAGGTTAAGATACCAGCCGATGCTTTTTAGAATGGGTATTTTATGTGTTTCCACGAATTCTATGAGTGCCCCGTCGGGGTCCTCGGTATAGGAAAACGAACCGGCAGCTTCTCCCATGTCAAAGCTGTGGTCCACATCTACGGTAAACGGAAATCCCTTTTGACGGCATTCTTCCCGCAACAGATCCATGCCATGGATATCGAAACACAGGTGGATGAATCCCAGGTCACCCCAGAATCTTTCTTTATAGATCTTCTGTGGTTCACGGTTGAGGACCTGGACCAGTTCGAGCTCGCTTGTTCCGAAAAGGGGACT
Organism: Bacteroidales bacterium; assembly: GCA_035258345.1. Taxonomy (GTDB): domain Bacteria; phylum Bacteroidota; class Bacteroidia; order Bacteroidales; family UBA10428; genus UBA5072. The sequence continues at coordinate 4,073 of DATEVU010000104.1, forward strand.
GAATGCTCCAAGCCTGGGTTTGCTGTGTCGTAACAACACGCGCCTGAATTGCATGTTACCGCCGGGCAGACTGGCATACTCTCCAAACAGGGTGGATTCATCAAAAATAACCTGGTCATATCCCAGTATGCTTTTGTAGAATCCGATTGACCTGTTGATATCAGATACCCCGATGATAGCGCCGTATGCCGCGCCGGTAAGTTTCTTTTCATTCCTGAACCAGGTAACACTGGTGACCAGCTGGAAAATATTACCATAGGGATCCTTGACAAAGAAATGCTCCTTGCCACGCGGATCCCGGAGAATGCCACTGAGCATCTGTACACCCTGCGATTTCAGGGAATCATATGTTGCTTTGGCATGGTGACATTTGATCTTGGCAGCGAAAATACCCAGGTCCCCCAGCTGTATCTCAAATTTTGCAGATAATGGGGTACGCTCCACATATTGCCATATCTCAAATCCGCCTCCACCCTGCAGGTTCAATGCGAGCGCCGCGTGTCTTTTCTGAGGTTTTCCGCCGGTATAGGGCAACATGTGCTCGGCCACTGCCGAGTCTTCAAACATCCTGATATCCACTCCGAAAATCTGTTTATACCATTTCCAGGCTTCCCTCACGTCGGGTACGCCGATTCCGATCTGCTGTATCCCGCTTATTACTTTTTCTTTCAACGATTATATTGATTAAAGATTAAAGATCAAAGATCAAAGATCGAAGATCAAAGAATTTGGTTTTTCACTGTGATCAGGTTGGGCTTGCACGATTCACGATCCAATAATAGGCAGGCGGACAGATCCGTTTCACCGCCAGCAGGAACAATTCGGCACCGCCGATGAATACCTCCTTTCGCTCCTGTTCAACGGCCCGGACAATTTTCCTGGCACACTTATCAACAGGTACGCCATTTGCCTGGCCCTTGTCCATTTTTCCGTACAATTTGCCTTCTCCGGTAAGTGCATGCACGGAAATATCGGTTTTGATACGACCCGGGCAAACCATGGTAACCTTCACATGCTTATCGTGCACTTCGGACCGAAGGGTCTCGAAGTAACCATGCAGGGCATGCTTGGAAGCTGCATAGGATGAGCGCATACGGAAGCCGTATTTACCGGCCATGCTGCTGATTACTACCACATGTCCCCCACCCCCGCTGATCATCCAGGGAAGGATGCCACCCGTGACCGCAACGGCTCCGAAAAAATTCACCTCAAAAAGTTCCCGGACAGTTTCTAGGCTGGTTTCCAGGGCGGTAGAACGCTGACTCACACCGGCATTGTTGACCAGGATGTCCACCCGTTCCGTGAGTTGCTTCACCTGTTGCACTGCCTGATCTATAGATAGTTGCCGGGTTATGTCACAGGGCACTGCATGGCAACGGCCATGCTCAATGCCGTCGAGCCGTGCTTTAAGTTCATTCAGCCGCGTTATGTTACGCGCGGAAAGAATAACCGTGGCACCTTTGCGGAAGAGTTCCACTGCAAGGGCTTCACCAATTCCGGATGAGGCGCCCGTTATCCAGGCTGTTTTACCGTGAATTTTCATGGACAGGAGAATGCCGGTTCACGATTTCATACATCCGCTCCAGGATGCTTCCTCGCATATTTTTCAAATTTGTTATTTCAGGTTTTCTGTTGTATAGAGAATACCTGATGAGCGCAACTAATTTTTTCATCCTGATGTAATACCCGAATGCGAATAATCCGGTTACCGGGAATAATAATATATACACCAGTTTAACAATGGCCGGCAAAGGGAAAAAGATAAGCACAATTGCCAGCACAAGGTACCAGAGCGGAAAAGCGATCATTCCGATCACGTATTTGAAAGAACTGTGAAACTGAGGATCCTTAAGGTTTTTTACCCTGGAACCTGCAAACCAGTAAGGAAGGTAATTATTTATCAAACCTGCAATAAATACCGGCAGCAGCACCAGTGCGGCAATTACACCCAGTAAAAGACCGGCAACAGGATACGTATTCTTTTTCACCACCCAGTCGCGCAGACCTGCACGCCGCAGTCCCTCCTGGTAACGCATCATCAGATTATTCAAGGCACCGATGGATTCCGGATTTTTTTCAAGCTCCAGGTTTAACCGGTCTATCATAACCTTATCGGCCCTGAATCTCCCCGAAAGTGATTTATCGGGGATATCCAGTATCTTCCGCATCTCATCGTTGAATAGTCCGCGGAGTTCCATAAAGAGTTCGTAATACGCTTCGGTTTGAATATCGATCATCTGCCCGCTCAGTTTTCCAGCAAATCTCTCTTTCAGCATATTAATCCCGTTCACCGGGTTAAGGCGGTAAGCAGGGTAAAATTCCGATACTTCAATAGGCTTGCCGACATTTACGAACAGCGTGGTTCGAAAATGCTGATAATGACCATAATCAATTCCAATGGGAACAATTTTCACTCCCGGCTGGTCGCCGTATTTCTCCTGGGCCTGAAAGGCAATGCGGAACAGTCCCTTCACCAGCTGCCTGAGCCGTCTCCTGTCACCGTGATTTCCTTCGGGAAAGATGCCCAGGGGATTTAACTTGTTGTGTAATACATCCAGTGTTTTTTCAAATACCTTATCGTTTCGTTTTACATTTTCAATACCGTCGCGAATGCGGTAAATGGGCATGATATTCGCAAAGGTCAGGAACCTGATGAGCCACTTACTTTTAAAAATATCGGCTCTGGCTAAAAAAACATTTTGCTTTCCGGTGTTGCAAACCAGCACCATGGCATCCATCAGGGCATTCTGATGGTTGGGAGTAAGAATGACCGGTTGGTTATCCGGAATATTCTGCCTGTTCACCACTTCAATTTTCCGGTAATATATCCGGAAGCACAGCCTGGCATATTGCTGCAACAGCCAGTAATCCAGCGCCCACTCGTCAATTTTCTTTTTTCTGAACACTTATTCGTACAAATAATTTAGCGTGCTAAAAGTAGTATTATGATTTGATTAAAACAGGGAAAAGATCACTTCCCCTACACAGATACCAATTTAACAGGCTCAACCTTTGAAAGATCACGCTCATAATAAAATGATCCTGTAAAAAACATCACGGCAGCCAGCATCAGGGCAATTGGCAATACCGACATGGCAGTCTGTATGTTGGTTGCATCCGACAATGCCCCGATTGCAATGGGTCCCATGGATGCGCCAAGCAGGTTCTGAACAACTACAGCAGCGGCATATGACATGGCACGCAAACCGGCATGAACAACATCCTGTGTAACGGCAGAAGCAGCCGACACAAATGCAGTGATCAGAACTCCCAGGGTTAGTAACAGTAAATATTGCATTTTCCCGGGAAATACCACGAAAGCGAGGAATAACATTATGGCGGACAATAGGGTAGATATGGTTGGAAAAAGAAGTCGTGCATTTACTTTTTTCTTCCTCCACCGGTCGGCAATATAACCACCCAAAGGTGCTCCTATTAGTGCCAGAACCATTACTGCGCTGGATTTTATGCCTGCCTGGCTTTCGGGAAGACCCTGTACCCGGTGAAAATAAGTAGGCAGCCACGTTAACAGCGAAGTGGTGGTAAATACAACACCTGCCATCCCAAAGTAGGTGAATATCAGAGACGGTTTATTGAGAAACTCATTGAACATGTCCTTAATTGACATGGCCACTTCCTTTCTTTCTTTTTTCCGGTCGGTATCCTTTGCCTTCCTTGTCAATCCTACGGTCTTATAATCCTTAACGAAGAAGAACAATATGGCAACTATCAGACCGGGAATGGCAACCAGTCCGAAGGCATGCCGCCAGCCCCAGTGGGTGGCAATTATACCACCGAGGGCAATTCCAATGGCGCTTCCCAGCGGAATGGACGCATTCCACAAACCCATCATCCATGAACGCTTTTCCTGGGGGTATAAACCAGCAATCATGGCAGTGCCCCCGGGAGCATATCCTGCCTCACCTATCCCGATGAATGTTCTGGCCGTTAAAAGCTGCGGAAGCGTTTTTGTCAGTGCACACATACCTGTTGCCACACTCCACACCACCGCCATAATACCGATGGTCTTTCTCCTGCTCCAGCGGTCAACCAGTATGGATACCGGGAATGTCAGGGCCACAATTGACCAGTAAACAGCCGAAACCATCATACCACATTGCGTATCGGTTAAATTCCAATCGGCCCTGAGAAACGGGAAAAGCGATGTAACTACCATCCGGTCCACGTAATCGAACATATACAACAGGAACAGGAGGGAGAATACATAATTGGTGTATTTCCTGGAAAAGAGATAACCTTCAGGAACTTGAGCATTCTTCATAAATACGGGTATAAGTATTTCCTGGACATACCTGCAAAACAAACACAAATCATAAGTGAAAGCAGCTGGATTAGGAATAAAATTAATAAAAAATCGGTTTCAGCAACATCAGATATCTGATTTCTTACCTATGTAATTATTTTCAGGGAATGAAAAACAATTCCGAATGCACTAATTTTACAGAAATTAAAATAATATGACTGAACCAGGTTTTAATCAGGTTGATCCTGAATTACTGAATGAAAACTTCTTCAATCTGATCAATAAGGGCTGGATGCTGGTAACAGCAGGAGTTACCGGGAATTTTAACACCATGACAGCCAGCTGGGGCACTACCGGTATCCTTTGGAATAAGCCCAT
>DATEVU010000105.1:0-142072 GCA_035258345.1 Bacteroidales bacterium
ACAAGGGCATTCAAATCATCATCATCCAGGTAGACAGCATCCACTTCATCAAACCGGTATTTAATGTCCCTGAAAGGATCCTGTTTGATCCAGCTATTTGACATGGCAATCCGGATGATCTTTTTAATATTCTTGATGTACTTGACTGTCGTATTGTGGGCACAATTACGCTCAGTTTTCATATAAAATTCAAAATTCTTGATGAAGCTAAAGTTTACATCCCGTAACAGAAAATCCTCCCTTTTATACTGCCACCGGATAAAATTCTGTAAATGCTTATAGGCAGTCTGGTATCGCTCAATTGTACCTGCAGCTACTTCTTTTTCACCGAGGATTTTCAGTTTGTCATTGTGTTCTTTGAAAACTGCCAGAAAATAATAATTTGTCTCATCATTGCCCAGGAGCATATTTTTTAATGATTCCGGTGTTAACGGCTTGAAATCATTTTCCAATTGTCGCTTACACTGGACTAACCTACTTACATATTCATCCAGATAGGAGTTCAATTCTCGAATCTCCCGTGAATTTCCTTTGGCTTTGCCTTTTGAAGCATCCCATTTTTCCGGGTGGATTGTCCGGTAGATGGCCATTTCACCCCTAAGTCCGTTAGTCGTAAAACGCAGATAAATCGGCGCTTCACCATTGTTTAGAAGTTTGGTTCTTTTAATAAAAAACAACATTGAAAATGTGTTCATAAGGCACCTCATTTTTTTAATTCTTACTCGTTCAAACCTATTAAAAATGAGGCATTTCACAAAATGCAAAGTGCTGCAAATCAAAGCTATATGATGTAGTTCGGTGGACTAACTAATAGGGTTGTTTTAGTCCACCGAATTGGCCGCAGAATAATGCTTTTTTTCGATGTTTTTTGCTTCAGGTCAAAATTAAAAACCCCGTAAAATCAAGGTTTTGCGGGGTTTTGCTTTTGCCTGCTCAGGCGTTCGGCGGAGAGAGAGGGATTACTTCGTGTTCCCTTTGGTGGGAACCCTGCAATCGTTTTAAAGTCCCGCCCATCGCTGCGCACTGGATGGTCTTTTACCTTTTTGGTCTGCCTCAAGCAAAACTTGGGCTACCCAAAAAGGTAAAATCCCATGGCAAGGCCGCGGGATTTTAAAACTTTTGCGGAGAGAGAGGGATTCGAACCCCCGGTCCCGCGAAGCGGGACAACAGTTTTCGAGACTGCCCCGATCGACCGCTCCGGCATCTCTCCAAATAACGGTGCAAAGATAAATGGTTAAACTACAATTCAAAAAATAATATATAATAACAGTTAATCCCCGGGGAAAAGGATTCGGATCGGCATCCTATTTCTACAATACCTAAACCGCTCCGCAGTATAAATTCAGTAATCTTAAATCTTAGATCTTAAATCTTAAATCCTCCTCCCATACACCCTCACATAATCCACCTCCATCCGCTGCGGCCAGACGGAATCGTCAACGCCTTTCTGCCCGCCCCATGCTCCGCCCACTGCAATATTCAGGATCAGGTAGAAAGGCTTGTCAAAGGGCCAGGCTTCCCATCCGGTTCCGTCATTCAACGAGGTGAAATACAGGCTGTCGTCCATAATTACCTGGAGCTTTTCCGGATACCATTCCAGGATGTAATTATGAAAAGCATCGGAAACATCGGGTGAAATAATGGTGTCGGTACGCTGTGTACCAATCTGCCAGAAATATTTCAGGCTGTGTGTGGAGGCATGTACAGAACCCTGGTTAAAACCAACGTGTTCCATGATATCAATCTCTCCATTATGCGGCCAGTAACCTTCGCCATAACTGTGTGCAGCAGCCAGCATCCATAGGGCTGGCCAGGTACCTGTTCCGCGCGGGAGTTTTGCCCGTATCTCGAATCTCCCATAGAGCCATTCCTTTTTATCACGGGTAACCAACCTTGCTGAAGTATATGAATTGCTGTCCCATGTTTCCTTTCTGGCCTCTATGATCAGCATACCATTTTCAACCCGTGCATTTTCAATCCTTCCACCGGTATAATACTGTTTTTCCTGGTTGCCCCAGCCATGACCGCCAACATCGTATGCCCAGGAAGTGCTGTCGGGCAGGCCTGTGTATTCAAATTCATCAGACCACACCATTTCCCAGTCCTTAAGCGCAGAACTGACTTCAACATTCCTGATACCGGCATTTTTACAGGCTGCTACCGACAAAACCATCAGGCAGATGATTGCAAACGTATTGCATGTCTTCATAAGAGTATTGATTATGGGGTAAAACCAAAGGGTTAAAAAATAAAAGTAGTAAATTTATGTTGTTTTTCAAAAGTTGAACCAGCTAGGTATGTTCAATTAATGCGTAATACTATGGCAGATTTTCATATCAACAAAGTACCCACATTTTCACTGCTTCAGGATGAAAGTTGTGAGGCCATGGAGGAGAAGGTGCAAAAAGCCTCGGCAAAAATCCCGGTCGGTGTGCTGATACCGGCTCTTTTCCGAGACCTTTCCAGTGATGCTATGCTGCATATTATTGGTGTTCTTTCCGAAACCAACTATGTAAAAAAGATATATATATCACTCGACCAGGCTGCTAAAGAGGAATATATTAAGGCAAAGGAGATTGTCAGGCCACTCGGGGATAAGGCCACACTGGTTTGGAATGACAAACCGGAAGTTTCTGAGATTGTCAGCCGGATTGAAAAACATTTGCCGCTGGGTGTAAGGGGAAAAGGCCGGGCTGTTTGGACCAGCCTTGGTTATATCATCGGAAAGGGAGAGGTCTCTGCCATCGCTTTCCACGATGCCGATATCCTCACGTATAACCGCGATTTTCTGACCCGGCTTCTATTTCCGCTTATGCATATGCGTTTCCAGTTTGTAAAGGGGTACTATATCAGGTATGATGGAAAACTATTCGGCAGGGTAACCCGGCTTTTCTATTTTCCTCTGGTACGCACCCTGAAGGATATGTTTGGCAGTACCGAATTTCTGGATTATATGGGGGATTTCAGGTATCCGTTATCAGGCGAATTTGCCACTTACACCAGTCAGGCCCGGATGATGCAATTCCCTTCGGATTGGGGAATAGAGGTGGGACTTCTCGGTGAAATATACCGGTTGGTCAGGGAAATGCGGATATGCCAGATTGAGCTTGCAAGCAGGTATGATCACAAACATCAAGCTGTTGGCTCTGAAAGCGAAAAGGGATTGTATAAAATGGCCTCCGATATTGCCAGGACATTCTTCACCCATTTGACCAGTAACGGTGTATCACTGAATACGGAAATATTCCGGACCATCAGGCTGACCTATCTTAAACACGCACGTGAAATGGTGGGCATTTATGAATCACTGGCCGAGATGTATGACAAACGTATAGCCTTTGATTTTCACGAAGAGCTCAAAACTGTTGAACTTTTTGCAATGGCCATTGATTCGGGGGTGCTTGATTTCTGTGACCAGCATTACGGATCCCCGCTTATACCTGATTGGAAAAGGGTGGAATCGGCTATTGACGGGATATTGCCTGATATGATTACCGCTGTGGAAGAATAGTATTCCACTTTTCAATGAACTGGATATACTTGCTTATTGCCGGAATTTTTGAAATAGGCTGGCCATTGGGATTTTAATTGTCGCAAACAACCAACCACCGCGTTATATGGATTACCGTTGCAGTGCTGTCAATGGCGCTGAGCGGATTATTCCAGTGGCTTGCCCAGAGAAGCATTATCATCGGTACAGCTTATGCGGTATGGACCGGCATAGGTGCTGCCGGTACACTCCTTATCGGTATCATTTTCTTTAAGGACCCGGCCAACCTGTTAAGGTTGTTTTTTGCCTCCCTGATACTCATTGGGATCGTGGGGTTAAAATTCAACGGATAACAGGTTTTTCGGGTTTACCCTTCTTGAATGGTTTTCAACCTGATCAATATCGCCCTGTTCATAAAATGGACATGATATGTTCATATTCTGAACAATTGCCCTTAATTATTAATTAATCGATAATCTTAAATAATAGATATTTAAATAATTACATTAATTGGCATAGGTATTGTCAGTTAAAAAGGTGCTTAACAAATGTATAATTGAAGCCGGCAATGATAAACAGTTTATTTAAACACAGTCTCCGTACACTGAACAGGCAAAAGGGCTATTTTCTTATCAACATTACAGGATTATCAATTGGTATTGCCTGTAGCCTGATCATTGCACTTTTTATTATTCATGAATTGAGTTATGATCAATATAACGAGAAGAAAGACAGGATATTCAGGTTGGTTATAAGCGGTATAATCGGAGAGCAGGAATTAAATGTTGCTATTACCTCTGCATCCGTTGGACCCACTATGCTGAGAGAATTTCCGGAAGTGGAGGATTTCACCAGAATTAGTACTCCCAGTGAACCTCTGGTAGAATATTTGGGAAAAAAGTATTTTGAAAAAGGATTTATTGAATCCGACTCTTCTTTTTTTAATGTTTTTTCCATCCCATTGTTGCGGGGAAATAAAAAGACAGTGCTTAGTGAACCTCACACATTGGTAATTTCGGAATCAACCGCTGTTAAATTATTTGATAAGGACGATCCGATTGACAAATCACTGCTTATCGGAAATGATACCGTCCCTTACAGGATTACCGGTTTAATGGCTGATATTCCTGAAACTTCACATTTCACGGCAAACATGATCGGTTCGTTCATTACCAACCCGAGATCAAGAGATACTTATTGGGGAAACAACAACTATGGTACTTATATTCTTCTGAAGCCCAATACGGATCATGAACAGGTAAATGCCAAAATGCCCGGAATGATTCGTAAATATATGGGTGAGCTTGCTCAGCAGGCGTTGGGAATTACAATCGATGAATTAATTACCAGGAACAAGTATACCATTTCATTGCAACCGATTAAGGATATACATCTTAATCCCAAAATTACTCAGCCCGCGAATACCAAGCCTCCGAATAATCCTAAATACCTGTATATATTTGGAAGCATTGCCGTTCTGATAATTATTATTGCAGCCATTAATTTTATGAATCTGTCTACTGCCCAAGCCTCCAAAAGAGCAAAGGAAGTAGGGATAAAAAAAGTATCCGGATCAACAAAAGGAATGCTGGTGCGTCAATTTTTAGCGGAATCAATACTTCTTTCATTTGCAGCTTTGATTTTGGCAATAGTTGTCATTGAGAATTCTCTTCCTTATTTTAATAACATGCTGGGCATTGATCTTCAACTGAACCTTTTCGGTAATTGGTTTGTGATTCCGGCATTGCTTGGTTTATCGGTTATTCTTGGTTTGATTGCAGGCAGTTATCCGGCCTTTTTCCTTTCGGCATTTAATCCATACATTGTTCTTAAAGGGAAACTCAGGGACAGCATGAAGAATGGCAGGCTTAGAAGTATCCTGGTGATTTTCCAGTTTTCTATCTCGATTGTATTAATTGTAGGAACTTTTATTATGTTCAGGCAAATTAAGTTTATGTTAAATAAGGATCTCGGATTTAATAAAGAACAACTCCTGGTGATTTCCCATGCAGATGCAATTGGTGACCAGATCAAAGTCTTTAAAGATGAGCTGGCTAAGATACCGGAAGTGCTCAAGGTGGCATCCTCAACTGCCGTTCCCGGTCGCAGCGAATCAGGCAAGACTTATGTGGTGGAAGGCAGGGTTGGAGATATAATGGAATTCAAAATAAATTATATCGACTATGATTTCTTCGAAACTTACGGAATTAGCCTTACTTCAGGCAGGGATTTCAATGAATCCTTTACGACTGACAATACTGCATGCATTGTAAACGAAACTGCAGTTAAACGATTAAATCTTACCAATCCTCTTGCAACCAGGTTGGTCGATAACTTTGAAAAACTGTCCATAGTCGGGATTGTGAAGAATTTTCATTTTGAATCACTTCAAAATGCGATTAACCCCTATGTTTTCAAAATAAAATCCGAAGGCGATAATTATGGATTTTTCAGCATCAGGTTATCTACCCGGGCTACATCAAACACCATAAAAGAAGTTGAAAAGGTCTGGAATGTTTTTGCCGGCAATGATCCGCTCCAATTTTTCTTTATGGATCAGGATTTTGAACAAAAGTATAAGGAAGAAAAACAAAGCGCACAACTATCGGTAATTTTTTCCATACTCGCCGTTATAATTGCATCGCTGGGACTTTTTGGCCTCACCTCATTTACAATTGAGCAACGTACCAAAGAAATCGGGATTCGAAAAACCATGGGAGCCTCCTTGGCAGGCATATTTTACCTGATTTCAAAGGAGTTTATCTGGCTGGTTACTATTTCAGCCCTTATTAGCTGGCCATTGGTTTACTTTGTTGCCAAAAACTGGCTGCAAAACTACCATTACCGGATAGATCTCAGACCATGGGATTTCCTAGCAGGATTTTTAATAGCATTAATTATTGCTTTAATAACAATAAGCTATCGAACCATTAGGTCGGCCAGGACCAATCCCGTTGAGGCGCTTCGGTATGAATGATCTGCAGGGTATTCTTACCGGGCTTCACCCAACATTACGTCAACCGTTTTTTTAATGCCCTTCTTCAGTATGTCCATTTCTACTTTTTTGCCAATGACCTGCTCATTGAGCTGCAGATATAATTCGTCAACCGAGCCTACCGGTAAGTGGTTAAAGGCTACGATCACATCTCCCGGGCTTAATTGTGCATTATCAATATTTCTCGTATTAATGACCTGTTGAATTAGAATTCCCCGGTTCAGGGTCAGGTGATTATAATCGACCACTCTTCTGGGCAGAATGATAGTCTGGCCTGCTATTCCAAGCGCGGCCCTTCTGACTCTGCCTGTGGTTATAAGTTTACCAACCACATATTCAGCCACACTTGATCCCACGGCAAAACATAAACCCTGTGCTGATGATATAATTGCAGTATTAATACCAATCACTTCTCCGTTTGCATTGATCAGTGGACCACCTGAATTACCTGGATTCAGGGCTGCATCGGTCTGAATCACCCCATCGATCAGCCTGCCGGTATAACTGTACATCGACCTGCCAAGAGCGCTTACCACACCTGTGGTCACGGTAAACTGGAAACCGAATGGATTACCGATAGCTATAACAAGTTGTCCCACTTTTAATTGTCTTGAGTCACCGAAACCGGCATGTATAAAATTGTGACCATAAACCCTGATCACCGCTAAATCAGTTGAAGGATCCTCACCAATCGGTTCTGCCTGATAGGATGATCCGTCAGGAAGATTTACAACGATCTCCCGGGACTTGTTCACAACATGGCTGTTTGTTACAATAAATCCCTCAGGTGATACCAGAAAGCCTGAACCGGTTGCCCCCTCCGGGGTACTGCTTCGTCTTCTTGCATCGGTTTTATGAACTATGATTTGTGCCACGGCAGGACTAACTTTTCCTGAAGCGTCGATGATAATTCTGGAAAAAGGATCGATAAAAGTCTGCCGGTCATTTTCAATCCCGCTGTCAGAATTGCCGGATACCAGACCAACTCTTGGATTTCCAGCGCCGGATATTTTAACAATGCTGCCCATACGCCTCCAATTTTTACCTTAACGGTGTGCTAAAATCAAGCCAAAACGATCAAAATGACAGATTGTCATTCAATACATCCCGCAAAACTCATTTTTTATTTACCGCTATCTTTACTACTTTTGGAACCGATGTTTTAAATCCGCTCCGATTGAAAAAATTAGCCGGTATTCTTGTCATCATTCAGTTGCTCTTGTTGTTATCCCAACTTACAGCTGCTCAGTTTCAGCCGGCTGAGGTCGTCCGGTCGCAGGAAAGGACAATTGTCAACGGGAAGATTTACTTCATTCATACGGTGAAGAAGGGACAAACCCTGTATTCCATTAGCAAGGCCTATGAGGTGACCCAGGAAGACATACTGCGGGATAATCCGGGGATCGACCCCGCCAGCCTCCGGGAAGGCCTGGCCCTTAGGATCCCGGAGCCGAAGCCCAAACCCATACAGGCTGCTCCGTATCCCGAAAACAAGGAGGATTTTATTGCACATACTGTTAAAAGGGGACAAACCGTGTATTCATTGAAAAGGAAGTATGATGTATCGGTGGAGATAATCTATTATTATAACCCTTGGGCACGTGAAGGCATTCAACCCGACCAGACTGTGTGGATCCCCAGGAAAAGGGAAATGCGCAACAGGCCTGAACTTACGGAAAATGACAACCTGTTTCATTATTACACGGTAAAGGAGAATGACGCGCTGTATGCGATTTCCTGGCAATATGGAGTAACCGTTGCTGATATTATTAACAATAATCCTGAGCTGAGAGACGGTATTAAGACCAACCAGGTGCTTAAAATCCCGAAAGAAATAAAACCTGATCCGGATCTTGTTGTTACCGATTCATTACAGTTGGTAGAGCATCCTTGTCAGGTTATTGATCAGATGAAGACATACAATGTGGCGATGCTGCTTCCTTTTTTTGCGGAATATATTATGGAAGAGGCTTTGGTGCCTCTAGATACACTGGCAGAGGAGGGTACATATGTGCCGTTGCAAAAGCAGCAGGGATTAAGAGGCCGCAATTTCTCGGAATTTTATGAAGGATTTCTCCTTGCCCTGGATTCAATGAAAAGTGCGGGTTTATCGGTTAATTTGCATGTTTTTGATACCGAGCGGGATACATTTAAATTAAAGAAGATTGTCAGAGAATTATCTGTGATACAACCCGATCTTATCATTGGTCCGGTATATAGTGAGGATGTGAAAATTGCCGGACATCTGGCCAGGTATCAGGATTTTAACCTGGTATCGCCGCTGTCAACCAGACCTTCTCTGGTTAACAGCAATCCCAGAATATTCCAGGTAATTCCATCCACGGCTGCAGAAAGTAACGGACTTGCCGGATATCTGTCACAGTTCCGGAAAGGCCGGTTTATACTGATCCGGGGAACCGACAGTATTTCCATGCGTGATTCCTGGCGTTTTAAAAGGCAATTTACCGGGCAACTTCCATTGGATGACAATGGAAATCTGCTCCGGTTTAATGACTACCTGCTGAACGACAGTCTGATCTCGATACTCAGTCAGGTGCTGTCTCAGGATGAGGAAAATATAATTATTGTATTTTCTGATAATGAACCCGATGTGAGCCGCCTGATAACACGGCTATTTATGATGTCGGACCTGTATCCCATGAAATTATTCGGTCTCCCTTCATGGCAAAACTGGAAGACCATTGAACTGAATTATTTCCATATCCTGCAGCTTCATCTGATCACCCCTTTCTACACCGATTATTCGGATCCGCAGGTAAAGCGGTTTTTGTACAAGTGCAGGACAAACTATGGATATGAGCCCTATGAGATAAGTCCAAAGGGTTATAATTTCGTTATGCTTGGCTATGACATAGGCCTGTATTTTCTTTCTGCGCTCAAGCAGTATGGCAGGGAATTTCAGTACTGCCTTAACCAGGTTGACGAGGATCAACTGCTTACCAAATACAATTTTGTTCAGGAAGGAGAGGGTGGATATACCAACAGTAGTTTTAATCTTATTCGGTATAACACCGACTATACTGTGGCGAACACTGCGATTATCAATGGATCGGTTTTAGGTAACGGTATTTGGCAGGTTCAGTTGCCCTGAGCCCTGCTTTTCTGACCTGATCACTTTGTTTATCCTTGAAATATATTGAACGACATCAAATTTCCGTTCACAACCCTTGCGGTTCATAAACCTTATTTTTCCGAAAATTTCGCGTTCACCCCATGCCCTGTCATGGATTCCCCCGATTGACCAGGCACATCCGGTATAACCGTTCGGATCACGGCCATCAAGCTGGTATTTGTCGTTCAGGTAAATTGCTGTGCGTAATGCATCCTCGGGTGAGGATGACCATTCCAGAATTTTTTTTGCCCAGTACATACGCAAATAACCATGCATGGTGCCACAATACATCATCTGGCACTGAGCTGCATTCCACAATGAATCATGGGTACAGGCAAACTCAAACTGCTCATCGGTGTATAAATACTCCCTTTTATCCGATCGGTGTTCATACAGTGTTGCACATGCCCATGGCTGAAAGCCTTCAACTTTATCATACCGGCTATTGTAATAGCAAAAGTTATCCGAAAGCTCGCGCCGTACAATAAGTTCCTCAAGAAAGGCATCTGTATTTTCATTGCGTGGAAGGTTTTTGGTGACCTCAAGTGCTGCCCGTTGTGCTGAGATATGTCCGAAATGCAGGTACGGCGAGAGTCCCGAAACTTCATTGAGGTTGGGATCATTTCTTTTAGCAGCATACCTGGTAATTTTATCATCCAGGAATTTTCCAAGAAATGCAGTTGCGCCCTTCTCACCCGGAGTGAGCCATTCAACCGGCCTTACCGAATGATCAGCTGTAACTGTGATCGCAATAGCCTCCCAGTTAACGCGTTGAAGATGAAATTTTCCCCGTTGCGGGATAAGGGGCGGAAATTCATCCATAAATTCCGGCAGGAGCCTTGTTATTTTCGGCCGGAAAGTATAGGCTGCATATTCTTCCTTTTGGGATGCTATCCAGCAAGGGACGATATTATGGGTATCTACTTCATCGACCGGGATGGCTAAATGACCGGTCAATTCTTTTTTCCAGTTCTGCTTGATTCTCAGCGGATCGAAATCAGTCACCATGCGACTGACATGATGCTGCCGGATGAACCCGGGAATCGTGGACAAGGGTTCTCCGATAAGTACTGAAAAGGGAATGTTCAGTGATTTCAGGCAGGTTTCTACCCTTTGCAATCCCTTCAGCATAAACTGAAACTGCCGCCAGGCAGCTCCGAGAAAGTCATCTACCAGAGTAAATACAACCATTACCGACTGATCCATGTTTTCGGCCGTTTCAATGGCATATGAAAGTGCCCAGTTGTCATGTACCCGCTGATCCCTGCTCATCCAGTACAACACTGGTCCGGATATTACCGGACCGGCTTTCAGGTTCCTGACCCGCTTAATGTTTACCATGGCAGGTTGAAGTGATATGGATTGCCGCTTCGCCGTCAAAATAATACTCGGGTTTCCCGCCGGACTGTTTGATAAGACCTGCCGGGAATTTTTCTGCCTCGGGTTTACCCTCCAGGATCTGCCTGATTACCTTGCTTTTTGATTTTCCGGTGACCATGAAAGTGATCCTGTTTGCGTTCATAATCGTTCTTCCGGTGAGCGTAATCCGGTTCTGACCGCTTGACGGGTGTTTTACGGCTTCACAAATATTAACCGAATTCATCAGGTCAAGCCGGTCGGGAAAGATAGATGCGGTGTGTCCGTCGCTCCCCATTCCAAGAAATATCCAGTCGAAAACAGGTATACCATTTTCCTGAACTACAAACCGAAGTATTTCTTCCGAATATCGCCCTGCTTCTCTAACAGGATTATTTTCGCCCCATATCCGGTGGATATTACTGTCAGGTATATTTATCTCCTGCAACAGATGTTTTAATGTCATTCCGTAATTGCTGTCGGGATGATCGGGAGGCACACACCTTTCATCAACCCAGAATATATGTATTGTATTCCAGTTCAGTAATTCTCCGGAGATCTTTTGACTGGCTGCCAGGTGTTTGAAGAACACTTTCGGAGTATTGCCGCCGGAAAATGCAATACCAATACGCTGTTGAACCCTGCTCAACGCGGAAACATGGTTGCAGAATTCATGGCACATTGTTTCAGCCATTTCTTCAACAGTCTGGAAACAATATATTCCGGTCATGGGCACATACTTTAAAGTTCACAATAAATTCCATCACCCGCAAGATTCTTGCACGGATAACGCCAGGTCATAGTGGTATCATCAATCAAGCTGTCGGCCTGCTGAGGTCCCCAGGTTCCGGAAGGGTAGCCGAAAATCGGAATTTTAGGATTTTTTCCCCATGCTTTGAGAATAGGTTCAACAATACTCCATGCTTGCTCTACTGCATCTCCCCGGGTAAAAAGTGTGGCATCTCCCTGCATACAATCGAGTAACAGCCTCTGGTAAGCTTCAGGTATCGGCTTATCCGAAAGGTCACTGTAGTGGAAGTCCATGTTTACATCCTGAACATTAAAGCCGGCTCCAGGGACCTTCATCCCGAATTTAAACAGGATACCTTCATCGGGCTGTATTCGGATAACCAATTGGTTGTCGGTATTAAAACGTCCTTCGTCAAAGCAAAAAAGTTTGTGCGGTGTTGGTCTGAAATGAACAACCAGTTCAGTTACCCGGGTTGGAAGCCGTTTACCTGTGCGAATTAAAAAAGGAACACCTCCCCATCGCCAGTTATCAATATACAATTTAAGGGCTACAAATGTTTCGGTCCGGGAATCAGGCCTGACGCCAGGTTCTTCACGGTATGATAGGTATTTGGTACCACGGATATTTGATCCGGAATATTGTCCCCGGATTACCTGCGTTTTAATATCTTTTTGACCAATGGGTCTGATCGATTGCAGCACTTTGAGGGTCTCATTCCGGATTGCCTGTGAATGAATTTGCGTGGGAGGTTCCATCGCAACAAGCGATACCAGCTGAAGCAAATGATTTTGGACCATATCGCGCAGTGCTCCCGATCTTTCGTAATAGCCTCCCCTGGCTTCAACACCCAGACTTTCGGCAGAAGTTATTTCAACATGGTGCACATAATTACGGTTCCATAAGGGCTCAAAGATGCCGTTTGAAAACCTGGTAACCATCACATTCTGAACCGTTTCTTTTCCCAGGTAATGATCGATACGGTATACCTGTTCTTCGGAGAAACAGTTCATCAGCTGCACATTCAGCCGCTTTGCGGAAGCCAGGTTATTTCCAAATGGTTTTTCCACGATAAGGCGCCGCCAGGAGGATTCATGACGGTTGAGTCCCTGGAGGCTGAGATTCCGGGCGATCACCTCATACAGATCTGGTGGGGTGGCCAGATAAAAAAGGCAGTTCCCGTTTGTCTTGTAAGTGGTATCCAGTTGCATGATCTCTTCCTTCACCATTTTATAGGCTGCCGGATCTGAGGTTTCAATGGACAAATAATGCAATATGCCTGTAAAACTTTTTATTTCCCGGTTTGATGCCTGCAGGGATTTCTCTTTTTCCAGCAGGGCGGCCTGCATGTTTTTCCTGAATGTCTGCGAGGTCAGGGCAGTCCTGCCAATACCCAGAATAGCGAAATGCGGTGGCAATAATTTTTGCCGGTACAATTCAAATAAGGCAGGTATAAGCTTCCGCCGGGTAAGATCGCCAGAAGCACCAAAGATGATCAGCAGCTGATTTTCCAATACAATCATCAATTTTCCTTTTCAAAATCAATATAAAAATACCAAATTTTCATTAATTATGCAGATAAAGATTACAGCTGGCTGTGGTTTGAAAGTTGCTTCATGAAGTCATATTTGTTCATTATAGTTGTACTCACGGCCTTAACTGCAGGCAGGGTTTATTCCCAGGAAAATGTGGATGGTTCCGGCAATGATCCGGAATTGCAGCTGATCATTGCCGCTGACAGGGGAGATACCCTGCAGGTGCAACAGTTGCTCGAAAAAGGTGTCAAGGTTGATGCAACCACATGGGAAGGGGTTACAGCACTGATGTATGCCGCCCAAAACGGAAATATTCCCATGGTCAGGTTGCTCCTGCAATCGGGGGCCAGCTCAGATCTCAAATCTGTTAACGGCTTCACAGCCCTGATCACTGCTATCCGAAGCGGACAATTTGAAACAGCTGAACAGCTGTTACGTTCAGGTGCCAGTATAAATATGGCTGACAACCGGGGTGTAACACCGTTGATGCATGCCATTGCCGTTGACAGCTTTTATCTGGCTGACCTGATGCTGTATTACGATGCAGATTTTCAATTGAAAAGTCACGAAGGAATTGACGCGCTCATGCTCGCTGCCTTCCTGGGAAGGTACGAAACAACCGTCACCTTGCTCGAATTGGGAGCAGACGTGAACAGTGAGGATAGTAAAGTACGGTCTCCGCTATACTTTGCTACAGCCGGTAACCATACTGAGATCATGGAGCTCCTGATCCTGAATGGTGCATTGCTCGAAAAAAGATCTGATAACGGATACACAGCCCTGTCCCTTGCAGCCTCATTGAATTACTTTGAAGCTGCCCGGATGCTTATCGGCTATGGCGCTGATGTAAACAGCAGGATAAGCAATTCTCTGAATCCTATGACACTTGCGCAGGAAAATAATAGTGATTCACTTGTAAAAATGCTTGGTAATCAGGAAGCCAGGGCAGTTCGCTGGCCTTATTTCAATAGAATTACCGTTGGTTCCCATGTTTCGTTCAATGCCCGTGATGTGATGCTTGGGTTTAACCTTGGCTTCAGCGATAAGAAGTACAACCTCTGGACCAGCCTGGGATATGGATTCAGGCCCAATTATATTCGTGTGATGGAACAACAGGATGAATTAAAATTTTATCAATATTGGGAAAAGCGACACATGGTAACCTTCACAGTTGATAAAGGATTTTTCCTGAAGGCAGGAAACGGGGAATTCAAAGCAGGTGCTTTCGGAGGAATAAAAGAGGTTCTTACCTTTGGCGGTTACAGGGGCTCTGCAAGTTCCCCGGATATGCGACTTGTTCTAAGCCCAAGAATAGGCGCGGTGTTGGAGTATAACTTTGTCAGATTAAAATTGAATTATGAATTCATGTATTTGCGGCTCAAAGATTACAGCAGACACTGGTGCGGTTTTACCGTGGAGTATCTTTTTAACCGGAAAAAGGGGAATCCGGAAAATACAACAATTAATTGGTTATGAATGATATTACTATTATGCCGAGGGTTTTATTCATAATAACAACCGTGTTGCTGTGCTCTTCCTGCGGTGAAAAGATTTTTACCGGAGATGTGGATTGTTCGGAGTGTTATCAGGAAAAACCGGAATTCGCTGACCTGATAATCAATGTTTCAATTAATGATTCATTTGCTGAAGTTCCTCTTGTTATTTACAGGGGAGACGTCGAGAACGGACAGATAGAATATGCAGATACGGCTTATAAAAGTCCTTATTATCATTATGTTCCGGTAGATAAGAAATATTCTGTCAGGGCTGATTACAAAAAAGCCAATAAAACCCTGTATGCCATTGATGGCACCAAACTGAAAGTGCTGCTTGTTACCGAAGCTTGTGATCAGGAATGTTATGTTATTGAGAACGAGGTAATAAATGTTGAGATCAGCAAAGCATTCCAGGATTTCTGAGATTTACTGCAGCATGCAGATATCCACTACCGAATTGCCCGGTTTCTTTTCCTTGAACCGGATAAGGATATCGTAAAAGGCAGTTTTGTTGCAAACAAAACTAAAGGTTTCAAAATATTTCTCACCGATTGAATTGGTAAGGATCAGGTTATCCGCGTCAAGCAATTCAAACACTGCTTTTCCGGCATAATTGTCGCGATGGTTGGTGATCTTGAATTTATAAGAAGTTCCCTTGTTTAATTTCAGGGTCATAAAATATTCATTTTCATAATCAATATCACTTACCCGATCGAGTTTAAACTCCAATTGCTTGATGAAAATTTCCTTTTGTTGTGTAAATGCAGCAGGGGAATTGAGCAAGAGCATGATAAAGGCTGCAAATAATATTGTTTGCTTCATGTTCTGTAATAATTTGGTTACAATAATAGTTAAAGATTGGTTCTATAAAAATCAAAGACGAAATACTATCGCCCGGTCTTAATCGTCATCCATTCCATATCTGTATCAAGCAGGATCAGTTTTGCGTTTTCCGAAACCCTGCTAAGATCAACGCGGGACAATTTGATGACCAGATTTTCGAGTTTTGTCCTGTAAATATCACCTGAAAGTCCGCTGCAAGTTGTTACACCGTTTCTCAGATAAAACAGGGCTTTCACCTGCCGTTTTTCATCATTGCCGGACAGGGCTTCTGACAGGGCATCCAGCCGTTTCCAACCGGATGAGTTCTTATTCCACCAGTTTCTCGCCCTGTCAATGCTGATAGACCGTATCAGCTTTCTTTTTTCATCAGTTGTCATTTTGTCGATCGCCTTTCGGTTGGCAGAATTGTTATAATAATCGGGAAAGGAAAACCGGATAAAATCCGCCAGCTCGGCATCAGGCAAATGTATCCCGCTGAAGCCGAAATTCTGAAAGGTTAGATCCTCCAGCATCCATCCGGCCCTGACACATAAATCATCAATATCATAATCAATGATCTGACCATGTCCGTAAAATTTCTCTGCGCCCGGATAGATAAGATCTCCTGTGTTTTTTAATGGATGCAGGCTGCAGTTGTCCATTATTTTCAACATGTGCTCAATTCCTGATGATTCCAGGTTCTCAAGGCCTTCTTTTGCAGAAAGGACAGATGGCCAGTCATTGGAAAGGAAATTATGGATAAGTTTGTCATAAGGTTCATTCTGATTGACTGCAGAAACAGCATTTGAAAGGCAGATTAGCAGCAGGGGCAGCAATAATTTATTCATACAGCATTGGATATAAGGTTTCGTGTATGAAGAGTAATACGAATAATCCACCAAAAGAGTTCCTGAAAAATTTGAGTTATGTGTCCACTCCGATTAATGCAGTTATTTGGTTTGGATGAGGGATTAATGATTTACTATTTTTAATGATTGCATATCAGGTCTGATCGATTTAACGGGCTCATTGAGACTTCCCTGCCGGTACCCTTCCAGGTCGATGGTGACATAATGGTATCCCAATGATTTCATTTTACGCACAATACGGATCCTTAGATCATCATCTGCAAAACGTTTGATCTGTGCGGGCGTGATTTCTATACGCAAGGTATGTTTTTCATGCCGGGCCCTGATGTTGGTAAATCCCAGGTCGATCAGGTAATTCTCTGCTGCATCCACCATCTGCAGTTTATTGAGATCGATAGTCTCACCATAGGGGAACCTGGAGGACAAACAGGCCAGAGCATCCTTATCCCATGTTGGAAGTCCCAGCATCTTTGACAATTCCCGGATCTCGCTCTTTGTCAGTCCGGCTTCCTGTAACGGACTGCGGACATTCTTTTCGCGCAGCGCTTTCTTCCCGGGTCTGTGATCTGAAAGATCATCCATATTGGAACCATCCACCATGTTATTGAAATTTCCGGATTCAACGTAGGTTGCGATTTTGGTAAACAGCTCATGCTTGCAGAAATAACATCTGTCCACCGGATTGTTGCTGAATTTTGGATCGTCTGCCTCTTTGGTGTGGATTATTTCGACCTGGATTCCTATTGCAGCCGCTGTTTCAAGCGCCCTGCCATACTCCCTGGAAGGATAAGTAGGTGAAATAGCCAATACTGCCTTCACATTTTCGGTCCCCAGCGTATCCGTTGCCACCTTGAGCAGAAATGAACTGTCCACCCCGCCTGAAAAGGCTACAATTACTTTTTTCATATCCCCTAATACGGATCTTAGCTTTTCCAGTTTGTCAGTTGCAGTCATAGCTTCCGGTTGTTTAATTATTTCCCTTACAGGATATGCAAAGTTAAATAAAAGAAATTTAGATAATAAAATCATTTAAAATTTAACACCCCGACGGGGTACCACCTCGTCGGGGTGTTAAAATAAACCCGCAGGGTAGCAATTAATGAAATATTCATTTTAAATTAGTACCCGAATTGTATTCAGGTAGTATGCAACTGATAAAATGGGGAATAATTGGCTGCGGAAGTGTTACCGAAGTTAAAAGCGGACCAGCGTTTAACAAGGTCGAAGGATCGGAACTTGTTGCCGTAATGCGCCGTGATGGTGATAAAGCAAAGGATTATGCCCGGCGC
This sequence comes from Bacteroidales bacterium, assembly GCA_035258345.1. Classification (GTDB taxonomy): domain Bacteria; phylum Bacteroidota; class Bacteroidia; order Bacteroidales; family UBA10428; genus UBA5072. Next base: position 17,734 of record DATEVU010000105.1, read on the forward strand.
CATCATGTTCCCAGGTGGTATGAAAACGCCGGTGAACTGATCAATGATCCCCAGGTAAATGCGGTGTACATATCCACGCCACCCTCCAGTCATGCCGGTTATGCCATACAGGCCATGGAAGCGGGGAAGGCAGTATATGTTGAAAAACCCATGGCAGCAGTTTTTGCTGATTGTGTTGCCATGAACGAAGTGTCGCGTTATTCGGGCGTGCCCTTATATGTTGCTTATTACCGCAGATTTCTGCCGTATTTTATCAAGGTTAAGGAAATTCTGGAAGGTGATGTTCTTGGCCAACTGCATTTTGCCAAAATCGACTTCCATATTCCCCCGCGCCGTGAAGACTATAATAGTTCGCGGTTGCCCTGGCGGGTAATACCGGAAATTGCCGGAGGCGGTTATTTTTATGACCTGGCCTGTCATCAGCTCGACCTATTCTCCTGGTTTTTCGGAAAGGCAAAGGACGTGTATGGAAAAACCAACAACCGGCTGGGATTATACAAAGCGGAAGACCTCGTTTTTGCCGAAATGGATTATGAATCGGGAATACCGGTATCCGGTACCTGGTGTTTCGTGAGCGACAATAGTCAAAACGAAGACATGATAAGGGTTTTCGGATCAAAGGCAACACTGGAATTTTCAACCTTTGCTTTCACGCCCATCCGCATAATAAACAGTGAAGGGGTGGTTGAATTTCTTCCTCCAAATCCCGAGAACATCCAATACTGGTTTATAAAAAATATGGTTGAAGAATTGCAGGGATTGCGCGAAAAATCCTGCAATGGTGAGATTGCCGCACATACCAACTGGATCATGGATAAAATTCTGGCAAAGATCTGAAATGAAAATTGTCGCTGATGATAGGATCCCATTCCTGAAAGGTGTTCTTGAGCCTTTTGCAGACATGGTATACCTGCCCGGTCACGAAATTTCGAACCATGACCTCAGGGATGCGGATGCCCTTTTGGTAAGAACACGTACCTGTTGCAACGGGGAATTGCTTGAAAATACTCCTGTGAAATTCGTTGGCACAGCCACCATTGGCTATGATCATATTGATATCCGGTATTGTGACAAGCGGGGAATTGTTTGGCGTAATGCGCCGGGATGCAATGCCGGTTCGGTTAACCAATACATTACATCAGTTTTGGCATATCTGGCAGGCGAGAATAAATTTTCGCTGGGCAACAGGACATTGGGGGTTGTGGGTGTGGGCAATGTGGGGAGCCGGGTGGTACGCACGGCCGAGCTGCTGAGTATGACAGTTTATCTTTGTGATCCGCCACGGGTGAGAGAAGAAGGTGTATGCGGATATATATCCCTGGAAGGAATCTTACGTGAGTGTGACATCATCACCTTCCATGTACCATTGAGTTATGAGGGTACCGACCCCACATATCACATGATCGGTAATGAACTGCTCAACCGGGTTAATCCTGGAACCTTTATTATAAATACCTCACGCGGGGAGGTGGCCGATGGCAAAGCTCTTAAAAAGGCCATAAGAACAGGAAAGATAGCCGGTGCCATATTGGATGTTTGGGAAAACGAACCTGAAATTGACCTTGAACTGCTGAATCTGACAACGATCGGCACACCGCATATAGCAGGTTATTCGGCTGACGGTAAAGCAAATGGAACTGCCATGATCGTGCATGAACTGAGCCGGTTCTTTGATCTTGGCATTGACGGATGGGAGCCTGAGGAAATTCCAAAGCCGGTAATGTCTGATTTTCAGATCGATTGCCGGAGTATTTCCCAGGAGGAAGCATTATTACAGGCTATTCTTGGTACCTATGATGTTGAAGACGATGACAGGAAGCTTAAGAAAACACCTGTAAATTTTGAAAAACTCCGGGGTGATTATCATTTGAGAAGAGAGTTTGGAGCCTATACGCTGGAGCTAATGGGCGGAACACCGCAGCTTGGCACGATTTGCCGTAAGCTGGGTTTTAAGATGGTGCTATAAATTGAAAAACTGAATATATGGATCCATTAGCAGACATCGGCCTGATAGGCCTGGCAGTCATGGGCGAAAACCTGGTACTGAATATGGAAAGTAAAGGTTTTACCGTGGCCGTTTTTAACCGGTCAACTGAAAAGGTTGTCAAGTTCATTCAGGGAAGGGGAAAGGGAAAGAATTTCATTGGAGCTAACAGTATACCGGAATTGGTACAATCGATTAAAAAACCCCGGAAGGTGATGATGCTGGTTAAGGCTGGTGAGCCGGTTGATGAGCTGATTGAACAATTGCTCCCTCATCTGGATCAGGGGGATATAGTGATTGACGGGGGCAATTCTTATTTTCCCGATACAATAAGACGGACCCGTTATGTTGAATCAAAAGGTCTTCTTTATATTGGTACCGGTGTTTCAGGAGGGGAAGAAGGAGCACTCAAAGGACCCTCCATCATGCCCGGAGGTTCGGTTTCAGCCTGGCCCATAGTGAAACCATTATTCCAGGCCATTGCCGCCAGGGTGGAAGATGGAACGCCCTGTTGCGACTGGGTTGGTGAGGACGGTGCCGGACATTTTGTAAAAATGGTACACAATGGCATCGAATACGGTGACATGCAGCTTATAAGTGAAGCCTATCATCTTCTCAGGGATCTGGGCGGATTCAGCAGTGATGAAATGCACCAGATTTTCAGCAGATGGAACCAGGGCGAATTAAACAGCTACCTTATCGAAATTACTGCTGATATACTGGCTTTCAAGGACAAAGACGGAACTCCTCTGGTTGAGAAGATACTGGATACAGCAGGACAAAAAGGTACGGGGAAATGGACCGGAATTGAAGCCCTTGAACTGGGCGTTCCGCTTACCCTGATCGTAGAGGCTGTTTTTGCAAGGTCATTATCCGCCATCAAGGAAGAACGGGTAAAAGCTTCTGAAATACTCGCCAGGGCACCCGAACACTATGCAGGAGACAGGAATATCCTGGCAGAGGATATCCGGAATGCACTCTATGCATCTAAATTGGTGTCCTATGCCCAGGGTTATGCACTGATGCGCGCGGCAGCAAAGGAATACAAGTGGAACCTGAATTACGGGGGCATTGCCCTTATGTGGCGCGGAGGTTGTATCATCAGGTCCGTCTTCCTGAGTAAGATAAAGGAAGCCTATGACCGGAACGGTGAACTTCACAACCTGTTACTGGATCCATATTTTACCGGTAGTATTTTGAAAGCCCAGGAGGGATGGAGGCGTGTCGTGGCTTCGGCAGCAATGCATGGTATTCCCATACCAGCCTTGTCATCAGCACTGGCTTATTTCGACGGTTACGGGACCGCCGCATTACCTGCCAATCTGCTGCAGGCACAGCGCGATTATTTCGGTGCCCATACCTATGAGCGTATTGACAGGCCCAGGGGAGAGTTTTTTCATACAAACTGGACTGGAAGGGGAGGTGATACGGCATCCTCCACTTACAATGCATAATAGTCCGGCAATTGATTTGTGATCTTTTTTCAGTATCTTTGCACCAGGTTCTTTGATCTTAATCTTACTCAAACTCTTGCTCAATTTTAACACGGGGCTGCTCTGGTATTGACAGCAAGACGATTGGTAAGCAAGCATGCCGGGCTACGCATGGCATCCCGTAAAACTGCAGTGCAAACTATTAAATGGCGAACCTAATTACGCGCTCGCTGCCTAATCGAAGTATAGTAGATTAAGGCAATCTCCCGACACAAGGTGCCGGGACGGGCTGTTCCTCCATTGCCCTGCCATACGGCGGTGGATCAAGGGACACATTAAAGGTAAGGCTGGTCTGGTAAGCACCCCTGTAACCGGATGAGATTAAAAGGGGATAAGATTCAGGTAGGCCGCCCGGTGCCAGCCTGCATACGAAAACCAACATCGGGCTAAGCATGTAGAAACCTTATGGGTTGCTTGTTTGGACCCGGGTTCGATTCCCGGCAGCTCCACTAAAGAGTTTAGGGTGCAGGTTTTGAGCAAATTACCTTTCACCCTCCCTTAAGCTTTTTTATTTCGTTAAAGTGATCTATACTCATTCTTTCACGCTCGATCCTGGTCTTTTTTTGGTATTCCTCAAACTCTTCCTTGAGTTTGTTCAGATCTTTTTTTGTTCTGAGTGTAACAGCCCTGTTCTGTTTGAATGACAAAAATCCGACAGCGAGGAGAAAAACCAGTACTGCCATAATGGTCCACATAAATGAATTATAGGCTACTTTATTCACTTCCAATCCCAGTACGCTGATGCTGTTCTTCGTACTGGTCATCTCCGTTAATTCTGTTTGGGTAACTTCCAGGCTGTTTTTAAGTGAATCTATCCGGCTGTCCAGCGCAGCGGTGTGCAAAATAAGTCCGTTAATTCTGGTTTTGGCATTTTTCAGCGTATCATTTGTATTCCTGCTGATGATCCGGAACATATCTTCCCTGATAGCCCTGTAGTTCTCATAAATCCTGGTATGTTCTTCCAGGTATTTCAATTGTTCGGAGATAGTCTCCTCTTTAAATACTTCGGGGAGGTCGCTCTGACAGTTACTCCTGACAGTTCCGGCCAGGACAATAGCTGTAATGACACAAAATTTTAGTATTGATTGACTCATTATTTAAGGGTTAATTAGAATCTGGTTACTTCTGCGGTGACAGAATTGTAACGAAAAAAAAATAATATTATTATAATTTACCCCGGTGAAAAGGTGGTCAATGCCTTGCACTATCTCACCACAGCATTTTTCAGCGCATGAATGGCTGCAACAGGATCAATGGCTTTAAATATCGCTGTACCGGCAACCAGGATATCCACCCCTGCCTCGTACAACCGGGCTGCATTTCCAAGGTCGATCCCGCCATCCGCCTCAATTAAAGCATAGGATCCGGAAGCCTGTATCAGCGATTTTATTTTTCTGATCTTCTCATACGAGGTTTCGATGAACTGTTGCCCCCCAAAACCGGGATTTACGGACATGATCAGCACCATGTCCACGAATGGTATTATCTCCTCCAGTGAGCTTGCCGGAGTATGGGGATTCAGGGTGACCCCTGCCTTCATGCCGAGCTCCCTGATCTCCTGAATGGTCCGGTGCAGGTGCCGGCAGGCCTCAACATGCACCGTTAACATATCGGCACCTGCATCACGGAATTTATGCAGGTAACGCTCAGGTTCCACGATCATAAGATGCACATCCAGCGGTTTGCTGGCAATCCTTTTAACCGCTTTTACTACAGGAATGCCAAAGGAAATGTTCGGAACAAAAACGCCGTCCATAATGTCCAGGTGAAAAAAGTCTGCATCACTGCTATTTATGAGTTCAATATCGTGCTGCAAATTGGCAAAGTCAGCTGCCAGCATGGAAGGTGCAATTAATCGGGCCATAATTGGGGATATGCTACTTTTTCGTAAAAGTACAAAAAACTTTTACCGTCAGCCATATTTTGGGACAATACCTGAGTTAACCCAGGTAGGCCTTTAGAAGTTTGCAGCGCGTGGCATTTTTTAGCCGCTTGATGGCTTTTTCTTTGATCTGCCTCACCCGTTCGCGGGTAAGATTGAATTCTTCACCAATCTCCTCAAGTGTATACTGGTATTTGCTGTTGAGCCCAAAATAGAGTTTCAGTATATTGGCTTCCCGGTAAGTAAGAATGGAAAGAACACGTTCGATCTCTTTCCGGAGCGAATCGGTGAGCAGGCCTTTATCAGGGCTTGGTGTATCTTTGTTTAACATTACATCATACAGGGTACTGTCTTCATCTTCCATGATTGGTGCATCCATGGATACATGCCGTCCTGCGCTTTTAATGGATTCCTTAACATCCTCAGCGGACATCTCAAGAGTTTCGGCAATTTCATGCACGGATGGTTCCCGTTCATACAATTGTTCAAGTTCGGCAAATGCCCTGTTTATCTTATTTATGGAGCCAATCTTATTAAGCGGTAACCTTACAATTCTTGATTGTTCCGCCAGGGCCTGAAGAATTGACTGGCGTATCCACCAGACTGCGTACGAAATAAATTTAAATCCCCGCGTTTCATCAAAACGCTGTGCGGCTTTAATCAGGCCAACATTGCCTTCATCGATCAGATCAGGAAGACTAAGGCCTTGATTTTGATATTGTTTTGAAACCGAAACCACAAACCTGAGGTTGGCTTTTATCAGTTTTTCCAATGCTTTGTCGTCACCGGCCCGGATCCTCCGTGCGAGTTCTACCTCTTCCTCGGCCGTAATAAGCTCCACCTTGCCAATTTCATGCAAATATTTATCCAGTGATGGCGTCTCCCGGTTTGTAACCTGTTTGACAATTTTTAACTGTCTCATAACGTTTTGGGTTTGGAAGGGTTTTACGTGCCGAAAAGGAAAATATGTGACAAAACTCTACCGGAAAGAACTTATTAAAATTATAAAATATTATCATATCTGGTATACAAAAAATTGTTAAACTTTTCTTTTGGTATTTGTAAGGAATTGCGTATTATTGCAAGATAATTCCCTTTTGATATTCCATCTATACTTTTATCAATAATCCATTTTTCATACCCGGTATGACTTTTACCTGTAAGCGTAATAAGTTGTTTGATGTAAAATGATCTTTTTTTAATAAACCTCCTCACAAATTATGTATGATATTTTAGAGCTTAATAAAAAACTACTCCCTGAGCTCAAGGAAATTGCAAAGCAATTGAACGTTAAAAAGGCAGATACTCTTCGAAAACAAGACCTGATCTACAAGATCCTTGATGAACAGGCAATCGTGGCCACCGAAGCCAAAAAACTTGACAAGAAACCTGAAATTGCTTACAATCCCGATCACAAAAGAAGGGGACGCCGTCCCCGCAGGATCGAAAACGACAGGCCGGAATTAACTGACAGCCGGTTCGACAATAAGTCGGATGTTCGTTCCGATGTCACTACCGATCTCCGTCCCGATTTCAGGACGCCTGACGCACGACCTGGTGACAAACAGGCACAACAGTTTAAGCCCAGAGAGAACAGAGGTTTCATAAACCGGTCAAATGATTTTAAGAAGAGGCCCGATGATTTCAACAAAAAGAACGAATTTGTAAAATTTGAAAAAAATGAACCGGTAAAAAGCCGGGATGAATTGCTCGATAAGACAATCAGCATAATAGATGATGAAAAAGGCATAAAAAATACCGAATATGATGAGTTTATTCCTCATGAGCCCGATATCGAGGAACCCATCATCACAGAGGATGAGCACGAAAAGGAGCAGGAAAGGGACCATGAAAATCAGCAGCAAATTCAGCAGGAAAGCGGGATCCAGCAGATTCAGCAGGGTGAGCCTAAGCCAAGGGTTGAACAGCCCTTCAGGCCCCCGTTTGAAAAAAGGGCTGTAGAAAAGGTTCCTGAATTTGATGGTATCATTACCTGCCAGGGTGTTCTGGAAATTATGCCCGATGGTTATGGCTTCCTCCGTTCGTCAGATTACAATTACCTCAATTCACCCGATGATATTTATGTTTCACAGTCGCAAATAAAACTGTTCGGTCTTAAAACAGGTGATACGGTTACCGGAACGATCAGGCCTCCTAAGGAAGGAGAAAAGTATTTTCCGCTTATTAAGGTGGTTGAAATTAACGGACGCAATCCCGATTATATTCGTGACAGGGTGCCTTTTGATTACCTTACCCCACTTTTCCCAAATGAAAAATTCACACTGATCAAGCAGGGTGAAAAAACCAATTTATCGGTACGGGTCGTGGATATGTTTTCTCCCATTGGAAAAGGTCAGAGGGGACTGATCGTTGCGCAGCCTAAAACCGGTAAAACAATTCTGTTGCAGGATATAGCCAATGCAATAGCTGCCAATCATCCCGAAGCATACCTGATCATATTGCTTATAGACGAGCGCCCCGAAGAAGTAACAGAAATGGCCAGGAATGTAAGGGGAGAAGTAGTATCCTCCACCTTTGATGAACCTGCAGAACGGCATGTACGCGTGGCGAATATCGTTATTGAGAAAGCCAAGCGACTGGTTGAGTGCGGGCATGATGTGGTTATCCTGCTGGATTCAATAACCAGACTTGCCAGGGCATTTAACACCATAGCCCCGGCTTCCGGAAAGGTTTTATCAGGCGGTGTTGATTCCAATGCCCTGCAAAAACCCAAGCGGTTCTTTGGAGCTGCCAGGAATATTGAAAATGGCGGTTCTCTGACCATTATTGCCACAGCTCTAACCGATACAGGCTCCAAAATGGATGATGTGATCTTCGAGGAATTCAAGGGAACAGGCAACATGGAACTCCAGCTTGACCGGAAACTTTCCAACCGGAGGATCTATCCATCCATTGACATAACTGCATCGAGCACGCGCCGTGAGGATCTTTTGCTGGACAGGAATTTTCTGAATAAAATATGGGTATTGCGAAAATACCTCACCGATATGAATTCGGTTGAAGCCATGGAGTTCCTGCGTGACAGGCTGGTGAAAACCGATTCAAATGAGGAGTTTCTGCTCTCTATGAACGGTGAATAATCGTTCTAAAACAAAAAATGCGGGATAATCCCGCATTTTTTGTTTGATGTCTGGCGGATAAGCCCGCGTCAGCACCAATTATTTAAAATGAAAATGAATAGTATTCCTATTGTGAAAACAATAGCAGAATATAGCCGATTTATTGTATTTTTGTAAATTCTTTTAAAATACTAATATAATATACTAATAATAAGCGAGTTAAGATGAGCACAAAGAAAAATTTTGTAACTTGTGACGGTAACTACGCTGCTGCTCATGTAGCCTACATGTTTAGTGAAGTTGCAGCTATTTACCCCATTACCCCTTCTTCAACCATGGCTGAATATGTTGATGAGTGGGCAGCCAATGGAAAGAAAAACATCTTTGGAGAAGAGGTCAGGTTAATTGAAATGCAATCTGAGGCTGGTGCTGCAGGAGCGCTGCATGGTGCACTTCAGGCAGGTTCGCTTGCTACCACTTTCACCGCCTCGCAGGGATTGTTGCTGATGATTCCCAATATGTACAAAATATCCGGCGAATTGCTTCCTGCCGTATTGCATGTTTCGGCACGCAGTCTGGCTGCCCAGGCACTTTCTATTTTTGGCGACCATAGCGATGTGATGAGCACGAGGCATACAGGCTTTGCCATGCTGGCGACCAGCAGCGTGCAGGAAGTGATGGATCTTGCTGCCGTAGCACACCTTACAGCCATTAGATCAAGGATTCCCTTTCTTCATTTTTTTGACGGATTCAGAACATCCGCCGAGATACAGAAAATTGAGGTACTTGATATGGAAGACCTTGCCGGGTTGCTGGATTATAAGTCGCTCCAGGAGTTCAGGGACAGGGCGTTGAATCCTGATCATCCTGTAACAAGGGGAACTGCTCAGAATCCTGACATATACTTTCAATCCCGGGAAGCAGCAAATCCTTTCTATGATGTTTTGCCTGATCTGGTGGCGGGTTACATGAAGGATATGTCGAAACTTACCGGTCGCGATTATGCTCCGTTCCGCTATTTTGGCGCTTCCGATGCAGAAAATATAGTTGTAGCCATGGGCTCGGTCACGGAAACCACCCGCGAGGTTGTTGATTACCTGACTGCAAAAGGTGAAAAGGTTGGTGTAATCGTGGTACATTTGTACCGGCCATTTTCGGCCAGGCACCTGTTGAAGGTATTGCCGAAATCTGTGAAGAAAATAACGGTACTTGACAGGACCAAGGAACCGGGGGCCAACGGAGATCCTTTGTACCTCGACATTAAGGATGTACTTTACGGAAGTGAAAATGCACCCATGGTAATCGGCGGGCGATATGGTCTTAGTTCAAAAGACACCACCCCCGTTCAGATAATCTCTGTTTTTGAAAACATGGCATCCAGGCAGCCAAAAATGCATTTCACCGTGGGCATTGAAGATGACGTAACCCATTTGTCACTTCCTGTTAAGCCCGAAATAAGCATTTCCGATAAGAGTACGTACGAAGCCAAGTTTTATGGACTGGGTTCCGATGGCACGGTTGGTGCCAACAAAAATTCAATCAAGATCATCGGAGATTCCACCGATAAATATGCTCAGGCATACTTTGCTTATGATTCAAAGAAATCCGGAGGAGTTACGGTTTCACATCTCCGGTTCGGAGATATACCCATTCGTTCACCCTACCTGGTGGGCACTCCTGATTTTGTAGCCTGCCATGTCCCTTCCTATCTCGAGAAATATGATATGCTAAGGGGAATAAAAAAAGGTGGAACGTTCCTGTTAAACAGCATCTGGAATGCGGAGGAAACGAAAAAGAAACTTCCGGATAACATTAAGAAATGTCTGGCTGAGAACTCGATCAACTTTTATATTATCAATGCTACCAAAATTGCCGAGGAAATTGGCCTGGGTAACCGTACCAATTCCATCATGCAGTCGGCATTTTTTAAGATCGCCAATATTATTCCTTTCGAGAATGCCATGACGCAGATGAAAAGGGCCATTATTAAAACCTTTGGCCGAAAAGGAGAGGAAATTGTGAATATGAACATTGCCGCAATTGATCGTGGAAGTGACGTTGAAAAGGTAGAAATTCCGAAAGATTGGGCAGCCATTGAAATTAAAATTCAAAAAGACACCCGCAGTATTCCTGAGTTTATAAAGCAAGTTGTTGAACCCATAAACAGTCTGAAGGGTGATGATCTTAAAGTCAGCGCCTTCAAAGGCCGCGAAGACGGCACCTTCCCTTCCGGAACCACCGTATTTGAAAAACGCGGGATCGCTGTGAATGTACCCGAATGGATATCCTCCAACTGCATACAGTGTAACCAGTGTGCCTTTGTTTGTCCCCATGCCGCCATCAGACCATTCCTGCTCGATGAAAAGGAATTGAAAAATGCGCCGGTTGATACCGTTACCCTGAAAGCAAACGGTAAGGGATTTGAAGCGCTGCAATACCGGATCCAGGTGAGTGCGCTCGATTGCACGGGTTGCGGTGTGTGTGCTGAAGTTTGCCCTTCGAAAGAGAAATCTCTTGTGATGAAATCATTGGGTACCCAAAACGCTGAAATTTCACGTTGGGAATATATGACCGAAAAGGTTTCACAAAAGGATAACCTGGTGGAAATTGACAAATCCGTTAAAAACAGTCAGTTTGCACAGCCTTTGTTCGAGTTTTCAGGAGCTTGCGGCGGTTGTGGTGAAACACCCTATATTAAACTGGTAACCCAATTGTTCGGCGACAGAATGATCGTGGCAAATGCCACAGGATGTTCTTCCATTTATGGCGGATCTGCGCCATCAACTCCTTATTGCACAAACAAGGAAGGTAAAGGACCGGCCTGGGCAAATTCACTTTTTGAGGACAATGCGGAATATGGCTTTGGAATTGCTATGGGCGCCAACAAATTGCAGGAAAGGATTGCCAGGAAAATGAGGGAATCTATCGAAAAAAATCCCGGATTGTCGGAAATTTCAATAGAATCATTCAAGGAATGGCTTGCTTCAAGGAATGATGCACATGCATCAAAAGCCGCTTCATTTAAGGTGGTTGAAGCCCTTTCAAAAGAAAAGAACCCGGTTGCCAAAGAGATACTCGACCTGCAGCAATACCTGATTAAGAAATCTGTTTGGGTATTTGGAGGTGACGGCTGGGCTTATGATATCGGTTACGGCGGTCTGGATCATGTCCTGGCCTCAGGCGAAAATATCAATGTACTTGTTTTGGACACGGAGGTTTATTCAAACACAGGCGGTCAGGCTTCAAAATCAACCCCCATTGGTGCGGTTGCAAAATTTGCCGCTTCCGGCAAACGGGTAAGAAAAAAAGACCTAGGTGCGATGGCCATGACTTACGGTTATGTATATGTGGCGCAGGTAGCCATGGGTGCAAGCCAAAATCAGTATTTAAAAGCCCTGCGGGAAGCCGAAGCTTATCCGGGCCCATCCCTGATCATTGCTTATTCCCCCTGTATCAACCATGGTCTGCGCTTCGGAATGGACAAATCCCAGGAAGAACAAAAACTTGCCGTTGAAGCCGGTTATTGGCATCTCTGGAGATATAATCCGCTGCTGGAGAAAGAGGGTAAGAATCCGTTTGAACTCGATTCCAAAGAGCCCGACTGGAGTAAATTCCAGGATTTCCTGAACAGCGAGGTACGGTATACTTCACTCAAAAAGGCTTTCCCGAAAGAGGCCCTGGAATTGTTCGCTGCCGCCGAGCAAAATGCTCTTTGGCGCTACAACAGTTACAAGAGACAAGCCGTTTTGGATTATTCGACACTGAGTAAATAACAACCAGGTATTTTGGATACAGCAGAGACCTCGTCTTTTTTGGCGGGGTCTTTGCTTATTTTGTAACTTTGCATAAATTTTATCTGGTCATGGGAAGAATTGTTGCACTCGATTATGGACGGAAACGTACGGGTATTGCAGCCACCGATATTTTGCAGATGATAGCGAACAGCATTACCACCTTACACTCAGCTGAAGTGATACCCTTCCTGGTGGCCTATGCTGCAAAGGAACAGGTAGATTCATTTGTGGTGGGTTATCCGAGGCAAATGAACAATACGTTGTCAGAGTCTGTTAAATATATTGATCCCTTTATTGCCTTGTTGAGAAAGACATTTCCTGACAAAGAGGTATTTTTGGCGGATGAACGCTTTACATCCAAAATGGCCGTACAAACCATGATTTCCGGAGGTGTAAAAAAGAAAGACAGGCAAAACAAAGCCCTGATCGATGCCATAAGCGCAACCATCATACTGCAGTCATTTCTTGAACAGAAGGAAATAACTAAAAAACGAATAGCGAAAAACGAATAGTGAAAACCCCAAACCTTAACTCTCAAATCTCAAACTTAAATATTCAATGATCTACCCGATTGTAGTATACGGTTCGCCGGTCCTCCGCCAGATTGCAAAAGACATTGATGCCCGGTATCCTGATCTTGGTAAGTTGCTGGCAGATATGTACGAAACTATGTACACAGCTGACGGAATGGGGTTGGCTGCTCCCCAGATCGGGAAATCCGTTCGTGTTTTTGTTATGGATGCAACTACACTTGAGGGTGAAGATCCCTCGCTCAAAGACTTTAAAAAAGCCTTTATCAACCCCCATATTATGGAACTCAACGGTGAATCGGTGGTTATGAATGAAGGCTGTCTCAGCCTGCCGAAATTGCGGGAAGATGTCGACCGCCACAACAAGGTCAGAATTCAATATTATGATGAGAACTGGAAGTTTTTCGATGAGGTGCACGAAGGTCTGAAAGCCCGTATTATTCAGCATGAATACGACCACCTCAACGGCATCCTTTTTATCGACCGCATTCCGGCAATCCGGAAAAAACTGATCAAGGGGAAATTGAATGACATCACCAAGGGAAAGGTGAATATCTTTTACAAAACCAAATTGATGAAATAATCAGAAACCCCGCCTTCTTAGACGGGGTCTTTGCGATCAAACTGCCGGATATTTCTTAAAAATACTTTCTGATTTCAGCAGCAGATCAATATACTGCGCTCTTTTGTATATGAAAGGATCATTAAGCTTCTTGTTGGAGAGTTTGCCCCTGAAATCTTCCAGTTTTTTGTAATTTTTTGATTCCATCCAGGTCTGCAGTTCATTCAGCATCGTGGCGATATATTCAACCTTGTTCTTATAAACAGTGCTTACGACCTGCACACAATCGGCCCCAGCGAGGATCATTTTTACCACATCGGCGCCGGAATAAATACCAGTATTGCTGCAAACCGATCCGGTGATGGTTCCGTACAACAATCCTGCAAAACGAAGCGTGAGTTTGTTATCCTCGGGATTGCTCAGGTTGAAAGGCGAAAAATGCATTTCTTTCTCAATATCAATGTCGGGCTGAAATAACCGGTTAAACAGTACAAAACCATCGACACCGAGCTTATCCATTTGTGAAACAATGTTTAACGGATTGGCATAAAATGGACTCAGCTTCACACTTATGGGAAGCTTAACCTTTGATCGTACCTCGGTAATTACTTCCAGTTGCAGATTATTGACATCCCTGCCGTCTTTTCTGGCGTCCTGGGGAACAAAGAAAAAATTGAACTCCAGGGCATCCACCCCGGTTTGCTCGATCAGTTGGGCATATTCAACCCACGATTCCTTATATATGGCATTCAGACTGGCAATTACAGGTATTTTAACACTTTCCTTTGCCTTCCTGAGATTTATCAAATGTTCTTCAGGTCCGGCATGCTTAATGGAAGGAAACAATTTCACCATTTCGGCATTCCGTTCATTGTATTCCTCCAGTTCATCATCCAGTTGAGCTGCTTCAAGCTGAATCTGCTCTTCGAAAAGTGATTTGTAAACAATAGCAGCAGCACCGGCCTGTTCAGCCCTTTTTATGTTATCGGTTTTGGTAACAAGATTACTTGCGCCAAGAATTATCGGGTTTTTCAGTTCAAGCCCAAGATACTTCGTTTTAAGATCGGCCATTTTATATGTTTTTATTGTTTAAATTCAGGAAAATGCCATTGGCAGTCGCAAATTTATTAATTTAATTTATTAAAAAAATCTTATTCCAATTTATGCTGAACTGAATTTTCAACTTTAAGTTCGTTTGCTTTTACAATTGTTAAAAATGAATTAATTTTCAGGTAATTGTTGTTTGCAATTTTTTAAGGCATTGCATGCAGTTATTACCAATCCTCAGAAAAAGTCCTTTTGGCCGCTTGCTTTTCTTTTATGCTTCGGGTATATCTTCGGCAAATATTTTTATACCTGATGAAGGCTTTGTGCGTGCAATAATAACAGGTATCCCTGTTTTATTCATGGCCTTGCTTATTGCCGTCCGTTTCCTGATAAGTTACCGCACTATGTGGTTGAACGGATTGCTGGCTGCGTTCATCCTATGTTTAGCCGGTTTACTGAATATGAGTACGCAAATACTCTCCGGAAAGCGGTTAATGGACTTTGATAACAAAGCTGGCACCTACCTGATGATCATTGAGGATCAACCTGAGGTTAAGGAAAGAACATACAAAGTTACTGCCCGGGTCATTGGTTTTAAAAATGCGGAAGACTGGGAAAAGGCAGGGTTCAGGGTACTGCTGTATATTCAGAAGGACTCATCCGCTGCAGCACTTAAAACAGGATCCGGGATAATTGCTGAAACCCTGCTTAAAAGGAATCCGGTTCCTGGTAATCCTGAGGAGTTCAATTATTGTAAGTACCTTGCTAACAAGGGGATATTTCTGCAGGGTTATATCAGTTCCCAAAGCTGGATGCCTGGTGACTACGGAAATAGGATGAAACTCAGGTCAACTGCTTACCGGATGCGCGACAACCTGATGAAAAGCTATGCCAAACTGGACCTGGCTAAGCCTGAAACCGGCCTTCTTTCTGCTATTACACTGGGTTACCGGAACGACATTGATGCCCACACAAAGCAAATTTTTACACAGGCTGGTGTAATGCATGTTATGGCGTTGTCAGGGTTCAACGTGGGTATCATTGCCATATTGCTGGGCTTTGTATTGGGAATTTTTAATATTTCCAGGGCTGGAAGGGTATCAAAGACGATTATTATTATCGCCGCGCTTTGGTTGTTTGCGCTGATTACCGGACTTTCTCCTTCGGTGACCCGCGCCACGGTCATGATCTCATTTGTTTTAGCCGGGAAAGTGATGCAAAGACAAATCAACACCTATAATATTTTGTTTGCTTCGGCTTTTGTGCTTCTGGCATTTTCACCAGGTATGCTTAACGACGTTAGTTTTCAGTTATCCTTTGCGGCTGTAATAGGAATAATCGGTTTACATCCGCTATTATACCGTTCAATGACTTTCCGCCATAAGGCGGTTGACCTTATCTGGAAGCTTTTTACGGTTTCATGTGCAGCCCAGCTTTCGACCATGCCGCTTACCCTCTATTATTTTCATCAGTTTCCGGTTTATTTCTGGATCACCAACTTGTATGTAGTGCCGATGGTATCCCTTATTATTTGTGTAGCCGGTGCTTACCTGCTTCTTTCTTTTGTCAGTCCCCTGGGTTTAGCCCTGGGAAAGGTTCTTGCAATTTTGGTGAAGGCACTTATGATTTCGGTTGGGGTGATTGAGGAAATGCCGTATTCACTGCTTGACAGCATATATATCAATCCGTTACAGGTCTTTTTATTGTTTTTCGCGATACTTTTTCTGGGTTTATTCCTTTTTTCACGCAGGACCAACATGCTGCTCGCAGCACTTTCCATAATTGTTTTATTCCAGCTTGTGCAGGTTGGTCATAATTTTCACATATTTCAACAGCGAATCTTTATCGTGGGAAACGTACGGGGTGAATCGGTGTTGCAATTGATCGCTGGCAGGAATGGAAGACTGGTGACCGGCTCGGCATCGGATCTGACCGCATCTGATCTGACTTACTCATTCCGGAATTTCTGGATCTCCCGCGGTGTGAACAGGTTGTATCATCTGCCGGTACCGGGTGAAAGGAATTTGGTGAAAAGCTTTCCGATGGAAGATCTCCGGATTGAACACTCCTGGCCTGGCGCCAATATGCTTTTTGAATTTGCAGGGAAACGAATTATTTTTTTGCAGGATAACCGGTTTTATGATTTTAACCCTGAATTCCGGTTGCGGTCCGATGTGACAGTGGTTTCGGGGATACTGAGACCCGATATGGAAAAATTGGGTAAGCTCCTTGATACGGGCTTGCTCGTGGTGGATTCTTCCGCAAGCAAATACAAAGCCGGAATGTGGAAGAAAATGTGCTCGGGTATGGGAATACAATGCTGGATTGTATCAGAACAGGGGGCATTTCTGCTTGATGCAGGAGTTTAATTTCCGGAAGTTAAATGTCCAACTCACCAATACCCTGCCTGATCACCACGGGGAGTTCACCTGTGCAGTCAATTACAGTAGACGGTACATTGTTGCCATAACCACCGTGTATTACAGCATCCACGCGGTTGTGGTAGTGGTCATAGATGAGATCCGGATCAGTGGTATAGTCCAGTACGGTGTCTTCGTCGTGTATGGAAGTGGTCAATACTGCATTACCCAACTCCCGCACAATCTCCATGATGATCTTATTGTCAGGGATGCGTATGCCGATGGTCTTTTTCTTGTTCCGGAATATTCGGGGAACATTGCTGCTTGCTGGAAGAATAAATGTATATGGGCCTGGAAGGTATTGTTTCATTAACTTGAAAGTGGAATTGCTCAGATGCCGGGCATAATCGGATAACTGACTCATATTATGGCAAATAAAAGAAAAATTTGCTTTTTCAAGGTTGATGCCTTTCAGACGTGCGACCCGCTCAGCTGCCTTGTGGTTAAATACATCACACCCCAGGCCATACACAGTGTCGGTTGGGAAAATGATCACCCCGCCATTTCTGAGGATTTCAACGGCTTTTTGTACTTGTCTCTGACCGGGTGTCTCCGGATGAATTTTTAGCAACATGCAGAATGGAGCGATGATTGGGCAGCAAAGATATATATAAACCTCAAACCTCAAACCCCAAACCCCAAACCTTAATAATACTCATATCTATACCTTGTAAGCACCCTGTACCTGGTGCCCGGATACCAGGTATCCGCAGTGGTACATATCCCCCTGTCATCCCAGGTGTAGGTTATGCTGTTGTAATCCTCATTTCCTCTTCTGCGCCATTTTATTTCCACCAGGTTTCCTTTTGCATCATAGGCAAAGGTCTTCTTGACAAATTTGGGATTTCCGGCGCTTTCCTCGATGATTTCCACGAGGTTACCGGCAGGGTTGTAATTATACACGGTTTTCAGGGTCACCTTGTCAAGCTTGAATTTGGATTCCTCCTTCAGATTTTTCTTATCGTCGTAATGATAGGTCTTCTTCTCAAGTTCACTCTGATTTATTCCATAAACGGTTTCTTCAATAAGATTTTCCCTGAAGTCATATTTCATAAGCAGTTTTGAGGTTAAGGTTCCGGCAGCATTGTAGATGGAAACAGTTGTTGTTGTTCCGTCACGGGAGAAAAGCCTTTTTTCCTGCAACACATTGTTTTTCATATAGCGTATATCGGTCATGATACCTCTTGCATCATAACCATAGAGGTTCTTAAAGTTCTCAACACCGTCAAACCCGCTTTCTTCAATAACCAGCTTTTTATCGTTGTATTTCGAAATCTTCTGGTAGGCTGCTTTTTCCTCGTTACCTCCGGTATACCGGGTGTATTCCGTTCTGTTTCCCCCGGGATCGTACGCGTATTTTTCAATATGGAGCACCTGTCCCTTTGCATTGAAGGTTGTCACCCGGATCACATCCCCGGATACGGTATAAGTAGTCACGGATGTTTTTATACCATTTTTTTCGGGTTTATCGCCTGCATATTTATAATCCCAGCTGATCTGGTTTTTTACTTTATATCGCGCCAGATTGTCCCGGGTTCTTTTCTCATCGGCAGACTGGGAATAGGATTGATTAAAAGTAAATAAAACTAACAATAGCAATAAGGATCTCATTTTCGTTTGGTATTGCTTCACAATAATCACGCCTAATTTATGTTCTGATATTTTTCTACCGTGTACGAACGGAATGTTCTAAGGTTTCAGATCACTCCGGATAATCGGATGTAACACCGGTATCCTGCATTTGCAAATTGGAATGCAGAAAAGATTAATTTTGCAGCCTTAAATCATGTTACATGAAGTTAGCAAGATGGATATCAAAAAAGCAATTGGGGGTCCTCATCCTGATTGCCCTTTTCACATTATTTGCGTTATTCCTGTCACTGCGCGGAATAGCTCTCCGGAAAGCAACTGATACCGTTTCAGCCAGGCTCAGGGAGCATCATTATATAGCCCATTTGGACGGGGCTGAATTCAGGTGGCTAAGGGTTGTTTTTTTCAGGGGAATATACATCCAGGATGAAAAAAATGAGAATGAGATTTACATTGATTCCCTGTCTGTTAAAATACGGTTGCTACCACTGGTCGCAAAGAATCTAAGGATTAGGAACCTGCGGTGTAAGAACATATCGGTAAGATTCAATGCAGATAGTCAGGTTGTTGTAGCGAAGATATCACAACCGGAAGATACTTCCAGCTTGGTTGACAGGTTACGGGGCCAGGATTTTGCAGATATTTCCTACCACCACATTCGCAGATTCTTCCGGCATGTACCCGCAAGGGTTGGTATTGACAAACTGGAAGCCCGGATATCTTATGCCGGCAAGACCACCCTCTTAGGCTTTCAGAAATTACAGATAGTCCGGGGAGAAATGAATGCAGGACTTTTCATGTCGGGCGATGGAAAACAGATCGTCCTTCCTGTATTAGGACGCTTCAACAAATCCTCTTCGGTAGTGGAAATTTACATGACAAATCCGGACGGCGAATTATTTCCCCTGCCATTGTTCAAAGACCGGTTTGGAATTGAGGCCGGATTTGACTCCCTGGGTTTCAACCTGCACCTGGATGACCGCAACCGGCATTTGGTAAACATAGGAGGGGTTTTCAGTTATTCAGGCTTTGGGCTGCGGAGTGAAGGCTTGTCCAACCGCGATATTAAGGTTGATCATTTCAGATCGTCGTTCCTGGTTCATATTGGTCAGGATTATGTTGAATTTGACAGCGTTACGCGGGTAGAATTAAACCGCATTCCCATGCAGTCCTATCTCCGGTTTTCACTGAAGGATGATCCGGTTTTGGTATTCAAGATCCTGCCGGCAACCTGGGATGCCGGTGATTTTTTCAATTCACTGCCTGAAGGAATGTTTACGAGCCTTATAGGATTTAAGGCCCACGGCAGTCTCAATTATTATCTTTCTTTTTCAGCCAATTTCAGCAAACCCGACAGTCTTAGATTTGACACCCGGCTCACAGCAAATGATTTCGAAATTCTTCAATACGGAATTGACGATTACCGGATGATTAACGGGAGTTTTAACCACCAGGTATATGAACGCGGAAAATTAAAAACAACATTTTTGGTGGGCCCCGGGAATCCTGATTTCGTCCCGTATGATAAAATATCACCCATGGTGCGTGCTGCGGTAATGACATCGGAAGATGGAAGTTTTTTCCACCACAATGGGTTCAATCCCGGAGCATTCCAGGAATCTATCGTAACCAATATAAAGGAAAACCGCTTTGCCCGTGGTGGCAGCACCATTTCGATGCAACTCGTAAAGAATGTTTTTCTCACCCGGAATAAAAACATAGCCCGAAAGATCGAAGAAGCACTGATTGTATGGCTGATTGAAAACGAGAACCTGGTGCCGAAGCAACGGATGTACGAGGTTTACCTGAACATTATTGAATGGGGGCCCGGAATATATGGAATAAATCAGGCAAGCCGGTTTTATTTTGACAAAGTACCCATGGAGCTCAACCTGCTGGAAAGTGTTTACCTTGCCAGCATAGTTCCTCATCCCAAATGGTACAGGTATTCATTTGAAAGCAATGGCGTGCTGAGGCCTTTTTTTGGAAATTACCTGAAGAGAATGGAAGAAATTATGTTGCGCAGGAATCTTATGGAACCCGGTGATACTGCAGGAGTTTTGCCGAATGTATTTCTGACAGGCCCGGCCGCAAATATATTTTCTTCTCCGGATTCTGCCGTAACAGATACCCTTACACTTAAAGAACTGGAAATATTGCCCGCAGTTGTTGAATGAAGATGTATTCATTGCATGGTTTGATCATTTTTTCTGAATTTGTGTTATAATAGCACAAAATTCGTTATTTTGTATTTAAAACAATAAAGCCATGGTATTTGATATCGACCTGATCCGGCAGGTATATGTGGGATTTGCAAGTCGCATTGACGCAGCAAGAAGCATTTTGAATCATCCGCTTACACTTACTGAAAAGGTTCTTTATGCTCACCTTGAGGAGGGTGGAATCCGAAAGGCTTATTTGAGAGGCACGGATTATGCTAACTTTTTACCCGACCGTGTTGCTATGCAGGATGCCACTGCCCAGATGGCATTGCTGCAGTTTATGCAGGCAGGCAGTATGAAAGCAGCAGTGCCAACTACCGTACATTGTGATCATCTGATACAGGCAAAAGCAGGAGCTATGGTAGATCTTGAAACTGCCCGGGTAACAAACCGGGAAGTATATGACTTTTTAGCGTCGGTATCCGGCAAATACGGGATAGGATTTTGGAAACCAGGGGCAGGTATTATCCATCAGGTGTTGCTCGAGAATTATGTTTTTCCCGGTGGCATGATAATAGGCACTGATTCACATACCGTGAATGGCGGCGGGCTTGGTATGATCGCTATCGGCGTTGGCGGGGCAGATGCCTGTGATGTTATGGCCGGATTACCTTGGGAAATGAGATTCCCTAAGCTTATAGGTGTAAAACTAACCGGAAGGCTTACCGGTTGGGCATCGGCCAAAGATGTTATCCTGAAGGTATCCGGAATTTTAACTGTAAAAGGAGGGACAGGATGTATTCTGGAGTATTTCGGTGATGGAGCCGAAACCATTTCTTGCACAGGCAAGGGAACCATTTGCAACATGGGTGCGGAAATCGGGGCAACCACTTCAATATTTGGCTACGATGCCAGGATGGATGAATATCTCCGGGGAACAGGCCGTTCAACTGTGGCTGACATGGCCGCCGGTATTCAGCCTTATCTTACTGCGGATGAAGATGTATATCAGAATCCGGAGCGATATTTCGACCAGCTGATCGAAATTAACCTTTCGGAACTGGAACCCCATATTAACGGACCCTTTACCCCCGATCTTGCTACTCCTGTTTCGCGGTTTGCGCAAAAAGTCAGGGAAAATGCCTGGCCCGAAAAGCTCGAAGTGGGTCTTATCGGTTCCTGCACCAATTCCTCATACGAAGATCTTACCAGGGCCGCTTCGGTAGCCAGGCAGGCCATTACGAAAAAACTCAGGGTCAGATCCGAATTTACAATTACCCCGGGATCTGAACAGGTACGATATACTGCAGAACGTGATGGTATACTGGATACTTTCGGCGAGATGGGAGGCCTGGTACTTGCCAATGCATGCGGTCCCTGTATTGGCCAGTGGGCAAGGCACGGCTCCGACAAGCAGGAAAAAAATTCAATCATGACATCCTTTAACCGTAACTTTGCCAAACGTAATGATGGAAATCCCAATACCCATGGTTTTGTTGCTTCGCCTGAAATTGTCACAGCCTTTTCAATTGCCGGAACTCTTTTGTTCAATCCGCTTACCGACACCTTGATCAATGAAGCAGGAGAGCAGGTTAAGCTCGATGAACCACAGGGAATTGAAATGCCTCCTCTCGGATTTGACGTCGCGGATAACGGATACCAGCAACCAGCCGAAGACGGCAGCAATATCGAAGTTGTGGTCAACCGGGATAGTGTCAGATTGCAGCTTCTTAAGCCGTTTGATCCATGGAACGGGAAAGATATTATTAACCTGCGACTATTAATAAAAGCAAAAGGCAAGTGTACTACCGACCATATCTCTATGGCCGGGCCCTGGCTCAAATACCGCGGTCACCTCGATAATATCTCCAACAACATGCTCATTGGCGCAGTGAATTATTTCAATGAAAAATCCAATTCGGTTATGAACCATATCACCGGTAACTACGATGAAGTGCCAAAGACTGCCAGGATGTATAAGGCACAAGGCATTGGGACAATCGTAGTGGGTGACGAAAACTATGGTGAAGGATCATCCCGGGAACATGCTGCCATGGAGCCCAGATACCTGGGTGTTAAGGTTGTTCTGGTCCGCTCTTTTGCCCGGATCCATGAAGCGAACCTGAAAAAGCAGGGAATGCTGGCAATTACATTTGCAGACAAATCCGATTATGACAGGATCTGCGAAGATGACCTGTTCGATATCAGTGGTCTGGAGTCTTTTTCTCCGGGCAAACCACTAATCGTAAAGCTCAGGCATTCCGATGGAACGGTTGAAGAATTCACAGCCAGTCACACCTATAATGAGAACCAGATTGGCTGGTTCAAAGCCGGTTCAGCCCTGAATCTGATCAGACAATCCCAGCATGAACCTTATTAATTGTCCGGGCACAAGTTTGACCTGGATTTTATATCTTCGTTTAGTATTCATCTAACCGCCCTTAAAAACTTGAAAAACATATCTCAGTTACGACCCATTCCAAAGGGTGATAAAAAAACAATCCGTGCATGGGTCATGTATGACTGGTCCAATTCGGTTTATCAGCTCACCATAGGTTCAACCATATTCCCTATATATTATAATGCAATTACCCGCAACGGCAATGATTTTACCGTGAATTTTTTTGGATTCAAAGCCATCAATACGGTGCTTTATTCCTGGTCAATTGCATTGTCGTACCTGATTATTGCACTTTTTTCTCCTTTGTTTTCATCAATTGCCGATTATACAGGTCGAAGAAAAACTTTCATGAAAGTATTTACCTGGATTGGAGCTATTTCCTGCGGAATGCTGTTCTTTTTCAATAAGAATACCTTTGAACTGGGGCTGATCGCTTTCACCTTTGCTACCATAGGGTATGGGGGAAGCCTTGTATTCTATAACTCATTTCTGCCGGTAATTGCGGAACCCGGTGAACAGGACAGGATCAGTGCAAGGGGATATTCCATGGGTTACCTTGGAGGTGTCATTCTGTTGATAATTAATTTGATATTCGTACTTTTCCCGGATGTTTTCGGCATAACCGATGACACCTTTGCCCCGCGTCTTGCTTTCCTTACTGTATTCCTTTGGTGGATTGGCTTTTCACAGATTACCTTCCTCCGACTGCCCAAGTATACCTTCGGCAAACGGGTGAAAGGTGAAAAAAGGGTGATACTGAAAGGATATCAGGAACTGCGAACGGTTTTCAAACAGGTCCTTGGGATGAGCTTGTTGAAAATTTACCTGATGGGCTTTTTCTTTATGACCATGGGATTGCTAACCGTAATGTTTATGGCAGCGACTTATGGCACAAAAGAACTTGGACTGAGTGATAATATTCTTATTCCCACTATTTTACTGATCCAGCTTATCGGGATGTTCGGTGCCTGGCTGTTTGCCCGGATATCAGGCAGGATTGGAAATATAAGAGCGCTTATCAGTTCCATTATTGTCTGGATCTTTGTTATCGTGGCTGTATTTTACATCCATACTGCTACCGGTTTTATCATCGTGGCATGTTTTGTGGGAGTCGTCATGGGAGGTACCCAGGCCCTCGCCAGGTCCACTTATTCGAAGATGCTCCCTGAAACCCGGGATCACACATCCTTCTTCAGCTTTTATGATGTAATGGAAAAGATAGCTACTGTGGGCGGAACTTTCAGTTTTGGGATCATCGAAGCATTAACAGGCAGCATGCGGTATTCCGTGCTGGCCATAACCGTTTTTTTCATTGTGGGTCTTGTATTTATGCTGATATTGCTTCGAAAACAGAGCCAGACAGTATAATTTCACTGTCATTACCGGGTTGATTTTCCTATGAACACGAAACAGCTGATAATTGTGGCCGGTCCTACGGCAGTCGGCAAGACCGATATGGCAGTATGGCTTGCCAAACATTTCAGTACTGAGATAATCAATGCCGACTCCCGGCAGGTATACCGGGAAATGACCATCGGTACTGCCTTACCCTCTCCTGAGCAGCAGGCAGGGATCAGGCATCATTTCATTGGGCACCGTTCGGTTTACGATTACTATAATGCAAGCCTTTACGAAACGGAAGCACTGGAAGTGCTTAATGGCTTGTTTGAAAAGCATGATGTGGTTGTAATGGCTGGTGGAAGCGGCATGTACATCGACGCTGTATGCCGGGGTATTGATGCGATTCCAACGGTGGATGCCGGGGTTCGGGAACGTATCCGTGATGCGTTCATGTCTGCAGGACTTGAAGGCATCAGGCAAAAGCTCCGTGCGTGCGATCCTGTTTATTATGCCAGGGTTGACCTGAATAACCCGCAACGCATACGCAAAGCACTGGAAATATATGAAATGACAGGGAGACCTTATTCTTCCTACCTGACAGGCGAAATCAAAAAGCGGAGTTTTTCATTTGTAAAAATAGGGTTGGACATGCCCAGGGAAGAGCTTCATGACCGCATCAACCAAAGAGTGGATGCGATGATTGAGCGGGGTTTGCTTCAGGAAGCCAGGAACCTGTACGCCAGCAGGCACGTGAATGCGCTTAACACGGTAGGATATAAGGAACTGTTCGGCTATATTGATAATCTATGCACACTGGAAGAGGCTGTGCTACAGATCAAGGGACACACCCGCCAGTATGCCCGCCGGCAACTCACCTGGTTCAGGAAAGATTCGTCGGTCCAATGGTTCAGACCCGATGAACCCGAAGCTATTTTAAATTATGTTTGCCTGAAAATTAAAGAGCAATGAACATGGCTGAAATAAAGCGCTTCAACATACGCGTTTATGGCATTTTCCTGAATGAACGGAAGGAGATACTGCTTACCGATGAGTTCGCCCTTGACAGTAAGATGACCAAGTTCCCGGGTGGTGGTATGCATTTTGGAGAGGGGCCTGCTGATTGTATTACAAGGGAAGCCATGGAGGAATTTGGTCAGGAAATTGAAATCATTGGTCATTTTTATACCACCCATTTTTTTCAGCGCGCTTTGTTTTATGACAACCACCAGCTAATCAGTATTTATTACAGGGTGCGATTTAAAGATCCACCCCGTTTCAACATATCCACCAAACCTTTTGATTTCCCAAAGCTTGTTAATGGCAGCCAGTCGTTTCGCTGGGTTTCAGTTGCCGCACTTTCCGAAGATGAGCTGAGTTTTCCTATTGACAGGTATGTGCTGGGATTGCTGAAAAAAGAATGACTAAATGTGTATAGTCTCCCGGAATTTGTTAAACAAAAAGGAATTATCACTGTTTATAGGTAGAATTGCATTTTTAAAGAAAATAATTAAATTTACGAACTTTGGAATAAAATTATCATTAACCTTTAATTTGAAAATTCATGGATACAATTAGTATTAAAAAGATCACTGGACTTGTGGTAATATTTGCCGGACTTAGTATGGGTTTGATGGCTCAGGAAAAAAATAATGCAATTAATGCGTTTAATGAAAGTGTAGAATTGATGAAATCCGGCGAGGGAGATGTAATCCAATCCTTCGAAAATTGTATTAAGATATGTGAACAGGTTGGTGATTCAGCCGAAGATATACGCCTGAAAGCCATACAGGTGTTACCGGGTTTGTATTATCAGGAGGCATATGCTTTGTTGACTTCGGATAAAAATATTGAAGCTTCGCTCAATGCTTCGAAAAAGACTATGGAAGTTGCCGAAAAATATGGCAATTCACGGATTAAGGATAATACACACAAGATCATGATCCAGGCATACAGTTCCATGGCTTCAACCTATTTTGCCGCCAAAGACTATGACAAGGCCCTTCTGGCTTTCGACAGCGTATTGATGATTAATCCCGAACACCTTACTTCCATATATAATAAGGCACTGATCTACCGCGGACAAAATAACAACCAAAAATTCAGTGAAACCATTGATCTGTATATCGAAGATCTAAACGCCCTTGGGGATACCACAAAGGTTAAACAAGCCAATGACCTGGCACTGGATTACTTCCGGATCGCCGGAGCAAAGGCGCATCAGGCAAATAACCTGGGCGAGGCGCTTGAATTATTGAATACTTCTGCTAAATATGGAAACGATAAAAATGTTTTTTATCATTTTGCAGGTATTTACAACAAACAGAAGAAATACACCCAGGCGGCTGAAAATGCACAAAAAGGCCTGGAATTGGAAAAGGGCAGCGCAGAGGAAAAAGCCAAGTTTTATTTTGAACTGGGACAGGCCCATGCAGGGAAAGGGGAAACAGCAAATGCCTGTGAAGTCCTGAAAAATTCAATGTATGGCCCGTTCCTGCAGCCTTCCAAAGCATTGAGGACCAATCTGAAATGTCAATAAGACTGCGTACTTAAACAAATAACATCGAAAAAACGTGAAGGGATACCTTCACGTTTTTTTATATCCCCATGTAAGATATTTAAAGTTTCGGGCTGTATTCCCTGCTATAAAATAATAAATTGTAATATTTAGTATGTATTTGATTCTATATTGTAAGTAAAAACTAAATATATATTATAAATGTATGTAATAAACGTAAAATATATAAATTATTTCATAACAATGTTATAATTTTACAGAGAATTCGGCAAATGGATTACAAACTAATAGAATTGGCAATTAATTATTAATATATGTGTGGAGTAGTCGGAGTTTTCGATTTAAAGACAGATGCACAGGAGCTCAGGCCGCAGGTGCTTGATATGTCAAAAAGGATCAGGCACAGGGGACCCGACTGGTCAGGAATATATTGCAGTGAAAAGGCAATCATTGCGCACGAACGTCTGTCCATTGTTGATCCGCAATCGGGGGGCCAGCCTCTGTACAGCCATGACCGCAAGCTGATCCTTGGAGTAAATGGTGAAATATACAACCATCAGGAAATCCGGGAACGATACAAAGACAAATATAGTTTCCAGACCCTCTCGGATTGCGAGGTGATTCTTGCTTTATATGATGACAAGGGAAAGGACTTCCTGGAGGACCTGAACGGGATTTTTGCCTTTGTTTTGTATGACGAGAAAAACGACTGTTATATGGCGGCCCGTGATCATATCGGCATCATGCCCCTGTATATGGGTTGGGACGCATTTGGCAATTCTTATTTTTCATCTGAGCTGAAAGCCCTGGAGGGGATATGCAAAAAAATCGAAGTGTTTCCCCCGGGTCACTACTTCTATAGCAGGGAAGGTGAATTAAAAAAGTGGTATGCACGGGACTGGAACTCTTTTGATGCCGTAAAAGATAATATGAGTGACATGGCGGAATTGCGGACAGCCCTGGAGAAAGCTGTTCACAGGCAGTTGATGTCAGATGTTCCGTATGGGGTGCTGTTATCAGGCGGACTCGACAGTTCCGTTATCTCGGCAGTGGCCAGGAAATTTGCAGCACTCCGGATCGAAACCAACGATAAGGAAGTTGCCTGGTGGCCTCAGTTGCATTCTTTTGCGGTTGGGCTTGTAGGTTCTCCCGATCTGGCAGCGGCACGAAAAGTGGCTGATCACATAGGTACCGTTCATCATGAGATTCATTTCACCCTGCAGGAAGGTCTGGATGCGCTTCGTGATGTTATTTACTACCTGGAAACCTATGATGTAACCACAATAAGAGCTTCCACACCCATGTATCTAATGGCAAGGGTGATCAAATCAATGGGTGTGAAAATGGTTCTTTCCGGTGAAGGCGCCGATGAAATTTTCGGTGGTTATCTTTACTTCCACAAAGCACCCAATGCCAGGGAATTTCATGAGGAGACACTGCGAAAGCTTAGTAAGCTTTATTTATATGACTGTCTGCGCGCTAATAAATCCCTGGCGGCCTGGGGCGTTGAAGGGCGTGTTCCTTTCCTCGACAAGGAGTTTATGGATGTTGCCATGAGGCTGAATCCGGCGGATAAAATGGCGAAAGACGGAAAAATGGAAAAATGGATCCTGCGTAAGGCTTTTGAGGACTATCTTCCCGAAAGTGTGGCCTGGCGACAGAAAGAACAATTTTCTGACGGAGTAGGTTACGGATGGATCGATACACTTAAGGAACTAACTGCCAGGGAAGTTACTGACGGAATGCTGGCCAGTGCAAAATTCCGCTTTCCGGCAAATACGCCCCGTACCAAGGAAGAATACTATTACCGCGCTATATTCAGTGAGCATTTTCCTTCGGAAGCAGCTGCATTAACCGTACCCTCGGTGCCCTCAGTAGCCTGCAGCACAGCCGAAGCCCTTGCCTGGGATGAATCATTCAGGAATCAGAATGATCCCTCTGGCCGGGCCGTAAAAAACGTTCATGTAAAAGCATACGAATGAGCACCACCCCGTCGGGGTGGGTGTCAAAGGATTAGGTTATCGGTAAAAAAATTCGTTCATTTGCATCATTGACCGATCAACGTATGCAAGCAGTAATCCTTGCCGGCGGCAGAGGGGCCCGGTTGGGTGATCAAACCCGTGAAATTCCCAAACCCATGATGATCATCGGGGACAAACCCCTGTTGCATCACCAGGTTGATTTACTTGTCAGTAACGGTATACAGGACATCATACTACTGGTAAATTACCTTAAGGATTCCATAATCAGCTACTTTGATGATGGCACTGCTTTTAATGCCCGCGTCAGTTATTTCGAAGAACCCATGCCCCTGGGCACAACAGGGGGTATCAGGGAAATTGAGGAAAGACTTCGGGGGGATTTTCTTTTAGTGTACGGGGATGTTATGTTCAATATGGATATTTCTCGGCTAATTCGCTTTCACCATCTTAAGAACAGCAATTGCACCCTGGTACTCCATCCCAATGACCACCCTTATGACAGCGACCTGGTGGAAATCAATCCGGAAGGCAGGATTGTTGCCTTCCATTCCAAGCCCCATAAACCCGGAAATAGTTATCACAACCTGGTAAATGCAGGAGTCTATGTATTATCACCAGGTATATTAAAATTCATAGAAAAAGGTAAAAAGGCTGATTTCGGCAGGGATCTATTTCCCAGGATATTCAACCAGGTTGAAATGTACGGGTATAAAACCCCGGAATATCTTAAGGATATGGGGACACCCGACAGGCTTGAAAAGGTGAGGTTAGATCTTGAAATCGGAAAGATCCGGCTCCGTAATCTGAAAAACCGGCAACGGGCCATTTTTCTTGACCGCGACGGTGTTTTGAATGTTGAACGAAGCTTTATCAGCACACCCGAAGGGCTTGAATTGTATGATTTCACTCCCTCCGCCGTTAAGAAGATCAACCAGAGTGATTACCTGTCTGTTGTTGTTACCAACCAGAGTGCTGTTGCCCGAAACCTGTGCACCGAAGACGATGTTCATGCGATTCATAAAAAGCTGGAAACATTGCTGGGAGATCAGCAATCGTGGCTTGACGCCATATATTTTTGTCCCCACCATCCTCACAGCGGATTCCCTGAAGAAAATCCGGTCTACAAAATTGATTGTGATTGCCGCAAGCCCAAAACGGGAATGTTTCTCAAAGCTGCGGCCGCTTTTAATATTAACCTGAAAGAATCATGGATGATAGGTGATTCCGAACGGGATATACAGGCGGGGATAAATGCCGGATGCACTACCGTGGGCGTACGCACCGGTTACGGAATAAGGAAAACCCGGATCCTGCCGGATTATATGTTTTCCAATCTTTATGAAGCGGTAAATTTCATTACACGCGATCCGCTCGGAAGATACGCGGAGGATATAATCAGGAATGTTGCGGACAACACAGGCAACATACCCCGGGTATTACTGATCGGCGGCAACACCCGCACAGGTAAAAGCACTCTGGCATCCTACATGCGTATTGTGTTTGAAAAAAGAGGTAACAGGGTGCTGGTAGTTGAACTTGACAACTGGCTTATACCGGAAGAACAGCGAACGGCTGATATGGATGTCTATGCGCGTTATCAGCTCAGCAGTATCGAGGCAGATATGAGAAAGCTGTTTGCCGGGGAGGCCATTTCAGTTAACACGTATGTCAACCATCCTGAACGGGTAACTGTTCCGCATGTCTACACGGTGAAAGAAACGGATATTGTTATCATCGAAGGGGTGGTGGCCTTAAGTTCCGGAGTTATTCGTGAAATGGCAAATCTTAGGTTATTTACCAGCCTTCCTCCGGCACTGCTTGAATCCAGAATTAATGAATACTACACCTGGCGCGGCAAAACTGCTGCAGAAATTCAAGATCTTGTTGAAAAAAGAAAAGATGATGAATATCAATTAATAGAAAAAGAAAGTAATTTAGCTGACATGATCATTAATCCTTCCGGTGCATGATAATCACCCGAACTCCTTTCAGGATCAGTTTTGTTGGCGGTGGCTCCGATATGGATGCTTTCTATGCAAGGTATCCCGGTGCTGTGTTAAGTACAAGCATCAATAAATACATGTACATTTCCTCACACAGGTTTTTCTTCACCGGTCAGGTAAGGGTTAAATACTCCGAGACCGAGACAGTGAACCATATTGATGAACTGAAGCATCCCCTGCTGCGTGAAACCATGCGAAAAACAGGTGTTACCAGCGGTATTGAAATCAGCTCTATTGCTGATATTCCTTCGGGTACAGGCATGGGATCCTCCTCTTCATTTACAGTTGGATTACTGCACTGCCTGTATGCCGTTAAAAGAGAATTTGTTTCCCATGATCAACTGGCACGGGAAGCCTGCGAGATCGAAATCGACCTGTTGGGTGAGCCTATTGGAAAGCAGGACCAGTATGCCGCTGCGTTCGGGGGGTTAAACATTATCCATTTTCTGTCCAACGGCGATGTACGGGTGGAACCCCTGTATGTAAAAAATGAAATATACCGGAATCTGCAGGAAAACCTGTTGATGTTTTATGTGGGCAACCAGCGAAAAGCCTCTGATATCCTGTCGGAACAGAAAAAGAACGTATCACTGGAGGAAAAGTTCATGGTATTGAAATCGATGGCATCCCTGGTACCTGACCTGCGTGATTGCCTGTATAATGGACATCTGAAAGATTTTGGAAAGATATTGCATGAAAATTGGATACTAAAACAGAAACTGGCTTCACAAATATCCAACAATATCCTTGATGATATTTATAATACCGGTATCCGCAGCGGGGCCACCGGAGGAAAGCTTCTGGGAGCGGGAGGAGGCGGATTTATGCTGTTCTATTGTGAAAAGGACAAACAACAGAAGCTGACCGAAGCGTTGAAACCGCTTGAAAAATTCGACTTTGCCTTTGAAAGGGAAGGCTCCAAAGTAATTTATTTTGCCGATGAAGAATTCTGAATTCAGGGAATACTTTTCCAGGGTTTCAGAAACCCTGAAGCTGGTGGATACAAGCGCTGTTGAAAAACTGGCAGACCTGCTCCTGAAGGCCAGAGAGCAGGAAAGAACGATTTTTATTTTCGGGAACGGCGGCAGCGGTGCCACTGCCTCACATGTCACCGGTGATTTCCTGAAGGGTATATCTTATCAGATGGACAAACGTTTCAGGGTAATGTGCCTGAACGACAATATATCCGGAATGATGGCCATCTCGAATGACCTTACGTATGAGGAAATTTTTATTGAACAGCTAAAAACCTTTGTCCGCAAAAATGATGTTGTGATCGGCATTTCCGGAAGCGGCAATTCGGTCAATGTTG
The DNA here is from genome assembly GCA_035258345.1 of Bacteroidales bacterium. GTDB lineage: Bacteria > Bacteroidota > Bacteroidia > Bacteroidales > UBA10428 > UBA5072. Next base: position 49,832 of record DATEVU010000105.1, read on the forward strand.
TGAAAGCACTTGAATATGCAAGGTCATCCGGTGCAGTTACCGTGGCTTTCTGCGGATTTAAGGGTGGAAAGGTCAAAGAAATTGCGGATCTTCTGATCCATGCCCCTATCCAGGATATGGAGGTTACGGAAGACATACATATTGTAATCTTTCATGCTATTAAGCAGTCTCTTATCATGAAACTTAAGGGTAAGGATTATTCCATGGGTGGAACGTATGATAAGAGGGTAAAACAGTAGCCACGAGGCACCAGTAGTCAGGCTTCCCGTGTTATTGCAGGCTTATCGCTTTCTTTTCGACTTTTTAATATAAATCGCATTATAAATGCTTTTATCATACCGAGACCATAACCGGTAAGCATAACAAATGAGGCATAAACGCTCAGTAATCCGACAACCGCATTTCTGTTTTGAAATGCCGCATCAAATAATACAGCAATCATATAGGCTAATACTGATCCTGCCCAAAGCATGAATACTCCTTTGGAAACAGCACCGGCAATTACACCCCCGAAAAGATATAATACAAAAATGCTGGGTAACAGATGTACAGGTTTTAGGGCGTCGCCATGTTTGAGCTGCAAATCAATCCGACCGCTCCCAAAGGAAAATACCTGTCTGAAAAATTTATAAAATGTCGAACGCCTCTTGTGGTAAACGAATGCATCCTCAATCAATCCGATTTTGTAACCTTCTTTGTAAAGACGTATACTCAGGTCGATATCCTCTGAAACCTTCATTCCGCTGAATCCACCAATCCTGAGAAAAACATCTCTGGATATACCCATATTGAAACTTCGCGGCTGATATTGTCCCATATGGTTCTTTTTTCCCCTGATACCGCCAGTAGTGTAGAATGATGTCATGGCATAGCTGATCGCCTTTTGCCTGTTATTGAAACTTAAACCAGCTTTATCCGGGCCTCCCCACACATCCAGATCATGGTTAATAAAATAGGTATTCAAAACGCTAAAATACCGGGCAGGAATCACACAATCTGAATCAAAAAAAACCAGGTAATCACCTGTTGCTTTTTCTGCACCCCAGTTGCGGGATTCACTAATGCCCAAATTCTTTTCATACAGGTATATTAAATTTAACCTGGAATTGTATTCCTCCACAACCTGTTTAACCGTATTGTCCGGGCTTCCATCGGCGATTATAATCTCAAAATCGCGATACTCCTGGTTTAATAGACTTATCAGTAATTCATTTACCTCATCAGGTCTGGAAAATGTTGGAACCACAACAGAGTATTTCATAAAAGAGGTTTAGCTATTTTCATTTACCAAACGCCTGATGCCTGTTGCCTAAATCTCCTTCTCAATCTGATACTCATTCCTGTTCGCCGAAGATCTTGAAACCAGCTCTCCCAGGAATCCGGCAAGAAAAAGTTGTGTACCGATGATCATGGCAGTGAGTCCGATATAAAAATAGGGGCTTTGGGAAACAAGTCTTGCAGGAACATGCCTGGCCACAGCGATAAGTTTGTCAATCCCCAGGTAAGCAGCCATTCCTAAACCAATAAAAAACATCAGGGTTCCCAGGGTGCCGAAAAAGTGCATGGGACGACGGCCAAATCTTGATATAAATGAAATGGAAAGCAGGTCGAGGTATCCGTTGATAAACCGTTCGAGGCCGAATTTGGTAGTGCCGTATTGTCGCTTGCGGTGTTGCACTACCTTTTCTCCGATAACACGAAACCCGGCCTTTTTTACAATGATGGGAATGTAACGGTGCATTTCACCATATACCTCAATGGCTTTAACAACTTCTCCCCGGAAAGCTTTAAGACCGCAGTTGAAGTCATGTATCTTTATTCCGCTGAACCGGCGGGCAGTAAGGTTAAAAATCCTGCTGGGAATATTTTTAGTAATGGCATTGTCATACCTTTTCTTCTTCCATCCCGACACCAGATCATATCCATCCCTGGTGACCATATTTACCAGATCAGGAATTTCCTCCGGACTATCCTGCAGATCGGCGTCCATTGTAATCACTACTTCTCCCTTCAAAGCCTGGAATGCACAATGAAGGGCAGCCGATTTACCGTAATTCCGGCGAAATTTTATTCCCCTGACAGCCGGATTGGACTGTTGCAGTTCCTCAATAATTTTCCAGGAACCGTCAGTACTTCCGTCATCTACCAGTAAGGCTTCATACGTGAAATTGTTTTCCTTCATCACACGGTCAATCCATGAAACCAGCTCAGGGAGCGATTCGGCTTCGTTGTAAAGGGGGACAACGACAGAAATAAATGGATTTGCCATGTATGAAGCCAATTTAAACCTATGAAAAGGGAGCAGGATCTTTTTTAAGGAATGCGGAGGTAATCAATGAGATAATAAAACCGATCAGGGTAAAAGTAAGCACACCCACCGGAATCGACCAGGCTGCAGTTAGTCCGTTACGGGTTCTTTCAAGCGCGGCATCAATCTGATTTTCAGGAATGAACCTGCTGTTTTCGAACTGTTCTTCCATTATCAACATGTATTTATCAACCAGTTCGGGATCGATAAACCGCATCAGAATGAAATTAAAGAAAACGGTAATGATACCTACGAAAAATGAAACCAGGATTCCGGTCTTAAGCGCTTTTCCGTAAGTGATAAATCCTCCGGATTCCTTATCGCGGTAAGATTTTGTAGCCAGGTAAATGCCAACTATGAGCACAGCATACTGGATAAGGCCGAGAAACCTGTTAAAAGTCGCATCCATCATGTACAACAGGACAATGTAAACCACAAGGGCCAATCCGATAATGGCACCATAGGTCATCGCGTATTTCATGATACCCGGTTTATTTTCTTCCATTTGTTTGGGATTAGTGTAGTTTAAGTAAGCAAATATACTGTTTTATAAAACGTTCTGCAGATCAGGGGATATTTCCCTTGTAAATATAATAAAAGTTAATAATTTTGCACCGCCGGGTAAGTCTCATACGACCAGCTCCTGCTGAATCCCCCCAGGTCCGGAAGGAAGCAAGGGTAGGCGGTTGAAGCGGTGCGATATGATCAGCTTGCCCGGTTTTTTACTTCTTCCGGTGCCTGCACGAGTTCCACCAGCACCCCTTCACTGCAAAGCGGAAACTCATCATTACCTTTCGGATGGATAAAGCAAACATCATAGCCCGATGCGCCCTTTCGTATCCCGCCGGGCGTAAATCTTACACCCTGTGCTGTAAGCCATTCCACTGCTTTGGGTAGATCGTCAATCCAGAGTCCGATGTGATTTAGCCTGGGATCATGAACCCTGGGCGATTTTTCAGCATCTACAGGTTGCATGATGTCTACTTCAACGGCAAAGGGGCCATTTCCAATGCGCAAAATGTCCTCATCAACATTTTCCCGTTCACTCCTGAAAGTGCCTGTTTTTTCCAAACCCATGATATTCACCCAGAAATTCTCTAACCGTGTTTTTGATTCATTACCAATGGCGATTTGCTGAATTCCGATTACCCTGAATGGTCTCATCTTTATTTTTTTTAGTGAAGGCACGAAAATAACTATTTTTTTTATCGTTAAAACCCTTTGGGAAGATTGTTTGGTAGTCGTGGAAGCGGGTTTCTTAAAAATGGTTACTTTTGGCGAAGATTTCCTGCCATGAAACGTATAATCCGGACGGTTTTAAACATTTTTCCGCGACCCTGGCTGATTCGTTTCAGCTATGTATTTGTGCCTTTCGCTGCGGTCCTTTACCAGGGCAACAAGGTGGAATGCCCGGTATGTGGCGGAAAGTTCAGCAAGTTCCTACCTTATGGATACAACCGGGTAAGGGAAAATGTACTTTGTCCGGGATGTCTGTCATTGGAGCGGCACAGGTTGCTCTGGCTCTATATGAAAGACCGGACCGGTGTTTTTACTGAGAAACTAAAGGTGCTGCATATTGCTCCTGAACAATGCTTTTATAAACGGTTCCGCAATATGAAAAACCTCACCTATGTGACTGCTGATCTTGAATCGCCACTGGCCGATGTTAAACTGGATGTGCAGGATATGCCATTTGGCGATGGGGAGTTTGACGTTGTGATCTGTAACCATGTTCTGGAACATGTCCCCGATGACCGCAAGGCGTTGCTGGAAATATACAGGGTGCTTAAAACAGGCGGATTTGCTCTGTTGCAGGTGCCTACCAACTATGGTGTGGAAAAAACATACGAAGATGCTTCAGTTACCGATCCTTCCGATCGTGAAAAGCACTTCCGGCAAAAGGATCATTACCGCCTGTATGGCAGGGATTATCTCGATAGAATAAGAAAAACAGGATTTGTCATTAACGAAGATAACTACCTGTTGGGAATTGATGAAGAAAAAAGGCAGCGATTCAGGTTGCCTGAAATGGAATATATGTATGGATATTATAAAGGTTAAAGACTTATTGCAAGAATATCAATATACTAATGAAATTGAAATTGAAAATATTTGTAAATACACTATATTTTTTTAAAAGATTATTTGAATAATCATTTAATTCTCTATATTTGCCCAAAATAAAAACATGAGAAATATCATCATTATTGTGAATCTCTTTGTCCTCGTTGTGGTGCTTAACAAACCGAGGTGAGGATGGTTTAACCTATAATGAACAAAATAGAGCCATTCTTACCGAAGAGAATGGCTTTTTTAGTTTAAAACTATTTTTGTCATACTATGAATTTCAACTATGAAAATTAAGCTGAGAAGTGCCACCTCTACCGAAGGACGCAGAATGGCCGGAGCCCGCAGCCTCTGGCGTGCAGCGGGCATGCATGAGGACCAGATAGGCAAGCCCATTATAGCCATAGTCAATTCCTTTACACAGTTTGTACCGGGACATACCCATCTTCACATGATCGGACAGGAGGTGAAGGCCATTATTGAAAAGGAAGGATGCTATGCGGCGGAATTCAATACCATTGCTGTGGATGACGGTATAGCCATGGGACATGACGGCATGTTGTATTCCCTTCCTTCGCGTGATCTCATTGCCGACAGTGTTGAATATATGTGCAACGCCCATACCGTGGACGGCATGATCTGCATCAGCAATTGTGATAAAATTACTCCCGGGATGCTTATGGCTGCCATGCGATTGAACATCCCGGCTGTGTTTGTTTCAGGTGGGCCAATGGAAGCCGGTACAGTTGGTTCCAAAAAGTATGACCTTGTTGATGCCATGGTTATGGCTGCCGATGATTCCGTATCTGATGATGAGCTTGCGGTGGTGGAACAACAGGCATGTCCTACCTGTGGCTCCTGTTCGGGAATGTTCACGGCCAATTCCATGAATTGTCTGAATGAGGCCATAGGACTTGCTTTACCAGGAAACGGTACCATCGTTGCCACACATAAGAACCGCACGCGGCTGTTTGAAAAAGCCGCCAGACAAATTGTCACCAATACCAAAAAATATTATGATGAAGGCGACACATCGGTTTTACCCCGTTCCATAGCCACCCGGTCAGCCTTCATGAATGCCATGGCCCTGGATATAGCTATGGGCGGATCCACCAATACCGTTCTTCATCTGTTGGCCATTGCCCATGAGGCCGGAGTTGATTTCACCATGAAAGATATCGATGCCCTGTCACGCAAAATACCCGTTCTGTGCAAAGTAGCACCAAGTTCGGCTTACCATGTTGAAGACGTTAACCGTGCCGGCGGTATTCTGGCCATCATGGGTGAGCTGGAGCGTGCCGGACTTATTGATAAAGGTGTAAAAAGAACCGATTTGCTCACCTTGGGTGAAGCTATCGAACATTATGACATCAGTCTTCAGACCGCCATACCCGAAGCACGGGAAATATTTGCAAGCGCTCCTGCCGGTATTAAGAACCTTAAAATGGGCAGCCAGGGTGTTATGTTCAAAGAACCCGATCTTGACAGGGAAACCGGTTGTATACGTGATCTTGCACATTGTTATTTTAAAGATGGCGGGCTTGCTATTCTTTACGGAAATATTGCACGTGACGGATGTGTGGTTAAAACAGCCGGGGTGGATCCATCCATTTTCAATTTCAAAGGTACAGCGCGGGTATATGAATCACAGGATGATGCCTGCGACGGTATCCTCGAAGGAAGGGTAAGGGCCGGTGATGTGGTTGTGATCTGTTACGAAGGTCCCAAAGGTGGTCCCGGTATGCAGGAAATGCTTTATCCCACTTCTTATATCAAGTCAAAAGGTCTGGGTAAAAGTTGTGCCCTGCTTACCGACGGCAGATTTTCGGGTGGTACATCGGGATTGTCCATCGGCCATGTTTCACCGGAGGCAGCTGCCGGAGGAGAAATCGGTTTGTTAAAGGACGGTGACCGTATTGAAATAGATATTCCATCCAGGTCGGTGAATGTTGTGCTCCCGCAGGGGGAGCTTGACAAACGCAAACAAAAAGAGGCCGGGAGGGGTGATAAGGCCTTTACTCCTGCCAGCCGCAACAGACGGATTTCACAAGCACTGAAAGCTTATGCCAGGATGGTTACATCAGCAGACAAGGGAGCCATAAGGGAAGTGATATAGAACCGGTTTGTTGATTTCAGGTAGTTTTTTAACAAAATTGATTTTCAACATTTACTTTAATTTCCAGTCATGAAAGCAACAAAAGAAATAGAAACCATAACCGATATACCAAAGAAAGTAAGGATTACCGGCGCTGAAGCCATGATGCTCAGCCTGATCAACGAAGGGGTTGATACAATCTTCGGATATCCCGGCGGTGCAATCATGCCAGCTTATGATGCACTGATGAACTATCCTGATCAACTAAGGCATATTCTTACTCGTCATGAACAGGGTGCTGTTCATGCTGCCCAGGGATATGCCAGGGTCACCGGAAAGGTAGGGGTTTGCATGGCTACATCAGGGCCCGGGGCCACCAACCTGATCACGGGTATCGCCGACGCACTGATCGATTCAACTCCACTTGTGTGCATAACCGGCCAGGTGTCGGCAGGACTGCTGGGTACGGATGCCTTTCAGGAAACCGATGTTATTGGTATATCCATGCCTGTTACCAAATGGAATTTTCTGGTTACACGGCCCGAAGAAATACCGGAAATCATGGCACAGGCATTTTATATTGCACGATCCGGCCGTCCGGGCCCGGTACTTATCGATATTACTAAAAACGCACAGTTTGGCAAACTTGACTTCATGTATCGCAAATGCATAAAGCTGCGCAGTTATGTTCCTTTTCCCAAGATCGACGTTGAAAGTATAAAGGACGCTGCAGTTCTTATCAATAAAGCAAAGAAACCTTATATACTGGTTGGACAAGGTGTTATTCTGGGCAATGCTGAAAGCGAATTTAAAACTTTTGTGGAGAAGTCAGGAATTCCGGTTGCCTGGACAATCCTGGGAGCATGTGCCCTTCCCAAGGAGCATCCGCTCAACGTGGGAATGCTGGGTATGCACGGGAATTATTCAACCAATATTAACACCAATAAATGTGATCTGCTGATTGGCATAGGCATGCGGTTTGACGACCGGGTCACCGGCGATGTTTCCAGGTATGCCAAACAGGCAAAGATCATTCATCTGGAAATTGATAAGGCCGAAATAAATAAAGTAGTGTGTGTGGATGTTGCTGTTCACGGTGATGTCAAAGAAACGTTGCCTTTACTGACCGGTTTGATTGAAAAAAGAACACATGAATCCTGGTTAAATGAATTCAAGGAAGCCGATAAAATTGAATATGAAAAAGTAATAAAAAAAGACCTTCATCCGGAAAAGCCCGGACTTACTATGAGCGAGGTAATTCATATTATTAATATAAAAACAAAAGGAGATGCCATTGCCGTTACCGATGTAGGTCAGCATCAGATGTTTGCATCGCGGTATTTTAATTTTAAGAATGCCCGCAGTTTTGTCACCTCAGGCGGTCTCGGAACTATGGGCTTTGGTTTGCCCGCAGCCCATGGAGCCAAAATAGGAGCCCCGGATAAACAGGTTATTCTGTTTGTCGGTGATGGTGGTTTCCAGATGACGATCCAGGAATTGGGTACAATTAATCAGACACAGGCAGCAGTGAAAATCGTTCTGCTTAACAATAAGTATCTTGGCATGGTACGCCAGTGGCAAGAACTATTCTTTGAAAAACGATATTCCGAGACTTACCTGTTAAACCCCGATTTTATAAAAGTGGCCGAAGGTTTTGGGATAAGGGGTAGGAAAGTACTGGAACGTCCGGAGCTGGATGCAGCCATACAGGAAATGCTTGATTTTGACGGACCATACCTGCTTGAAGTATCCATTGAAAAAGAAGACAACGTTTTCCCCATGGTAGCCTCCGGCGCAGCAGTGTCAGACGTGATTCTTGAACCTAAAAATTAAGTAGAGATGGCAATAGAAAACAAATTAAACGGACATAATGGCAATGGAAAATGTGAGTTTACCATTTCAGCCTTTTCTGAGAACCATATCGGTTTACTGAACCGCATCACCATTATATTTACGCGCCGGCTTGTGAATATTGAAAGTCTTACTGTATCGGGCTCCGCAATACCGGGAATTCATAAATTTACCATCGTAGTGAACGATACACCTGCGAAGGTGGAAAAGGTGGTGAACCAGATTGAGAAACTGGTTGAGGTCCTCAAAGTTTTCAGTCATACCGAAGATGAAGTGATCCATCAGGAAATAGCTTTGTATAAAGTGCCTACAAAGGCTCTGTTGGATGGCAATAAGCTTGAGGAAACCATCAGGTTGCATCATGCCCATATTCTTGAAGTGAGGCCGGAATATACAGTGATTGAGCTCACCGGGCATAAAGAAGAAACTCAGGCTTTATTTGATGAATTGAACAATTATGGTCTTTTACAGTTTACCCGTTCGGGCAGAATTGCTGTTACAAAGTCAAGTAAAGAATTGTTTACCAGCTATCTGCAAGGAGCAGGTGAAAATACGGTTGAATACGATTAATCATTAACTATTTAATATTTAGTAAATTATGGCAAAAATTAATTTTGGCGGTGTTGTCGAAGACGTTATAACGCGCGAGGAATTTCCCCTGAAAAAAGCGCAGGAAATACTTAAAAACGAATTGGTTGCAGTTATCGGGTACGGTGTACAGGGCCCTGCCCAGGCATTAAACATGAAGGAAAACGGCATTCACGTAATCATTGGACAGGCTCCTGAGTTTAAGTCCGACTGGGACAAGGCAGTTAAGGACGGATGGGTGCCCGGTGAAACGTTGTTTCCCGTTGAAGAAGCTGCCACCCGGGGAACAATTATTCAGTACCTGGTTTCCGATGCCGCACAACGTACTATCTGGCCCAAACTTAAACCATGCCTGAAAAAGGGAGATGCCTTGTATTTTTCGCATGGTTTTTCAATTACCTATAAAGAGCAAACCGGCGTGGTTCCGCCTGCCGATGTGGATGTTATCCTCGTGGCACCGAAAGGTTCTGGTACCAGTGTAAGACGAAACTTCCTGGCCGGAGCCGGCATCAACTCAAGTTTTGCCATTTTTCAGGATTACACCAAACGGGCCACCGAACGCGCATTGGCTATCGGAATAGCGATCGGCTCAGGTTATCTTTTCCCTACTACTTTTGAAAATGAAGTATTCAGCGACCTTACCGGCGAACGTGGTGTTTTAATGGGAGCCCTCGCCGGTATTATGGATGCCCAGTACCAGGTACTTCGGCAACATGGTCACAGTCCCAGTGAAGCATTTAACGAAACCGTTGAGGAACTCACACAAAGCCTCATCCGGTTAGTAGATGAAAACGGTATGGACTGGATGTACTCGAATTGCAGTGCAACGGCACAGCGCGGTGCACTCGACTGGAGACCCAAATTCCGCGATGCTACACTTCCGGTATTTAACGACTTGTACAATAAGGTAAAATCGGGTGCTGAAACTACCCGGGTTCTCGATTCCACCGGTATGTCCAACTACAGGGAACTGCTTGAGATCGAACTCAAGGAGCTCCGTGAATCAGAAATGTGGCAGGCAGGGCAACAGGTCAGGAATTTACGGCCCAAAACGAAATAGTGAATAGTGACGGGTGACGGGTGACAAGTGACGGGTGGGTTTGTACATGGGTTCTGAGACTTGTCCCTTGTCCCTTGTCCCTTGTCCCTTGTCCCTAGTCCCTCATGCCAACTGAAACCAGCATTGAATATCGTAGGTTCATCCTGAGCCTGATCCCCCCTGCTATCATAATTCTTGTTTTATGGCTGGTTAGAATTGTTGAGGTTGCGGATGGACTTGACCTGTTTTATTTTGGTATTTTTCCCCGCAGAATAAACGGATTGCCTGGCATCCTGGCATCCCCTTTCATTCATGCGAATTTTAATCATCTCATCAACAACTCTGTTCCCTTCTTTTCTCTTTTATCGGCTATTTTTTATTTCTACCACAAGGTCGCCTGGAAGGTTTTGCTGGTTTCCTATGTCGCCACAGGCGTGTTGGTTTGGTTCCTCGCAAGATCATCCTATCATATAGGTGCCAGCGGACTGGTGTATAGTTTTGCATCTTTCGTGTTTTTCAGCGGAATTGTAAGACGAAACATTAACCTCCTGGCAATTTCCATGCTGGTGATATTCCTTTATGGCAGTATGGTCTGGGGGATTTTCCCCTACCGGCCCGACATGTCATGGGAATCCCACCTGATCGGACTTGCCATAGGTGCCTTGCTGGCTATTTATTACAGGCATGAAGGTCCCATACCAACCAAATTCATCAGTGATATGGAGGAGGAGGAAACAGATGAGGATGCCGGTAATTCAAATAGCTGATCTGCTTTGTTCTGCTATGGTCACTAAAAATTTAACAATGCCTTTATTCGTTTCGGGAATGGTTACCACCATGCCCGGGTACTTGCCTTTACCAAAGGAAATACTATCTTCGTTTACGGTAAGGGGTTTCTGGGCATTGATTCCGTTAAAAGACAGGATAACCCCGAATAAGAATGTATAGATTGCTTTCATGATACGGCACCTATTTGATTATTCACCCGAAATTTCGGTCAGGATACCGGTTCTTACATCATAAATAAAACCCCGTACAATAACATCCTTATTGACCAACGGATGATTCCTTATCCTGTTCACATCCTCAAGCACACTTTGTTTCTGATTCGAAATGGTGAGCCAGTTAATATACTTGCCTTCAAGTGAGCCTCTGCTCTTAACCTGATTTTTCCATCCGTCTTTGTCGATCGTTGCTGTGACAAGACTTTCACTCAGCAATTTGCCCATAATTTCATTATTAAAAGTTTCCATTCCACAGTCGGTGTGGTGAATTACTAACCAGTGACCGGTTCCAAGGAGTTTATGACTAATAATAAGCGAACGAATAGCATCATCACTTGCCCGGCCGCCTGCATTTCGGATCACATGGGCATCACCTTCAACCAAACCGGCAAATTTGGCAGGATCAAGCCTGGCATCCATACAGGTAAGAATTGCAGTTTTCCTTGCCGGGGGCATGGAAAGATCCTTCTTTGTACCGAAACCGGCTGCATAAGCGTTATTTGCGCGCTGAATTTCATCAAATACGTTGCTCATAATTACATAGGTTTATGGTTATCGAAAATCTTATAAAAAAAAGCCCTTCCGTTTTCGGAAGGGCTATATTTTAGATTGTTTTTGAAATTAATAATCTATAGCAGGTCCCTTCCGTTGTTTTGAAATGCAACATCCGGTATTTGATACCGTTGATAATTCAGAAACTTTGAAAATGATCATTTTAGGTTATGTTTTAATAAAGGCAAATTTACAGCAATAATCTCTCCGTAGCATAACAATATCCAATTTGGAATTAGTTTAATTCAATTAACATAATTATCTTAATATTAGATAATTCCGTATAAATATTTTATTTATACATACTATTTGCAGGCTGAAATATGCAACGATCCGGCTATCTCCCTGATCAGTGGAGTAGCCTCTGCAATACGTCCTACAGCCGAGACGGCAGAGATCAGTTTTTGGGGTACTGCAGGATGAAGGAAGTCAAATGGCTGTATTGTGATTCGGGAAAAGCCTGCATCGCTAAGCAGTTTCTTCAGCACCCACCTGAAAAAGGCCGTTTCATCCGGGGAATCACCTTGTTTCCTTTTAAGCCATGGTATGTTTTTTTGCAGGGCTATTTGCGGATTCATCATGTTGGGTTCGGTAAATGCAATGCATCCGCCCGGTTTTAAAACCCGGATGATCTCACGCAGGGCTTTTCCTATTTCAAGATGATGCAATACCGAACTGCCAATTACGGTATTAAAAGAATTGTCGGCAAAGCTCATTTGATAGGCATTCTGGATTTCAAAGACCACATTACCCGTTTTAATCTCATTTTTTGCAGCTTCAATCAGTTCGGGTGAAATGTCGATTGCTGTAATGTTTATATTCAATTTTACCAGTTCTCTGGTAAAATACCCGGTACCACATCCAAGTTCCAGAATTGAATCGCCCTCTCTGAGGTTACCCGATAATAAATTTACCCTTCGTTGCCACCTTACTTTACCGGCCGGCGATTCCCAGTTCCAAACCTTCCCTGCACCGGCTACAGCCAGATATTTTCCATGCTCGATCTCACGCAGCAATCGATTATCCCCTGTCATAATGAAATCTGAATTGGTTAATAAAATTTGATCTTTCCGGCGGCAAACAGACTCATTTTAATTAGCAGCCATCCATGCCTGAAACGGCTGATCTGTGTGGAGCCATAGGTTCTTTCCTTATAACGAACCAACACTTCGGTAATTTTCAGGTTAAGCCTGGCAGCACCAAACAGCAGGTCGAAATCACCAAACGGATCAAAGTCGCCAAAGTAGGAGCGGTTTTTCTTTATCTTTTCGTAGTCCTTTAAGAATAATACTTTGGTTCCACATAATGTATCTTTTAAACGCTGCCCCAGAATATAGGAAAAAAACCAGCCGAAAAACCTGTTGGCCAATAGATTCAGAAAACGCATGGCTTCCTTTTCCATTGGGTATACCAATCTGCATCCATTGATGAATTCGCCGCATCCTGTAGCAAGCGCCTTGTAAAACTTGGGCAGGTCGGCCGGGGGAGTGGTGAGGTCAGCATCCAGGATCATCAATACTTCACCGGAAGCGGCATCAAAGCCCTCCCTGACAGCATTCCCCTTGCCTTTGCCGGTTTGCTTCAGCGTCAGTATCCGTTTGTCCGAATAAAGTTCTTTAACCCGGATCATTTCTTCCCAGGTATTATCGGAGGAGTGTCCCTCGACAAAAATAAATTCCTGGGCCGTCCCGAATTCAGGAGTCTGCAGGATGACGTTTTCAATGTTTCCCTTTTCGTTCCTGGCCGGTACGATAATTGAAACTGAAAATTCATGGTTACCGGCAATCCTGGGTCGGGCAACAATAAAATTCACCAGGGCGAAATAATTGATAAGGGGAAGATTGGCCAGTAAACGGTTAAATAACCAATTAAGCAAAGGAATATATTTCGGCAGCAAGATTTTTCTGACATTGGAAATTACTTGAAATCCCTCTGTTTCCAACAGGTTGAAAATATCGTGATGTGACAGCCAGTTAGGGTTCGGTGATCGTTGTTTCAATCCAAGAAGTTCACCCAGTTTGAGGATCGGCTCCCAGACAAAATTGTAATTCGAGATCACGATCCTTGTTCCGGGATGACAGTATGGTTGAAGAAAATTCAAGGCCTGTTGAACATCCCACAATACATGCAGTATATCGGATAATATGATATAGTCATAAGTTACGGACTGGCTCGCACCGGAAGCCGGCAGTGACAATTCTTCGATGTCAGCCTGCACAAAGTTCAGCCCGGGGTAATTTGACTTTGCCAGTGCTATCATTTCACCCGAGAAATCCACACCGGTTCCATGGCTGGGTTTTACCGATGCCAGGAGGTCACCCGTTCCGCAACCCAGTTCAAGCACGCTTGATCCTTCCGGAATAACAAAAGAAAAGTACTTTTCAAGAGATTTATGATAAAAACGATTACGCCTTTTCCACAATAACCTTTGCTGCGCACTCTTGTCGAAATAGGCTTTTATGTTTTCTTTTGAATCCAATAGTTTATATTTGCGTAGCTTACAATGATTGAAACAAACATACAACTTTTTATAAATACAGAACAGAATTACTGACAGAATATGGCATCATTACGCAAAAAGCAAAAGCAGTCGAAGGATTCTCTTACCCTGATTGACAAGCTTGATAACCTGGTAAAACCCAGGTTAAATCTTGTTTTCTACTTCTCCCTTTTTTTTACGGTTTTATTCGGTGCCTACCTGTTTGATGTAAAGATAAGCACCGGAGGCGATGATTCCACTTATATCGAAATGGCCAATGATTTTATTAAAGGAAGAGCATTCCCTTCGTGGCACGGTCCGTTATATTCAGTATTTCTGAGTCTGCCGATACTGATCTTCGGGGTTAAGGTGGTTTGGCTGAAACTTTTTTCCTTTGTCTTCATTATCGCACATCTGATTTTGTTTTTTTATACATTCAGAAAGCATGTTTCCCCGTCGGTATTTGCCCTTGTAATGCTCATTATTTCGGTAAATTCATCAGTTTTGTATTTTGCCAGTCAAACATACAGCGAAGCCATGTATATGTTTCTCCAGTCGCTGATCATGTTTCTTTTTATTAACACTTATCTGGCCACGCATTCCGACGAGTCACCAACGCTAAAGGATCAGGCATTGCAATGGCTTGTACTGGGTTTCTTTGTTTTCCTGGCAAGCCTCACGCGTAATATTGGCATAGTGGCATTGCTGGCCATGATTTCTTTCCTGTTGATGGAGAAATACTTCAGGGCAAGCTTGCATTTGCTCTTTTCCTATGTGGTTTTTCTGATTCCTTATAAAATATATAAATCGGTTCTATGGGACGCCGGCAGTGCTGGAAAAACAGGACAGTTTTCGGAGATATTACTTAAAAACCCTTATAACAGGGCCTTGGGTTCAGAAGACTTCTCAGGCATGGCAACCCGTTTTTTTGAAAATGCCAGGCTTTATCTTTCCAAGCATTTTATGATCGGGTTAGGCCTGCATGATCCTTCCACTTCCGATAAGAGCTGGTTTGTGACATTCCTGGTTGTGTTGCTTTTTATTGTGGCAGTTTATTTTGCATTCCGGCGTAACAAAGTTATGCGTTTCGTATCGCTATACATCGGTGCTTCCGTTGCTGCAACCTTTATTGCCCTTCAGCAGCAATGGGACCAGATGCGTATGGTCATTATTTATTTTCCGCTGCTGTTGTTGTTGTTGTCCTGGGGGATACAGCAGCTTGCGGTCCGCAAAGGATATGGCTTTTTGCAGCTGTTGTTGCCGGTTTTTCTCGTTCTGGTCTTTTTCAAAACCCTGGGTTTTACTGCTGAAAAAGTAAAGGTCAATCAGAAGGTGCTATCTAAAAACATACGTGGAAATATGTATTATGGATTCACTCCCGATTGGCAGAATTTCCTGCTTATGAGTGAATGGGTTGGAAAAAACCTTCCGGATTCCGCGGTGGTGGCTTCCCGGAAGCCTTCCATGTCTTTCATATACAGCGGTGGAAGAGATTTCTACGGAATGTACAGATTTCCCTCGGATGAACCCGGATCATTAGTAAGGGGCATTGAAAAACGAACCGGTGAACTTTTCGTTTTGTCAAATAAAGACATGGATAATTCACTGCCCGTTCCCGTGAAATTATTGTTTAAATCTGCTGCGGTTGCCTATGTTGCCGAGGGCAGTGATATTTATGGCGTGTACGAAATGAAGGATCAGTATATGTCAGAAATTACGCAGGTAATCCGGGATTTTAAGCTTGGCACTTTCCCGGTTGACTCTTTGTTGAACCGGGTTTCGGTATCCAAACAATCCTGTTTTGCCGTATCACCTGATTCCCTGATCAACACCTTACGGAGAAATAAGGTTGATTTTGCCCTTATTGCCAGCCTCAGAGCTAACCCGAGTGCCAATACAGGCAATATCATCAATACTATTCAGCGGTATTTGTATTTTGTAGAGCAAAAATATCCCGGTATACTGGTGCTTGTTCACCAGATAGGGACAGAGATTGAAGAACCTGCCTGGCTTTACCGTATTGATTATAACAGATACCACCTGTGAAAGATAACCCCCTGCACTGGCAGGTAGCCCTTATCGGAGCAGGCAATGTTGCCTGGCATCTGGGACATGGCCTAACAAAAGCAGGAATAAGCATCTCCCAGGTGATCGCCCGTACAAAAGTCCCGGCACAAAGCCTTGCCGATTCATTGAATGCCAGTTATTCCTTGAACTTTGAGGACTTTTTACCGGAAAATGACTGTTGTATACTGTGTGTATCCGATAATGCACTTACGGCAATTGCAGGCAAAATAAAATTTGGTGATTGCCTTGCTTTACACACTGCCGGAAGTATCCCGGCAGAAGTGTTAAAAGGATGGGCAAAAAACTACGGTGTATTGTATCCCCTGCAGACATTTACTAAAAAAAGGGCTCTTAACCTCTGGCAAATACCTTTGCTGGTTGAGGCGAACAATGAGGATAATCTTGTCAGGACAAAGAAACTGGCCTCCTTTATCTCCGGTAATATAGTTGAAGCCGGATCGGAGGAACGCCTGAAACTTCACCTTGCAGCAGTTTTTGCCGGAAATTTTTCCAATCACATGTATGCCTTGGCGGAGAAACTTTTGGTAAAACAGGGCCTCAGTTTTGATCTGTTAAAACCGTTGATTGCCGAAACAGCTGCCAAAGCGCTTGAAATTCCGCCTCACCTGGCTCAAACCGGGCCCGCGGTCCGGGGAGACAACACGATAATGGAGGAACACATGGCCTTACTTGAATCCTATCCGGAGTTCGCTGAATTATACAGGTTAATTAGCATGAGTATTATGAATTTGAAATCAGATCAAAATAGTTAGCATTACAATCCGCAGACCGCAACCCACAACTTCTTTACTTGCAAACCTCACGATAATCGTTATTTTTGTTGATTAAAACCTGAGCGGATGCCGGAAATTAAAAAACAGCTTCATGCGGTTAAGGCCTTTGTTTTCGACGTAGATGGTGTTTTCACAAACGGCACTGTGCTGCTACATCCCAGCGGGGAATTCATCCGGATGATGAACATCAAGGATGGGTTCGCTGTTCAGCATGCGGTTAAAATGGGATATCCCATTGCTATTATCACCGGCGGATATTCCAAGATGATCCGCAAGCGTTTTGCCTACCTGGGTGTCAAGGATATTTATATGAAAAGCGCTAACAAACTTGTGGCCTTTGATAGTTTCATGGCTGCCTACGGTTTTAAACCCGAAAATATTCTATACATGGGCGATGACCTGCCTGATTGTGAAGTAATGATAAAATCGGGATATCCGACCTGTCCCTCAGATGCTGCCGAGGAGATCAAGCAGCTCGCCGCATATATCTCTCCGCGTAAAGGCGGTGAAGGATGTGTCCGCGATGTTATAGAGCAGGTACTCCGTTTGCATGGCAAGTGGATGAACGATAACACTTTCCTGTGGTGAAATTTTTCCGACATATGGTTGCCTTAGGCAGACTGGTAAGATTGCCAAACCTGATGATCATTGCCGCAACACAGGTGCTGATCAGGCAGTGTATTCTTTTGCCAATCCTGAATCACGGTCGTTTTGAACTGCAATTGTCAGGAGGGCTGTTCGTGTTGCTGGTACTTGCAACAGTGTTCACAGCCGCCGGCGGATATGCAATAAATGATTATTTCGACCGTAAAATGGACCAGGTAAATAAGCCCCGGTCCCTGATCGTTGGTAAGCTGATTTACCCCAGGCATGCTATGGCTTATCATCTTATTTTCACCATTTCCGGTATTATACTGGGTACATGGGTTGCCTACCGCACAGAATTATTTTTCCTCAGTGTTATTTTTATTATGGTAAGCGGTTTGTTGTGGTTTTATTCCACAACGTACAAGAGAGAATTACTGCTGGGAAATATTATAGTTGCCCTGCTTACCGGAATGGTTCCTTTCCTGGTTCTGGTTTATGAACTACCACTGCTTGCCAGGGCTTACGGGTCGGATGTATCACCTTTGGTCCGGTCTTTGCTCATCTGGGTATCAGGTTTTTCGCTGTTCGCGTTCCTGCTGAACCTCATCCGCGAAATTGTTAAGGATGCCGAGGACTTTGAAGGAGATCAGGCTTTTGGCAAAAATACAGTACCGGTTGTATGGGGTATGAAGGCTATGCGACAAATTACCGTCGCGCTGATTGTGATAACTACAGCTCTCCTGGCAGCGACCTGGAAATTTCTTATACCCGGCACAGTTACACTCATATACTTTTTGCTGTTGCTGGTTTTCCCCCTGGCTGCTGTTATGATACTTGTGGTAAAAGGTGACGATAGCAAGACGTTTCATTCAGCCAGTACATTGTTAAAGCTGATCATGACAGCCGGATTGATCTTTATGATTGTGGCTAATGTTATAATAAGGACAATGCAATGACGCCTGCCGAAGCTTTAGATAAACTGAACAGTTACGATATTGTCCTGGCATCAAAATCACCGCGCAGGCAGCACCTTATGGCTGAACTCGGTTTGAAATTCAGGGTGGTGAATAACCTCGAGATGGATGAGGTTTACCCCTCGGTTTTAAAGGCTTCGGAAATACCGGTATACCTTGCCCGCGCAAAAGCTGCCTGGTATGATAATCTGATCGGGACGAATACCTTGTTGATCACAGCTGATACTATAGTATGGCTGGGAAACGAGGTAATCGGAAAGCCGCTGGACAAACCGGATGCCATTGCCATGCTGATGAAGCTTTCAGGGAATATGCACGAAGTCTTTACAGGTGTATGCATAAAATCAGCCTTCGGTGAAACCGTGTTTCAGGTAAGTTCCAGGGTATTTTTTCGAAAAATTACGCCGGATGAGATACAATATTATGTAGATAAGTACAATCCTGTTGACAAAGCCGGAGCATACGGTATCCAGGAATGGATAGGATATGTAGGGGTTGAACGCATCGAAGGTTCCTATTTTAATGTAATGGGTCTTCCTGTCCAACGATTGTATTGTGAATTGCTGAAGTTTATTCAATAACTACAAATTCAACACATTGTTATGATTCGATTTCTGTTATTATTTTTAGTTGCTGTTCTTAACAGTCCTTCATCCAGGGGAGGGGAAGGTTTATGGATCCCATTGCTGATTGACAGCCTGAACTACCCGGATATGAAAGAAAAGGGACTAAGGTTGCACCCTGATGAAATATACAGTACAAAACATCCTAGTTTGAAAGATGCTGTTGTAATATTTGGAAACGGATGTACAGGTGAGCTTATTTCCCCAGACGGACTGGTTATTACCAATCATCATTGCGGATACAGCCGGGTTCAGTCGCACAGCACAGTTGAACAAAACTACCTCAACGATGGTTTCTGGGCCGGTTCACGGAAGGATGAATTACCGAATCCCGGACTTACTGTCTCTTTTCTCAAACGTATTGAAGATGTTACACAAATGGCACTGGCGGGAGTCTCGGATTCATTACCTGAAAGGGAAAGGAACGGGCTGATTTCCGTTAACCTGGCAAAAATCAGGGGCAAAGCTGGTGAAGGAACCCACTACATGGCAGAGGTCAAGCCTTTCTTTTTTGGCAGGGAGTATTATCTTTTTGTGTATGAAATCTTCAGGGATGTCAGGCTGGTCGGCGCTCCACCTGAATCTATCGGCAGCTTTGGGGGTGATACCGATAACTGGATGTGGCCAAGACATACCGGTGATTTTTCTCTGTTCAGGATTTATGCCAGCAAAGACAACGAGCCTGCCGACTATTCACCGGACAATGTACCTTATAAGCCAGGGAAATACTTTAACATCTCAACAGCCGGTGTAAATGAGGGTGATTTTACCATGGTGATGGGATATCCCGGCCGCACCGATGAATATCTTACCTCCCGCGGTCTTGAGATTATCGCAAAAAAGTCACTTCCTGTAAAAATTGAAATGCGAACACTCCGGTTGAAGGCCCTCGGTAACGAAATGGCAAAAGGACCCGAATTTAAGCTGAAGCATGCGTCAAAATACAAGACGATCAGCAATGCCTGGAAAAAGTGGATTGGCGTGACCAGGGGAGTAGAACGTTCCGGTGCAATAAACGACAAGAAATTGCAGGAAGAAGCTTTCAGTCAATGGTCACAAATACCCGGCAGCAATACGGCAGGTTATGCCAGGCTGATGCAGCAATTTGACGAACTTTATTCCGGCTATGAACCCTTGTACCTGACCATTGATCTGGGAAACGAATTAATGAACGCAGTGGATATTTTTGACCATGTCGGTTCGGCACTTACAGTTTTTCATGCATCGCCGGATTCGTCGGATATTCATAAGATGAGGATGAGGCAGCAATTGAAGCAACGAGGAAACGGTTATTTCACATCGGGTGCTCTGACCATTGACAAGCAGTTATTGCCGGAGTTGTTGCGGATCTATGCTGAAAATACGGATCCGCGTTTTCACCCTGCTGTTTTCACCAGGGTTAGTAATGAATTTAACAATGATTACAATGCCTATTCCAATTATCTGTTTAATTCCAGTGTGTTTACCAACACTGCCAGGTTTAATAAGATGCTGAAGAAACCTTTGCGGACTATCATGAAAAGAATGTCCGCGGATCCTATGCTTGGACTTTACAGGGACATGAGCAGCATATTTCTGTTTGATTTATACGGGAAGGTTGACAGTTTAAATCTTGAACTTAACCGTCTGTACAGGAAATATCTTACCGGATTGATGGAAATGGATGCCTCCAGGATCTTCTATCCGGATGCTAATTTTACCATGCGTGTAACCTATGGTAAGGTAGAAGGCTATAATCCCTCAGATGCGGTGACATACAGGCATTTTACCACACTTGCCGGGATACTGGAAAAAGAGGATGCAGGCAATGCCGATTATAAGGTACCGGCTCAAATTAAGGATTTGGCAATGAAACGTGACTTTGGGCCTTATACAGTGGAAGGTGAAGTGCCGGTATGTTTTGTTGCTTCGAACCATACATCCGGGGGTAACTCAGGAAGTCCTGTATTAAACGCAAATGGCGATCTCATTGGAATTAATTTCGACCGGAACTGGGAGGGCACCGTAAGTGATTACGCCTATGATCCTTTGGTTTGCCGGAATATTTCGCTGGATGTGCGTTATATACTGTTTGTTATTGACAAGGTAGCTGACGCCGATTGGTTGCTGAATGAACTGACCATAATTGATAAATAATTTACATGGGCCATGATAGTCACTTTGGTACACGTATGGGTAAAAGAGCCATTTATTGATGACTTTTTAGCGGCTACCCTTCAAAATCACCGGGGAACAATTCAGGAACCCGGAAACCTTAGGTTTGATGTTCTGCGCGACGCTGAGGATCCTGCAAAATTTGTGCTGTATGAGGCGTTCGAGTCCGAGGAAGCAATTTCCGCACACAAGAATACCTCGCATTACCTTGCCTGGCGGGATACTGTGGCTGCCTGGATGGCACAACCGCGCAAGGGCATTAAGCATGTTGTTGTTTATCCCACGGATGTTGCATCATGGTAAACAGATTCGCTTTGCTCAGGACGCCCAGGATAATGTTTGGCAAGGGGCAGGTAGAGGGTCTGCGTGGTCATCTTGGCCCGGGGAGGAGAAACCTGCTTGTAATTACCGGGTCTGCATCGTTCATGCATAACCCCGGTCTCGGGAAAATAATATTGGAACTGGAAAACGAGGGCTATACGGTGAACGTTGACAAAATTGAAAAGGAGCCGTCGCCCGGTGACATTGACCGTATAACTGACAAGTTCCGGCCCACCGGACCGGATGTTGTGATAGCCATTGGCGGAGGAAGCGTGATGGATGCCGGCAAGGCGATTTCAGCCATGTTGCCGCTCGAGGGTACAGTACGGGATTATCTGGAAGGAGTGGGTATCAAAACACACCCTGGCCTCAAGAAATTCTTTGTTGCCATTCCCACAACTTCAGGTACAGGAAGTGAGGCTACCTCCAACGCGGTGCTGTCAGTGGCCGGGCCGAATGGATTCAAGCGTTCACTTCGGCATGAAAACCTTGTCCCGGACGTGGCAATAGTTGATCCGGAACTCACCCTGAATTGTCCTCCTGATATTACTGCTTCCAGTGGTATGGATGCGTTCACACAACTTACCGAGTCCTATCTGTCACTTAAATCGGGACCACTCACGGATGCACTGGCGCTTGAAGGTATCCGCAACATCCATTCCTGTCTTACCCGGGCGGTTGAAGCCGGGGATGATACTCATGCAAGGGCAGGCATGTCCTATGCCGCACTGTTGTCAGGTATAACACTGTCGAATGCCGGCCTGGGACTTATTCACGGATTTGCTTCCTCGGCAGGCGGAATTTTTGATATACCCCACGGAGTTATTTGCGGGACCCTTATGGGCGTTGTGAACCGTTTCAACATTGAAGCGCTTTTAAAAGCAGATACACTATCCGTGGCTCATGAGAAATACAGTTCGCTGGGAAAGTTGCTGTCGGGTGTTGTCAACAGGGATATGTCATGGTATATGCGCTTTGTGGCAGATTATACCGAGGAACTTACCGAAAAACTGCAAATTAAGCGCCTGGGAAGTTTTGGCATAACCGAATCCGACCTTGGTCGTATAGCGGATAATACCGATCACAAGGCAAATCCGGTGAAGTTTGAAAGGGAAGAATTGGTGGAAATGCTGAGAAGAAGATTATAATAAGTCTCTCGCAGAGACGAAAAATCTCAAAGAAAATAAGGAATAGTTGATCATAAAACAGGCGTCTTAGCGTCTTTGAAGGAATTCTTTTAAATCTGCGACATCTGCGAGATCTGCGAGAAACTTATTACCTATATAAATCCAAAAGTTCTCTTTCGAAAATCGTAAAAGTATCCTGTTCAAAAAGTACGAAATCAGGGGCGCTCTTTTGTCCGGGGAAGGGAGCGAAATAACGTTTCCGGTTTGCGTTGCGCCATACCATGAGGTAAGATATGTTGCGGGCTGTTGAATCCTCCTTAATGGTCGCCAGCAGGTATTGGGTCCACCAGTTTTTTACGGGTATCCCCTCAAATCCGCACTCGGTTAATGCGGCGAGTTTCTTACGCTGATCTGCCATTTGTACCAGCATTCTGAGTTGCGCTATACCGTTTGAAATGGTTGACCCCGACTGGAAATCCCAATAATTCTCACATCCCAGTATATCTACGCATTCATCACCGGGGTATCTTTCCAGGTATTGTGCGGTGGTTTCAAACATATCGGTGGAATAGGCATACAACAGGTTATGAACATGCAGGCTGTCGCGCAGGTAAGCCACAGTAAACTTCCATAACCTGATGTATTCGTCGGGAGTGCAGTGTCCCTGGCCCCACCAGAACCAGTTTCCGTTATTCTCATGAAAAGGTCTGAATATAACCGGTACAGGGTGGCCTTCATCATTTTTTAATTGGAGGAGAAAAGCCGCTATTTTTTTCAATTCAGATTTATACTCTGCCGAATTGCTGCTGTCGGGTAAAATACTGTGTACTGCAGGTGTTGCATCCCATGCTGTACCGCCTGTGACGGGGTTATTTAAATGCCAGGTAACCGTGTTTACTCCGCCCCGCTCAAATGCTTCGATTATCCTCTGCCGGATGATGTCAAACGGAATACTATCGATATTTGCCGGATTGCCGGCTCCTGAAATTTCCCATCCGTACAGGGCGGGATAATTACCCGTAGTTTCCCAGACATCACACCTATTTTCAGAAAATTTCCAGTCGACTCCCGATATAGTTGCATCCTGGTGTCCGAACAAAATTCCCTTGCCCTGCAAATTTTTAAGGTTTATCCACAAAGCCCTGGTTTCATCGGTTAACAAGGTGTCTGCCGGTATTTCAGGAGGAGGAACAAATACGATTGTGTCGGTATTTTCCATGCCGGATTTTTTATGAGATGAAACGCAGGACGAAGCTGAAAAAATAAACACAGTAAGCAACAAACACGCCTTAAGTATAACAGTTGCCGGATGTACCATAGGGGTATCGTTTATTTGTGTCTTTCGCTCAAAATATCCACAACTTCCTCAATCCGGTATCCCTTTGCAGTGAGCAGTACCAGCAAGTGATATAGCAGGTCGGCCGATTCGTTCAGGAATAATTCCTTATTGTTGTCTTTGGCCTCGATAATGAGTTCAACGGCCTCTTCACCAACTTTCTGGACAATTTTATTGAGGCCTTTTCTGAACAGGCTGGTGGTGTATGAATTTTCCGGCATTTCTGTTTTGCGGCGATCTATCAGATCCTGCAAATAAACCAGGAATTCGATGTTGTTTTTAGGCATAATAAAACTTTTTAGCGTGTTAGCAATTGAGCTGTTCAAAAAATTCATCAGGTTTCATAACCGTACAGGAATGTTTTGTTTGGCGAGAAATTGCTTAAGCTGGGGTATGGTGATTTCATTAAAGTGAAAAATACTGGCTGCCAGTCCGGCATCAGCTTTCCCCCTGGAGAAAACCTCAGCAAAATGCTCCATATTGCCTGCCCCGCCGGAGGCAATTAAAGGGATGGAAAGATTACCGGAAAGCTGTGCAAGGGCATCACAGGCAAAGCCATTTTTGGTGCCGTCGTGGTTCATGGAAGTGAACAGGATCTCGCCGGCCCCACGGCTTTCGGCCTCTTTAGCCCAGGAGAAAAGTTCCATATTGGTCGGAATACGGCCGCCATTGACATAGGCAGTCCATGTACCGTTTACTTCACGGGCATCGATAGCTACCACTACAAACTGACTGCCAAAGTTAAGCGCCATCTGATCGATCAGACCCGGATCGCGTATAGCAGCGGTGTTAAGCGAAACCTTATCTGCCCCGGCCGCAAGCAGGGCTTCGATATCAGACAGCTCGCTGATCCCTCCTCCCACAGTAAAGGGTATGTTCAGATGAAGGGCTATGCGCTTTACCAGATCAACAAAAGTTTTGCGACCTTCGTGACTGGCAGTGATGTCCAGAAAAACAAGTTCATCGGCACCCTGTTCAGCATAGGCAGCTCCCATTTCAACAGGGTCACCCACCTCGCGGATATTTACAAAATTAATACCTTTCACGGTTTGTCCGTTTCGGACATCGAGGCAGGGGATTATTCGTTTAGCGAGCATCGGGCTAAGATAAATTGTTGCGGGTTGTGATTGTTGTGGGTTGTTATTGTTTTTTAAAGAAATACTTTCAACTCCTCCAGCTTTATTTTTCCTTCATACAGCGCTTTTCCGATTATTGCTCCGGCAACACCTGATTCGTCAAGCTTCGTGATTTCCCCGATCGACGACACCCCTCCGCTGGCCAGAAGGCGAATGGATGGAAAATCCATAACCATCTGCTTGTAGAGTTCCACGGATGATCCTTCGAGCATCCCGTCCTTTGCGATATCAGTGCACAATACCTGGTTGATTCCCATGACTTTATAGTATTTCAGAAAGTCATAGAGCCCGATCTCAGTAACATCGGTCCATCCCGAGACTGCGATATGGCCATCCCTGATATCGGCGCCGAGGATGAGCCTGTCGGGGCCATAGGCGAACAACCAGGATTGAAAAAGGTCCCTGTCCGTTACCGCCACGCTCCCGATAACGGCCATAGCAGCTCCGCAGTTAAAAACCACCTTCAGATCTTCATCAGTTTTGATGCCGCCCCCGAAATCGATGATAAGCCCTGTTTTGGAAGCTATACGTTCCAGGCTGTTCCAATTCTTCACCTGCTTTTCCCTGGCACCG
This sequence comes from Bacteroidales bacterium, assembly GCA_035258345.1. Taxonomy (GTDB): domain Bacteria; phylum Bacteroidota; class Bacteroidia; order Bacteroidales; family UBA10428; genus UBA5072. The sequence goes on from DATEVU010000105.1 coordinate 75,508, forward strand.
TCGAGATCTACCACATGCAGCCGTTTAATGCCATGGTCCTCAAACCGCCGCGCAGCATCGAGGGGATCCTGCTCGTAAACTTTTTTCAACCTGTAATCGCCCTGTTCCAGGCGAACACACTTTCCTTCAATGATATCTATGGCGGGAATAACAGTAATCATAGCGCTAAGAAATTTTTAATGATCAGTGATCCGGCAGCCCCGCTTTTTTCGGGATGGAACTGCGTAGCATAAAAGTTCCTCCAGTGCAGGGCAGCACTAAAAGGTACGACATAATTGCACGTGGCAATGGTGTTTTTTCCGGATTCGGCATAAAAACTGTGAACAAAATAGGTATATTGGTTTTCAGGTTCACCGGAAAACAGGTCACTTTTCAGATTAAAAATAGTATTCCATCCCATGTGCGGTACCTTTAATTTTTCACCCCCTATTGCTTCTGTCCGGAATTTTCTGACCTCTTCATCAAAGATGCCGATGCAAGAAGTATCACCTTCCTCGGAATGGCGGCACATCAACTGCAGTCCCAGGCATATTCCAAGCACGGGTTGTACCAGTTCCGGGATCAACCGGTCAAGTTTTCTTTCCCTGAGGTATTTCATGGTGGTGCTGGCTTCTCCTACCCCTGGAAAGATTACCTTGTCAGCTGACCTGATATATTCGGGGTCGTCGGTGACAAGGGCATTAATACCCAGACGTTGCAGGGCGTAATCGACCGACATGATGTTTCCCGCGTTGTATTTAATAATGGCAACCTGCATGGGCTCCTTTTAAAGTCATGTTCCTGTTTACTGCATACCTATATAAAAACTATAGTCCGGTTGTTATACACCAAAGTACGGCGCTGAATGTGCATCAGAATAGCCCTGGAAAGAACCAGTTTTTCAACATCCTTTCCCTTCATGATCAGTTTATCGATCGAATCACGGTGCGTTATCCGCACAACATCCTGGTCGATGATGGGACCTGCATCAAGCTCCGATGTAACATAATGACTGGTAGCGCCAATGATCTTAACTCCCCGTTCGTACGCCGAATGATAAGGTTTTGCTCCCGGGAAGGCCGGTAAAAACGAATGATGGATATTGATGATCTTATTTGGATATTCCCGGATAAAATCCTCACTGAGCACCTGCATATACCGGGCAAGCACTACCACCGATATCCGGTGCTGCTTCAGCAATTCAATCTCCTTGATCTCCTGATCACTCTTGTTATCCTCATTCTTTGGGAAGAAACAAAAAGGTATGCTGAATTGTTTGGCAACCGGTTCAAGATCACGGTGGTTACTTACAATTAAAGGAATTTCCACGTCCCATTCGCCGGAATGCACCCGCGAAAGAATATCATAAAGGCAGTGCGATAGTTTGGATACAAAAACGGCCATCCGCGGACGCTGGTCACTGAAATAGATGTTCCAGATCATGTTGTATTTGGCGGCGATCAGGGTGCCGAAGAAATCGGCTATCTTCTCCTGCGGGATCAGGAAATTTTCCAATTCCCATTCGATGCGCATGTAAAATACCTTATCCAGCCGGTCAACGTGTTCATCGAGGGTGATAATATTGCCGTTGTTGTTATTTAGAAACGCGGTAACATTGGCAACGATACCTTTTTTATCAGGACAATGCATAAGCAGTGTCGCGGATTGCCTGTGTCGTTTGATCATTATTTTTATAACACTCCTTTTGTTGAAGGTAATTCAGTACTGAAATCATCACGCCTGATGGCCATCTTTATTGCTCTGGCCATGGCTTTGAATATGGCTTCGATCTTATGATGTTCATTGGTGCCTTCGGCTTTTATATTCAGATTGCAGCGTGCAGTATCAGAAAACGATTTGAAGAAATGCAGGAACATCTCTGTAGGCATTTCACCGATCTTCTCACGTTTGAATTCGGTATTCCATACCAGCCATGGCCTACCGCCAAAATCAACCAATACCTGGGCCATGCAGTCGTCCATGGGAAGTGCGGATCCATAACGCTCCATGCCCCGTTTGCTTCCCACTGCCTGGTAAAAAGCTTCCCCAAGGGCCAGTGCCGTGTCTTCAATAGTGTGGTGCTCATCCACCTCGAGATCACCGGTTACCCTTACCCTCAGGTCGCAACCCGAGTGACGGGCCAGCTGGCTGATCATATGATCGAAAAAACCCAGGCCGGTAAATATTTCAAATTTACCGGTACCATCAAGGTTAAGGTCTACAACAATTTCAGTTTCAGCGGTTTTTCTTTCGACATGCGAAATACGGATGTCAACTGCAACTATTTTATAAATTTCGTCCCAGCTGTGGGCTACCAAGGGGATTACCTTACCAGTGTCCTTATTTTCTTCGGTTATCGAAGGGTCCGGAGAAAATAAAACCGGTTTTGCTCCCAGGTTTAAGGCCAGTTCCACATCTGTATTCCTGTCGCCGATAACAAAGGAATTCTTTAGATCATAATCCTCCTGTAAATATTTTAAAAGCAATCCGGTACGGGGTTTCCGGGTGTTCGCGTTTTCTTCGGGGAAGGTTTTGTCGATGAGGATATCATCAAAGGTAATTCCTTCGTTCTCAAACGCTTTTAACATTTTCTCCTGGACCAATCTGAAGTTTCTCTCTGGATAGGCCGGTGTACCCAGCCCGTCCTGGTTTGATACGATCACGAGTTCATAATCGAGATTTTTCCGGATATTGTAAAGATTCCTGAAAACTCCCGGCATAAATTCAAGTTTTTCAAGTGTGTCAACCTGAAAATCATCCTGTGGCTCCCGGATAAGTGTCCCGTCGCGGTCAATGAAAAGTACTTTTTTCATATTCATGCAAGGTACTGATTAATAGTGAATTTTCTTCTTCCGTTCCGATTGTGATCCTGAGATATCCCTCGCATAGCGGCATTTTCGACCGGTCGCGAACGATGATCTTCTTACCGATAAGATATGAAAAAATATCACCCGGATGGTCGAACCTAACCATTAGAAAATTGGCATCGCTGGGAAGAATATCCTTAACAAGGGAAATTTTCAACAACTCTTTTTGCAGTAAACCTCGTTGTTCAAGGATCAGAGTTACCCACCTGTCTTTTTCCCTGGTTTCATTGAGCTGCTCCAGTGCTTTGCGCTGTGTAAGGATGTTCACATTGTAGGGATATTTAATATGGTTCAATATCCCGATGATTTCACCGGAAGCAAGGGCCATGCCCAGCCTGATCCCGGCCATACCCCAGGCTTTGCTGAACGTCTGCAGGATTACCAGGTTGGGATATTTCTCCAGTTCACCTGAAAGCGAGCTTTCTTTTGAGAAATCGATGTATGCTTCATCAAGGATCACCAGTCCTTTAAACCGGCTGATCAGCAACAGGATATCTGAACGGTTCAAACTGTTTGAGGTGGGATTGTTGGGCGAACAGAGAAACATAAGCTTGCTGTTGCTGTCGGCAAGCCGGAGCATGGCTTCCGTATCCGGCTGATGATCATGGTTCAGCAGAACTTCGCGGAATTCCACATTGCTGATATCGGCACAGACCTTGTACATGCCATAGGTTGGCCTGATACTGATAATATTGTCCCTTCCCGGTTCGCAGAAAGCCCTGATCAGTAAATCGATTGCCTCATCGCTCCCGTTTCCCAGGAAAATGCTTTCCACCGGAACATTTTTCACGGCAGCAATTTTCTTTTTCAGTCTCATCTGCAACGGGTCGGGATAGCGGTTAAACGGACTGTTGTGGGGATTTTCATTGGCGTCGAGGAAAACAGCCTCCTCTCCTTTATATTCATCGCGTGCGGATGAATAGGGGACGAGCAACCTGATATTTTCTCTGATCAATGTGTTGAGTTCTGTCATGATAGCTTTATCGCGTTATTTCAGTCTTACTTCTACGGCCTTGCTATGTGCCTTGAGTTCTTCGGTCTCTGCCATTTTCATGATCGCAGGACCAATATGTGAAAGTCCCTCGCGGCTGATTTGCTGAAAGGTGATCTTCTTAACATAATCATCGAGATTCACACCGTTATATGCTTTTGCATTCCCGTTGGTGGGCAGGGTATGGTTGGTCCCTGAGGCATAATCACCGGCGCTTTCAGGTGTGTAAGAACCCAGGAAAACCGAGCCGGCATTGATAACCTGTTCTGCAAGTTGCTCAGCATCGCTGGTGGCAATGATCAGGTGTTCAGGTGCGTAATCGTTTACCATATCCATTACTTCATGCATGCTGTTTAATACAATGATCTTGCTGTGTTCCAGTGAACCGGCAGCAATATCCCTTCGGGGCAGCTCAGGGAGTTGCCTTTCTACCTCATTTTTTACGGCAACAGCCATATTTTCACTGGTGGTGATCATCAGAACCTGACTGTCGGTTCCATGCTCAGCTTGCGAAAGCAGGTCAGAGGCCACAAATGACGCATTCGAAGTGTCATCGGCGATCACGGCCAGTTCCGACGGACCTGCAGGCATGTCAATGGCTGTATGAGAGCGGGAGACAAGCTGCTTTGCGGCTGTGACATACTGGTTTCCCGGTCCGAAGATCTTATATACCCTGGGTATCGAAGCAGTTCCGTAAGCCATGGCGGCAATGGCCTGGGCACCTCCTATCCTGAATACCTGTGTTACCCCGGTTATCCTTGCAGCATACAATACTGCCGGATTAATTTTGCCGTCACGCCGGGGAGGTGTACACAGAATAATTTCAGAACATCCGGCGATACGGGCCGGAATGGCCAGCATAAGCACCGTGGAAAACAGGGGAGCTGTTCCTCCGGGTATATACAATCCTACTTTACGGATCGCTACAGGTTTTTGCCAGCATACAACACCAGGAGAGGTGGTAATTTTTTCCGTTTTAACCTGCTGGGCCTTATGGAAAATCTCAATGTTCCGGGTGGCTGTTTCAATGGCTGTCTTAAGATCATGGTCTACCGCCTGGCCTGCCTCGATAAATTCTTCTTCGCTCACAAACAGGCTGGAAAATATTACTTTATCGAATTTCTCGGTGTATTCAAAAAGGGCTTCGTCACCCCGTAACCTTACGTTCTCCAATATGGGTATGACCAGGGCATCCACCTCACCGGCATCCAGAACCGGTCTTTTTAACAATCCGGCCCAACCGGATCTTTCAGGATTTCGATAGATAAACATGGTTAATTCGCTAAACGATCATTTTTTCAATTGGGATTACCAGAATTCCTTCGGCACCGAATTCTTTGAGCTTGCCGATAATCTCCCAGAATTCATTCTCATTCACTACCGAATGTACAGAACTCCAGCCTTTTTCATAGAGGGGAAGTACCGTGGGACTTTTCATCCCCGGCAGCAGGCTCACGATCTTATCCAGGTTTTCATTCGGGGCGTTCAACAGGATATATTTGTTATTTTTCGATTTGCGAACTGCCTGGAACCTGAACAACAGGTCGTTCAGTATTCTCTTCTTGCCTTCGTTTATCGTTGGACTGGCAATGACAACGGCCTCGGACCGGGTGATTACTTCCACCTCTCTGAGCCTGTTATGGATCAGGGTACTTCCGGTGCTGACAATATCAAATATGGCATCCGCCAACCCTATTCCGGGAGCAATTTCAACCGAGCCGCTGATCTCATGGATCTCGGCATCCAGGTTGTTAATTTTCAGGTATTTTTTCAGTATGGTCGGGTAGGAGGTGGCTATCCGCTTCCCGTTGAAGTAAGCTAATCCTGTATAAACATCCGATTGCGGAATGGCCAGAGACAATCGGCACCTTGCAAATCCCAGTCTTTCAACGGTATCCACATTACGGTCTTTTTCCATTACTTCATTCTCCCCCACAATGCCAATATCGGCCACACCATCGGCCACATACTGCGGGATATCATCATCGCGAAGATACAGGATCTCAACCGGGAAGTTCTCGCCCAGCGAGATCAGCTTTCTTTTGCTGTCCTGGTTATGTCGGATACCGGATTCCTGGATCAGTTCAAGCGATTTTTCACTTAACCGGCCTTCTTTCTGAATTGCAATTTTCAGTTTGTTCATGTAGTTCCAGTAATTAAGCTGTTCAAAAACAAAAAAAAAGGTTTGCAGTAATGCAAACCCTGAAATTATCTTCCATGTGACACATACTGCATCGTTCCGTTGTTTTACGGGTGATTATGATGGTGATGTGTCCGTGTGATTTTCATATTTATGATATTTGAGTGCAATATTACAACATTTAAATGATAATTGCAAATATCATCTTTCTAATAGCACCAGTGTTTCCAAATGATGCGTATGGGGCAGCATATCGAATGGCTGAATTCGGGTTACCTTGTATACCTCGGTAAGCTGTTTCAGGTCAAAGGCCAGAGAAACAGGATTACAGCTCAGATATAAAACCTTCTCTGCCCCCGACATATTTATGGTCTTTTTTATTTCTATCAGCGTTCCGGAGCGGGGAGGATCCAGCACGATCACTTCGGCAGTACCGTTTTCTTCCAGGAACCGGGGCGTAAAGGTTTCCAGGATGTCACCGGTAAGAAATGCCGTATTTTCAATACAATTTAATGCAGCATTTTCCCGGGCGTCTTCAATGGCGAGGGGTGATCCTTCGATACCGGTAACCTGCAGGGCCGAGGATGCCATTACCAGGGCTATCGACCCCACACCGGTGTACAGATCGTAGATCCTTTCCTTCCCGGTTAACTTAAGCCAGTCACGGGCAGCAAGGAAGATACTTTCCGCCTGGGCGGCATTCGGCTGAAAGAATGAAGACGCATGCATCCTGTAGCGGTACCCGGCAACATCTTCAAATAAATATGGCATTGTGCCGCCAAAGGGAACAATATCTCCCTGCAACTGGCTGTGCCGGGGAGAAAGATGGACAGTTGAGGACAGGGAAACAATTTGCGGGAATTGCTGCAACAGGCTGACCAGCAGTTTGTCCCTATCAGAAGGCCTGTCATCGCAGAAACCAATCACCACAAGAACCTCACCCGGCTTGTTAATACGGATGGAAAGGCTGCGCAGGTATCCGGTCTTAATTACATGATCGTAAAAATCAAAACCCAGGTCAAGGGCAGTGGCTTTAACAAACTCACATATGGAACGGCTGGGTTCTTTTTGCAGGTAACATTCCCCGATGTCAATAACTTTGCCCGGTTCGCCATTCAGATGAAAACCCAGGGCCGGTACCGCTGTTCCCAGGGCCGGTATTACTGAAAAAGCAGATGAAGAAAAGGTGTATTCCATACGGTTCCTGAAATAAAGGGTTTCCGGTGATGGGATCACTGTTGGGACCTGGGGCGTGTTGATCCCGTATTTTTCGAGGGCGTTGAGGAGGATTTTTCGTTTCAATTCCAACTGATGATCATATTGTATATGCTGCCAGGGACAGCCACCACACTGCAGGAAGTGCCTGCAAAAGGGAACCTGGCGGAATGGCGATGCCGAAATTACCTCCTGTACATTCCCTCCGCGAAATCCCTGTTTGCGCTTTCCAGGTATGAAACTTACAGTCTCACCCGGAATGCCGTGTTTCAGGAACACATTTTTTGTCCCGAATTTTCCTGCACACCGGCCCGATGAGTGTATCCCGTCGAGATAAACGGGACCGGCAATTTGTCTTTGCTCCGCCATTCCTGCTGTATAATAATAATTCCAAAGTTAATCAGCATTTTTTTTGTAAACCATTTTTGCTACTTTTATGGGAGTAGTTCGGCGTACACTAACCTGAAATTGTCAATATTTAGCTGTCATCCATGAAAACTTTTTTTATGCTGATTAAAAACATGCTGTTATTCCTGTCTGTTTTGCTGATCATCCTTGTTTTATTCCTTTATCTGTACTATGGTATCCTGGATCATGGTTTCAGGCGGGAGGAAAAAAAAGCGGCCGCAAATGCCGGGAAACAATCAGCACAACCAGTTTCCGGGAATTCGTTACGCAATGACCGGATGCTGAACCTGTTACCGGTACCGTATAAGATCGAATACCATGAAGGTAGCATAAAACTTCCCGGGAAGCTCACTTTTCAGGTGGATGCAACGTTGAAAGACCAGGTAGGGGATTTCCTTGAGGGATTGCCGGGAATAGAACCAGCCTGGGTGTCCGGCGGGGCATTTTTCCGGTGTGTGATGGATGCATCAATTCCTGCACAGGGATACCGGCTTATTCTGAATCCCGGATACGCAGTGATAAATTACAGTACCGGTCAGGGATTGCATTACGGGCTGGTGACGGTAAAAGTGCTGATGCAGAATTATCAGAATAATATCCCCTGTGTTACCATCACGGATTCACCTGACCTTGAGATTCGCGGAGCAATGCTGGATATCAGCAGGAACAAAGTGCCAACCCTTGCGACACTGATGGGAATTGCAGGTTTGCTGGCCGATCTGAAATATAATCACCTGGAACTGTATATCGAAGGTTTCTCTTTTGCTTACCCATCTTTCAAACCGCTTTGGGAAGGAAGTGAAACTCCGCTTACAGGCAATGAGATCAAACAATTGGATGCATTCTGCCGGGAGAACTATATTGACCTGGTGCCCAACCAGAATTCCCTGGGCCACATGGCAGCCTGGCTGGCAACAAATGAATATCAGGATCTTGCAGAATGTCCGGATGGTTTCAGGTTGATGGGACTTATTAAAATGAAAACCACGCTCGATCCGAATGATCCGCGAAGCTTAGAACTGGTGACCCGGATGACCGATGATCTGCTTCCTAATTTCACTTCGGGTTACTACAATGTTAACCTCGACGAACCGTTTGAACTGGGTGTCGGGAAAAATAAGAAATTAGCCCGAAAAAAGGGCGTCGGTCAGGTATACCTCGATTATGTCCTCAACCTGCATAAAATGGTTACCGCCAGGGATAAGAAAATGATGATGTGGTGTGATATTGCACTGAAACATCCGGAAATACTTACACAATTGCCAGGTGACATTACCCTTCTCGATTGGGGTTATGAAGCCGAATATCCCTTTGACAGGAACGGCCATAAGTTAGATTCGGCAGGAATTTCATTTTTAGTGTGTCCCGGCACCAGCAGTTGGACTTCTATCACAGGACGGACTGCCAATATGCTCGGGAATATTGAAAATGCTGCTATTAGTGGTAAAAAGCACCATGCAAAGGGACTTCTGGTGACCGATTGGGGAGATATGGGTCACTGGCAGTATTTGCCGGTAAGCTATGCCGGCTATGCAACCGCCGGTGCTCTTGGATGGAACAGCAACACAGCTGCCCAAATGCCCCTGCAGAAATTTCTCGATTCGTATGTTTTTCATGATCCTTCGGGACTGATGGGAGGTTTTGCCCTGGACATGGGCAGCTATAACCTGTTCGAGGAGTTTCTGATGTTTAACATGACGACCACCATGCTCACTTTCCAGTTTGGATTACGGGACAGGGTAATGGCAAGGGGAATATTCAACAAGGTAATACAGGGTTTGACCACACTTATGAAGGATATAGCCCCTGATATGATAGATACAGTGAAAACACGGATTAAAATGCGGAAGGACTATGATCATGCCGGACTGATGCAATTCCTTGACAAACAGGAGGGACTGTTGAAAAATATCAGGCTTGGCATGGCTGACAGCCTGCTGGTAAAGGATGAATACAGCAATGCAATTACCCTGATCAGGCTGGGAGCAGGAATAAAACAATATATTACTTCCCGGAACAGTCTTACAACCGATCAGGAATTGAATCTGCTGGTGGCAATGGATTCGTTATGCAGCACCTATCTTAAAGAAAACAGCAGGCTCTGGTTGTTGAGGAATAAGCCGGGAGGCCTTGACGCCAGCACAGCTTCCCTGGTTACGCTTAAGCTACAAATCGCACAGCGTACCGGGATATTGCAGGAATCGTCCTTCCGGCGCAACTGGCACAGGTTTACCGAGAAACTGGCTTCCGCTGCTTTGGTAATCTATTTAAAGCTGGTATGAAATACCCCCACCCCGGGGTGGTCGTGAGATTCCATATTTCTTTTTACATTTGTGTTTCTTATGTAGATTTCCATGCCTAAAAAAGTACTTGTAGTTTATTACACGCAAACCGGACAATTGCGTGAGATCGTAAGTTCGATTACCGCACCCCTGGCTACAGAGGATGATATAACACTTGTTTTTGAGGAGCTCAAGCCAAAGCCCGGATTTCCATTCCCCTGGCCGGCCGATCAGTTCTTTCAAGCCATGCCGGAATCGGTAAAGGGCATCCCATGTGAGCTCGAAACGCTATCGGTAAGCGGTGAGGAAAATTTCGACCTGATTATTGTAGCCTGGCAACCCTGGTTTCTGTCTCCATCCATACCCATTCATGCATTTTTTCAGCTCGAAGCAGCAAAAAAAATGTTGCCGGGCAAGCCTGTCATTACCCTTATCGGTTCCCGCAACATGTGGGTGATGGCTCAGGAACAAATAAAGAAATATATTAACGGCGCAAACGGCCGATTGGTCGGCAATATCGTGTTGTACGACAAAAATCCCAACCTCCTGAGCGTTGTGTCCATCATACGCTGGCTGATTCAGGGAAAGAAAGACAGGTATATGGGAATTATTCCGGCGGCAGGTGTTTCGGATGAGGATATCCTTTCATCTTCACGTTTCGGGCATCTGATTGTTGATGCAATGAAAACCGGTAACTATGACAGCCTTCAGCGCGACCTTGTTAACAAGGGTGCGGTTAATGTACTTCCCGGTATTTTGATGATCGAAAAGCGGGGTATCATCCTGTTCCGGTTATGGGCGAATTTTATATTAAAAAAAGGAAGCTATGGAGATAAGGCACGGCAAAGACGTGTGCGCCTTTTCAAATACTACCTGCTTGCCGTGTTGTACCTGGTATCACCGTTTGCCTCAATCCTGTTTTTTTTAATAAAACCATTCCGCGGCAAAGCAATAAAAAAACAAATATCTTTATATCAGTCTACTTAATCATGTTTAAATGTTTTTTTTAGTTTTGCTTTTTCAAATCTATAATGAGTAATCAGCGATCTTTTATCTAATTTCCTATGTCAAACGAGGTTTTTATTACCGGTATTACCAAGTATTTTCCCAATAATCCTGTTTCAAACGACGAAATGGAGGACTATTTAGGCATGATCGATAACCGGCCATCCAAAGCCAGGAGAATTGTGCTGAGAAACAATGGGATTACAAACCGGTATTATGCCCTTGAAAAAGGCGGGAAGTCAACCCACACCAATGCTGAACTTGCTGCTGCAGCAGTAAGGATCCTTTTTAACCAGCGCTTTAAAAAGGAAGATGTACAGTTGTTGGCGTGCGGGACTGCTTCACCTGACCAGATTATGCCTTCCCATGCTTCCATGGTTCATGGCCTGCTCGATATCCCATCCATAGAAATAGCGTCGTTTGCCGGTTCGTGCTGTGCCAGCGTGCAGGCACTCAAGTTTGGCTGGATGTCGGTTCTTTCAGGCAATACGACCAATGCCGTTTGCACCGGTTCTGAAGTTCTTTCAATTTGGATGCTTTCCAGGTATTTTGAAAAAGAAACTGAAAATGAGGCCAAATTGAAAGAAAATCCGCTACTGGCTTTCGAAAAGGAATTTCTCCGGTGGATGTTGTCGGATGGTGCAGGTGCCGTGCTTGTTGAGAATAAACCGGCGGGTGACCTTCCCCTGCGTATCGACTGGATTGATATCAGGTCGTATGCAAGTACCATGAAAACATGTATGTATGCCGGAGCTGATACGGAACCAAATGGTGAAATACTTGGTTGGTGCAGGTATGAACCTGAAGACTGGCTGCACAGATCAATATTTTCCATGAAACAGGATACCCGGATGCTGGGTGAAAGCATTGTTAAACTGGGTGGTCAGTTCCTTAAGGAGATCATTGAAGCCCGGAATTTTGATATCAATTCAATCGATTATTTCCTGCCGCATCTTTCCTCCGAATTTTTCCGCAATCCCATTTTCTCCGAGCTGAGTAAGCTGGGGATTCACATTCCAAAGGAGAAATGGTTTACCAATCTTACCAGGGTGGGCAATGTGGCAACAGCTTCCTTTATCCTGATGCTCGAGGAACTGATGCAAACACATGATCTTAAACGGGGTCAGAAGATACTTATCCAGGTCCCTGAAAGCGCCAGGTTTACCTATGCATACGCCCTGCTTACAGTTTGTTAGCAGGGAGAGATCTGGCTTAAAAAATAGATTGTAATACTGATATGAAAACCGATGAAGTTCCGCAGGACAAGGGTTTTCTGATCGAGGGAAAGATCAGCGACCTGAATTATGTGGTGGACAAGGACGGCCATTATACAAGCAGGCAAAGCAAAGGATGGATGCCTAAAAATGAAGCCATAAGGCTTGCCTGGGAACAGATTTATGAGCATGCCGAAGAGGTACGCCAACAGGTACTAGCCGGAAAAGCCAGTCCCATTGCACTTTATATGGAACTTAATGTAATGGATGTTTCCATTTTGGCCAGTTATATGGAACTTCCGAAGAGAAAAGTCAGAAGGCACCTGAAAATGAAAGAATTCAACCACCTTTCACCTGAAATGATCTCCCGTTATGCAGACGTATTGAACCTTACACCGGAAGAACTGGTTAGTGTGGACAGAATTCGCGGGATTAAATTTGAACATGAAGATTGAATTTCAACATATACAGGCAGCACATTGTGAGAATGGGGTGACTGCCAATTTGTTAAGGTTTTACGGTGTGGATCTCAGCGAGCCAATGGTATTCGGACTTGGATCGGGATATTTTTTTTCCCACATGCCTTTTATCAAGCTCAACGGTATGGCCGTTACATCGTTCAGGGTGCTGCCAGGCTGGATTTTTAAGCGTGTTACACACAAGTTCGGCATCCGGGTCAGACGCCTGAAATTCACAAATCCCGATAAAGCCATGCTGGCACTTGACAACCTTCTTGAGCAAGGGATCCCAGTAGGGTTGCTGGTAGGGGTCTTTCATCTGTCTTATTTTCCCAAAGAATACCGGTTTCATTTCAACGCACATAATATAACTGTTTTTGGAAAGGAAGACGATAAATACCTGATCAGCGATCCGGTTATGGAGAACGTGGAAACCCTTACCTGTGACGAACTCAGGAAGGTCCGGTTTGCCCAGGGAACCTATCCTCCCCGGGGCCGGATGTATTATATTACCGGAGTTGCCAGGACGCCGGATCTCAAACCTGCCATCATAAAAGGTATACATAAGACTGCAAAGGATATGCTCACTATACCCCTGCCGATGTTTGGCGTGGGAGGTATCCGGTATATGGCGGGCAGGATCCGGAAATGGCCTGTTAAACTTGGCGAAAAGGCTGCAGCCCTGAACCTGAGCCAGATTATCCGCATGCTCGAAGAGATAGGAACAGGAGGTGCCGGGTTCAGGTTTATGTATGCAGCATTCCTTCAGGAAAGTTCAGAAGTTTTGGGGAATCCCCTGCTGAATGAATTGAGCAGGGAAATGACCGAAACAGGTGATAAATGGCGTGAATTTGCCTGGCAGGCTGCCCGTTGTTTTAAGAATCGCGACAAGGGTCAGGTTTCATATGGTATGCTGGCGGATATGCTTTTGGACATTGCGAACAGGGAAGAAAAGGTTTTCAGGCAACTCAGGAAAATAAGCGTTGGATGAAAGGAGATACAGCCATTAAGATTCGGGATCTTACCCGGGTATACAGGGGAAATTCAAAACCTGCTGTAGACAAGGTAAATATGGATATTCCGGAAAGCCTGATCTTTGGATTGCTGGGACCGAATGGTGCCGGCAAGACCACCATGATACGCATCCTGTGCGGATTGCTGGCACCAACCGCCGGCGAGGTTACGATTGGCGGATTTTCTCTCCGCCATGACCTGCCCTCAATACGCAGGATCATTGGCGTAGTGCCCCAGGAAATTGCCCTTTATCCGAGCCTTACAGCACGTGAGAATCTTACCGTTTTCGGGGGGATCTGCGGACTTAACGGCAGCGAACTCAGGAACCGGATTGACAAATGGCTGAATATATTCGGGCTCGAAAAAAATCAACACCGGCAGGTAGGACGTTATTCGGGAGGGATGAAACGCAGGTTGAACCTGATAGCTGGATTATTGCACAATCCGCAGATCCTGTTCCTCGATGAACCTACTGTGGGTGTTGATGTTCAATCGAAAAAAGTGATCATTGACAATCTCATGGAAATCAACCGGGGTGGCACTACAATTGTTTATACCTCCCACTATCTCGAAGAAGCGGAGAATTTATGCTCCTACCTGGCCATCATCGATGAAGGCAGGATCATCACACGCGGTACGCTCCATGAAATCAGGAAAGAAAACAATACCGAGTCGGACCTCGAGAATATTTTCATCAAACTAACCGGGAAAGATTTGAGGGATTGAACTATGCGCGTGATATTCAAGTTAATATATAAAGATTTCCTGGTCCTGATCAGGGACAGGGGAGGGTTGGCCATGCTGTTCGTCATGCCTATGGCCCTGGTGCTGATAATGACAAGCCTGCAGGACAATACATTCAAATCCATCAACGAGAGCGGTATTAACCTGATCCTCATGAACAACGACACTGATTCACTGGGTACTGCCATTGAAGCGGAAATTATCCGGTCGAATTTCTTTAAAGTCCACCGGGAAATCAGCGGTCAGAAACCAACCGGGCAGGATGTTAAAGAAGCTGTGGCTTCCGGTAACTTTCAAATAGGCATGGTGATCCCGGCCAACGCCACACGGCAGATCCGTGACCGGGTTAAGCATAACATGGATAATCTGTTTTCGGGTGATACTGCAGCGCAGGCAGGGCATGATTCTGTTTTTATCATGTTGTATATTGACCCGGCAACCAAGAATTCACTCCGCTCAACCCTGCAGGGATCGATCAGGGAGTACGCTGCCCGTGTGGAATCACGGATCGTGCTCAATGAACTGACCCGTGAGATCAATACCCGGCTGATGATGCCGGTGGCCAACCTGAACCAGATGAAGCAGGAAACGGTTTTTTACAGGGAAGAGTATGTTGCCCGGGGTAATAAGACAGTAATCCCGAACTCGGTACAACACAATGTGCCAGCCTGGACGCTTTTCGCGATGTTTTTCATTGTAATACCCTTTGCAAGTTCCATGATCAAGGAAAGGGAAGATGGCAGCCTGTCGCGGCTTCTTACCATGCCCTGTTCCTATGGCACCATCATGGTAAGCAAAATATTGGTATACCTCGTGGTATGTTTTCTCCAGTTCGTATTGATCATGCTCATGGGGGTCGTTTTATTTCCCTGGCTGGGATTGCCTGCGCTGATGGTTACCGGCCACCTGTTAAGTCTTTCGGTAATGGCCGTGGCAGCAGCACTGGCAGCCATCGGTTATGGAATTTCGATCGGCACTATTGCACGCACCCACCAGCAGGCGGCTATATTCGCCTCCATTTCGGTAGTTATCCTGGCTGCCATAGGAGGTATATGGGTGCCGGTTTTCATGATGCCCCCGCTGTTCAGGAGCATCAGCGTGGTATCACCCCTGAACTGGGGATTAAATGGCTTTTATGACATCCTGGTGCGGAATGCAGGATTGGCCGATGTTGTCCGGTACGGGATATGGATGTTGCTGTTTTCCCTGGCATGTTTGATTATAGCATTGTATTACCACCGTCTAAGAAGAGAATTAAGCTAGGCGTGTTATCTGCGGATAAAACCATGAATGAAAAAGTAAATACCGCACGCTTATCCATCCTATCCAACTGTGGACTAATCATCTTGAAAGTGCTGGCCGGACTGTTCAGCGGGTCAGTTAGCATAATATCCGAAGCTATCCATTCGGGAATGGATCTGCTGGCGTCAGTCATCGCTTTTTTTTCGGTGAAAATGTCGGATATCCCTCCGGATAAGGAACACCCGTATGGTCATGGTAAATTTGAAAATGTATCGGGTGTGGTAGAGGCGGTGCTTATATTTGTTGCAGCAGGATGGATAATTTTTGAAGCCATTCATAAGATCATTTCTCCAGCAGAAGTCACTAACCTTGAAATCGGAGTTGCTGTAATGGCTGTTTCAGCAGTCGTAAATTTCCTGGTATCCCGCAAGCTTTACAAGGTGGCAAAGAAAACCGATTCTATTGCCCTTGAGGCCGACGCACTGCATCTTAAAACCGATATATATACTTCGGCCGGGGTTGCTGCTGGGTTGCTGCTGATATGGCTTACCGGCTGGCATTTCCTCGACCCCTTTGTTGCTATTTTGGTTGCTCTGCTGATCATTAAGGAATCCTACAACCTACTCCGGAGAGCTTATTCGCCATTGCTTGACGCCTCACTGTCCCAGGATGAAACGTTACTGATCAGCGAAGTAATGCTTAAACGGGGACTATCATACCACAACCTGAGGACCCGTAAATCGGGACAATACCGGTTTGCCGACCTTCACCTCGAAATGAAGGAAAACATGACTTTAAAGGAGGTACATGATATATGTGACGAAATTGAGAACGAGATCAAGAACAGGATCAGACATATCGAAATTCAGATCCATGTTGAACCTGTTAAGTAAAATAGATTTCATAAATTGCACCCGTTTTAAGACAATCGGAGCATTATTTATTTTTTTATTTATAAACTATCCGGAAATAAACTTGTTGTGCAATTTGCCGGGAATTGAATTTCAAACCATATGGAAAATTTAATAAAACAGCTGAAACAAGATATTATTGAAGCTTTATCGCTGGAGGATGTTGTGGCCGATGATTTTAATGCTGACACCCCATTGTTTGTCGAAGGTCTCGGACTGGATTCCATTGACGCACTTGAACTTATCCTGCTTATGGAACGCAAGTACGGGGTGAAGATCGAGGATCCCAAGGAAAGACGTAATGTTCTGCGTAACGTAAAGGCAATGGCTGAATGTATTACCAATCACCGAAACAGTAACGGGTGATGCACACCAGGGTTTTTGTCACCGGTGTGGGCATTATTTCGGCAATAGGCAATGGTACCGAAGAAACCCTTTCTTCATTAAATGGTCTCAGATCGGGCATAGGTCAGCTTTCTCTTTTTGAATCAGTTCATGGCAACATTCCGGTTGCAGAGGTTAAATACAACAACATCCAACTTTCCGGTATGGCAGGTGTGGACCCAACCATCGATACTTATACCCGGAACACCCTGCTGGCTTTAGTTGCCGCACAGCAGGCCGTTAAGTCTGCGGGCTGGCATGGTTCAACATCTCAGCGGAATGGCTGTATCATGGCTACAACAGTGGGAGGTATGGACTATAACGAACGCTATTACAAGTCCCTGCTGGAAGGAAAATACCGTGATCTTTTATCGGTGCTTGACAGTGCCGACAGTACCGAGAAAGTGGCAGCACATTTCGGCATCCGACATCATGTAACCACCATTTCAACAGCCTGTTCATCCTCAGCCAATGCAATCATGCTGGGAGCACGGCTGATCCGCAATAACCGTCTTTCCAGGGTGCTGGTGGGCGGTACCGATTCCCTCACCAAATTCACACTCAACGGATTTTATGCATTGGAAATTCTTTCGCCAACCGGCTGTCGCCCTTTCGACAGCAACCGTAACGGGCTTACTATTGGTGAAGGCGCAGCCATGCTGGTGCTCGAATCGGAAGAAACGGCCGATCCGCGCAGGGTCCTTTGCGAAATCACCGGTTATGCCAATGTGAACGAAGCTTTTCACCAGACCGCTTCCTCTTCGGATGGTACCGGTGCATTGCTGGCGATGACAAAGGCATTGGAAAAAGCATCAATAACACCGGAAGATATTGGGTATATCAATGCCCATGGTACCGGCACCGAGATCAACGACCTTTCGGAAGGCAGGGCGATTGACAGCCTGTTCGGCAGTAGGGTTCCACCTATTAGTTCCACAAAAGGATTCACAGGTCATACCCTGGGAGCAGCAGGTGCTGTAGAAGGGGTAATTTCCGTGTTGGCATTAAAAAATCAGGTAGCCTGGCCCGGGCTTAACCAGTCGGAATCCATGCCGGAATTGTCGTTTACCCCCCTTTCAACGGTAACTCCCGGTCCAATCAGGCATGTGTTGTCAAATTCATTTGGTTTCGGAGGGAATAATACCTCCCTGATATTTTCAAACCTGTAATATGAAAGCCTACATCACATCCTCCGGTGTAATATCGCCACAAAATACGCACGATTCCAGTGGATTTCCTGCAGCGGTCAATACTTTCACTGCAAACCGGCTTACATGCACTGAACCCGATTATCGCGGGCTTATCAATCCAATTCAGCTGCGCAGGATGCCACGGATCATTAAGATGGGACTGGCTGCTTCTCACCTTTGTATTCAGCGTGCCGGCGGGAGTAGTCCCGATGCGATTATCATCGGAACCGGACTGGGCTGCATGGATAATCTGGAAAAATTCCTGGTTGAAGTAATTGACACCAACGAACACATAACCAGTGTTCTGCCCTTTATTAACTCAACCCACAATGCTGTTGCGGCACAGGTGGCCATGCTGCTGAATAATCATGGTTATAATGTTACCTATTGTCACCGCGGATTCTCTTTTGAAAGTGCCCTGGGAGATGCCCTGATGCGTATCGGAGAAGGAGAGGCTCAAAATGTTCTGGTAGGCGGTATCGATGAATGTACCGGGGATTTTGTAAAACTGAACGGGTATCATGGAGCCTGGAAGCAGCCATTGATAAACCTGGAACTGGCTTCAACGAAAACCGCCGGAACAATAGCCGGGGAGGGTTCGGCATTTTTCATGCTTTCGGACAACCCCATTCATGACAACTGCATTGCGGTGGAGGGTGTTCATACATTTTTTATTCCACAGGGTGCACAGTTTGATGAAATTGCAGCGGAAACAGACAATTTTCTGCAGCAGAACAATACGGGAAGGGATGAAATTGATATTGTTTTACTTGGCATAAACGGTGACATAGTATCCGATGCCGGGTACAACAACATGATGGAAAACTTTTTCATTCCCGGTACCGGTTTTGCCATGTATAAACACCTCTGTGGTGAATACTATACTTCTTCCTCATTTGCCCTTTGGCTTGGATCGGTAATACTTGAAAATCAATCCATTCCTGGCGTTACGCAGGTATTGCCTGCTGCCGGCAGGTCCTTTAAAAAGCTTCTGATTTACAATCATTACCGGAATACCGAACATACTTTAATTTTACTGGGTTATGGCGGGATTTGACGCAGTAATAATCGGTGGTGGACTGGGAGGATTGCTTTCCGGTAATATCCTGAGCAAGGAAGGTTTTAACGTATGCTTAATTGAAAAGAATCAAAAACCGGGCGGGGCATTGCAAACCTTTGGCAGGAAAGGTTGCATCTTTAATACGGGGCTTAACTACACCGAGAGTCTTGACGAAGGCCAGATACTGAACCGGTATTTCAGGTATTTTGGTTTGATGGATAAACCAATCTTTCGCCGGCTGGATGCAGATGGTTTCGAAATTATCAATTTTCCTGACGGCCAGTACCCCTTTGCCATGGGACAGCAGAATTTTATAGAAACACTTACCCGCGATTTCCCGGCTGAAAAGGCAGCTCTTAAGGAATATACCCACAGGATAGAGGAAATCTGTAAAGCTATCTCGCTATATTCGCTAAGGGAAGAACAGCTCAGTATCATCGAAAACTATGATCTGAGTTCGGGGGCAGCTGATTTCATCAGGAAGGTTGTTTCAGATCCCCGCCTCCGTAACATCCTCGCAGGCAATAATCTCCTGTATTCCGGCCACGAAACCAAGACACCGTTGTTTATCCATGCCCTGATCAATCATTCCTTTATCGAAAGTGCCTGGCGAGTGACAGGCGGAAGTCACCAGCTTGTAAATGTGCTTGCATCCAATATAAAATCAAATGGCGGCACCATACTTACGGGATCAAAAGCGGTGAAACTGACAGGTGAAAAGGATACCATCCGGGGTGTGGTACTGGAAAACGGAGATTATATCGAAGGAAAACAATTCATTGCTGCCATGCATCCCGATCAGGTCCTTGGAATGGTAGAGCCCGGTATGATCCGCAAAGCTTTTGCTTCAAGGATCAGGGGACTTGAAGACACTATGGGGATGTTTACCCTGTATCTGGTTTTCAAAAAGAATTCATTTCCGTATATAAACCATAATTTCTACAATTTTAACCAGAATAATGTTTGGGTAGCTTCGGATTACAAGGTTTCACAGTGGCCCCAGAATTATCTGTTCATGACATCGCTGGCTTCAGGCCCGGGTGGTTACGCCGAAAGCGGTTCGGTTATTACCTATATGGATTATGACGAATTGAAGCGGTGGGAGAACACCTTTACCGGTGACCGCGGGGCTGATTACCTGGAATTCAAAGATTCAAAGGCTGAGATTTTGCTTGATGCGGTGGAAAAACAATTTCCCGGGATCAGGAACACCATTGCTGCCAGGTATACTTCCACACCCCTTACATGGCGCGATTATACCGGTACCAGGGCAGGATCGGCATATGGTATCCTTAAGGATTGTAACCGTCCGATGGAATCAATGGTTCTTCCAAGGACGAAGATATCAAACCTGTTTCTTACAGGGCAGAACACAAATGTTCACGGAATACTGGGTGTAACCATAAGTTCCGTGGTTACATGCGGAGAGCTGATTGATATTAAGTACCTGGTGAGAAGGATCAGGCAGGCTTAGTTTAAAAATCTAAGAAGAAAGTCCATGAAGTATGATATTGCAATAATAGGGAGCGGACTTGGCGGGTTGCAGTGTGCCTACATACTGAGCCGGGAGGGATTCAAGGTTTGTATTGTGGAAAAGAACCGTATTTTGGGAGGATGCCTGCAAACCTTTAAACGATGCAACAGTGTGTTTGATACCGGAATGCATTATATCGGTGGCATGGATGAAGGTCAGATGCTGCATAAATTTTTCAGGTATTTTGGCCTGACACAAAAGTTAAAGCTAAAAAGGCTTGATGAGAACGGATACGATATTATCCGTTACCAGGATCGTGATTATAAGCTTGCCATGGGACATGAGCGGTTTCTGGAAACCATGTTACAGCAGTTTCCGGATGAAAGGAGTGCACTGCAAAGTTATATTGCCAAATTAAAAGAAATCAACAGTTCGGTTGATATCTATAACCTGGATAATCTCCCGACAAGCAATATCCATTACCTGAGATATTACAGCATCGGGATCGACCAATTTCTCGATTCTATCACCCAAAATCAGACACTGAAGAACGTGCTGGTGGGTATGGCTCCTCTGTATGCAGGTCTCCGGGAAAGCGCACCACTTTACGTGCATATGGTGATCCATTCGTCGTATTTGGCGGGTGCGTACCGGTTTATTGACGGTGGTTCACAGGTAACAGATATCCTGACAGAAGGAATACGCGGATTTGGCGGTACCTTGCTGCTTAATGCAGAGGTTACCCGGGTGATTACGAAGCAAAACCGGGTAACTTCCATGGAGATCAACGGCTCTGAAGTTATCGAAGCTGACCAGTTTATTGCCGGAATCCATCCCAAGACCCTGATGAAGCTTATGGATGCACATTCGTTCAGACCGGCATATGTCAACCGGATTAACAGCATTAAGGAATCCTATGGCATGTTTTCGATTTACCTTGTCATGAAAGAGGATGCATTCCGGTATATTAACAGCAATTATTACTGTTACCATGCCAAAGACCTTTGGAAAACGTACAACTATACACAGGACTCCTGGCCGGGAGGATACATGATCCATTTCTCACCTGTTTCCAAAAGTGCCACAAGCACCAATGCCATAATTGTTAATACCATCATGAGATGGGAGGAAATGCTTCCCTGGGTGAACACCCGCGTGGAAAACCGGGGTGAGGAATACCGGGCATTCAAACAAAAAAAAGGTGAGAAAATATTAGCTTTGCTGGAGAAGGATTTCCCGGGAATCGGTAAATCGATCAAATTCTGGTACAGCTCAACGCCGCTTACCTACCGCGATTACACCGGAACCTGGGAAGGCTCGGTATATGGTATGCAAAAGGATTTTAACAACCCGATGAGGACAATTATTGTGCCCAGAACACACGTGAAAAACCTGTGGCTTACCGGACAAAATGTTAGTATGCATGGTGTGGAAGGAGTATCCATAGGATCATTTCTCACTTGTTCTGAATTGCTTGGAAAACAGTATTTAATTGATAAATTCCGAAATGCCTGAAAAATCCCGGTCCGTTATCCGCAAGGTACTGCTCTGGCTGATACCTGGCATTCCGGCACTGATGCTGGCAACCGTCATTTACTTTGTCATTATTGCCGTTGATCACCCCCCCGTAGTTAATGACTATTCTTCCCTTGAAAAAGAGATTGTCTCCTATGGCGAAAATACCACTGTGTATGGCACCAACTGGTTGCGCAAAAGTGAAAGTGGCTTGTGGGAATTATATCTCGAAGGGAAACCATTTGACCGTGGTGTTGCTTTCGGCCGATTAACCCAGGACCTCTTGTATTACCAGGAAACTTCGTTTGTTGAGCAGATCCGTGAACTTGTCCCCTCCGACCGGTATCTGAAATTGCTGAAATATTTCGTCGCTTTTTTCAACCGCAAACTTGACCAGCATATTCCGGATGAGTATAAACATGAGATTTATGGTACCTCATTTTCCTGCAGTCCCGAATACGATTTTATCGGTTCGGGTTACCAGCGCCAGCTGAACTATCACGCTGCCCATGATATCGGACATGCCCTGCAGGGTTTGAACCTGGTAGGATGCACGTCTTTTTCGGTATGGGATGGCAGTTCATCTGATTCGTCTCTGCTGGTGGGCAGGAATTTTGATTTTTATATGGGGGAGAAGTTTGCAGAAAATAAAATAGTTTGTTTTGTTAATCCATCCGAAGGATACAAGTTCATGATGGTCACATGGGCGGATATGATCGGCGTGGTTTCGGGTATGAACGAAAAGGGACTCACGGTTACCCTGAATGCAGCCAAATCAAGCATTCCGGGCAAGGCCGCCACACCGGTGACATTGCTGGCGAGGGAAATTCTGCAGTATGCTTCAACCATTCAGGAAGCCTACGGTATTTCAAAAAAACGAAAGCTTTTTGTTTCCGAATCCATCATGATCGGTTCAGCACGTGATGGCAAAACAGCTATTATTGAAAAATCTCCCCACACCTATGATCTGGTGTTTCCCGAAACCGACAGGATCATCTGCTCCAACCATTTCCAGGGCAATACTTTTTCCGATGATGAGATAAACCTTAGGAATATCAACGGATCCGACAGCTATTTAAGGTACAGGCGTGTAAATGAATTACTGCTGTTCAATGAAACACTGGATGTAAAAAGAGCTGTAAACGTGCTTCGCGACCTGCGGGGATTTGGTGATACCGACCTGGGACTGGGCAATCAGCGTGCCATAAACCAGCTTATTGCGCACCACGCAGTGGTATTCAAACCTGAAAGCCTTGAAGCATGGGTTTCAACTTCTCCGTGGCAACTTGGGAAATTTGTGGCGTATGACCTTAAAAAGGTTTTTGAACTTGCGGTTACCGACATCGCCCGAAATAGTGAAATTTACTCCGGTGAACTTACTATTCCCGCCGATACTTTCCTGGTTTCCCAGGCATATAACAATTTTTTGAAATACAGGAGGTTAAGTAATCATCTCAGGTATTTTACCGAAAACCTTTTGCCATTACCTGAAGGCTTTGCCGACAGGTACATCATGTCAAATCCTGCTTTGTTCCAGACTTATGTCAATCTCGGTGAATACTACCGGGAAATAAAGGATTTGCATAAGGCATATGAAATCTATCAAAGGGCATTAACCTGCAGGTTGCCGGGACTGGATAAAGAAACCGAGCTTAAAAAGATAACCAAGAAACTTCTGAAGGAGCAAAATTATGCCAATACCGGAAATTGAAAAAAGAAGCCTGGAGGAAATCAAACTGTTTCAGGAAACGGAATTGAAAAAGCTCCTGGAATACCTGCAACAGCGATCTGTTTATTATTCAAACCTGTTCAAAAAGCATAAGATAGATATTGCCAGGATAAGATCCCTGGAAGATCTGAGCCTGCTGGTGCCTCCCACCACCAAAGAGGACCTTCAGCTACACGGTCAGGATTTTGTTTGCGTCGACAAAAGCATGATCGTTGATTATATAACCACTTCTGGTACCCTCGGGGAACCGGTTATATTTGCAATGACCGATAATGACCTCAACCGGCTTGCTTATAATGAGTACCTGGGATTCAGGTGTGCCAACTGCACCAGCCAGGAGGTATTTCAGCTCATGACCACCATTGACCGCAGGTTTATGGCTGGCCTGGCTTATTTTCTCGGATCGCGCATGCTGAAATCGGCCATGATACGAGTTGGGAATGGGATACCGGAACTTCAATGGGACTCCATAAAACGGTTTTCTCCTTCCGCACTGGTTGCAGTACCTTCTTTCCTGCTTAACATCGTTGATTATGCCGAACGAAATGACATCGATCACCATGCTTCGAGCGTGAAAAAGGTTATCTGTATCGGTGATTCAATTCGGAACACCGATTTCAGTCCCAATACACTCGGTAAAAAAATCAGCGACAGGTGGCCGGAATTGAAACTTTATTCCACCTATGCTTCCACCGAAATGTCAACCTCATTCACCGAGTGTGAACAGGGCAGGGGAGGACATCACCATCCCGAGCTTCTGATCGTGGAGTTTCTGGATGAACACGACCGGCCTGTACATCCGGGTGAGCCGGGTGAGGTTACCGTCACAACCCTGGGTGTTGAAGGGATGCCCCTGCTGCGATTTAAAACCGGTGATTTGTGTACGGCACACTATGAACCTTGTGCGTGCGGGCGAAATTCAATGCGTCTTGGTCCTGTTATCGGCCGGAAAAGGCAAATGATCAAATATAAGGGCACTACACTTTATCCGCCTGCATTGTACGATATCCTCGATAATATTGATGAAATCAGAAATTATATTGTGGAAGTGTACACAAACCAGATCGGAACTGATGAAATCCTGATCCGGGTTGGCACCGAAAATCATTCTGAAAGTTTTGAGAAAAGCATTAAGGACCACTTCAGGGCAAAACTTCGTGTAGCTCCTTCAATTTCCTTCGAATCGGTGGATTATATCAGCCGCCTGCAGCATCCTGCCATGAGCAGGAAGCCTGTGAAGCTGATTGACAGAAGGTAATCGATAATTGGTAAAGGATTTATACTATTAACTATCATCTGTCATTTAATAACTTTTTACTAAATTAGTATCACCCATTAACAAAAACTTTATTACTATGAAAACATGGACCTGTTAAATTCACTAAATCCTGACTAAAATGAAACGATTCACAGTAACCCTGATCGCCCTTTTTTGCCTATTCCTGACAGGCGTTTGGGCCAATAAAACCAGTGTGGAGATCAAAGCACCCGTTGAGGTAAAGGCTGGGGACGAAGTGACTATTATCCTCAATGTTTCCCATAACGGGAACAGTAAATCCCACCACACCGACTGGGTATATTTAAAAATCAATGGAAAAGAGGTGCAAAGGTGGAAATATGATAAGACATCGCTGCCACCCGATGGTAATTTTTCGGTAGAATTTAAGACGGTTGCAACCGGGGCCATGGTAATTGAGGCCCAGGGAGATTGCAATATCCACGGCAGTAAAGGCGTAAAAAGCCTGAATATCAAAATTATAAATTAATAGTCAATACCATGTATTCACTGATACTTCCTCTGGGAATAATTAACATACTCCTGGTTTCGATTCAGATCTTCAGCGGGCTCAGAATAATCAAGATATCTTTTAAGGCGCATAAATATTTTGGAATTGCACTGGGCTTTTTTGCGTTGCTGCATGGTGCCATTGCTATAATTTTTGCGTGAAGGCTGCTTGTCCCGATGCATTGTATTAGCTATATTAGCGCCCCGTATATGAATATTCATTACGGGGTGTTTTATTGACGGTTGAACAGTATGAAAATGGAAGAACTCTTTTGCATCACTGAGATACAGGTTCGTTTCAGTGAGGTCGATTCTATGGGTGTTGTGTGGCATGGTAACTATGTGAGGTATTTTGAAGATGGCCGGGAGGCTTTTGGAAACAAATACGGGATCAATTATATGGATTTTTACCACCAGGGCGTGATGATCCCCCTGGTAAATATTACCTGCGATTACAAAAAGCCTCTTCAATATGGCGACATAGCCCGGATTGAAACCCGTTTTGTAAATTGTGAGGCAGCCAAATTACGGTATGATTACACCATTTATCGCAACAACACCGATGAAGTAATGGCAACCGGTACCTCCGTGCAGGTTTTCCTCAATACCGAAAGGGAACTTTTACTTGATTTTCCGCCGTTTTTTTTGGAGTGGAAGAAGAAGCACAGTTTAATTAGTGAAAATTTTGGTTGTGAGTTATAACAACACACAACCCACAACCCACAACACACAACTGACAACATCCTTGCAAGACGTTTACCTCATATCCGACAACATCATCTCCTCCCTCGGTTTTACCACGGAAGAGAACATGGCATCCTTCCGGGAAGGGCATACGGGTATAAAGGAATATGATGATTTAGACCTGGCCCCTGCACCTTTCTGGGCTTCAAGAGTTGACAATGAAGAATTGTCCGGCCGGTTCACTGTCTTCGGGAACCCGGCCGAATACACCCGTTTTGAGCAACTGGTGATCTGTTCCGTGAAAGATGCACTCTCACGCTGCACCATAGATATCACCGGAAAAGGAACGCTTTTCATTCTTTCCACCACCAAAGGCAATATCGATCTGTTGAAAGGAAATAAGGGGGATCCGTTTGAAAAGTCCAGAACATATTTGTGGTATACAGCGCACCTGTTGCAGCGGTTTTTTAATTTCCACACTCAGCCGCTCATAGTTTCCAACGCCTGCATATCCGGTGTACTGGCAATAATAGAAGGAGCCAGGCTGATCAGGGCAAACCGTGTTGATACGGTTATTGTGACCGGGGCGGACCTTGTAACTGAATTTGTGTTGTCGGGATTTAATTCCTTTCAATCGCTCAGCAAAGGTCCTTGCCGGCCTTTCGACAAAAACAGGCAGGGGTTGTCGTTGGGTGAAGGGGCCGGCACGGTGATCCTTACGGGTGATGCTTCCCTGGCATTAAGCAACTGCCCGGTTAAAGCCGGATACGGATGCTCGGGTAACGACGCCAATCACATTTCAGGTCCCTCAAGAACCGGTGAGGGTCTGTACCTGGCTATCAAACACACGCTGGAAAGGTCAACGGTACCGGTTGATTACATTTCTGCGCACGGAACTGCTACTCCTTATAACGATGAAATGGAGTCTGTTGCGCTTAACCGGGCCGGTCTGCAGGAGGTACCCGTGAACAGTTTTAAAGGATACTGGGGACATACCCTGGGCGCCGCCGGCGTAATAGAATCAGTGGCCGGTGCTTATTCGCTTGCGAACAATATCCTTTTTCACACCCTGGGCTATGTAGAACCGGGGGTTACACACCCGGTGGCCATAATTGACGGGACTTTTGCAAAGAACCTGGGAAGCTGTCTGAAAATTGCTTCCGGATTCGGAGGCTGTAACGCGGCACTTATGTTTCATAAATAATGGAAGAACTTTACATCATAAGCGATCACTGCATAATCCGCAACAACAGCGTGGTTTCGGGTGGTAAGAAGGTTTTTGAATATGACCGGGGCGGAGAACCTTCCTTTTTTACTGCCTTGTACAGGCATTTTGATCTGAACTACCCCAAATTCTTTAAAATGGATAACCTGTGCAAGCTGGGATTACTGGCTTCCGAAGTGTTGCTCAGGGAGAAAAACATCCTCCGGCGGTATCCGGGTGACCAGGTTGGGCTGATCTTGTCAAATGCTGCATCATCCATCGACACCGACAGGAATTACCAGATTTCAATTAATGACAGGACCGGTTATTTCTCCAGTCCCTCGGTTTTTGTTTACACCCTTGCCAATATTGTGATCGGTGAAATCAGTATCCGGCAGAAATTCCTCGGGGAAAGTACCTTCTTTATCGAAGAAAAGTTTAACCCCGAAAGATTGTATACCCAGGTAAAACTAATCCTGGATGAGGGCATCATCAGCTGCTGCATTTGCGGATGGGTTGAACTGGATGGCGACCATTATGAAGCTGTTTTGTATTTAGTTGAAAAATCAGCCCCGCTTGCTGATGGAATTGCTATTTTTGAACCGGAGAAATTACATGAAATATTTTTGCAGAGAATCTGAACCATGGAACAATTAATTGACAAACTTAAGCATGAAATAATCGGGGTCCTTAATCTCAGCGAGATGACCCCCGCTGATATCGACGAGAACGCACCATTGTTTATTGAGGGACTGGGGCTAGATTCCATTGATGCACTCGAACTGATCGTTTTACTTGAAAAAAATTACGGTCTTAAGCTTGGAACAGCCGAAGAAGGCAAAAGAGTGTTGCATTCGGTACGATCAATGGCCGAATTCATTACCAGCAATAAAAAAGGATAAAAACACCGCAGTTGTGCAGCATAAGGTTGTTGTAACGGGTATTGGTATCATTTCCGCAATCGGCTTTGATACAAAAGGTGTTATGGATTCGTTGCAGGCACAACGATCGGGAATTGGCCGGTTATCCCTGATCGATTCTGTTTATAAGGATGAGATCCCGGTTGCAGAGATTAAGGCCACAAATGATGAGTTGTTGCAGATCGCCGATCCGGGCATTACAGGCAACTACAGCCGTACAAGCCTTTTGGGCATCATTGCCGCCAGGCAGGCCATCGCCGCCGCCAGGATAGATGTGTCAGCACCCGGCCGGACCGGGCTTATATCAGCCACTACCGTCGGCGGAATGGACCGAAGCGAGATATTTTACCGGGGATACCTTTCCGGATCAGGCAAGGCCAGGTTACGCGATGTGGTTACACATGATTGCGGAGACAGCACCGAAAAAATTGCTGATTGCACCGGCATCAGAGATTACATTACCACGATCAACACAGCCTGTTCCTCTTCGGCCAACGCCATAATGGTTGGTGCCAGGCTGATCCGTGAAGGTAAACTCGACAGAGTTGTTGCAGGCGGTACAGATGCATTGACTTTATTCACCCTGAACGGTTTTAACAGCCTGATGATACTTGACCGAAACCCATGCCGGCCATTTGATGAAGACCGCAACGGACTTAACCTGGGTGAAGGATCCGGATTTCTGGTACTCGAATCGGAGGAATTTGCCTGTCGTGAAAATAAAAATGTGCTGGGTGTGATTAAAGGTTACGGCAACGCATGCGATGCTTACCATCAGACCGCTTCTTCCCCGGAAGGCCATGGTGCCTGTCTTTCGATGTTAAAGGCTTTGGAAGTCGCAGGGCTGGCCCCGGATGCGATCAGCTATATCAATGCACACGGTACCGGGACAAAAAATAACGACCTGTCAGAAGGTGTTGCACTCGAAACTGTTTTCCAGGCGGGAATACCTCACTGCAGTTCGACAAAATCATATACCGGGCACACACTGGGAGCAGCCGGGGGTATTGAAGCAGTGCTCAGTATCATCGCATTACAGCATCAATGGATCTATCCCAACCTGAATTTTGCCCGGCCCATGAATGAACTGGGTTTTGTTCCGGTTACTGCATTCGTTACCGGAATTCCTGTCAACTGCATTATGTCCAACTCTTTCGGATTTGGCGGCAACAATTCAACATTAATCTTCTCCCGCTACTGATATGGAGTCATATATAAAGGGCACAGCCATGATATCTCCCCAGAGAACCTTTGAAGACAAAGGTTTTCCCGAAGAGGTTATAAATTATACCGGAGCGGATTACCTCGGGTGCATTGAACCCAGCTATCGCGATTACATTGATCCGATGGTTGCCCGCCGCATGAGCCGCATCGTTAAAATGGGAGTTTGTGCAGCCATAAGGTGTATGAAAAATTCAAACGTGGAAATGCCCGATGCCGTATTAGCAGGCACCGGTTTGGGTTGTTTAGAAGATACCGAAAAGTTCCTGGGATCAATATTTAACAATGCGGAAAAACTGCTGAACCCGACACCTTTTATACAATCGACCCACAATACCGTGGCTGCCGCCATTGCCCTGGCTATCAAATGTCACAATTACAACGCAACATACACACACCGTGGATTTTCGTTTGAAAGCGCCATCCAGGATGCCTTGCTGCAACTGGCGGAAAAGCCGGAGGCCAATATACTTACCGGCGGGTTTGATGAACTTACCGTAAATTCCTACCATATCACAAAACGGCTCGGAATGTGGAAAAACCACCCGGTGACAAGCCTGCGTCTTAAGGAATACAATACCAGGGGCAGTCTGCCCGGTGAAGGAACAGCTTTTTTTATGCTGAGCGGCATACATGGCAGCCATGATATTGCCGCCCTGAAAGCCATGCGTACTTTTTATAAACCCCGTGATCATCATGAGATTGAAAATCATCTTGATCAGCTGCTTGGTGAAGCAGGTGTGCATCTCCATGATGTAAGCCTGATGATGCTGGGCGTGAATGGTGATCCTTCCACCGACAGCATGTATTACCGGTTGATGTCGGACAGGTGTAATCGCTTGCCTGGAGCCTATTTCAAGCATTTATGCGGAGAATATGACACGGCATCATCCTTTGCCCTGTGGCTGTCTGCAATCCTTCTGAAAAATCAGGTGATACCTGAATCAATCGGATTAACCGGTAATTTGCCCGGCGTCCTGGATAACATTGTAATTTATAATCACCTGCGTGGTTCGTACCACGCCATGTACCTGCTATCGCGATGCTGAATTTCAGGAATGTCATGGTGTTCTTCTTTTTGCTCCTCGCTGCCCTGTTGGTGACAGACGGCTTCCTGGAAATATCAGCCTGGTTTTACCCTGGCATTATTCTTGTGCTGATAACCCTGTTGGCCTGGGGATCTATGACAGTTTCATCGGGCTTTTACATGAAATTGCTTTGCAGGGGAGACCGCAAAATTAAATCGGTTGCCCTTACATTTGATGATGGTCCCGATGCCGGGTACACGCCGCAGGTGCTTGATATACTGAAAACAAACCAGGTACAGGCTGCTTTTTTTGTGGTCGGGAGCCGGGCTGAAAATAATCCCGGACTGATATCACGGATCCACGGGGAAGGACATATCCTGGGCGGGCATAGTCATAACCATGGGTTTTTCTTTGATTTGTTACCGGTTAACCCCATGAAAATAGAACTGAAAAATACCGAAGAAGGCATCATGAAGATCACCGGTAAAAAAATAAGACTTTTCCGGCCTCCTTACGGGGTAACCAATCCAACCGTGGCAAGGGCAGTAAGCAACATGAACTACACGGGCATTGGCTGGAGCCTTAAATCGAAAGATACGGTGACAGCGGACGAAAAAGCACTGTTAAATAAATTGATAAAAAGGGTGAAGCCGGGAGACATTGTATTGTTTCACGATAACCAGGCGGTTACCGTAAATGTGCTGGAGGCCTTCATTGCCTGGCTCAGGCAGCAAAATTTCACCATTGAAAGGCTTGATAATTTTTTACACCTCAAAGCTTATGCAAATTAAAATGAAATATTATGGTATCGTACTGTTATCGCTGCTTTGGATTGAAGCAGTTTCCCAGGTACCGGCAACACCCCTGAAGGATGTGCCCGGTTTCAGGGCCAGGCTTGAAACCCTGTCTGACAAGGTTTCAACCATCGAAAGCGATTTTATCCAGGAGAAAAACCTCAGTGTGCTGGCAAATACTATTGTTTCCCGGGGACATTTCTGGTATAAAAAGGAAAACAACATACGGTGGGAATATTTGTCGCCCTATAAATACCTGATCATCATCACCAACAACCAGATCTACATAAAGGAAGATAAGAGCCAGAAACAATATGATATACAGTCGAATACCATGTTCAGGGAAATGAACAAATTCATCAGCGGCTGCATCCAGGGTGATATCCTGAAGAATGAACAGGAATACAGGGTGGGGTATTTCGAAGACGATAAAAGCTATTTTGTGATACTGGTGCCGCATGATGTAAATATGAGGAAGATGCTGAATGAGGTACAGATATGGTTCGACAAGCGCGACCTTACTGTTTCAGGGATCAACATGGTTGAAGCGGGAGGGGATTATACCAAAATTGAATTTACATCCAAAAGACTGAATACGGATATTCCGATTGAAAAATTTGATTTTAAATAGGCAGTTAACGAAGTATTCGGGAATGCGCCCGGGATTTGGGAGAAACTTCCGCCTGATCCTGCTGTCATTGTTTTTCATTTCGGGATGTTCGGTTTCTTTATTCAATGGTTATCAAAAGGATCCCGGATACACCGGAGAGGCACCAATGTCCTGGTTCAAGGCTGACTCCGGACACTTTTTGTTCCACACAAGGATCGATATAATGAAAAATCATCTCAGCGGTCTGATGGTGATTAAACCAATGACCGGAGAAACTTACAGGGTGGTATTCATCACGGAGGTTGGTCTTAAGATCTTTGATATGGAGTTCTTTGCAGATAAACCTGCAAAGGTTCATTACATAATGGAGGCTATGGACAGGAATGTAATCGTGAATACCCTCACCAATGATATAGGCCTTATTTTGATGACCAGGATTTCCAGCCAGAAACCCAGTGTATTTCGCGATAAATCCACCCGTAAAATCGCTTTCAGGTACCGTGATAAAGGAAGGAAATACTATTACCATGTTTCCGGTGAGGATGGCCGGTTTTACAAGGTGGTTCAGAAAGCCGGCATGGCGAGAAAAGTCTATGCTGATTTATACGGCAATGAAGTGTCAGGGATCGATTCAATAAAAATTTCCCATTTTGCTGTAAAGCTTTCAATTAACTTATACCGAATAATCGAAGATTCAAACCATGCTGCTGATTAACCTGTATACCATAGAAGCAACGGTATTATCGGATGCAAAGGACAAGGTCACAGCCAATGTCAGTTTAAATAAGGAGCACCCCATATTCGATGGTCATTTCCCGGGGAATCCTATTTTACCAGGTGTATGCACTGTTCAGATCATCAGGGAATTGCTTGAAAAGGCCCTGGAGGTAAAATTGATGTTAACCAGGGCGGGCAGTATCAAATACCAGGGATTTATTAACCCGATAATCACGGCACAGATTCAGTTTCATCTGATAATTAAAAACACCGGTATCCGTGACCTAAGCTGCAATGCTACCGTTTCATCATCCGGAATTCCATTATGCAGTTTTAAAGGGGAGTATGTTTTGGTTTGAGGTTTGAGGTTTGAGGTTTTGATAACGGGTTATCCGGCAATTTGTTTTTGATATTCAGAAGGCAAAAATCCATACTTTTCTCTAAAACATTTCGAAAAGTAAGAAAGGTTGTTAAAACCAACTTCAAATGTTATTTCAGCAACATTCCCGAAGTTTTGTCTCATAAGCTGGACGGCACGCTGCAGCCTTGTCTTTTTCTGCAATGCTTATTTTATAATAGTCGATTAAAGCCAGAGAAAGAAAGATCCATTGCAACATGGAACCCACTTCCATTCCATGGGATGTAAATTCACTTTTTGGAAAAAAGCCAATGGCTGTGAGGCTCGCTGCCACACCACCTATGAAAAGCAGCGTGAAGGCCAAAATATGGAGGCGAGCTGCCCGATAACCGTTTACCAGGAAAATAATTCCACTCAATAAACTTAAAGCAATATAAATAAGTGCGGTATGCGCGGCAAGTTGCGCACTCACCTTATAAGGCATAAAGAATACAACTACCATCAGGATTAATGAAACGACGAGGGACCAATTTCAAAACGGATAATGTTGAGCTCTGTCATTTCTTTTAACTGTTGCAGTAACAATGGATGTTTGCTTGGCTTTAATAAATCGGTGTTGTTGAATGTTATGGTCCTTTGAGATAGCTTTGTACTGAAATAAACCTTTTCCATGGTGAAAGTCAGAGCTACGAGAGTACCATTGGCGAAAACAATCCACTGCAGGCAATGGCTTATCGGCAATAATGCATTGACAGCTGAGATACCGACAACCATGAAAAGATAGGCCATTTCTTTTACCGGGACATTGAGTGTCCTGAATCTGATGATGGCAAATATGGCGAACAATCCCAATACGAGTCCCAGTTCAAGTTTTACCCAGCGAAGCAATGCACATATCATGAAAACAATCACCCCTAATAAATACGCTTGCAGGAGCGATTCAGATCACTCATCAGGATGTTTTGGTTCTTGTAGGTTCTGAAAAAACTGGTAACATAGGCTTCCACTTGTTTTTTGTCTCCCTTTGAAAGGTATTCGAAATCGTTTATTGTACCTAAAATTTGTTCCTGCATTCCCAGGAATTCATCTACTACAGGTTTTATTTCTTCCTCATTGAAACAAAGGCCTAAATAATATCGTTCAGTGACATTTTTAATGGGAAGTTCTTCATGAGGGGCTGAATAAACAGTATTTACCAGACCGGAGTAATCAAAATCGTATGCTATGGGTATTCCCTTATCAGAAGGCACTTCAAGTGATTTTACAATTTTAACATTGTGCTGCAAAGGCACTGACCAATCTGTATTACCGATCATGTAGTTAAAAACCGCAACGCGCGCCATATCCAGGGGGTTCATATGTTTTTGGGTAATGTTCATGTTATTCAGGATAACCGCATTATTTCGCTGTGCCATAGTATCTTCATTTTCAATAAGAAAACCATATGCGGTAAAACCATTGTCCGGCTTACTGATATCCTTATATTTGATATTTACAAGCCTGGTTTTAAAGCTGTATGGAGTGACCAGATTATAGAGCCTGTAAGCAAGGTATTCTTTAAATACATAGCTTTCATACAGGGATGATTTATTGCAGTGTGTCACAAGCTTAACCGTTCCTTTTCCTTGTATGCGGTTGGATTCTGTATCCTTAAATTTCAACATAATAGGCGGAAAAGAACAAACGGTACGGCGCATTTCTCCCCTGGCTTTGATTTTAATAGGCTGGGTAATGGAATCGTGTTGATTTATTTTTACCGTAATCGTTGCATCACAGTATTCCGGTTTATTTTTTGTTCTGAGAAATTCCCTGATGTCAAAGCTAAGCGTCATTTGTAACGGTTCTTCCGAATCAAAAAAGTTGATACCAGTAACGGATGCAGCTGCAACTGTATCCTGCTCAAAGGCAGAATTATCCTGTATTCCGGAAATTTCCTGACTGTGAATATACGTACTTGACAGGCTTGTGATAAGCAACAGACACAGGGTCTTATTTCGTTTCATGGCTTTGGTTTTTGATAAACAGGGGTAACTCTCTGAAGCAAAAATACCGCTCCGGGCAAGTCTGTTTCTAACAGACCTGTAACAGAATATAACAGATTTGTAACCTGGGAGAAAGGGACGCTTGCCTAAGCCATGGTCAGAATTCTCATTTCACACGCTGCAATGACTTGACTCTCAAAAAACACTTTTCCGGTAACGATTGTAAATCCTACAATCTCATTCTCAATCACAATTTCAGATTGAATTTCGGTATTGATAGGAGGCAGAAAGCTGATTAACAGATTTTTAACAGCTACAATATAACCTTCGCTGACCAGAGAGTTGCTGGTTTTTTTCCTGTAACCCATAAAGGCTGCAGCAGTTTGAGCTATGAATTCAATGAGACCCGATTCACGGAAGCGCATATTCTCACAGAACATGTTGGATTCCAGAATGAAAAGGCTTCCCCTGCCTGTGTTTTCGCTGACATACACCAGTTTGTCGATCATGGTCATGGGCGGTCGCTGGGGTATTAGCTCGTGAATGTCAAATTCCTGCGGATTCATTCCAAAAATTATAATAATTAAACCATTGGTAAGGATACTCCATCACTTTCTTTTCAAGGGCGGTGATATAATCATCAACAATCGTTGCCAGCATTTCCTCCCTTTTACCAACCGTTCCCTGCTGAAGATAAAATTTAGGCGGGGTTGCGTAAAAGTGATAATGCCTATTCCGTTCCTTCATGGCAAAGACAAACGAAACCGGTACGCCGTACTTCATGGCCAGGTAAAAAGGCCCGGTGGGGAAAATGGCTTTTTCTCCCAGGAAATCGCGGGTGATCACTTTGCTTCCGGGAAGAAACCTGTCGCCATGCATACAGGTGATCTCCCTGCGTTCAAGGGCCATTTTTATCCCGTAGATATGA
This sequence comes from Bacteroidales bacterium, assembly GCA_035258345.1. GTDB lineage: Bacteria > Bacteroidota > Bacteroidia > Bacteroidales > UBA10428 > UBA5072. Next base: position 111,562 of record DATEVU010000105.1, read on the forward strand.
GAATTATCTTCCCGGATGGGTATGATCTGAAAACTTTTTCGGGTAAAAGCGGAAAGATATTGTTTTATTTTCCGGTGCTCGGCGTCGAGCATGATGATATTCACCTGCGTATCCAGTCGCTCCAGCATATGCCCGGCCATTTCGAAATTACCGGTATGGGCGCTGATCAGCAATCCCCCGGTTCTGTCAGCGACCATTTCTCTCAAATAGGGTTCTCCGTCGAAGTCAAAGGTGAATCTGGCATCAAATCCACCCATGGAAGCTGTTTTATCGAGGATAACCTGTCCGAATACATAATAATTCCTGTATACGGCAATAACCGACCTGAAGAATCCCCATCCAAGCCTCCTTCGGTAGAAGTAAAATATGTTCCGGAATGATGCGGGTGCAGCTATAAAATAATAGAAGGCAACGAAACGCAACAGGAGATAGGCCAGGGGTAATCCCGAAATTTTCAGTATGGCTATAAAGATCTTATAACCCAGGATACTGCCGCGCGATTGACCTTTCCATGTGGCCACTTCAGGCTATTTCTTGTTTAAATAGTTGAAAATGTAATCATACAGGTCCTTCAGGGTCTTAATGGCTGTCATTTCTTCGCCTTTAAGTGTAATGCCGAACTCCTTCTGTACAATGACAGCTATATCAACAAAATCAAGGCTTTCAAGTCCAAGATCATTTTTCAGGTGTGCAGCAGGGAAAATCTGTTTCTCTTCAATTTCAAATTCCTCAATCAGAAAACTATTGATTGTACCGATTATCTCATCTCTTGTCATGCCTTTTATCAGGATATGTGATTAGTTAAATTTTTTTACGATCAGGGTAGAGTTTGTTCCGCCAAACCCGAAAGAATTTGACAGAAAAGTATTGATATCCAATGGAATAGTCTTGTTTGTGATATTCAGTTTTGCCGAAAACTCATCGGGTTCCCTGAAATTGATATTGGGTGCCACAAAAGAATCCCTCATCATCAGCAGGGAATAAACAACTTCACTGGCCCCGGCCATCCACATTTCATGACCTGTCATTGATTTGGTTGAAGTAACCACGGGTTTGTGCCGGCCAAAAACATGATCAATTGCCTTGGCTTCATTCTGGTCGCCGATAGGCGTTGAAGTGGCATGGGCATTGATATAGTCGATCACCGAGGGGGCGATCCCGGCATCACCGAGTGCCATTGAAATAGCTCTAATCGGGCCATCCACATCGGGAACGGAAATATGTTTACCGTCGGATGAGAAGCCATATCCAACAATTTCCCCGTAAATAGTGGCTCCTCTTTTCAGGGCATGTTCCAGGCTTTCAATAATTACGGTGGCAGCACCGCCGCTCGGTACCAGTCCGTCCCTGCTTTTGTCAAAGGGCCGTGAAGCACCTGCAGGATCAGATTCATAGTTTGAGAATGCACCCAGTGCATCAAAACTACCGACGCACAACAGGTTAATCTCCTGAGATCCGCCACAAATAACCATATCCTGATACCCATGCCTGATAAGCATATAGCCCATGCCAATAGCATGTGAACCGCTTGCACAGGCCCCGCTCAGTGTGAAATTCACTCCGCGAAGATGAAAGATAACCGACAGGTTCATGGTCACCGAGGAGTTCATGCTTTGAAAAACCAATCCGGAGCCAATCAGACCGGTATCCTTTTTCTGGCGGATGATGTCAGCACTTTCTACCACAGCGGGGGTGGAACTGTCGTTCCCAAAAATAATACCTACCTCATTTCTGTCGAAATACCCGGCTTCCAGGTTAGCATTGTTAATAGCCTCTGCGGTTGCAACATAGGCGTATTCTGCATGATCGGGCATGCAAACCCTTGCCCGGCGTTCGAGTATCCCCTTCAGCTGCGGACGTTCAACTATTCCGGTGAGACCCGAATGATAGCCGAATTCCTTTCTTTCCGCATCGAGAAAGACACCTGATTTTCCCTGGTATAAGGAATCCCTTACCTCGCTGAGGTTTTTGCCGATGGATGAGTAAATGCCTGTGCCGGTGATGACAACCCTGTTCATGTTAGCCTGGACAAAATATGATTTTAAGTATAAATTCCGCCATTAACCGATATTACTTCACCCGTAATATAAGATGCCTTGCCGGATGCAAGGAAGCATACTACTTCAGCGACTTCCTCGGGTGTGCCAAATCGGTTCAATGGTATTAAGCTCTTTAATTCATTCTCATTCAGATCCCTGGTCATATCTGTGCGGATAAAACCAGGAGCAACAGCATTCACGGTGACATTCTTCTTCCCGATCTCCTGGGCAAGCGCTTTTGTGGCTCCGATGATGCCTGCTTTTGCAGCAGAATAATTCACCTGCCCCGGTAATCCCTTGAGTCCGGACAAAGACACCACGTTCACGATACGTCCATATTTCCTGATCAGCATGTTTTTCAGCAGGAATCGTGTAACATAGAAGAAACCACCAAGATTTGTATCTAAAACCTCCTGCCAGTGGCTGTTTTCCATCCACATCATCAGGTTATCCTTTCTTATTCCCGCATTGTTCACCAACACTTCGATGTAAGCATCCGGATTCTCCTGGTGCCATTTGCCCAAAGCAGTCTCCAACTGTTGCGGATCGGCAACATCAAACTGAATAAGGACCCCGTTACCGCCGGCTTCATTTATCAGTTGCTGCGTGGCAATTGCTTCCTGCTCATTTTTCAGGTAATTGATAAGCACATAATATCCCATGACAGCAAGTTGTATGCAAACTGCCCTTCCAATTCCTCTCGATCCTCCTGTAACAAGTGCATATCTCATTATTATTCAATCAATTAATAAGATTAAGGAAGCCGTATAAATTGTTTGCAAAGGTAATCTTTAATTTTCTTAATTTCTAAATATTTTATGGTGTCCTCCTCAAACCGCGGTACAATCAGCCTTAACCGCCGGAAGCATTCACGGGTATGTGAGGATAACCTCGGTTCAATATTCAGGTAATCAATAGCCTGTATAAGCGTTATCATTTCAATCGCCAATACCTGGTAAGTATTTTCTATCACCTTTGCAGCAAGTTGGGCGGAATTTGTACCCATACTCACAATATCCTGGTTATCATTGTTGTTTGATATGCTGTGCAGGTAATTCGGGAACGAAAGCGATTGATTTTCCGCAACCGTTGAGGTGGCAGTAAATTGTGCTCCCTGCATGCCAAAGTTAACTCCAAGCTTTCCAAGGTTGACAAACGGGGGCAGCTTGTTGTTTAGCCTGTCGTTCATCAGGTAATTTATCTGCCTCTCCAGTAGCATGGATAATTTGGCAATGGCTATTTTAAGCTTGTCCATTTCAAACGAGATATAATCTCCGTGGAAATTGCCGCCGTGAAAAATGTTACCATGTCCGAAATCCACCACCGGATTGTCAGAAGATGAATTGGCCTCGTTAAGCAGCACTTTTTCGGTGTGTTCTATGGCATCGTAAATGGGTCCGAGTATCTGGGGCACACAGCGGATCGAATAGTATTCCTGTACCTTATCGGCGATCATGTATTTATCCTTGTGCTTTCCGTTGAAAAAATGATCTTCACGTTTCCGGAGGAGCTTGCTGTCATGCAGGATCTTCCTTTCCAGTTCTGCAATTTTGTTCTGGCCGTAATGAAGTTTAACCTGGTTTAACTCGAGGGAAAAGTAATCGTCAAATGACCTTACTATTTCGTTGATCATGGTTGCTGCCGTGAGCGCCCAGTTTATAAGGTTCTTCGAATGGATCAGGTTAACAATACCCGTACCGGTCATAAAACCTGTACCGTTTATCAGCGACAAGCCCTCGCGAAGATGGACGGTTATGGGCTTCAGATGGGTTTGGGCAATGGCATAGGCGGCCGGAACCACTTTACCCTGATAATGCACTTCTCCTTCTCCTATCAGGACAAGGGCAATGTGTGCGAGCTGGACCAGATCACCGCTTGCACCTACCCCGCCATGTTCGGGAACCACCGGTATAATTTCCTTGTTTATAAGGTTCCTGATCAGTTCCACTACTTCGGGATGAATACCTGAAAAACCCTGCGAGAAGTTGCTTACCATGGTGATCATGGCCGAACGTACATATACCGGATTTACCGGCTCACCACATCCGGAGGCATGACTGCGGATGGCATTGTAATGCAGCAGAAGACGGTCGGATTCTTCAATTTTATACTGGGCCATGGGTCCCAGACCGGTGTTGATGCCGTAAATTATTTTGTTCTCGTGAAAGGTCTCAAGAAAATCGTAGCTTTTTCTTATTTTTTCAAGGGCTTGTTCATGTATTTCCAGTATTCCCTGTTCGTACAAAAAGGTTTGGTAGTCCTCAAGTGTTATCCTGCGTTCACCTATTTTAAGCATTTCCGTGATTGTGTAATGGCGTATATATTATGATTTGGTTTGGTTTAAGTGTTTGTATTTTCTTAAGAAAAAAGAGGTTGCAAAATAATAAAAATTTAATTACTACATCAAGTATTATTTACCTTTTAATCCCGGACTTATACAACTGCCGTATATTAATTCAATTATATTTGCAAATTCAATTTTGATTTGTGATTATTTCATCCGGATTTAAGGGAAAACAAGGTTGACATGAGCTGGTGTGTTGTAATCCCGACATACAACAATGAAAAGACACTTGAAAGCGTTATTCGTGATGTTTTGCAGGTTACTGGCCATGTTATTGTTGTGAATGACGGATCCACCGATGCTACTGTTGCCATACTGGAAAAATTCAGCCAGATCGCGGTGATCACTTTGCATCAGAACCAGGGTAAAGGTCATGCCCTGCAAAAGGGATTTGAAAGAGCGGTTCAGCAAGGTCACCGGTATGCCGTTACCATTGATTCAGACGGACAGCATGCTGCAGGTGACATACAAACTTTTATCCGGAAAGCAGAAGAATTTCCCGATTCTCTCATTATTGGCACCCGTACATTACCCAGGGAAAAGCTCAGAAAAGGCAGCGGTTTTGCCAACCGCTTCTCCAATTTCTGGTTCAGAATGATCACCGGGATTAACCTACCCGATACCCAGTCGGGATTCCGCTTATATCCCCTCGACCTCATTAAAAATATACGATTCTTTACCGGAAAATATGAATTCGAGCTCGAAGTGCTTGTCAGGGCTGCCTGGAAGGGAATCCGTGTAGTCGATGTTCCTATTCAAGTGTATTACCCTGACCGGGAGGAACGCGTAAGCCATTTCAGGCCGTTCCGGGATTTTGTGCGTATTGGTCTGTTGAATACGGTATTTGTTTTCATAGCACTTTTTTATATTAAGCCTTTTTCATTCCGCAAGTACCTGAGAAAAGAGAACAGGATGGCCTTCCTTAAAAAGCATGTGCTGCAAACCGGGGATTCCACATCCAAAATTACTTTCTCGGTTATGTTCGGGGTTTTCATGGGAATCGTCCCCATTTGGGGTTATCAGCTGATCACGGCCATTGCGCTTGCTTACCTGTTACGGTTAAATAAATTCATTGTGATTGTGGCAGCCAATATCAGCATTCCTCCCATGATCCCCCCCATCCTGTATGCCAGCTATCTTACCGGGGGCTGGATCCTGAATATGGATAATAAACTGATATTCAGCAAAAAAATTTCTTTTGACCTCATCAGGGACAATCTTTATCAATATCTGGTGGGCGCGGTGGTTTTTGGAGTTATTGCCGCAGTGTGTTTTGGAATATTAACCTGGATGATCCTGATGCTGACCCGGAAAAATCGTATGGTAATCGGTTGACACATGGAAGCTATTTTTTTATTTCTCTACGACACATTCAGAAAAAGGAGGTTCCGGTTATTCCTGTTGATTGCCGTAATTTTTGCGGTTACCGGCTGGCTGGCGTCCAGGATCAGGCTGGAGGAGGATATTTCCAGGATGATCTCGGGTGGAGGAAGCAACAGCCTGATGGGACGCGTTGTAGACCAGTCGAAATTCCTGGATAAGATAATCTTCACCATTGCATCGGCCGATTCCAGCCAGCCGCTCACCCCTGATGAACTCATCGCGGCCGGTGACCGGCTGGCTGATACATTGCAGTCGGCTGTTTTTGCGCCCTATGTGAGATCAATTACCTATAAGGTGTCGGATACTGCGATTGGGGAACTATTCGATATTGTTTACAACAATTTACCGTTGTTCCTGGCAGAACAGGATTATGAACGTATGGATTCCCTGGTGCAACCGGAGAATATCCGCACAGCCCTTGTGAATAATTACAGGAGCCTGCTTTCCCCGGCCGGTTTTACAATGAAACAGATGATCATACGTGATCCTGTTGGAATTGGCACCCTTGCCCTCGGGCGGTTAAGGGCTTTTCAGAACGATGAGAATTATACCCTGTTGAACGGATGTATTTTTTCAAGAGACCGGCAACACCTCATGATGTTCATCACTCCGGTTTTTTCCACCAATAAAACATCACCGAATTCCATTTTTGTTAAACAGCTGGATGAAGCAGTTAAGGAAATAACTCATGCAGGGGGTGGCAATTTAAAAATTGAGTATTTCGGCTCGGCTGTTGTTGCAGTCGGAAATGCCGAACGGCTAAAAAGGGACATCAGGCTTACTTTGTCCATCACCATTATTTTACTGGCACTGATCATCAATTTTTCAGTAAAAAAGAAAAAGCTGTTCCCTTTCATTTTCCTCCCGGCCGTTTTCGGTGCCCTCATGGCCCTGGCAGCATTGTATCTGATTCAGGCCAAGGTATCGGTGATCTCTCTCAGCGTCGGATCGGTTGTGCTGGCCATCACGGTGGATTATGCCCTTCACATAACCACCCATTTTAAGCACAGGCATTCGATCATCAACACCATCAAGGATGTTTCTTTCCCGATCATAGTTTGTGGGTTTGCTACAGCTTTTGAATTCCTTGCCCTCGTATTCGTATCATCCGAGTCACTGCACGAGCTTGGTATCCTGGCCGCGATCACCGTAATAACCGCAGCCTTCTTTACCATGGTGGTCATGCCCCATATACTCGATGTTACACGATCCGCATCGGATGAGACAGAGGAAAAGAATTACCTGGAACGCTTACTGGATAAGATCACCAATTATAACTTTCATAAAAACAAGCTTCTGCTTTTGTTTATGGTTGTTTTTACGGGAGTTGCCCTATTCTATATCAATAATGTCGGCTTTGAGACCAACATGATGAAAATGAATTATGTTTCCCGGGAGTTGGCCGCAGCTGAGGAAAGCCTGAACAGGATCAATAATTACAAGCTCAATTCGGTTTACGTGGTGGCTTACGGCAATAACCTGCAGGAAGCTCTCATCAGCAATGAAAGGGTACTTGAACGTGCTGATGAACTAAAATCCGGGGGAACTATAAAAAGTTATACTTCCCCCAGTTCTCTCCTTCTTTCCAATTCCTTACAGCTGAAAAAGATCGGGCAATGGAATTCATTCTGGACGGAAACCAAAAAGAAGGATTTTATGAATACACTGGAGGCCGAAGCCATACTGGCAGGATTCCGTCCAGGATCATTTTCCGGTTTTGGAGGACTCATTGGCAGGGACTATTCTGTTGCCGACTCCGGAGTTTTCCGAAAGCTTGAATCGCTGTTCTTTGTTGATAACATTTCGGTAAGTCCCGGCCTGGCAACCATTGCCACCGTACTCAAGGTGGACAACGATAACAAGGAAAATGTAATTCAACAATACGACGGTACTGAGGGTATAGTGGTAATCGACCGGAAATCGATCCTTTCACAGCTTGTCAATACCCTGGGAGAGGATTTCAATTTCATAGCCAATGTTAGTCTGATGCTTATCCTGCTTGTGCTTATCGTTGCATTCGGACGCATCGAACTGGGTGTTATCACCTTTGTTCCCATCCTCGTGAGCTGGGTTTGGACCCTGGGTATCATGGGCATGTTCGGGATAAAATTCAACATATTCAACATCATCATTTCATCGTTTATAACGGGACTTGGAATTGATTACAGCATATATATCATGCAGGGACTGGTGCAAGGCTACAAAACCGATAACCGGAATTTATTGTCGTACAAGACTTGCATCCTGTTGTCGGTGATGATCTCAATATCAGGTACCGGTGTGCTTATACTGGCTAAACATCCCGCCCTGAATTCCATTGCGCTCATATCGATAATCGGACTGCTGTCGGTTGTGCTGATTTCCTACACGTTTGAGCCCATCCTTTTCAACTGGCTTGTTTCCAAAAGTGATAAAAAGCGTGTTGTTCCGGTAATCCTTTCGGATGTGCTGGTCACCATCGCAGTTTTTGCCCTTTTCATCGCCGGGAGCCTGGGTCTTAACCTGTTGCTTTTCGTGGTCATTCTCCTGCCCATACGGGTAAAGCATAAAAAGTACATTATGCACAGCGCAATGGCATTTTCCTGCAAGCTACCGGTATATTCCATGCTGCATGTCAGGAAAAGGATCATCAATGACAACGGGGAAGACTTTAGCAGACCGGCTGTGATCCTCAGCAACCACCAGTCACATATCGACCTGCTCATTCTCCTGATGCTGCATCCCAAAATCATTGTACTCACCAACAAGTGGGTCTGGAACAATCCGATATACGCCCTGGTGATCAGGTATATTGATTATTATCCGGTGATGGGAGGATATGAGGTGCTCACCACCAAACTTGAAAAACAGGTGAAAGAAGGTTATTCCATCCTGGTTTTTCCCGAAGGCAGCCGCTCACCCGATTCAAAAATAAAACGTTTCCACAAGGGAGCATTCCTGCTTGCTGAAAATCTCCGGATCGAAATCCTTCCCATTATCATTCATGGCGCCGGTGATTGCATGAACAAAGGTGAAAACCATCTCAAGGGAGGAGCAATCACCATCAGGATATACCCGAGGATAAAACCCGAAGCGGGAATTGATTACCACCAGCGTACAAAGTTAATGCTGACATTTTACCGCAGGGAACACCGCCGGCTGAGAGAAGAACTGGAAACACCCGCTTATTTCCGGAGGAAGCTCATCAGGAATTATATATATAAAGGTCCCGTGCTGGAATGGTACACGCGAATCAAATTATCGCTCGAAGACAATTACAGCCTGTTCGACCGGCACATTCCACGTAATGCATCCATTGCGGATATCGGCTGCGGGTACGGTTTTATGGCCTATATGCTCAGCTTTGTTTCAGATAAGAGACAGGTACTGGGCATTGATCATGATGCCGATAAAATTGAGATGGCCAACCATTGTATTTCAAAACATGGGGGTGTAAAATTTGTAACCGCGGATGCAACCGTTTACCCGTTTGACAACACGGACGTTTTTATTCTGAGCGACGTACTGCATTATCTGACCATACAGAAACAGGAGGATCTGCTTTCGGTGTGCCTGGGCAAACTGAATCCAGGAGGAAGGATCATCATCAGGGATGCGGACAAGGATCTTGAAAAAAGACACCTGGGAACCAGGTATACCGAATTTTTTTCAACCCGCACGGGATTCAACAAAACTTCACAAAAGAAACTGTATTTCTTCTCCGGGAATACCATCCGGCAATTTGCCTCCAGACACAACCTGGATTTAGAGGTTGTTGATAACACCAGACTTACCTCCAATATTTTTTATTTGTTGAAGAAATAAACTTGGGTTGGAACATAAGCCCGCATTGTGTTGACTTTTTTTCTTAAAAAACATCTCAATTGTAACGCTGGTTCACTAAAATAGTATTAACTTAATCAGTGTTTACTTGTTATCATTTAAAATTAAACAAAAATCGACTATGAGAAAATTATTATTATTGGCGCTTGCCTTGTCTTTTTTTTCCGGGATGAGCCTGAGCGCACAAAAGCTTGTTTTGCAGAGCGGATCATTTGATTTTCTGAAGGGTCAGCAATCTGTCAGCGTCGAATATGACTACGGCAATTTGTCTGTGGGGAAATTTGACAAGGAGGATGATTATATTGTGGAAAAGGTTGCCGATTACAACAAAAGTGAAGCCGGAAAAGGTGACAAATGGAAAGAGGCATGGTTTAATGACCGCGCCAGCCGGTACGAACCCAAATTCGAACTGTTATTCAATGAGAACCTGGCTTCAAAAAACCTGAAATGTGATAAAGCTGCTTCGGAAGCCAAATACCTTATGCATATCCACACAACCTTTATTGAACCAGGATTTAATATAGGCATTACACGGAAACCGGCATTCATCAATGTTGAAGTAAAATTCAGTGAAATAGGAACGGATAGGGTACTTGCCGTAGTTACCGTACAGAACTGCCCGGGCCGTGATGCCATGGGATTTGATTTTGACACCGGCTATCGTATTGAGGAAGCCTATGCCAAATTGGGAAAATCACTGGCCGGGTTTATCGGGAAGAAATTGTAAGTAAAAAAATCTCTCGCTGATAACGCAGATTTTAAATTCTGCGTTATCAGCGAGATCTGCGAGAAAAGTTTTTTATTTCCACTCCAAATACCGATGCGTTATCAGGACTTTGGATGACCTCATTGCTGTTCATTATCAATGGCTGTGAAAAGTTGATACCGCCCCTGAAACCAACTATCAGGTTAATGTTCGAATTGCTCCCGGATTGGAAAGCGCCGGCCATCCCGGTAATTCCGGAACCGGCGTATCCCGGAATACAGGTCAGTGATAAAAATACGATAACGAGTATGCGCATAACAGGATAACGGATTAGGTTGGTAATAAAATATGCAAAAATAAACAAAGTCAGAATTTAATCAGATAGGGCCATGTATTACCGCATTGTTAGTATTCTCAAAATCGAATATATTTGGCCCATGGAATTCATAAATACACCCCTGTTTGATTACCTTATTCTTCCGCTGCTTATTTTTTGCATGAGGATTTGCGATGTTACCCTTGATACCATGAGGATAATCCTGATGACCAAGGGCTATAAATACCTGGCTCCGATCATCGGCTTTTTTGAGGTACTGATCTGGATCGTAGCCATAAGCCGCATAATGCAAAACCTCGACAACTGGATTTGCTATGTGGCCTATGCGGCCGGATTCGCAACAGGAAATTACATAGGCATGCTGGTCGACGAAAAGCTGGCCATCGGGCACCAGATCATCCGCGTGATTACACGGTACAAGGCTGAAGAACTTGCTGATTCGCTGCGAAGTGCAGGATTTGGTGTAACTTCTGTAAAAGCCACCGGTATGCAGGGTGAGGTAGGGATATTATATATTATCGTCAACCGCAAGAATGAAAAAAATGCCATTGAATTAATCATGATACACAATCCGAATGCTTTTTACACAGTTGAGAACATCCATTTTGTGAACCGGGCACTGGATAAGAATATAATTCCGGAAGACGGGGGGAGCAGGGTGTTTCCGTTTGTAAGAATTAAAAAGTAACGATCACTTTCTGAAAAGAATGATGTAAAGTCCTAATCCAATCATCAGGATCCCCGAGATAACATACACCCGCCTCAGGATGCCAGGCCGCAAAAACCGGCTTAGTTTACTGGCAAAATAGGCTTTCGCAATATCAACAAGCATTACCACTCCCAGGGCTATGGCAAAATACACAAGGCATTGTTTCCCGGTGAATTTGAAATGCGACAGGGCAACGGCCAAGCTTCCAAGCCAGAAAATAACAACCGAAGGATTCAGGAGATTAATAAAAAAACCATTCAGAAATAGTTTCAGGATCTTGCTTTTTGCCTGGTAACCGGTATGCTCATGCCGCCTGGATATGATGTAGTTAAAGCCAAATCCCACAAAGGCCAAACCACCTGCCAGATTGAAATAGTAACTGTGCGTCAGCGACTTTGTGATAGAGGCAGCAAAGAAGTAAACGGCAGTGATGATAATTGCATCGCAGATTATCACACCCAGGTCAAACCATAGGGCGGCTCTGAATCCACGTGTCATGCTGGTTTCTATCAGCATAAAAAAGGTGGCTCCAATAAAGGCGCTTAAAAACAGTCCTGTAATTATCCCCTTGATGACGATCTCCATGCGCTATTTATATTGTTGAATAAATTCATTCCATTCATTGTACATATTTCCGATCACACGCGGAAATTTATGCTGTCCACCTTCTTTTCCTTTTGATTTCAGGAATTCATAAAATGCTTTTGGCGAAATCACTTCAACAAAAATATCCTTTAGCGCGGCTTTCCGCTCCACAGCATAATCATCGTTGAGTGATTTTAACGTATTATCAATCAGTAATTTAAGTTCATTCCTGTCACCAACATCCTGATCGGTACCGATATACCATTTATGTGCAAACAGACGTTCATGGGGAATGCCGGCCACCGTAAACTCCTTGATGTCAATATTCAGTTTGTCGGAAATCTCACTGATCGCCCGTGTCATGTTATCAACACTGAGGTGTTCGCCACAGAGGCTGAGAAAGTGTTTTGTGCGACCGGTGATCAATATTTCATAATCTTTTACCGATGTAAACCTGATGGTATCACCGATAAGGTAGCGCCATGCACCAGCATTGGTGCTCAGCAACAACGCATATTCCTCTCCTTCAACAACCTCATTCAGCAGCAGGGTTTTTGGATTTTCAACCATTTCGCCATCGGGTTTGAAGCTTAAGGGGGTAAAGGGAATGAACTCGAAAAACATTCCGTTATCCAGCACCAGCTGCATCTCGTGCCCTTTTTTCCGCTGGTAGGCCAGGAAGCCTTCCGAAGCCAGGTAGGTTTCGAGGTAGAACACCTCCCTGCCCATAAGTTTCTCAAAGCTTTTCTTATATGGGGTGAAATTAACGCCCCCATGGGAAAAAACCCTGAAATTGGGCCATATATCGTGAATGTTGCTCAGGTTATAATAATCGATGATCCGCTCGAGCAGGATCTGCACCCAGGCGGGAACTCCTGTAATACCACCGATGTCCCAGTTTTTAGCCTTTTTTACTATCTTATCCAGCTTGGTATTCCAGTCCTTTTCCTTTGAAATAGCCCCGGGTTTGTAAAACCGGTTGAACCAGAACGGAAGTCTGCCGGCCAGAATACCACTCAGGTCACCTTCAAAATAGGTTTCCATTTTAACCAGACTTGTGCTGCCCCCCACCATCAATACGCTTTTTTCATAAAAATACGGAGGAAGGTCGTATTCTGCCAGAGAAAGCAGCTGCCTGATCCCCGTGCGCCTGATCGACCGGATCATGTCGCGGGATAGCGGAACACGTTTGCTTGAATCGTTAGAAGTGCCCGAAGTAAGTCCGAAATACTTGATTTTTCCGGGCCAGGTAACATTTTCGCTCCCTTCCAGCATTTTGTGCCAGTATTGCCTGTAAATCTTTTCATAATCAAATACAGGTACCCGTTGCCTGAACTCTTCCGTAAAATTTTCTGATTCAAGAATTTCTTCGAAATGATAATCACGGCCAAAATCGGTCCTTCCGGCCTTAATAAGCAGCTTTTTCAATGTATTTTTCTGAAGATCAACATTGAGTTGCTTCTTTTCCAGATTAACCTTTCTCTTTTTGATTACTTCCTGAAGAATGCTGCCTACGATAGCCATGGTATGTTGTGAAATTGCAAAAACGGAAACAAAAATAGTTAATTATGTAAATTGATATGCACGGACTTCTCTCCGGCCTCAATTTTCACCCGCAGGATATTGTCGGGGTGTGGCAGTTGGCAGGTTGCAAAGGGTGTAAAAGAGCATGGCGGGTTATAGGATTTGTTGAAGTCGATCAACACTTTGTTATTTTCATCGGGTTTGCCAATATCCATAAACCTTCCGGCAGGATAGGTCTCAAAACCGTTTGTCATATCCCCGAATACAAGCGACCATCCATCTTCTGAAGCGATCGGGAGTAGTTTCATTTTTTTTCCATTGATCCTGAAAACAAGTTCTCCCGGTATTATGTTTTCCACTTCCATACCGATAACCGTTTGAACTTTTTGTTTTTCAGGTTCTGCAAAGGGTTTAAAATCAGCTGTTATTCTCCATTTTTGATTGGTTTCATAACAGGGAACATGGTCAAGCCGGTTAGCCAGCATGCTGTTGTAATCACGTAACCGGATCCCATATTTGGTACCTCTTTTGATTATATTCCATGCAAGGTGGTCAACCGTCATGATATCCGGTTTTCCCGATGCATCGTCTGCAAGCCTGGCACTTACGGCCGGTTTATCATTTAACAGAACGGGTACCTCCGTAGTGCGCAGGTAAACGCTGTCGCCCTTGAGTTCAAGTATCCCGATAAATGCGGGTGCTTTGGCAGGGAAAATGATCGTATTGGATGAGTCGGAACCGAAAGTGTTTTTTCCTTCCTGAAGCCAGTAAAGCCCCGCCAGGTTCAGCCAGCCGTTCATCGCCTTCAGTCGCGCCAGCCGTTCATTGTGCCAGGTATCGATCTCTGCATAATATGTTTCGGGATCAGCTGAAAGTGTTGAATTTCTATGACATGCATCTAAAAGCGGAAAAATCAGAATTGCGATCAGCAGTGTCCTCATTTTATCGATATTATTTAAACAGGACAAGGGCAATCCTTGCCCCTTCGGTATTATCCGGAATCTTTACTCCTTACTATATACAATCTTACCGTCCACAACGGTCATTACAACCTCTGTTCCCGGGATTTCTTTTTCATCGGCTTTCATGATGTCCCTGTTAAGCACCACAAAATCCGCTACTTTACCCGGTTCAAGACTGCCCTTGTATTTCTCTTCGAAACAGGACCGGGCTGCCCAGATAGTCATAGCTTTTAACGCCTGTTCCCGGCTCAGGGCTTCCTCCATATGATAACCCTCAGGCGGATAACCTTTCAGATCTTTCCGGGCAACGGCAGCATAAAAACCATATAGCGGGTTTATCGATTCAACCGGGAAATCACTTCCATTCGGCAGCCATCCATTTTGTTCCAGGAGGGTTTTATAGGCATAGGCAAAGGGTATCCTTTCGGGTCCCAGCCTTTCTCCGGCCCAATACATGTCGGAAGTGGCATGGGTTGTCTGGATGCTTGGTATAATGCCATGCCTGCCATACAGGACAAAATCTGCGGGATGTAATACCTGGGAATGTTCGATCCTCCAGCGGAGGTCATTTCCCGCGGGAAGAAAGCCGCCATATAATGCCAGCACGATCCTTACTGCCGAATCACCAATACAATGCGTATTTACCTGGTACCCTTTTTCCAAAGCCACCCGGCAGATCCTGGTCAGATATTCGGTACCGGTAACCAGAATACCTCTGGTATCCGGTTCATCGGCATAGGGTTGTATGAGGAGAGCGCCCCTTGATCCCAGAGCACCATCGGCGAAAAGCTTTATCGACCTTACAGAAAGCCTGTCGGTGAGGTATACGCCCTTGCTGATAAACTGAGCCATGTTATCATCGTTGGGATTAAGCATGGCGTAAATACGCATGGTAAGTATGCCGGACCGGTGCAGAGAATCGGCAAGCATAACAATATCCCTGTCAAGTCCCGCGTCACCCACGGTAGTGAGACCCACAGCAAAACAATTGCTTTCAGCTCTGAGCAAGGCCTGAACCTGATCCTGACGGGATGCAGGCGGAATTAATTTTTCCACCAGTGTCATGGCGTTATCAAGCAGGATCCCGGTAGTTCCGTTCACATCGTAAACCACTTCACCGCCCCCGACCCGAATGTTTCCCTGTATACCAGCCAGATCAAGGGCTTTTGAATTCACCCAGGCAGCATGTCCGTCCACTCTTACCAGGAATACCGGCAGGTCAGGAAACTCTTTGTCAAGGATTGTCTTGTCGGGAAATTTTCTATTTTCCCAGTCGTTCTGATCCCATCCCCTGCCAAGTATCCAGGCGGAGGGATGTTTCTCCTGGTGTAGTTTCAGCCTGGCAATGATCTCCTGAGGTGAATGTGATCCGACAAGGTCGGCCTGCCCCAGGGTAAGTCCATAACCGAAAAAGTGACAGTGGGGATCAATAAACCCGGGGTAAACTGCATTGTCCTGCAGATCCATCTCGTCCGCGGTATTAAATAACTTTCTCAGTTCTTCAGCAGTTCCGGTGGCGAGGATCTTTCCCGACCTGATCACCATAGCCCCGGCTATGGAAAACCCATCGTCCACGGTATAGATCACCCCGTTATAAACCAGCAGGTCGGCATTTTCCTTATTGCATCCCAGGCCCATACCCAAGGCTATTATATAAATAAGTTTTTTCCAGTGCATCAGCTTATTCGTTGTCCCTAATCAATCATCTCCACCATTTCCCTTTCCACCTTGATCCTGGCATCTTTTAACATTTCAATGGCCTGTTCAATCTCATCTTCCATATGGGTAGCCATGAGCTGGAATCTGAAAATGGTCTTGCCTTTGGGAACTGCGGGAAATTCTACCAGGTTAACCAGCAGTCCCTGTTCGAATAAATTCTTAAATATCATCCGTGCAATCCTTTCATTCCCTATATGCACAGGTACAATCTGGGTGGGTTTTCCGTTAATAATAAAACCGTTTTCCCGGAAACGGGCAACGGTAAAATCAACGAGCTCTTTTAGCCTGCTGCGCAGGCGGGCGCCTTCTTCCGAAAATATAAGCTCAATGCTTTTATATGCTACATGGCACTGGATCGGAGAAGCGCCGGTGGAAAACATGTAGGTAGGGGCCATGATGGTCAGGTGTTTACGAATATCGGCCGGACCGGCGATAAATCCCCCGTTGGTTCCAAAAGCCTTGCTAAATGCTCCGCAGAGTATAATATTCTTTTCATGCCGTATGTCAATGGTCTCCAGCAGACCAAATCCCGATTCACCAATAACCCCCAGATCATGTGCTGTATCAAGTATAAGAATAGCTTCATATTTATGGATGAGTTCCATGATACGCCTCAGGTCAGGTGAATCGGAGTTCATGGAAAACAGGGTTTCCGTTACCACAAAGAGGCCGTTCCGATCATCATGCTGTCTGCATTTTTCCAGCACGTCGTTCAGGTGGGCCATATCATTGTGGTTAAACTTGTATACGTTCTGGGTGGTAACCTTGGCAGCCAGTTGAAGGCAGTTGTGCGACAACGCATCAATTACCAGGGTATCCCTGCCATTAGCCAATCCCGAAATCGCGCCAAAACAAGCCATCCATCCCGAAGGGAAAACAAGGCAGGTTTTCTGGTTCAGGATTTCAGCGATCTTTTGTTCAAGCATGTCGGTCCATATCGTCCTGCCGGTGAGGGTTGGTGAACCTGCACTGTGGATGATATTATTCTCTTCAATGAATTCCTTCACAGAATCTATAACACGTTTGTTGGTCGAAAAGCCCAGATAATCCTGGGTCCCGAAATTCAGGGGTTTCCGGTTGTCGTGTGTGAGGCCGTATGGCCAGATGTTTTGTTCTTCCCGCAGCATTCCCCAATGGTTCATTGCGGCATATCTTTCCGACAATGTTTTTCCCGAGCAATTAATAAAATTCAACCCACTGCCTTCGAACGGACCTAATACCTGTAAACTCATAACTCATAGAAATTATAATCCGGCAAATATACCATTTCTTAATGCTAACTAATCTGTAATCAGGGTGATTATTCTCCCGCATCCCCTTTCTGCACTGAAAAGATATCTTCAATTATCCTTTCGTATCGCTGCGCAAGGAACTTCCTTTTAAGCTTCAGCGTAGGTGAAAGCTCGCCTGTGATCGGGCTCCATTCCTCTTGTACCAGCCGGAAACGCTTTATCTGCTCTGTCTGGCCCATGAGTTTGTTAATTTCATTTACCACCCGTTGAAATCGGGTAACTACTATCGGAAGCCGGATCAGTTCGGCGTTATCGCGGAAATCGATCTTATGTCGCATGGCCCAGTTGTGCAGGAAATTAAAATCGGGTGAAATTATGGCACTGGCAAATTTTTGATTTTCGCCGATCACCATCGCCTGTTCTATAAATATCGATTCCTTGAGCTTGTTTTCAATTACCTGTGGGGCAACATATTTTCCACTCGAAAGCTTGAACATTTCTTTTTTCCGGTCGGTAATCTTCAGGTAACGGTCCTCGACGATTATTCCGATATCGCCGGTGTGCAGCCAGCCTTCGCTGTCTATAACCTCCCTGGTGGACTCCGGTTCTTTGAAATATCCCAGCATTACATTGGGACCCTTGCACAGGATCTCACCATCCTCTGCAATCCTTACCTCAACACCCGGTACAGCGGGTCCTACCGTACCAACCCTTATGTCACCGGTTGAGGGCAACCGGTTTGCTGCGATCACCGGTGACGATTCGGTCATTCCATAACCTTCAATAACAGGAATACCGGCGGCATTAAAAATAGTCGCCAACCTGGCCTGCAGTGCTGCTCCGCCTGCAACCACCAACTCCACGTGTCCGCCGAGGGCTTCTCGCCACTTGCTGAAGATCAGCTTATCAGCCACTTTTTGTTTGATTTTATAAAACCGGCTGTTTCCATCAGGAATTTTATATTTCATACCCAGGTTGACTGCCCAAAAAAACAACTGTTTCTTAATACCCTTTAAATCCCTTCCCTTGCTGATGATCTTGTCATACGTTCTTTCCAGCAACCTGGGCACTGTAATGAAAATATGGGGCTTTACCTCCTTGAGATTATCCGCAATGGTTCCCAGATTCTCAGCATAATAAATGCTTATGCCCACACTTTGGAAATAATAATTGACAGTTCTTTCAAATACATGGCTGATGGGCAAAAAGCTGAGTGTCCTGTGGGTATGGTTAAAGTTGAACATCATGGAAATTGACAATACATTGCTCATGATGTTGTTATGCGACAACATCACGCCCTTGGGGTTCCCTGTAGTGCCCGAGGTGTAGATCAGGGTTACCAGGTCACCGACGGAAATGTTTTCCCTGATCTGTTTCAGCCGGCTGTTGAATTTTTCCGCCTGCTGCATGCCAAGATGAAGTATTTCCTTCCAGTTCTTTGCATTCTCAATTTCGTTATAGGTATACACGTTCATCACCGATGCAACTTTTTCGGCTATGGGCCGGATCTTGTCGTAGAGTGCTTTGTCGGAAACAATAACCAGTTTTGGTTCGCAATTGTTTAATATGTACGCATAATCATCCTCGCTGATGGTAGGATACACCGGAACATGAACTATCCCGGCCTGGCTGAGTGCCATATCCATGAAGTTCCATTCCGGCCTGTTATTGGAAATGGTCACAACCAGGTCGCCTTGCTGTACACCAATTGCAAGCAGTCCGTAACTTGTGAAAGTAGCCATTTCAATGTAGTCCTTCACGCTGTATTTTATCCAGCTGCCCTTTTCCTTGCAGGCAAGCATGTCTGCCTTATCCGGGCAAATCCGCATCAGGTTGTCCAGTATGTCAAAAGTTCTTTTCAGCTCCATATAAAATATATTAGCAAAATCAAATATAATTATAAAGCAGTTACAATCGCTGCTTAATTGGGGAACATAAATCATTTTTTAAGGACAATAATTATCATACCTTTTCTGTTTTCAAGCAATACAGGACATTATGAGCAAACTGGCAGTAGTTGCATTGGGTGGAAATGCCCTTCAACGAGATAATCAGCGGGGAACAATCGAGGAGCAGGAAAAGAACACCTTCAGGACACTGGAAAGTCTTATCTTCCTCCTGAATGACGGATACGAACTTGTGATCACGCACGGGAACGGTCCCCAGGTAGGAGACCTGCTGCAACGAAACGATGCCGGCGAGTTGAATTATGGTATACCGCAAATGCCGCTTGATATCTGTGTAGCCGGTACCCAGGGTGAGATTGGTTATATGATTGAACGTATATTGCGTAATGCGCTGAACAAACACGGTATCAAAAAGAATGTGGTGAGCCTGATCAGTGAAGTGGTAGTTGACCGCAGGGGAAAATCATTTCACAATTTTGTGAAGCGTGTGGGACGTACTTATTCCGAGGAAATGGCCCGGAAGCTTGAAAAAGAAAAAGGATGGGTTTTTAAGGAAGAGATCAAGTCGGGAGGCGGCTTCAGAAGAGTGGTTGCTTCACCCGAACCGGTGGACATTTTGAACAGTTCTATCATCCGCGATCTGGTATCCTCGGGAAATATTGTTGTGGCAGCAGGCGGTGGGGGAATACCCGTATATATTGATGCGAAAGGCAATTACCGGCCGGTAGAAGCGGTAATTGACAAGGATATGGCATCAGCTTTACTTGCAGTGACTATTCATGCAGATGAATTTTACATCCTTACCGATGTGCCTTACGTGTATCTGAACTATAGAAGGCCCAACCAGGAAATAGCGGAATTCATTATCCGTGATGATGCACGCAGATATCTCGAAATGGGTATGTTCGGCGAAGGCAGCATGAAACCCAAAATGGAGGCGGCCCTGTATTTCATCGAACGTGGCGGACTTAAAAGCGTGATCACCGAAGCTACCAAGCTGGAGAACAAAAAATACGGTTCTAGGATAACTATGAATTGAGAAAGAAAAAAAATAGGGACGCAACCCAAACGTCCCTATTCACTTTGAGAATCTACTAAACCTAACCTACCTGATAAAACCCAACTTATGACACAAAACCTGATACGGTTCTGAATATTTGACCGTGCAGTGACATTTTACCCTATTGGATTTATGTGAAATTTTCAAAATTGTTGAAAACCATTGAAAACTATATACCAATTTCACCCTATCCTCCGTTAATTTTGCAAAATATTTCACCGAAATGAGAACAGGATTACTATGGCTGGGATTATGCCTCTCCGGGTTGCAGCTGGCAGGCCAGTCATCGGAAAGAATGACACGATCGGAATATTTCGAGATCTACGGAGCAATAGCTGTAAGTGAAATGCACCGAAGCGGTGTGCCGGCAAGTATAACACTTGCCCAGGGGGCCCTGGAAAGCGGCGATGGGAACAGCAGGCTTGCCAGGAACGGCAACAACCATTTCGGGATCAAATGTCATAACGATTGGAATGGCAGGAAATTATTCCAGAATGATGATGCCAGGAACGAATGTTTCAGAAAGTATCAGTCGGCCGAAGAATCTTATCGCGACCATTCCGAATACCTGCGGTCGAAACAACGGTATGCCTTTCTTTTCGAATTTGACCCCACGGATTACAAGGCGTGGGCAAGAGGTCTTAAAAAAGCCGGTTATGCTACAAGTCCCACTTATGCCGATGCCCTGATCCGGATCATTGAAGAATACAACCTTCATACCTACGACACCATGGATGGTGCTGCCAGGGCCGGTCACCGGAAACCCAGGCACAATGATGCAAAAGGGGTGGCAACCACGGCTACCCGTCCTTTACTGGAAAGGAACCGTGTAAAGTATATTGTGGCTAAGCCGGGTGACACATATGAATCGCTGGCTCAGGAACTAGGTAAACTGGAATGGGAGCTCCCCCGTTACAACGATGCTGATCTGCTTGATACAATTCATGCCGGGGAGGTTGTGTATCTCCAGCCAAAACGGAATAAGGCGGAGCCCGGTAAGAAGGTTCACACGGTGAAACAGGGTGAAAGCCTGTATTCCATTTCACAGCTGTATGCTATAAAACTGAACAGTTTAGGCAGCATGAACCAATTTCAATTAAATAAACAACCGGCTCCGGGTACCGGACTTTTTTTGCGGAAAGCTGTGAAAATGGCTATGCCGAACCCCGTTTCCGAACACAAGGAAGACTTGGAAGATGGAGAAGAAGAAGTGGAGATAAGGGTAGTACTTGATCCGGATTAGACCTATCGGAATCTGAATTGGCTGACCTGCGGAAATCCGCGCAGGAACTCTGTGATATCCATCCGCCTTTTTCCTTCCAGCTGAATGCTTTTGATGCGGATATATCCGTTGCCGGTGGCAACACGGAGATAGCTTTTTCCATCGGTTTCACAGGTTCCCGGCTGGGCTTCGCGTAACCGGAGCTCGGATTCCCCGAAGTAAATCCTTATATGCAAAACATTTTCCCGGGTGCTGACCAGCTCACTCCAGGCAGTGGGGTAGGGACTCAGGCCGCGGATAAAATTATAAAGGGTATGGGTATCCTGTTCCCACCGTATCCGGCAGTCATTTTTGAATATTTTAGGGGCAGGGTGCAGCAGGCTGTTTGATGTCATGAAATGCTGTTCGGTGATTGTGACTTTTCCTGAAGCAATAGCATCAATCGTTTTTACCACCAACCCGGCTCCTGTCACCATCAGCCTGTCGTGCAGCATACCGGCGGTTTCTTCGGTACCGATTCCCGTTTCTTCCATAAAAATTACAGAGCCTTTGTCAATCTCATGATTCAGGAAAAAGGTGGTCACACCGGTCCTGGTTTCACCGTTCATGATGGCCCAATTGATGGGTGCAGCCCCGCGGTAATCGGGCAACAATGAGGCATGAAGGTTAAAGGTGCCCAGCGGGGGCATGTTCCAGACTTCCTCGGGAAGCATGCGGAAAGCGACAACTACCTGCAGGTCGGCATGCATGTTCCCCAGTGCTTTGAGAAATTCGGGGTCCTTCAGTTTAAGCGGCTGCAATACCGGCAGGTTGTGTTTTAGCGCAAATTCTTTTACAGGGGGAGGATGCAATTTTAAGCCCCTGCCCGACGGTTTATCGGGTGAGGTTACCACACCTTTGACCAGGTATCCTGCTTCGAGGATGCTTTTGAGCGATTCTACCGCGAATTCGGGTGTACCCATAAAAACTATACCCGGACCGGATGATGCCATATTCTCAGTCCCCGTTAACAATTTTAAAGTCCTTGTCCTCGAGCAACTCCAGCAAATGACCCATTTTGTTCTTTTTGGTTCTCAGGTAGAAATGGTTGTGTTCGTTGGGAGGAATGTTTAGCGGTATGTTTTTAACAACTATGATGCCATAGCCTTCGAGGCCGGCTCTTTTCACGGGATTGTTGGTAATGAGCTTAACCTTTCCCAGGCCAAGTTCATGCAAAATGCTGGCACCCACGCCATAATCCCTTTCATCTTCCTCAAAACCAAGGTCAAGGTTAGCTTCAACGGTATCCCTGCCTTTTTCCTGCAGGTTATAGGCCTTTATTTTGTTGAAAAGTCCGATTCCCCTTCCTTCCTGGTTCAGGTAAAGGACTACGCCCTGCCCGGCCTTTTCAATCATCCTCATGGCTTCGTGCAGCTGTGAACCGCAATCACACCGGTAAGATCCGAAAATATCCCCTGTCATGCACGATGAATGTACCCGCACAAGCACAGGGTCCTCGCGTGTCCAGGATCCTTTTATCAGGGCAAGATGCTCCAGGCGGTTCGATTTCTGAATAAAGGGAACTACCATGAAGTCGCCGTATTTTGTTGGCAGCTTGGCCTTTGTACCCCTTATCACCAGGCTCTCCTGGTCGAGCATATAGGCAATAAGCGCTTTTATGGTAATAATTTTCAGTTTGTGCTTTTTGGCCATCGCAACCAGCTCGGGTAGCCGGGCCATGCTACCATCTTCGTTCATAATCTCAACAAGCGCACCTCCCGGACTGAGTCCTGCCAGGCGTGTAAGGTCAACTGCGGCCTCGGTATGTCCCGGTCTGCGGAGTACTCCCTTTGCCTTGGCTTTGAGTGGAAAAATATGTCCCGGCCTTCCAAGATCTTCCGGCATGGTGTCCGGATCAACCAGTGCCCGGATGGTCTTGGCCCTGTCGGGTGCCGAAATACCGGTGGTGCAGCCGTGACCCAGCAAATCTACCGAAACGGTGAACGGGGTTCCGTGGAAGGATGTATTGCTGCTCACCATCAGTTCGAGTTCAAGCTGTTCACAGCGTTTTTCGGAAATGGGAGCGCAGATCAGGCCGCGACCGTAAGTAGCCATGAAATTGACGATTTCGGGTGTGATCAGCTCAGCTGCACAAATGAAATCACCTTCGTTTTCCCGGTCCTCGTCATCCACAACAATGATCACCTTACCTGCCCCGATATCATCAATAGCTTCTTTAATCGTGTTCAATTCCATCAGGAACTTACTTTTTACCTTATCCGGCATGATATTTCCTTCCCTTTTATTAACCTACAAAATTACAATTTGTAACCGGAACTTGGTGCCGGTTACTCTAACGAAATAATACTTTTCATGCGTAAAAAGCAATGAATATTATCACCCGCGCTTCACTTTCTGCCAGTTTACCGAGTATTTCCCCAAAACAAAATGGAAGAATCCCTTTATAACGGCATAATTCATAATGAACAGGTAATACGGGGCAAATATGGCTTTCAGGGTGAGCTTTACATTTTTTAGCAGTGCCCCGACAACTACAAGAAGATAATACAGGCACTGCAGGAGAAAAAGGGCCATGTAGAGAATACCGGCACCAGGATCGAAAAGGATAGCAATATTTAACAGCATCAACAGGGGAAATGAAAAAGGTACCACTGTCCAGCGCAATACCTTATGGGAAATGAATTTTACCGATAACAACCCGTACCTGAGAGGATTAAGCAGGGAACTCATTCTCCGCAAAAGCTGCAACCCCCCGGCGGCTATCCTTACTTTTCGCTTTAATTCTTCAGAAATCGAAAAAGACGCTGTTTCGGTACCCCAGGCATGTGGGGCATATTTGATATAGTATCCCTGCCAGGCAATCTGCAGCGAAATGGTAAGATCATCAAGCAGGGTGTCCTCAGGCACCTCTTCATATAATTCCCTGCGGATTGCAAAAAGTTCTCCTACAGCTCCCATTACCGATCCGGTCTCCGATTCCAGCGATTTAACAAATGATTCATATTTCCAATATAGCCCTTCTCCGGCTCCCACGGCTTTTTCCTTCCCCGAGGCGCTGATCCTTTTTTCACCGGTGACGCATCCTACCCGGCTGTTGCTGAAACATTTCACCAGCTCACGTATGGCTTCGGGGTTGAGCATGGTATTGGCATCGGTGAAGACAACCAGGGGTGTGTCAGTCATTTTAATACCGCGATTCATGGCATGGATCTTACCCCGGCGCTCACTTTCGTGCATAACGATGATGCCGGCATATCCGCCCAGCAGGTCAATGCTGTTGTCAGTTGATCCGTCGGTTATCCACATTACCTTCAGTTTATCTTTGGGATAATCAAGTGCCAGTGTATTATTTACTTTCCCTGTAATGCATTCGGCCTCGTTGTATGCCGGTATTATCAGGGTAACACGAGGGGTATCCGGATTACTATCCCTGGTTTTTGTGATGAGGGTTGCACGCCTGATCATTGCCAGCAGAATCAGCAACAGGGTATATCCGAGGTACGCATATACTACGGTGCATAAAAGGACCCAGAACAATACTTTCAGGAACATCTCAGATACTTATTATAAAATCCGGTCAGCGACACAGCTAATTTCTGGTTATCCAGCCGTTGCTGAACAAAGTCACGGGCACTGTTTCCAATGTTAAGGCAAAAATCGGGATATTTAACCAATCTTTCCAGTTGTACAAGAAACTCTTCTGCCGTATTGGCTATCACAACGTTTTCACCGTTAATTACCTCTATCCCTTCGGCTCCCATGGGAGTAGTGACCACGGGTATGCCAAGTGACATAGCCTCGGCTATTTTTACACGCATTCCGCCGCCCGAAAAATAAGGTGCTACCAGTATGCCGTGCGCAAGCATAAAACCGTGTGCATCGGCAATTTCACCGTGAAAGGCAATTCCGGGGCCTGTTAATCTTCCGGCTAACCATAACGGGGCATTCCTGCCGGCAATATGCAGTGTTAACCCGGGAATGCGCCGTTTTAAATCCGGAAATACGGCTGACACAAACCACAACAAGCCCTCCTGGTTAGGGATCCAATCCATTGATCCGAGGAAAAACAAGGATTGCTCATCCAACACAGGGGTGGTGCCAATTGGATTTATATCAATCCCGGCGGGACAAACCTGGGCCGGACAAGTGTTTCCCAGCCGGCTGAAAAGATCCAGATCACGCGGGGTGATCGGCACCAGCAGGTCATACCGGTTCATGGTGCTGCTTTCAAACCGGCGGATACGGCGGGCCAGCAATCTGAAGTAGAATTTTTTAAGCAGGTTTGGTTCGGTGTGTGCAATCCGGCTCCATATCTCATGTTCAACATTATGGGCACGCAACACCACCAGGGCTGTTGTGTACCTGCGTATGGTGCTGATGTAAGGTGCAAGGTATAATCCCTCCAGCTGCACCACATCAAAGGAGCCTCCGGTAAGAATACCGGCAAGTATTTTTTCGAAGTCCGCAGAAATAAAACGAACTGCATTATAAGGTTTTCCTGAAAAAACAAAATTGAAAACCAGGTAAGGCAATTTCACCGTGGTATCAACTTCAACCGTGTGCAGGTGAGCGATTTTCGCTAATGCTGTATTTTCCGCATGTGTCATGCGGTGTTTCGGCGTGCACATGGTAAGTAGGGTCATTTCATGGCCGAGACCGTGCAGCGAACGCAGCAGGCTGAACATGGCAATTGAGCCTCCGTCACGGGGGGGGTAGGGTGGTTTATTGCATATCTGAAGTATCCTCATCACGCAGCCTCGAGCTCGGTTTTCATCGCGGCACTGTTCAGCAGGTTGATCATCCCTGTGGACAGATCATTCACCTGTCTGAGATTTTTTCTTATCCTGTTAAGTTTCAGGTAAAGCCTTATCAGGCGAAGGAAAAAGAGCGGGAATATCACCACCGATATCCAGGTAAACACCCTGTTGTCGAAAAATCTGGAATTGGTCCGGCCATTGATGAAGGGAAATTCGATCATGCGCTTCGCGAAATAGGGTATTCTGAACCATTTGCTCAGAATTATCTCATCGAACAGGCTGTTGTAATGAATGCCAAATTCGATAAGGCAGGGGAAGCCCTTGTTGTTGAACACCCTGTTAATAAAGGTTTTCAGATTTATTTCTGCCTTCAGGGTACTAAGACATTTTCGTGCCATTTCATTCATAGCCCTAAAATCAGCCTGGAGCTGGTCCTTGGGGATTTCCAGAAGATCAAATTTACCGGTCAGGTGGGTTTTCTTTTCAAGCATAATCCCTTTCCTCAGCCCCATTTTGTCACGCAGCCAGTTAAGGTAAG
Organism: Bacteroidales bacterium; assembly: GCA_035258345.1. Classification (GTDB taxonomy): domain Bacteria; phylum Bacteroidota; class Bacteroidia; order Bacteroidales; family UBA10428; genus UBA5072. The sequence goes on from DATEVU010000105.1 coordinate 138,408, forward strand.
CATCGAGGTTCAGGATGGCTGAGTCGTTTGTGGCTTCATAGGTGAGAAAAACACCCGCTATCACGAGGATGAAAGAGGATACCCACATACCCTGGAAACTTGTAAGCACGCTTTCGCGGACGAACTTTTCACCGGTAAGCGACATGATATAATATAATATGAACAACATGGTGGAAATCACTGTGGGCATTCCCAGGCCTCCTTTGCGGATAATGGCACCCAGGGGTGCGCCTATAAACAGGAAGATAAGGCAGGCAAAAGACAACGTGAATTTCCGGTGCAATTCAATTTCATGCCTGCGCAGGTATTTGGTATCAAAGATGATGTTCGATGATGTGTTTACAACAAGATACTGTGCCAGGGTGGCCCAGTTCATAGCGGTTCTTACCACTTCACGTTTGTCGCTCAGGTTTTGGGAATTAAACAGGCTGTCAAAGTCATGTATTTTCACGGCGGGTCTGCTTGCCAATGCTGAATCGGCTCTTAACATGGGCCTTTTAACAGTCCCGCCACTTGCTGCAGGGCTGGCAGTCATGCTGCCTGTGGGTGCGGGAGCAGGGGTGGAAGTGACCACACGGGGTTTGTATGCTGCAGAGGATGTCTGCTGATTCATAAGACCCTGCTGCAAAAATTCAGAACTGGCAGAAAAATTTGCGGGAGGAGGCCTGCGGCTGATGGTTGCATTCATCTTGAAATAATTCTTTTCAAGAAGGGAATGATAAAACTGCCTGCTCTTATTGTTAAGCTCTGCCTTAAGTGAATCCCGGGTTCTTTGTAACTGCGAAGTATTCAGCATGGTGTAAGAGTTCCTGAAAATGCTTTCGTCGGAACGCGACAGTTCAAAACCTGTCATTTCAATGATTATCCGTTGCTCACCAAATTTGTCGATCTGGTGAGGATAATTTTTATTACGCCTGCGCCTTTCTTCCTGCAGTTCGGAATAAGTATGACCGTTCCAGAGCGTGACAACAAGATGGCGCCGGTCGGCTGTCATCTTCATTTGTCCGGAATCAGCTATGGTGATCTTTACATTCCCCCGGCGTGCCGTATGATCATAGATCTTAATATCATACAGCATATTGTTAACCGGATCTTTCCGGTTAACACGGATACTGTAATTGTCAATGCCGTTATAGAAAACCCCTTCGGAAATGGATACCTCGGGGCGCTGCTGCCGTACATCGTACAGCAACGATTTCATCTTCAGGTTGGTAACCGGTAGAACATTATTGGCAAAGAAAAAAGCGCCGACCGAAATAAGCACCACCAGTATGATCAGCGGTAACAGAATACGTCCCAGAGAAATGCCTGAAGATTTCATCGCCGTAAGCTCATAGTTTTCACCCATGTTGCCAAAGGTCATCAGCGCTGACATCAGTACGGCAAGCGGAAGGGCTAGGGTAACAAGACCGGCTGAGGCATATAACATAAGTTCGCCTATAATATTGAATTCCAGTCCCTTACCAACCAGTTCGTCGATGTATCTCCATAAAAATTGCATCAGCAGGAGAAACAGAACGATAAAAAAGGTCATCACAAGTGGCCCCAGGAAAGATGTAATTACCAACCGGTGCAGTCGCTTCACGGCAATGAATTAATTGAGAACAACCATCAGAACGGTAACAAAGCTAAGATATTTTCCTAACAGGTAAAAACAGTTACAGGCCAAGAACGTGCTTAAGTTTGGCAATTTGGGAGTTCCATAGTTCAATGGTGCTGTCTTTGTCATCATCTTCAGAGAAATCGGTGATGATCAGGGCTGTATCTCCGGTAAGCTCATCGGTATTGATACGGAATTCAAACCAGTGCGAATCCGGATCAGTCAGATCAACCCAGCGGAACCGGATGTATTTATATTCCTTCTTTTGGATGACATCTGCGCGTTGCTCTGTCTTATCCCAAAAAAACGAAAAAACGCTTCCGTTGATATTCACATTATCGGCAAACCATTCGGAAAGTCCACCCGGTGTACTCAGACGGGGAAAAAGAACCTTTGCAGATGAATTAATGGTGTATTCAAGAACTATCTTTTTCTTCATCCGGGAACATTTGGTTATTTAACTATTATTTAAATTGAGTTAGGGGCAATGTGCTAGTTTGTGCAATATATAAAAAATGTTCATGCAATGCAAATTAAAATATAGGATGTGCGGAAGAGAAAGTAAGGAGGTGTTGTGGTAAACAAAAGAAATTGCAAATTGTATTTTTATTTATTACTTTAGGGTATTGAAAGTGTTAAACAATATTATCAGTGTGTTAAACACAATTTTTTCTTTTATACCGGCCGGAATATTGATCTGTATGCTGGTAAGCGGAATTTATGGTTGTGAAAAAGACCGGGACGGGGATATCGAGGCTGGTTCCGGTGATATTTTCGCTGGTGAATTTTCCTCAGTTTACGACCGCTGGAGGCTGATAGCCATAGGTGGTTTCTACAGTACCGGAGTCCCACCGGATTTTGATTATATAGAATTTATCCCTCCGGGTATTTATGAAATTGTTAACGATGAAAGGCTTGTTGAAAGGGGTAAAGTCATAAAGGATACCGCTAAAAGTACAGATGACAGGGTATGTGGTGACTTTCTGCCCGATGTTACTTTTGTTGATCACTTAATTACTCCGGTTAAACGGTTTTTCTCACTGAAAAATGATACCCTGCTCATTTCTAACGGTTATAGTTACCTGTTTGCCCGGTGGCATAATTCCACTCCAAGATCTTCGGCGGGATTTCATCTCAAAACCGGAAGTATAGTTGTACTGGAAAACAGTGAAATAGACTATTATGACTTTTCTGCCCACCTGATCTATTTAAAAGGCAGTCATTCCCTGCTGGAAAAATTAGGTGATGGCGCCTCGCTGAAGGTATTTGCTGACAGTATGTATATATACCCCATTACTGAATTGTCGATGGTATCATCGTGGATGCCTGAAGGAGCTATCATCTGGGGTACGCCGTTGTTTTATCCGGATTATGTAATTTCCATAGATTTTATGAGTTTCGGGAACACCGCCGACATGCGGAGAGATAGCCGGATTGCGGATGTTCTGAAACAAAACAACCAGTTCCATGAAGGATTAAACTGCACCATTGAATCCATAAACATATCTTCAGAAAATCAGGTGAGCATTGATCTGTTGCTGAAAAACGAGGATACATTTGATTATTATTATATGGATCCCCTGAAGATGGGAATGGGCTTATTCCATTACTACACCAACGGATTAAACATTTGGGACAGTCCGAACCATATATACTATTCGCATAAAATCAGTGTTGAAAGGCCTGAAACCAGCAAAACTTGGCATATGGAATGGCTGAGCCTGATCAAAAGCGGGGAGGAAGTACCGGTTTCACTGGTTTATGATCGTTTCGATACAATTCCCCCCGGAAATTTCCATGCTTTTTTTGAGTTTCCCGGTCTGAGACACCAGATCAGCAAAAGTGATATACAGCAGGAAGGTGGCAGGATATGGCTGGGAGAAATGCATCTGGCAAGTGATATAACTGTTGAACAACTGAAATAATACTTAGCCCCTGGCATTTTATTGCCGTCAGCTTTGGCATGGCCATCCCTTTCGGACGGCTGACGGACTTTATGGAAATAACATTATAAACCGGCTTTAGCCGCATAAATCAAAGTTTTGTGAGTTGGGTAAGAATCTGG
>DATEVU010000106.1:0-9080 GCA_035258345.1 Bacteroidales bacterium
CTGCATGCCATCCACCACATACAACGGATTATTACCTCCGGTAATTGAATTGGCACCCCGGATACGGATACGCGTCTGACCACCGGGTGCACCGCTCATGTTATTGATCACTACTCCGGCAGCCCTGCCTTGCAAGGCTGAGGTTACATTAGTTACTGGTTGATTTTCAAAGCTTTTTGATGATACAGAAGCCACCGAACCCGTAAGATCGCTTTTTCTTACAGTACCGTAACCAATTACAACAACTTCTTCGAGACTTTGGATACTGGGCACCAGTAACAGGTCAATCTCACTCCTTCCACTGGTTTCAACCCGTTCAGAATTGTAACCCACATAGGAAAAGATAAGAACCGCATTGGACGAAGGTACGTCGATTGTATATCTTCCGTTATTGTCCGTAACGGTACCGGATGTTGTGCCTTCGATCTTAATGTTTACACCCGGTAAAGACTCGCCGGTGGCAGCATCGGATACGGTACCCGTAATTCTTTGCTGCTGAATTGACGTTTCCGGTGCAATAACTATCAGGTTATTTTCAAATACCTTATAGGTAATTCCGGTATTATCGAAAAGTGAGTTGAGTACTTCCGAGATATTTGTTTCTTTGAATTCCACATTCACTATTCTGGAAATATCACTCAGCTCATCGTTATAAAAAAAACGATAGTCACTGCTGGCTTCTATCGTTTTAATAACATCCTTAACAGTAACATCGTTCATACTCAATGTAAAACTGCTATTTTGGGAGTAAGTATTTGCTACTGTTGTCAGCGCAAAAAGTAAATTTATGGCTATCGATAATTTCATAATTAGTAGAATTTTTTTATACCCTTGCCACAAATGAGGGGAGCAATTGTTTTTTTTCATAAATTTGTTTGATTTAATGATTAAAAGATCTCTAACCTCATCATGTTGAGGTTATGGAAAATTTTAGACGCAAGGTGTTCGAGCATCTTGCGTTTTTTTTACTTCGGCTTTATTTTACCATAGGCAACATCAGGTTTAATAGTAGGTTAGCGGTTAAGAAACTGGTCATATTTGGATCTTGATCTCAGGTCTTCTTCCAATCGGACCTGATTGCTTTTAATGGTATAATTGATTGGAGCGGAAACTTTAATGATTTCCAGCACCTGCTCAAAGGTTTCATCAGCAAGAATACCGTTAAATCGGTATTTCTTAATCGATTCATTGTCAAAACTGATGCTTACATTGTACCGTCTTTCAAGTTCCCGGGCAAGACTTCCAAGTGATTCGCCTTCAATGATCCATTTGTCATCTTTCCAGGATGTGTATAAAACCGTTTTGATCTCATTTTGTATCTGAACAGTATGCACTACTTTTCTGCTTTCCGGTACCTCAGCCTGTTTGTCTTGTTCCGCTATTGTATTTTCGTCTTTGTAATAGATTGCTGTTTGATTCGGGATCAAATAGGTTTCCTTATCCCGGACAGAACCTTTTAGCTTTTTAATTGATATTGATCCTTCAACAAGAGTGGTCCTGATTATAGATTCATCGGGATAGGCCTTAACGTTGAATTTTGTTCCCCAAACCTCGATGGCAATATCACTGGTATTGACAATAAACCGCTTCCTGGAAGATTTCTTCACATCAAAAAAGGCTTCACCTGTAAGTGTAACTTTCCGGTCACCTCTGAAAAAATCCATGGGATACCTGATACTGCTTCCTGCATTTAGCCACACCTGGGTACCGTCGGGCAGTGTTAACCTGGTTCTTGAACCCTTGGGTGTATTTATTTCATTATAGGCCAGAGGAATGTCCGAAGGAATTGTGACTGCAGGTCTGAATGCCGTTTTTAAATTAATGCCGAGACTTATCAGAAGCAGCAAAGAGGCCGCCACTGCAACGATGGTCAGATAGCGCAGATTCTTCGCCTTATTAGTCCCTTCCGTATCTTTAAGCTCGTTGTACCTGATCCTGTAATATTGCGATTTTATCCGGGCCAGGCTCTTGTCCGGATCAAAACCACCGGGGGTTTTCATTGTTTTCCCAAGGTAATAGATATCCTTTAACTGGTCAAAATTTCGCTGGTTCTCCGAATTTAATGATAACCAGGAATTTACCAACTGGATCTCCTCTTCGTTACACGATCCGGTCAGGTACCTGATCAGCAGATCTTCCATACCGGGTTGGCCATTAGTTTTTAATTCCATAAAATGTGTTCTGGTATTACGATCCTGGAAATGAAAAAAGGTTGACAGCGCTGGCTGTTTTCTACAGAAAAATATAAAGGTAGTCCTTAAGCTCTTTCCTTAACTTTGCAAATGCGCGGCTCATCTGTGTTTTAACCGTTCCAACAGTGATTTGCAGCTTTGAAGCTATTTGGTGATATTTCAGGTCATGATCCCTGTTCAACAGGTAAACTTCCCGGCACTGATCGGGCAAGGCCCGAATTACTGCCTCAACCTTTGTCTCCAGTTCTTTCAAAATTAAATTGGCAACAGGATAATCCTGAGTTTGGAGCTCTGCAATCTTATTTTCAAAAGTCGGGGTTACTTCTTCATCTATTCTTATTGTATTCCTTTTCAGCCGCGAAATGTATTTGACGGAATTATTATAGGTACTCTGGTACAAATAGCTTTTTATAGATTTTTCAACCGGATTTATCCTGCAATTTATCCAAACCTGGAGAAACAGATCTTCGACAATTTCTTCTGCTGCCTCATGATTTCTGGTGATACTTTCTGAAAACAGGCAAAGTTTCTCAAAATAGGAATTGAAAATCAGCTCGAAAGTCTTTTCATCTCCTTCTTTAAGCAACTGAACCAATTCCAGTTCTGATTTCATATGTTGAAATGCTGAAGAAAATCCAATCCGGATTAATTAATTCAAATGTAACTATTTTTAAATTTGTACAATATTTTACAAAAAAACCCTTCAGTCACCTGTTAATCGCACCCACATGTAACCGATGGGGCCATTCGCTGGTTCAGGTTCATTTCGATGATCCGGTTTTTTCTTTGTTCGATACAGTGATCACATGATGAGAAAAGGCCGATATCCCACACATCGGCAAAAACACGACCGGCATGCAGGTTAATGCCGAATTCCAGTACTTTTTCCAGTGAACGGATATCCGGGGGGGAAAACAATCCATTTTCCTGCAAAAGATCCATTGCTCCGTTGCCGGATCTTACCGGGATAACCGTGCAGCATTCCACACCAATCCGGAATGCAAATTCGATGGAACGCTCAGCCCAGTAGATCCCTTCGGATTCGGAAAGAAAGGGAAGTCGCAGGAGAATGAAAGCCCTGGTTGAAATTTCATGGCGGGTAAGAAAATTCACCGAATTCGTGAAATCCTCGAGTGTCATGCGTTTGTTAAGCTTTCTGAGAACCCCGGTATGCACAGTCTCCAATCCCAATGCCACCTGCAATCGCGGTTTAAGCATGTCCCGGAAATGCAGGCACTTTTCAGTTATAAGCCTGGGATGGCTTTCTACGACAACAGTCTCAAAATTGCTTACCAGTGATGCAATTCTTTGATAATCAGCGAACGGTATGGCTCTTTCATCAAAAAAGCTTCCGCTGTTATACAGCTTCACATGTGTGGCAGGTGGCAGCTGACTAAGTGCCCATTCAACCTGATCCGGGATTGCTCCAACCGGAACGGAACCGTGGGTGGTGTTTTTCCAGAGGTCACACATCAGGCAATGAAACTGACATTCCCGGTTTGTGAGAAAAATAATGGCCGTATCCTCAATTTTGCCCGAAGCGGCTCGTTCCTTTTCCACAAGCCAGGCATAAGGCCTTAAGGGATCAACTGCATTCTTGTTTCCCCGGGTCGAAAGTATCCACCGGTCATCGATCCCCGTTCCGGAAAAATCATTCATAAATGGAAAGGAACTCTTTCCGGTAATCCAATTCTCTTGCCGGAAAATGCTTTCCAAAACCCTGGGGAGAAACCGCACCATGCTGAAAACGCCTTTTTTGAAAAACGGGCATTTCCATTCCGGTGACCACCTTCACACCCTGCGCAACAAGCTGTCCCTTAAGATCGTAAAGCTTATTGTGATCCCATCCCGTAATATCAATATACGGAATACCTTCGGAGATTTCGATCACGTTGGGCAGGGTATACGGGCTGAATCCTTCAAATCCGAGGGAATCCGCAGGAGCAAAGGTACGCACATAACCCCTGCTCAATCCGCCCGAATAGGTAAGGGAATGCTTGATCGATTGCACACCCCAGCCTTCGTGGTAAAGCATCAGGTTATTCAGCACACTGCGTATGGTGAGCTCGGGGTTCTCTTCGATCGGATAATCCTTCAGGTTCTCATCGCCACCATCTCCGTCAAGCATGTATTTCCAATGGGGATAACGTGAACGTATGCTTTGCAGCAATGCCATGTTCATGGTAGCAGCCTGGATATCCAGTGGTTTGTAATCCTCAACAATTTTTACGGTTTTCTTCCAGTCCAATTCCGAATAATTCAATTCAATGGGTTCCAGAAACATTTCAAGTTTCAGGGTTTCCAGAAACTTCCGGGCCTGGATCAGATCATCACCCGCTCCGTCAATAGTGAGCGTGAATGCCTTCAACCGGGAAGGACTTTCGCCCAGTTCTCTCATGGCATGATAGGTAAGCAGGAACACCGAGCCGCTGTCGATACCGGCCGAAAAAGTAACACCCACCGGACCTGTTTTTGCACGGTATTTCAGCCATTTCTTAATTTCCTCATACACTGCCCGGACATAGTTTTCCCCAAGTTGTGCCGGATCGGTCCTCGAAAATTTATTGCGTTCCGGTGTAAAAAACCGGTTATACACCGGATTCGGATCGGGACATCCCAGCAGTTCAATTTTGGTGATATAGTGCGCCGGAGCCATCCGGGTATAGGAAGGATGGAACTGGTCATCAAGTCCTTCCTTTTTGAGGTATTTGTAGATGGCGTCAATGCGCTCGGAAATAACCAGACTTGGTCCCGCCATGCGCTTGGCAATGAAATAACGCAGCGGACGGCCAATAGATCTGGCCATTCGCACCGTTTTGCCATCCACCGATACGAGCGAGAACTGTCCGTCGATTTTTCTTACGGCTTCAACATCACCCGATTTAACTATATTTACCGCCTCTTCGTGCGTCATGTTATAAATGATGTTCTTCTCCGGATGCGTCAGATCCACAACTCTTTCTACATATGCATTATCCATATTGTCAAGATTTATATGTTATTAATTTTTATTTTCTGCAAAGAGTTAAAAACTTCTATCGGGGTACAATACCAGTACCCTGCAAAATGGTCAGGTACCTGTCGGCAGGAACATTCCTGTAAACTTCCTTTTTACCGTCGGACCAAATGATCTCGATCTGATCGACCTGTTTTTGCTGCCCCAGTCCGATATGCAGCCTGGGATCGTTATTGGATAGGTAACCGGTTGCCCATTGGTTGATCAATACCTGTTTTTTGCTGCCCGAATGAACGGTCACTTTTGCGCCGATTGCAGCAGCCGGACCGTTTTTACCCTTAAGCAACAATCCCAGCCAGTGGTTGTTGTTTCCGTTATTCCGGAGCAGTACTGCCGTCGCCTTCAGGTCAACATGAGAAACAATAATATCCAGCTGTCCGTCATTGTTATAATCCCAAATTGCTGCCCCTCTTCCGCTGCGTTTGGTTGAAAAATAATCCGCTCTCTCCTGACCTACATTCCTGAAATGTCCCTTTCCATCGTTTTCAAACAACAACGGATACTGCAAAATAAGTTCCTCGGCAGTACCGTTTGCAGCAAAAATATCAAGATCGCCATCATTATCATAATCAAACAATGCAGCGTACCAGGAACCTTTTCCGGCTAAGTGCAGGGCTAAGCCGCTCGACTCGGTGATATCCTCAAACAGACCATTGCCGAGGTTGCGGTATAGCGACCCGTACTCCAGATCAACAACCAGTATGTCAATTAATCCGTCCCCGTCAACATCTCCAATTGTTCCATGCATGGAACCGGTAGGTTTCCCCTGGCTGTTTCCGGCAACGCCGGAGGATATGGCAACTTCCTTAAACGATCCGTTGTCATTCCTGAACAGAAAATTTAACTGGTGATCATTGGCCTGAAAGATATCCATATCGCCATCCTCATCATAATCATAAACGGTGAGGCCCATGCATTTCGAATCGGGATAATACAGGTTATTTTTTTTTGTAACATCAATAAATTTCCCGTCGGGCTGCTGTTCATAAAGCATCGAAGCCTGCCCTTTGTATTCCGACGGATGAGGCATCATGCCCGGCGTAGCGGAAGAAACATAGTCAGGATCAAAAGCCAGAAAATTACCGACCATGGCATCCAGCCTGCCATCGCGGTTATAATCCCAAAAAACAACCCCGATGCTCCATTTGGTAAAACCGTTCAGCTTTTCGGGTCCCCTGAGTCCCAATGAGGCAGTAATATCACTGAAAGTACCATTGCCATTGTTCCGGTAGAATACATTGGGACCGTAGTTTAACAAATACAGGTCCTCATCACCATCATTGTCATAATCAATCGCTCCGGCAGCCATACTCCAGTTAAGGTCATCCACGCCGGCGGCTTTTGAAACCTCTGAAAAAGTTCCATCGCCGTTATTTTTATAAAGCCTGTCCGGCGTATTCTTAAACACAATTCCTCCTGCATCGGAAATACCTTCGAGGTAAGTACCATTCATCATATAAACATCCATGAACTTATCATTGTTGTAATCAAATACAGTAATTCCCGATCCGCTGCTTTCCAGGATATTCTCGTAGTTATAATCACCAAAAGTATAGCGGAAATCAATTCCTGCCTGCCTGGTAACGTCGGTAAATACAAAGCTTTTTTTCTGTGCAGGGGACAATGCAGGAATGCCAATCAGAAAAATACAATAGAAAAAACGGGCAAACTTCACTTTAATCTTTCTTTAAGAGCATTAAGGAATCGTTCATTGGTTATTGTTCTGGTGTTGTATTCCCGTTGGTATTGCTGAAGTTCAGGATCCATAGGATAAGCTTCCTTTTCATCCGGAGGATAGTTTTTCATGCCATGAAAAGGGAGTGGCATTACAGCATTTCCGGTCGCCGTATTCAGATCCCCGTCCTTCACCCATCCCACACTCCTTATCAGGAAATCTCTTTTCCAGCCCTTTTTTAATTCGGGTAACCCTTCGGCGCTGAATTTAATCGAGGTTTCATCCCCCGCGTTGGTTATAATATACTTATTATCAGATGCGGTAAGAAGAGGCAATACATCACCATATCGCGTATAATCACCCAACAGATCCCGCCATTTCTGATCCTTGTCCACCTTGTAATAGTCAAACCAATGTGGGCCGTAACGCCCCCCCTTTCTGTAAGTACGTGAAAATCCCCTGTAATGAAGATCAGCAGCAACCGGCTGCAGGGTTGTTGCATAAACCGGAGCCTCCGGCTTACAATCAGAGAAAAAGATCTGATCCCAGTAAATCTCCATATTTGTCCTGATCCTGACCCGGTGGTCAGCAGTAAGAAACTTTCCGGAAAGATCAGCGATGACTGTTTTATCCTTCCCCATCGGGAAACCGAGGTTATCGATCACGGTCTCCCATTCACCCTGCCTGTTAATGAACTGTATGACGGGTGGAACAACTTTTATGTTCTCCGATTGTGAAATGGCGACATTTATGCTGGCATCCGTTGGAAATATCCATCCGTTCAGGAACAGGTAAAGATCCTGTGTCTGATCCAATTCACCCGGATCCAGGATCAGGTCCTTCATCTCAATAATCCCCTGATACTTATCTGGTTTAAAACCGGACATATACCTGTCATCCCTTTCCGCTATAAAAGGAAGAACATCAGTGCCTTCGCCATCGGTGGCTGATACAGGTAGTTTCTTTCTATTCACCTGGTAAATCCGGTGTTCAGGAAAAGGCGGCTGGGTAAACTGTTCAGCCACGAAAATATCAACCGAATCCGGATGATCTACAGCAACCAGTTCTACCTGATCCATATAAATGGTCTCCCACAATTCGGCTGTAACCTGAATTGAATAAAACCCTTTCCTTGGTTTCAACAGTTCGCCCGGTATTTTCAGAAAATCATCCGATGCATCCGGGAAGGCATAGGCCGTGGTACCTCCCATAATACCCAGGGGCATGCCGAGGGCACTTCTCCACATGATATCCTTAACAAAAACATATTTCTCACCATTCCAGGTATATAAAAAAGGGCATGATCCCTTGAGGGTCTGCGATTCAATAATCGACTGATCGCTCTTGGGGAGGAAAATATTCTGCGGTACCCCGTTTGTCCAGGTAATCCTTATTACATCGGCATTTGCGCGGTTTCCCAGGCCAAAATGAACATTCGGATCGGTAACTACGATGGTCTGGTACAGATCACCTGACCGCATTTCAACCTTGGCCCCGATCCCGAAAAAATTATTCTTGGCGCTGCCTGCCCGCAGGCCTACCAGTTTCATCTTTATGAAATGGCTGTTGTTTCCGCCGTCATTCCGAAGAAGGGAAACACCGCCATTTATGCCTGCAACAAGCACATCCAGGTCACTGTCATCATTATAATCCATCAAAGCCAGCTGACGTCCGGAAGTTACATTTTCCGGCAACAGGTGTGAAACATCCGTGAACCCCCCGGCACCATCATTGTGATACAGGAACAGACCCCTGCCTCCCTGTTGTGTTGATTCACCGGCAATAAGAAGATCCAGAAAACCGTCGTTGTCAAAATCAATAAAAGAAGCGTCAAAACCCCTGACATCCGCCAAGGCTTGAAACATTTCCCCGGATTTGGCTTCTTTCACAAATTTACCGTTACGCAGATTGCGGTATAGGGTATGTCCTCCTCCCTTGAGGGCGGTAACGAAAAGATCGAGAAATCCGTCGTTATTGTAATCGCCAACTGTTACCGCACCTGATCCCCCTTCACTTTTCAGGCCGCAGTCTTCCGTAATATCCTTGAAAATACCCTGCCGTTGGTTTGAGTAAAGCGTATTGCCGGCATTTTCATTAACCACAAACAGATCAATATCCCCATCCTCATCAAAATCACCAAAAACGGCATCGCGGCTTCTCACACCTGCGCCTGCTATTCCCATTTTAACGGCTTTTT
>DATEVU010000107.1:0-9040 GCA_035258345.1 Bacteroidales bacterium
AACCCCTTCAGGGTTGAAGCACCAGATAATACAGCCTTCCGTGGGTTTTACCCACGGTTATTCAGATAACGCCCTATTCAGGGCTAAAATACAAAGTTCAAACGATTTTTTTTGTTACACAATCCCGATACTCATATAAAAGAAAAAAGCCGTCCAATTGGGACGGCTTTTTCCAGGTGTTCGGAATTTACTAATTCCAGTTATTATTTATCTGCGCATTAAGCAGTGGATTGGCATCTCTTTCTGCCTGGGGGATCGGGAGAAGAATGTGGTAATCCTTTACCGGTTGAATTCCACCCGATTCCATTTTTTCGGCATTAATGGTTTCCACAAGATTTCCCCACCTGACCAGGTCAAAGAACCGGGATTGTTCACCGGCCAGCTCCAGCTGGCGTTCGTGCCTGAGAATACTGCGTGCCTCAGCCTGGCTTCCCAGGGTTGTATACCCGAATGCCCCGGAACGGGCCCGAACCGCATTTATTAACGGCAGGGCAAGATCAGCCTGGTTGTTCTCGATATACGCTTCAGCCAGCATAAGCAGCACGTCGGCATAACGAATTACCTGGCTGTTGATATAGCTGTCAGGTTGACCATAGAAGGGTCTTGATTCGTATAATTCATATTTCCTCCAGGAAACCTGTCCTTCCTGGACAATGGTGTCATACCTAATTCTCCCGTCAGGACATTCTTCACAATAAATGGTATCACCACCGTGTGTTCCGTCGTCGTAAAAGGTTAAAGCGGCACGCGGATCGGTGTATTCAATTCCATCCTCATCCTCGTATGTGAAGGCATTGACCAGTGCATCGGAAACAAGTACATTCCACCAGTCCTTAAAGCCGTATTCCATAGCACGGCCGGTGTGGGTATGTTTCCCGCCCCATGTTTCCTGTCCGCCAAACATGCCATATGCATTGCCAACGCCCCAACCCTGCCATTCTCCGTGCATCACTGCAAATATGGTCTCGCTGGTTTTCAGATCATTTATGAACATATCATCCAGTGAACCTGCGAGAGCATAGTCATACGGAGCTGCCTGAAGCTTTGAAAACTGGGCAATGGCATCGGTATATTTATTCTGATACAGGTATGCCTTTCCGAGCAGTGCGATTACCGCGCCACGGGTAGCCCTGCCATAATCAGCTCCTGCATAGGCAACGGGTAATTTCTCAACAGCATCATTCAAATTGGATTCAATGTCAGCCCATATTTCTGCCTTTGGTGTTCTTTCCGACTGAAGTATATAGTGGTCTTCAAGCGTTGCCTTTAATGGCACATCTCCATAAAGCGTTACCAGCCAAAAATAAGCCAGCGATTTCAGAAATTGTGCTTCACCCGTCAGGCGTACTTTTAAAGCAGCATCGGTGTCTGTGGTAGTGCTCCACTTTTCGAGCATATCAAGGACGAAATTGGCCCTGAAAACTATTTTATAGCACGAATTGAACAGGTAGTTCAACTCTCCGTTTATGGGAGTGTAGGTATAAAGCGGTAACTCCAGCAATCCGCCCTGGAGGGGGAAATTTTTATCCGCGTCATTGCCCAGCAGATCAAAAATAAAATAGAATTCACGTTCAAACATTCCCTGAAACAAGAGGGGAGTATACATAGCTGTTGATGCCTCGGTAGCCGTTGTGGCGTTCGTGAAAAATGATTCACCATCATACCGGTTCTCATTTTTGACATCCAGGATGTCTTCACTGCAGGCACCCGCAAATAATGCAATCAATAATATATAAAATACTTTCCTTTTCATATGATATGGTATTAGAAGTTAAGTTGTATTCCAAGTCTGAAAATCCTGGGATTTGGACGTTGATAAAGGTCAACGCCGCGTTGGAATATGTAATTGTTATTATCATCCGGTGAGTTGGAAGATATTTCGGGATCGTATCCGGAGTATTTTGTAAATGTGAGTGCATTCTGAACTGCCACATAGATCCTGAATTTTTCAAAGGTATTATTTAATATACCGGTTGGCATGGTATATCCGATCACCAGGTTTTTGACCCGTAAATAATTTCCATTTTCTACGTACCAGTCCGAAAATGCCAGGTTGGAACCCGAGTTTTGTCCGGCAGCCGGAATATCGGTAACATCACCGTCCTGCTTCCATCTTCTCAGCACTTCCGACGTATTGTTAAATGGTTTTGACATACCTTCCCACCAATACCGGGCACCGTTAACAACATCCACTCCTGCAACGCCGTGCAACAGCAACTGGAAATCAAAGTTTTTGTAATATGCATTGAAAACAGCGCCATATTGCCATTTCGGTGACGGGTTACCGATATACGTGCGGTCCTTGGCATCAATATATCCGTTTCCATCCACATCTTTCCAAACGCGGTCACCGGGTCGCAAACCTACTTTATATTCTGTGACCGCACCACCGGAGGCAGCTACTGCAGCGGCATTCAATGAATTCAGCTCTGCCTGGCTGGCAACAACATGATCAAATACATATCCATAATACGATGCCAGAGGGTGTCCGATATCGGTACGGGTGGTATTGCCAATACCGGCAACAAATTCACCTTTGGATATGGGTAAATCTCCAACTGTCCCCAAAGCGGTTACTTCATTTATACTATAAGTAGTATTCAGGGAAACATCCCATTTGAAGTCACCTTTATTGCTGTTATAGGACAAAGCAGCTTCAAATCCGGAATTTGTCATACTGGCAGCATTTACCCACTGTGTTGCCACTGAGCCCGGGCGGCCGAGACCGGTAGTAACAGGCAGCTGGGTTTCGATGAGCAGGTCTTTGTTCTCCCTGTGATAAAAATCGAAAACAAAGCTTACGGCGTTGTTCAGTATTCCAAGATCAAATCCTATGTCAAACTGGGTGGTCTCTTCCCATTTCAGGTCGGGGTTTGCAATGCTGTTAACCGTAGATCCGTTTGCATAGCTGAGATCATCCCCAAATGAGTATACGATATTGTTGCCATCGCCTTTCCATACATTTGACGAAGTTAAGAAGGCAGGAATATTGTCATTGCCTGTCTTTCCATAACTCGTTCTCAGTTTCAGGTTGGAAATTGCAGGAATGACATTCATAAATTCTTCCCTGGAAATGGTCCAGGCTAATCCCACGCCGTAAAAAGTTCCCCAACGGTTGTTAGCTCCAAACACACTGGAAGCATCCCTGCGAAGACTGGCATTCAAAACGTATTTTTCCATAAAGGTATAACCCAGCCTGCCAAAGTATGATAACCTTGCTTTGCCACTGTTTACAGATGATCCGGTGATGGAGTTCGAGTTGGCAAGTGCAACATTTTGAATAGCGTCGCTTGTATAGTTCGATCCGCTCAGCGATACACTGCGATAGACCCCGGAAGGATTGTAGGTGTTACCCAATGTTGCGCTGAAATCATGATTTCCAAGGTTTTTATTAAAGGAGAAGAAATTTTCCAGAATCATGTTATAGCGGAAGTTAAAACTCTCATTCATATCGGAAGAGAGTTTGACGAAATTGCCTCCATTGGATGGATAATTGAAAGTATAATCGTGATTATTTCCCGCCGAAAGCCTTCCCTGGGATTTAAATGACAATCCACTCAGGATATCTACTTCAGCACCCAGATCAATATCCATGTTTAAGTCCCTTTCCTGATAGTCGCTGTTCTTAACCGTATTCCAGGGGTTATTGGCATCGTTGAGATCAGTTACCTTATCGGCGCGACCATATCCTCCGAGGTTATCAGGGTCGTAAACGGGTGTATAAGGAGGCATTCTCAGTGCATCGTTGAAGTTTGCCAATATACCGTTATTGCGGTCATTTTTAATCCTCAGGTTTTGACTAAGGCGTAACTTTCTGTTAAACAGATCCTCTGTTAATTTTGCGCCAAATGTAATACGCTGGAAGTTACGGTCAATCACCGTGGAGCCCTGGTTCTGATATCCCGTTGAGAAAGCATATGTTACATTCTCAGTGCCGCCGCTGAGCCTGAGGTTATGCTCTGTGGTCAGGGCTTTTTGAAATACCTCTTCCTGCCAGTCGGTGCGATCAACCAGCACATAGGGTGATTCGAGTTTTTCGGTTAATTCCAATCCGCCGGCAGCCTGAATATCTGCTACCAGGTCAAGGTATTGTGCTGCATTGAGCATTTCGAGCCGCTTGGTAATATTTGCCACACCAACTGCACCATCATAACCGATCTTTATGCCACCCCGCTTGCCGCTTTTTGTTGTTATCAGTACAACGCCGTTAGCAGCGGCTGATCCATAAATAGCAGTTGTAGAAGCATCTTTCAGAATAGTAATATTTTCAATATCCTGCGGGGCTATTGAATTGATATCCCCACCCTGGATGCCGTCAACAACATAAAGCGGATCGGTGTTGGAGAATGATCCCATTCCACGAATAACGATCCTTGCTCCGGAACCCGGATCACCGCTGTTATTCACAACCTGTACACCGGCTATTTTACCCTGCAATGCCTGGCGGGCATCGGTAGTTGACATACCGATAATTTCATCACCTTTCAGCGCTGCAGTTGAGCTTGCAAGGTTTCTCTTTGCGGTTGAACCATAGCCGATTACCACAACTTCCTCCAGCCTTTCAATATCCGGAGCCAATGTAATATCAATAACCGACCTTCCGTTTACCGGGACTACCTCGCTCACGTATCCAATATAGGAAAAAACAAGATTTACATCAGGATCATCCAACTCAAGGGTATATTTGCCGTTTATGTCGGTGCTTGTACCAGAGTTAGTACCTTCTACAAGAATGTTAACTCCCGGAAGAGGCTGATTATCCTCGGAGGAGATAACCGTTCCGGCAACCTTGAATTTTTGCGCAACTGACTCAGTTGCGTCAGCAGGATCAGCCAGAACGTTAAACGTCGCGGCGATCAGTAGTACAGCCATAATGCTGAAAATACTTAAAAGTCTGATTTTGGGAATTTTAGGCAATAGAATTCCCGTTGCAATTTTTTGTTGCATAGGTTAATGGTTTTAAGTTAATGATTACCAATGCCTTTGCATTGGTTTTTGATGAATGAAAACTGTGAAAATTTGGCAGTGGGGAAATTCTGCCATCCGGGAAGTAGTCGGGATTTTACATTTTCAATTTCATAGGCATGTGTGTTTTAGTCAATAATCAGTGTTTAGGAGTATAAAGGTTTAATTTTCAATCTCTTTTATTGTTATTTCCTTATTTTTTTCATTGTACTCGTAGGTGATCGGAGTTGCGAGTTTAACCACCTCCAATACCTGGAAAATACTTCTGACATTATCGAATTTACCTTTGTATCTGTATGTCTTCAGGCTTTCATCATTAAGAATGATTTTTACATTGAACCAGCGTTCAAGCTTAACTGCCATCTCTTCAAAGGTTTCATTATTAAAGCTGAGGGACTGGTCTTTCCATGATGCGATGTAGCTGGTTTCTTCCTCGCTCAGGGTTATCTTTTTCAATGCAATAGGATCTACGTCAGAATTGGGGTCATTTTTTCCGTTGTCTTTCGAAATGAATATTTTATCCTGGTCCTTATTAAAAGTTGCCTTTTCAAGCTTGTTGAGGATAACAACATCTTTTGCTACTTCGGAGCTGTTGTTTTCCAGGCTTACCATACCGGTAATTACCGTAGTTTCTATGGTTTGCATTTCGGGATAACAGTTGACATTAAAGCTGGTACCAAGTACCCTGATGGTGATCTTATCAGCCCGGACAATAAAAGTGCTGGTTTTATCCCTGGTTACCTGGAAATATGCCTCCCCCACTAAGAAAACCTCACGGTTTGCTTTTCCGTAATCGCTGGCATATTTAAAGGTGGTACCGCTGTTTAACCATACCTGAGTACCGTCGGGGAGTGTTATTTCTTTTTTCTGTCCATTGGGAGTCATGACCTCGGTATAAGTAACGGGTATTTCCTTATTCAGAATATTTTTGCCGATTATCAGGCCTGTCAGGGCTAATCCGGATACCAGAACAACAATGGCGGCATATTTTAGCAGGTTGAGCCATAATTGATTCCTTTTACCAGCTATGTTCTCCTTTTCTCCTGCCTCCATGGAAACTTTCAAGGCCTTCCAGGAATCGTCGGTTCTGAAATTGCCGGAGCTGCCAGGTTGCGATACTTCCCAAACCTCCCTGGTAGTAAAGTAATAGTCCTGATTTGCAGGATCTTTCTTCAACCATGTCAGCAACAACTTTTCTTCTTCACCGGATGTCTCTTTAAGCAAATGCCTTATTATTATCCCGTCAATTTTCCTTAATTGCTCATCCATAATTGTTCTTCTTTATATATGTCAACTTAATTTAGTTTACTACTTACAAAAATTATTGCCAATTTTCAGAATAATGGCAAATTATCCTTCAGTAATTCTTTTAGTACTTTTAATGCCCTGTAAAGTTGTGTTTCAACAGTACGAACGGAAATATTCATTTTTTTAGCAATTTCGCCGCTTTTCATGCCCTCAAACCGGCTTAATTCAAATGTACGGCGACACTGCTCAGGCAGGGTACGAACGGATCTTCCGATCTTTTCACTTAATTCCTGTTCGAATAATTTAAGATGCTGTTCTTCTGTTGTTGCATAATAGTTGACCTCGAGTTCCCTGAATTCTGCCTGCGTTGTATCGGTATATTTTTGCACAACTATTTTATGCTTGATGTAATTGGAACATTGATTTTTTACTGCCGTGAAGAGGTAGGACTGCAGGGAGATGTTAAGTTCAATCCTGTGTTTGTTTTCCCAATAACTTAAGAATACCTCCTGCACAATGTCGCGTGCGGTTTCCCAGTCGTCAACAAATCTGTTGGCGTAAAGTACCATCCGGGGCTGGTTTGTCCTGAAGAATTGTTCGAATTCCCTGTAATTGTCGTGTCCGGAATTTCCTTTCTGTTCCTTATCCTTCAACTCATACATTATTTCAGGTCATGGATTAACATTGTGAAAAGCCTTCAAAATCCGTCCTGACCCTGTTAATAGCCATAACGGCTTTAAAATTAGGAAATAACATTATCATGAGCAACTGTTTGGAATTTAAGTATTCATTTCTTGTTTAGTTTTGACAACTTTGTTGGTAACTATAAAATCCTTCCATGGAAACACAGCAGATCACAGGATCAAAAAACACCCTTTGTGTGCATGCAGGAATGCTTGACAGAGAACATCCGGGCATAAATACTCCAATTTATACGTCAACGGCCTTCGGTTACCTCGATACGGAGGAAAGGCTTTATCCGCGGTATTTTAATATCCCCAACCAGAAAGTGGTGATCGATAAAGTTGCCGCATTGGAAAATGCCGAGACCGGCGTTTCAGAGGTTTCAGGGTTTCAGTCACGATAGATATCGGTAGTGAGTCTTCAGTATTAACTGGCAACAAACGGACATTTTCTTATGTACCGGGTATCCGTGAGATGATCAATCATAAACAGGGCCAGCGTGGTGGAACTTACTTTCCGGCCGGGAGAATCCTCCAGGCTGGTTTTTATTGTACGCCTGGAATCAGTGAGCTCAATCATGGATGAACGGACAATGGTCCAGTCCAGGTTGCTTTCCATTAAAAGCCTGTAACCCTTCTGCCTGTCGTTGATGATTGCCGGGAAGAAAAAGCGCATGAACCCTACGACCAACCTGGTAAACAGTCCTTTGTTATCTTCGGGGGTATCTATAGCCAGGCCGGCAAGTTCGATATATCTCTTCCTATGCAGGGTCTGCATTGCCTTTATTACATGTCCGGTTGCAATACTGCAGGTATCCGGTTCATGCCTCGATGGACCTAGTGTGTTGATTACCGCATCGCAACCCTGCAGCAATGTAAAAACCGATTCGTAATTCTTCGCATTGCCGGTGACAATCTCTATTAGGGGATCTGACAGGTTGACTTTTCCCGGGTCCCTGGCCAGCAATTTTACCTGATATTCCCGGCTGATCAGCAATTCCGTAAGAAATCTGCCCGCCTTTCCCGTACCACCAAGGACGGCAATTTTTTTTAAGGGTTTCATGCTGCAAATTTATCAAATGCACCAATATTGAATCCCGGAATAAAGTAATAATTGTCCCGGGCAGGAGGGGATAAAAACACATCCCCGGGATAAGTTAACGCCTCAACAGAGGGTTCGATCCCGGGGATAAATTACATGAAATAAAACAGGCAGATAAAATAAACCTGTCTCATTCTGGTTGCTGGGCCATGGGATTTAAATCGGTATTCCAAATTTCAACCTTAATTTTAAGCGAACCGTCGGCCTGTTTTTCCCAGATATTTAAATATTTACCTGCATCCTGAGATACGGATGGCATTCCGGGCATCGTAAAACTCATTTTGTAATTGCCTATCTCGGTGACCATGTTATCAACTGACTTGACCATTACTGTATTCAATTCAAATGAGTTTACCTTAAACCCTGAGGACATCATTTCCTCATTTGATTTTTTAATTGCATCAATTCCCTGCACCATTTTTGCATTATTGGGCATTGAAATGGCATCCGGGGCATAATAACTAAGGCCTACCTGGCTGTTACCTTCAATCATAGCCTTGGAAAGCTCCTTGTTAATCTTCATGATCTTTTCCTTAAGCTGATCGTCAGATTGTGAGGTTGCAGAAATGGCAATGCACAATAGCATTAGGATCAAGGTTCCTGAGTTAATGATTTTTGTTTTCATAGATATTAAAATTAAAGGGATTTAGATAATATTAAGATTTTAGAACATTGGTTATGTTCTAATAACAAACAAGCCCGGATTTTGATTAAAAATTTGTTAAAATCTTAATAAATCACGGTAATCCCCATTTCCTCAAGTTCCCTGACCTGTGCCGGCAGAACTTTGGAACCGGTAAGATCAATGAATTCCAGCTTATTCAAGCCTGTCAGCGGAGAAATATCTTTGATGTAATTGTTGGATAGGTCTATGCTTCTTAAATTCCTGAGATTTGCCAGGGCATCTATATCTTCAATCCTGTTATCGGAAATATTCAGTTCTTCCAGCTGTGTTAATCCCCAAAGCTGGGAGATATCGTGAATGGTGTTGCCCGAAAGATCCATGGCAACAGCATGTATACAGTATTGTACTCCGTCGAGG
>DATEVU010000108.1:0-4591 GCA_035258345.1 Bacteroidales bacterium
GCATTTAAAATCTGTATTTCAAGGATACGCCGACACTTTGTAAATAAATACTGAAAATGGGTGTTGTTGAATACTCGAAATACGGTTTCATATCAATTCCTACCATAAAGGGAAATTCGGGGAAACGGTACTCGAGTCCGATTAGTCCATCGATTCCCAGCAATGGTGTAAAAGTGTTCTTTTCCAACCGGTAGGTCCTGTTCAGCACCCGGTAACTGTCGGTATACCTGAACCCCGCATGAGCGCCAAATCCATATTGAAACCACAGGTTATCCGACAAATGGTTGAAAACCGGCTGGAAGTATTCCTTCATCACTGTAACGGTCATACCGTGGCGGCCAATAAAAAGCAAACCTTCTACTGCTTCATCCGTTTCGTTATATTGCCTGTAAGATGCCGAAAAAAAATCTCCAAGTCGCACCCCTGCATCACGGGTATAATTTTGTGCACAAACCCGGTCTGCAAGTAAAACGGTGCAAATCAGTAAAAATCTTTTCATCGGCTATTTTTTTTCAGTCCGGTTATTGTCTGACAACTTTTCCGGAACCCGAAATATAGGATTCAACGGAGGGATTACCTTCGTAATACACTGTACCGCTCCCAATGATCGTGACATCCAGGGCATTGTTCACAAAGGTTTCGATGATCCCTGAGCCGGATATATATGCCAGGCAGACATCGGTATTAACCTGATTGGCATTTATTCGACCCGACCCTAATATTTTCAGGTCGGAATTCACCGAAGATCCACTCAACCGGATATCACCCGATCCTTCAACCAGGGCTGTCAGGTTCCCCGTGATCAGGCTGCCGGTAATGCTTCCTGATCCTTCCAGTTCAAACGTTGCTATAGTGCTTTCCACATTATGGCACGTAATTTGTCCCGACCCGGACA
The DNA here is from genome assembly GCA_035258345.1 of Bacteroidales bacterium. Classification (GTDB taxonomy): domain Bacteria; phylum Bacteroidota; class Bacteroidia; order Bacteroidales; family UBA10428; genus UBA5072. Next base: position 896 of record DATEVU010000108.1, read on the forward strand.
GTCTCACCTCAAGTTCCTCCGAACTAAGTCCGTAACTATACACATAACCCGATCCGTTGAGTTTGATCGTATGCAATGAGGGTACCGTGACGGTGATCTCGATGGGCCGTGACGGCCGGATGCAATCGCCGTTCCTTGTCTCGATGATAAGCCTGTTGCCGGTTACATGGGTTACTACCAGACCCATCAGGTTATCATCGGCCTCCACCCTGGCTGAAATAACCTGGCCGGTATCAATCTGTACTTCAAAATCACCATTTACCTGGATCTCTTCAAACGGATCGAGCATGCGCGTGTCGGCTATGCGGTTGCCATTACCGTCGATACAATGATTCCAGATATCTTCGCAGGAGGACAATATAACACTTAAGCAAAGTATTCCGAGGCTGATGTATTTTCTTTTCATGATTTTTTCTGTTGTGGTTTTTCTAATGACAATAAATTATTTCAAGGGTTGCATCACCGGTAACTTAAGGTGAGACTGCATTTACGGGGCGCCTTAATGATCACGGCGGAACCGGCATCACCCGTACCGAATGTTCCGGAGGTCATCACCAGTTTATTGTCGGTGTTGATCACCCGGTTGGATAGATTGGCTAGATAACCCGACGGATAAGTGAATGCCATGTCCTGATGGCGGGTGAGCTCAATGGTAAAAGACGGTGGTCTTTCGAAACCCAGTGTCAGGTCGGTATATTCCGAGGAAATGTTCACCACCGAAAATGTCCTGTAAATTTTGTCCACGCTGAAATCACCATAGCGCAGCGACAGGGTAACATCATTGTGCAGATCACCGATATTGATAGCGGAAAAATATCCCGATCCCGAGACCGATCCGAGGTCATTCAGGAATAGCTTATCACGGCGGGAATCAAGTTTAAGGCTGGCAGATTTCTCAATGGTGACATTGGACGAACGTGTTTCGGCAAAAAGCTTGCCGGCTTCTTTAACATGCAGGTCTCCATAGGAAACAAACACATGCCCGTCCTTCATGTAGCTGATGGTGCCGTCACCGGAACTGAGGCGTATATCGGTTTTTCCGTTCAGCCGGCCTGCGGTTATGTCACCATACGAAAGAGTCAGATTGAGATTGTTATCCAGGTTATCGATAAACACATCCCCGAATTTATTTTCAATTTTAAGGGGGGTGTAGGCCGGCACCATAACCGTATAATTTATTGTAACCGAATTGGCTGTGCTAAGATAAGTACCGGCGATATCCACAATGTCCTTGAAAATATCCTGGCTGCTCTGACCCAGCACGGTATGCGCAATTACAAAAAACTGGCCTGTGGTGAATTCAAAATCAATGCTTTGTTTAAGCTTCTGGAGTTTCTGTTGATCCTTGGCTTTTATCCGCAAATCGATGATGAATTTAACCGAATCATTATCCCAGGTCACTACCTGTACCTTGCCGTATTTGTTAGCGATGTCAACTGTAGCGGTACTGTTGACTTTAAAGGACCGGGTTACACGCTGCGTATACTCAGGCACCTGTGCCTGTGTCAGCCATGAAATCCAAAGCAGTAAAAAAACTGCCGGGAATTTAAAGCGCAAAATCAGCCGGAGTTGAAATGCATTCATCATTCAGCGGATTAATCTCCTTCAACAGGTGTTCCAGGATGCTGACCTTCATCCTGTAATTTTCTATAATAGCCTCGATCACTTCCTGGTTGGCCATGTTATCTTTCAGATCCCCTTTCAGTTCCAGGTAAACTCTGTCGAGCTCCGACAGGTCAACATTCAACTCTTCTTCCAGCGAGGGGCAGTGGGAAATAATGGGTTTCAGTTCATCCATCTTTTCATTTACCAGACCGGTATAATAGGCCTCTGCTTCCTGTAATCCGGGGATGTTATTACCTTTTCCGGGTGGTTGTGTGCCCAGGGTGCCGGATTTTCCGTCCCGGACCTGGTGGACAAATTCATTTATTCCGTATGAGGCAGCAAAAATAACAGCGACCATTGCTGCCCTTGACAGAATCAACCGCCAGTGTATCTTCCTGACCGGACGGATATCTGCCGCTATCCTTTTCCATAATCCCGGATCGGGTTCACGAAAGTCGAACTTATCTTGATTTGACCGGACGAATTTTTCAAAACTGTCGTTCATGGTGCTGATTGGTTAAAATTTCTTTTATACGCTGCCGGGCTCTTGAATACTGAGATTTGGACGTGGCTTCGGAAATACCCATGATCTGTGAAATTTCAGCGTGATCATAGCCTTCAAGCAAATACAGTGAAAAAATGACCCGGTAACCTTCGGGTAGCTTTTCCATCGCCTGATGTATCTTTTCAACCGATAACCCGGGAACATCATCCGGGATGTCATCCTCTGCAACCTCCTCCGGAATATTTTCAACCGGCACCAGGTCAGCTTTTCTTTTTTTCAGTGCGTTGATGCATTTATTTATCGTGATACGTTTAATCCATGCCCCGAAAGCCGACTCAAAGCGAAAGGAGTCCAGTTTCAGGAATGCCTCCGTAAATGATTCCTGTAGCATATCCTCGGCCTCCTCTCGGTCATTCATCATACGGCAGCAAATATTATACATAGCCCTGGCATACAATTGATAAAGCTGATATTGGGCCTTTGAATTGCCGGCTTTGCTCAATTCAATGATCTCCTTGTGTATTTCGTGGTATAACGACACTTCGGTCACTAATTTTTACATGGACATGTTTTTATGATCTTTCACCGGCAATCTACCCTATGCATCAGCAAATCATTATTTATTTACACTAATGACAAGAAATTTCAGGAAGAGTTGCATAAAGAAAAAAAATTCTCGCAGATTTCGCCGGTTTCGCAGAAAATCTTCTGCGCCATCTGCGGAATCTGCGAGAGATTATTTCTTTCTTCGCAAGTCAGCTACAAAATCATACACCAAATTTCTCAAAAACGCCGGAATTATCATGAGAATACCAGCAAACCTCCAGATACCCTGTTTTCTTTGCATTGCTTTAATTACAGCGGTGGATTTCGTGTATATCCTGCCTTTGTCGATGAGGATAACTGATCTTTGTGTCATATCTTTCGACAAACGATGAACTTGCAGCATATCATCGGATTGTTCTGTTGAGGAGGAAATAAAATGAATGCCGTCAGGACCGTCAGTGGTTTTCAGAAACCTTACGGCCTGCTGACACAATGCGCAATCGCCGTCATAAATAATTACCGGCTTTTCATTAATCGTTTTCATAATCTACTTTTTATAACATCCTACTATCTCCCCGATAAAAAACCTGTGGAAATCCCTGTTGGGATAGTTTTTTTCGATTATACCTGTCGCAATAAAATTGTCCCATCTGAGAAAATCGGCGTACAGTTTTTTGCATTCAAGAACCAGACTGGCTTGTTCAAAGGTGATGCTCCCGTTTTTGGTTTCAACCGGTATCAGGCCGGTGTTGGCTATCTTGTCGGTATCGCGTCCGGAATTTGCCCCGCAGAAATTGAGTATTTCCCGGTATTGATCAGAGAAAAAACTCAGGGTAAAAAAATCATTTTGTTCGGCAAATTGAAAGGTGTACCGGTGCGGACGTATAAAACATATCGCAATGGGCTTATTCCAAAGGATACCGGTAGTGCCCCAGCTGGCTGTCATGGTGTTAAAATTCCCGGTAACTCCTGCTGTTACCAGCATCCAGCCCTTATTGATCAGATTGAAGAAGTTTTCATTCAGTAATTCAGGATCAACC
>DATEVU010000109.1:0-8072 GCA_035258345.1 Bacteroidales bacterium
AACTCCCGGGTTGGGAGCGGAAATCAACCAGCCATTCTTCATGGAACCTTTCCGGGGCAAAAAGATATTTGATGATGCGGGCAAATTTGTATCTGTTGGGGTAATGAAGGGCGGTGCAGATCCATCTTCAACCCACCAGGTGGACGCTATTTCAGGTGGCACCATTACCAGCAAAGGATTGCAGGATATGCTCGATTCATGCCTGGTAAGCTACCAGGACTATTTTAAAATGACCAATTGATGCTGATCGATTATGAAAAATCTAAAACTGCTTATTAATCCGCTGAATAACGAGAATCCAATTACCGTGCAGGTTTTGGGTATATGCTCGGCACTTGCGGTGACCGTGCAGATGAAACCGGCGATAGTCATGTCGTTGTCGGTTATTGTTGTAACGGCATTTTCGAATCTGATCATTTCATTCGGAAGAAATACTATCCCTCCGCGGATCAGGATAATCGTGCAGCTGGTTGTGGTTGCCTTCCTGGTAATTGTAGTGGACCAGATACTTAAAGCATATGTATATGACGTAAGTAAAAAATTATCTGTTTTTGTGGGCCTTATCATTACCAATTGCATCATCATGGGTCGCCTTGAAGCATTTGCCATGGGAAACAAACCCTGGGAGTCATTTTTGGATGGCATTGGCAACGGTGCCGGGTACGGTATCATCCTGATAGTGCTTTCAACCCTTAGGGAATTTTTTGGCAGTGGCTCCTTGCTGGGCTACCAGGTTGTTCCCCAGGGTTTTTATGATATTGGTTACAAGGACAACGGCATGATGATACTTCCTCCCATGGCGCTTATTACTGTTGGGGTGCTCATATGGATTCAGCGTGGTTTCAATAAAAAGCTGATTGAAAAATAACCGGTCACTTATTTCTTGACTTTTAGCATATGGAAAATCTATTCGATTTATTTATAAGGAATGTGTTTATCGAGAATATGATTTTTGCCTATTTTCTCGGTATGTGTTCTTATCTGGCGGTTTCCAAGACCGTCAAAACGGCGGTGGGTTTGGGTATTGCAGTAATATTTGTTGTTACGGTCACCGTTCCGGTTAACTGGTTGCTGGAGAATTACCTGTTAAAAGCCGGTGCCCTTAAGTGGTTGGGATCTTCATTTAATAGTGTGGATCTTAGTTTTTTAAGTTTCCTGTTATTTATAGCTGTTATCGCAGCAATAGTTCAGCTTATCGAAATGATCGTGGAAAAATTTGCACCCGCATTGTATAATGCCCTGGGTATTTTTCTTCCTTTGATTGCGGTCAATTGTTCTGTGCTGGGAGCCGCCCTTTTTATGCAGGAACGGGAATACGGCACCCTTGTTGAAGCAAGTGTTTTCGGATTTGGTGCCGGATTTGGCTGGGCGTTGGCCATTGTTGTTCTCGCCGCCATACGTGAAAAACTGAAATATTCCAATGTGCCCGGGCCCCTGAGGGGACTGGGCCTGGCCTTTATCCTTACAGGATTGCTGGCTATTGCTTTTATGGGTTTCAGTGGTATAAAGATTTGAATCGAATTAATCTGAAAAGGCCTGATTTATGAGTCTCGGACCAATAATTTTACTGAGTATTGTGGTTTTTCTCGGTATTACCCTGCTTCTTGTCGGGATGTTGCTTTATGCCAAATCAAAGCTTACGGCATCCGGAACAGTCAGGATCACGATTAACGAGGAAAAGGAACTGATGGTGGCACCGGGCTCTACCTTGTTATCCACCCTTTCAGAGGAAAAGCTTTTTCTTCCGTCAGCCTGCGGAGGCGGAGGAACCTGCGGAATGTGCCGCTGTCAGGTCATCAGTGGTGGAGGTTCCATTTTGCCTACCGAAACGGGGTTTTTTACACGCAGGCAGATCCATGAGAACTGGCGTCTCGGGTGCCAGCTGAAAGTAAAAGAGGATTTGGAAATCCGTGTTCCGGAAGAGGTTCTCGGGATACGGAAATGGGAATGCGAGGTTGTTTCAAACCACAATGTAGCCACTTTTATAAAGGAATTTGTAGTAAAACTTCCGCCGGGCGAATCGCTGAAATTTAATTCGGGAGGTTACATTCAGATAGATGTTCCGCAGTATGAAATGACATTTAAGGATATAGTTGTTGAAGAACAATTCCGGGATGAGTGGAATAAATTCAAGATGTGGGACCTCAGGATGAAAAATACCACGGAAACCTACCGGGCCTATTCCATGGCCAATCATCCGGCTGAAGGAAATATTGTGATGTTGAACATAAGGATCGCAACACCTCCCTGGGATAAGACTATCGGCGGGTTCAAACAGGTACCGCCGGGAATCTGTTCGTCCTACATTTTTTCAAGAAAGCCGGGTGATAAAGTGGTTGTTTCGGGTCCCTACGGTGAGTTTTTTATCAAGAATACCGAACGTGAAATGATCTATATCGGCGGAGGCGCAGGCATGGCCCCGCTTCGCTCCCATATCTTCCATCTTTTCCATACCCTGAAGACCAACCGGAAGGTGACCTACTGGTATGGTGCAAGATCAAAGCGGGAAATATTTTACGAGGATGATTTTCGTAAGATCGAAAGGAGCTTTCCAAACTTCAGATTCAATATAGCATTGTCTGAGCCTGTAGCATCGGATAACTGGAGTGGCTATACCGGTTTTATTCACCAGGTATTGTATGAGGAATACCTGAGCAAGCATGATGCTCCCGAAGATGTTGAGTTTTACCTGTGCGGACCACCCATGATGAATGATGCCGTTCAGAAAATGCTGTACAATCTTGGTGTGCCCGATGAGATGGTGGACTTTGATGATTTTGGTGGATAAGTACGGCCATGAATCTTAAAAAGGTTTCTCTTCAGCTTCTTGTTTTTGCTCTGATAATCCTGTCGGTATTACTGATAAGCATTTCACGGAAAAAGGGCGGATTTGTCAGCCTTGCCGGCTTTGTTCAGGGAACTACCTACCATATTACCTATGAAAGCAGAAAAGGAGAAAACCTGCAGCAGGAAATTGATTCCCTCCTTGCAGATTTTGACATGTCGCTGTCGATCTATCAGCCAAATTCGGTGATCTCCAAAATAAACAGGAATGAGCCCGGTGTGAAAGCCGATCAAAAGTTCATTACCGTGTTCAATGCATCCCTGCAGGTATATCAAAATACGGGCGGAGCCTTTGATATTACGGTCGGACCGGTTGTAAATGCTCTTGGATTTGGCAGCTCCGACACCGTTCGTGTCGATAGTGCCCTTATCGACAGTCTGCTCACGTATATCGGAATGGATAAGATTGCGCTTCAGCACGACAGTCTGATCAAAACCAATAATAACATCAGGATCGACGTGAATGCCATAGCCCAGGGGTATTCGGTTGACCTGGTTGCAGATTTTCTAACTGACAGAAAAATCAGGAATTACCTGGTAGAGATAGGCGGAGAGGTAAGGGCAAAGGGTAAGAACGACAGAAATCAGGTGTGGCGCATTGGTATTGATAAACCCGTGGAAGGGAACATGATCCCGGGAGCTGACCTGCAGGCGGTTATCAGGCTTCAGAACCGGTCACTGGCTACTTCGGGGAATTACCGTAAATATTACGAAAAAGGAGGTATTAAATTTGTACATACGATAGATCCAAAGACCGGTTACCCGGTGGTTTCCAATCTCCTGAGCGCAACCGTGGTAACTGATGATTGCATGATCGCAGATGCCTATGCCACAGCGCTGATGGTTTTGGGTATCGAAAAATCGGTAGTGTTTCTTAATGAAAACAGTTTCCTGGATGCGTATCTGATCTATGCGGACCAGGAGGGCAAATTCAGGGTATATGCTACTCCCGGGATAAAGAAGTTTCTCGACGAGTAAGAAAATAGGTTCACGCAAAGACGCCAAGACAGCCTCAGGCTATTCCACACAGCTTATATCCTTGTAATCAACATCCCAGCAATGCCAGGTCTGGTCATAATAGATCCTTCCGGCATGCGTGGCAGTATTCAGGTCGATTTCGAAGTTCTTTTCCTCTTTCGAGTCATATATTATATAATAGGCATCAAATGCCGGATCTTCGGTGATACCGTACTCAATATAGCTGTCGACATATTCATGTGTAATCAGGGTATTGGTATACCTTACATCAAAGGTTTCAGCTTCCCAGTCGTGGTTCCAGTCAATTGAAACCCAGGCATAGCTTTCAGGAAAGGTGAAAACCGTCCATTCGCCGGATGTCCGTAATACATCACATGTACCGGTAAACCATGTAAAATCCTGGAATCCGCCCTGCTGCGAAATATGCATTTCCAGGTTTATCACATCCCCGTCGATATCAGCGAAAAGTTCAGCCGTGTAAATGGTATCACGCACTTCAACATCATAAGACCATAAGAATGTATTGTTGTCAACCCGTTCACATTCGTGGTTGAATGCTTCGGCATAGGCTGCAACAGGAACGGCCAGATAGGCGTACAATACCGTGTTCCAGTATCCAACAGCAAGCCCGGCTGCCACAATATTGTTGTAGGTATCCGTGCTTTTCTTTCCCTCAGCAAAATCCATACTGATCGCCAGTGATGAAAGTGGTGGCAATTGGGGCGCAGATTCTTTCTTATCTTTTTCACAACCTGCGAATAGTATTATACTGATAAGCAATGTTGCAGTAGTAATTTGAATAGTTTTCCTTTTCATATAGAATTAAGTTATGCACCTGTATACGGAAAATTCACCTACAGGGTTCAGGAATTCCGGATATATTAGCACAGGTAAAATATGGCTTCAGGATACTTCCGCAATAAACTCACGGACAATCCTGAGAAAGGATGCAGGTTCCTCTGCATGCAACCAGTGACCGGTACCCTGTACTGTCACAATGTTGGACCACGGAAAATAATGCCGGATGGCTTTTTCATCTTTTTTCCGGATATAGTGCGAATACTCCCCCCGGATGAACAGCAGGGGAAAACGGGCAATGCTGCGGGGATCATGTTCGTTTTCGAGGATCAGGCCGGAAAAAATTTCGTGCATGTTTTCGGCAATAACCGGAAGATTTATTGCCCAGTAAAACCCGCCGTCAGAATTATGTTTCAGGTTTTTAAGCAAAAATTGGCGGATTGCGGGAGGTGCAATATATTTCTTAAGAAGCAGATCTGCTTCCCTCCGGTTTGCAAGGGTGCCCGGATCGATTGTTTGTAGTGCACTGATGATGCGTTCATGACCAGTGATCTCATGCATGTTGCCATCGGAAAAATAACCGAGGGGAGAAATGTCAACCACAATTATTTTCCGGACCATTTCGGGATAGTTTAGGCCAAAGGCTAAAGCGGCTTTGCCGCCCATGGAATGACCGATAATCACCGGACGGTTTACATGGTGTTGGGCCATAAACTCGCGCAGGTCACCGGTAAGAGCCTGGTAATTATGCACCGGGTGTGACGGTGAATTCCCGTGATTACGCTGGTCAACCAGGTATACGGTATGATCTGCAGCCAGTTCACGGCCGATGGTATACCAGTTGTCCGATGACCCGTAAAGACCATGCAATATGATCAAAGGATCCCCTTTTCCCAGTTTCCTGCAGAACAATTCCATCAGGAGATCTTACCGAGGTAAAGTTGAATTGTTTTCTCAAGACCAAAGTATAGTGCATCGGATATCAGGGCATGACCGATGGAAACCTCAAGCAAACCTGGTATATGATCCTTGAAGTACCTGAGATTCTCAAGGTTCAGGTCATGACCTGCATTCAGACCAAGTCCTGACTCAATGGCTTTTTTTGCAGCCCTTACATAGGGTTCAACAGCTTTGGCAGGATCCGAGCTGTATTTAACGGCATAAGGCTCGGTATACAGCTCAATCCGGTTAGTGCCTGTAGCAGCGGCACGTTCAATCTGTTCCAGGTCGGTTTCAATAAACAGGGAGGTGCGGATACCGTTCTTTTTCAGCTCTGTTATCACGTCCAGGAGGAACCTTTCGTATTTGATGACATTCCATCCCTGATTGGAGGTGATCACATCATGTGAATCGGGCACCAGGGTTACCTGGTGTGGTTTTACCTCCAGAACCAGGTCGAGGAACCGCTGGGAAGGATAACCTTCAATATTAAATTCAGTGGTAATTAACGGCCTGATTTCCTTTACATCCTGGTACCGGATATGACGCTCGTCGGGGCGGGGATGGACAGTAATACCCTGTGCGCCAAACATTTGACAGTTAATTACGGCGTCGGTCACACTGGGTATATTTCCTCCCCGTGCATTGCGGATTGTGGCAATTTTATTGATATTAACGCTTAACTTTGTCATAGGCCTGCTTTTGGATATTAGGGAAATAAGAACTAATTTTAATCTTTGCTGTTTTATGCAAATTTAGCAGGTTTTATAAAAACGAGGCCTCCATGCTGGCAAAAGATTTGATATCCGATGTGGTTCCGGCTCTCCGTACTTCTGACAGCGGTCAGAAAGCACTCTACTGGATGGACATATTCAGGATTTCCCATTTGCCCATTGTAAATAATGAGGATTTTCTGGGACTAATCTCTGATAAGGATATCTATGATTTTAATATGGCCGAGGAACCTATCGGTAACCACGCATTATCGCTTTTTAGTCCTTTTGTTGGCGAAGACCAGCATGTTTATGAGGTGATTGAACTCGCTTCGCGGCTTAATCTATCCATTATTCCGGTGCTCGATTACAACAATCATTACAAGGGTGTGATAACCCAGAATGATCTTATCCATTATTTCGCCGGCTTTACTGCATTGAAAGATCCCGGAGCCATTATCGTGCTGGATATGAGTATTCACGATTACTCCTTGTCACAGATATCCCAGATTGTTGAAAGCAATGATGCCAAAATACTGAGTATGTATATCAGTTCACATGCTGCATCCACAAGGCTGGAACTTACCCTCAAGATTAACCGGAACGATCTGACCTCAATTATCCAGACATTCACCCGGTATAATTATACCATCCGGAGCACGTTCATGGATCATGACGATACAAACAGCCTGTATGAAAACAGGTATGAATTGTTCATGAAGTATCTAAGCATATGAAGATTGCTATTTTCGGGAAGACATTCAGTGAGGGTTTCCGTCCATATATTCGTGAATTAATAAAGATCCTGGAAGAAAGACATACCAGGATTGTGGTTTATAAACCATTCTATGATTTCATTTGCTGCGAAACCGGAGAGGATCCTGGAAAACTGCAGGTATTCAGCGATTATAATGATTTTGATCCTACCTGTGATCTGCTGGTTAGCATCGGCGGCGACGGGACCTTTCTTGAGTCGATTCCCTATGTGATCCGTGAGAATATCCCGGTGATCGGCATTAATTCCGGCAGGCTCGGATTCCTGGCCAACATTTCCAAAGAGAATATCAAAAATGCCTTTGAAGCCATACTGGCCGGCCAATTTGAGTATGAATACCGCACCCTTATTGGTTTCAGGGAGCCCGAGCGACTGTTCAACAGCATGAATTTTGCGCTAAATGAAATTACAATTCATAAAAGCGATTCATCCCTGATCTCGGTTGAGGCCAGTATCAATGATGAGTTTCTGAATACGTACTGGACAGATGGCCTGATTATATCAACACCCACGGGATCAACAGCCTATTCATTGAGTGTCGGCGGACCCATAGTAGTCCCGGGTTCGGGCAACCTGATCATTGCTCCCATAGCCTCTCACAATCTCACTGTAAGGCCGCTTATCATTCCGGATACCAACATCATTTCTCTTAAAGTGAACAGCCGGAGCGGCAGGTACCTCGTTACTGCAGATAACCGGACAACGGTAATTGAGGGTGACACCACATTCAAAATCGGCAAATCGGATTATAAGCTTAAAATGCTTAAACTACCGAATACAAGCTTTTACAGCACCCTGAGAGATAAGTTGAAGTGGGGGGAGGATGTGAGGAATTAGTGGATAGTGAAAAGTGAAAAGTGGAAGATCCGCGTAATCTGCGAGAGACATCACTCATTACTCCAAAAGTCATTCTCAGGGATATTCTTCAAATGCTCCCGCGTGTCCTGTGCAAAACGGGCGATCTTGTACTTGTCGTAATCTTTCAGATCTATTATGGAATTGTCTTTTTCGTACAGGCTAACCGG
>DATEVU010000110.1:0-41044 GCA_035258345.1 Bacteroidales bacterium
GCTCAGTGACAGGGACATGATCCCTCCCCGTATCCAGGATGTTCCAACCGATGTAAGGCCCACAGGCATTATAAGGGCTTTTCAGGTTCCTACCGGGCGATTCAGACCGGCACCGGGAGGTACGAGCATTGGTCACTACCTCATCACGGCAGGCACCCTGGGTTGCCTTGTCAAAAAAAACAATGAAATATACATACTGTCGAATAATCATGTGCTGGCCAACAGCAATGAGGCCTCAATTGGCGATATCATCCTGCAGCCCGGTCCGTATGACGGCGGACAGAATCCACAGGACCAGATTGCCGTATTGAGTGAATTTGTGCCGATAGGTTTTGAGGATGAGGATTCTGACTGCGGAATCGCCGGATCATTGGTTTCTTTTTTAAATATGCTGAGTGAAATGGTCGGTAGTACTACAAGGCTTCGCCCATACCGGATACAGCAGACGGAGAACAAAGTAGATTGCGCAATTGCCAGGCCCCTGAATTCAAATGATGTTATCAATGAGATTCTCCAGATCGGTACCATAAGCGGTGTTCAGGAAGGAGAACTGGGTATGAATATCAAGAAAAGCGGGCGAACCACGGGTTTTACGACAGGTACCATTGAACAGGTGAGTGTGAGCGCACAGGTCAGTTATGGAACAAATAAGGTTGCGCTCTTTACCGATCAGCTGCTGGCAGGGGCAATGAGTCAGGGTGGGGACAGTGGATCCGCAGTGCTGAATGGGAACAATAACCTGGTAGGGCTGCTGTTTGCCGGCAGTGAAACAACTACAATTATCAACCGCATCGGCAACGTATTCGGCGCGCTCGGAGTTACATTGCCTTAATTGTACAAAAAGTTGTATATTTATGATCGGGAACTAACCCAATGGTTTATAATCATGGACGATCCTACCCGGAAAGCAACGGAGATTAAACTACGTTATGAGAGAAAATGGCTTGACATAGCCTGGGTAACCGCTGTGGGAATCGGACTGGTAGATAATACCCTGGTGATTATTGTTTCGGTTGAAAGCAATGTGGAATTTGTGCGGGCACAAATTCCGACTCAAATTGAAGGTGTTCCGGTTATGGTAAAGCTCACGGGCAAATTGAGAGCACAATAAGTTTACCTTTTTCAGGGTTTTCCTTCAGTTTTTCAACCAAAGACTTGACTCACGTTATCTTATTGTATAATTTTAGTTTACCAATTACCAAACCCATGCCACGAGAAATAATCACCCGGCTGGACATGTTGCGTTTCCACGAGTCCGGTCCGACCCCTTCAGGTGCCTCCGTTGCTGCCATACCTTACGGAGAAGATCATTATTCCGACCGCCTGCTAAAGTATATTCCTGCGGAAGCTGTTGTCTGTTACCTGTTTGTGCTGGGGATTATGGGAAAACTAACAGATCAGGCTGAAATAAAAATATTTCAGTGGAGTGTTTTTGTTGTCTTTTGTATGCTTACAGCCCTGTATTTATGGCGCGTGCTGAAAGTCCGCAAGATAATGCAGCTCGCCATCAGTGTGATCGCATTTGTTGTTTGGGTTTTTGCCCTGGGAGGTCCTTTTGCTTTACTCACGTGGTATAACCCGGTTTATGGTGAAATTCTCCTGCCCGTATTTACATTCGCAATAGCCCTGTTTGAGGCGGAAAAATAAATTAACAACTTAATGGTTAAGTAGAAATCAATTATGAGCAATTCAGCAATCCCTGAAAAATGGACCGTGATGGTTTACCTGGCAGGGGACAATAATCTCGATGCCAATGGTGTTACTGATCTGGTAGAAATGAAAAAGATCGGATCCGTACCCGGCATGAATATCGTGGCCCAGTTTGACCGTGCAGGTGCCGGTTTTCCCACAAAACGATTTTTTATCAGGAACGGAACGTCCCTGAATGCTGATGTTGTGGAAAGCCTGGGTGAAACCAACTCCGGCAAACCGGAGATACTCCTTGATTTTATTAAATGGGGAGCCATTAACTACCCTGCTGATCACTACATGCTTGTTCTCTGGAACCATGGACAGGGTTGGGATGACACCGATATTTTTGCAGGTGAACGGAGCGGGGCTGCACGATTGTCGCGGACCAGCCGTATCAGGCACGCTTTTTTCAGAACATCAGTCGTACATGCGGCGCAGCTTTCAGCCGGAGACAGTAAAATTGCCCGTGCCATCCTGATTGATGATGATGCCAAGGACTTTCTGGACAGCCTGGAAATGAAAAAGGTGTTGCTGGATGCCAGGAAATTCCTTGGTCGCAAAATTGACATCCTGGGAATGGATGCCTGCCTCATGAGCATGGCAGAGGTCTTTTACCAGATTCGCACCAGCGTTCGTTTCGCAGTGGGTTCGGAAGAAACAGAACCGCTTGACGGCTGGCCGTATGATACCATCCTGGGCAGGCTTGCATCAGAGCCGCAAACAACACCGCGCGAACTCTGCAGGATCGTTGTGAAAAAATACATCGAATCCTATAAGAATACCAGGGAGGCAGTAACGCAATCAGCCTGCGATCTCATGGCATCAACCCGTTTTGCAAATGCTGTGAAGGTGCTTGCAACGGAGTTACGGGCGGGGCTTGCCGATTCTGTCACACTGACACTGATTGCCAGCACCCGCAACCGGGTTCAGGAATATCAGGTATCGGATAATATTGATCTCGTTAATTTCTGCCTGCTGTTGATTAAGGCTTCTGTCCCGGAAGCCATCGGGATTGCCTGTGACGGTGTAATTGCAGCGGTGAAGGAGGCATCAGGTCTGGTATTTTCCTCGGGATATTACGGCAAACCGATGAAGAACTCAAACGGTATTGCCATCTACTTTCCCACCAGGCTCCTTTCCCCATTATACTCGCGACTCGATTTTCCGCGGAAAACGGGATGGGGGTGGTTTTTGAAGGAGTATATCACTGTAACACGGTCGCAGTAAAATATAAACGAAAGGAAAGGTTGTGAATGTTGTGTGTTGTGAATGTCGTGGTCCCGATAGCTATCGGGAGTAATTGTTGTTGATTCCAAAATACCATGTCAAAAAAAGTATCAGCATCCGCCAATGACCCCCAACCGCTATACGTATGGCGCGGGGGACAGAAAATTGAACTGGAAAAGGAAACCGACCTGTTCACAGTAATGCCTGCCAGCAAGGAACACCTGACCAGGTTGCGTCAGGCGCCCGGAGTACGAAATATCAAGGCAGTCACCAACCAGGTCTTCAAGGTGGAGACCACACCGGTTGAACGCGACAACACCATGGCAGCATTGCGGTCGCAAACTTTCGGTGCCGTGGTTCACCATGCCTACCGTCCGAAAGGATCGGACGGAACAGTATTTTATCTTACCGATAAGATCTTTGTAAGTTTTAAGCCGGGAGCAACAAACACCGGGATCAATACGCTGCTGGAAAAATACAGCCTGAAAATTCTCAGGGAATATGAAAACGAGAAAAATACCTTTTTGCTGCAGGTCACCACATCCACCGGGATAAATCCGATTAAAGTTGCCAATATACTGGCAGACGAAGACCTGGTTGCAGCCGCTGAGCCGGACATGGTAAACCGTTTTTCTACAGCATTCAAACCGGCTGATCCCTATTTCAACCGGCAGTGGCACTTAAGTTCCAGGGCAGGAGTGCAGCTGGTAAACGAAGCGTCCGTGGATGCTCCCGGCGCCTGGGATATAACCCGCGGTAAACGAAGTATCGTGGTAGCGGTAATTGACGATGGATTTGATTTGAGTCACCCTGATTTCACGGGCAAAGGCAAAGTGGTTTTTCCAAAGGATTATGTGGATGGAGATGCCAGGCCTTATCCCGAAAGCGCGGAATGGGACTATCACGGAACACCGTGTGCGGGAGTTGCCATCGCGGAAAGCAACGGTCGTGGCGTGGTGGGTATCGCGCACGGCTGTGCCTTTATGCCGGTAAGGTTCCCCCTCTCCGCTGATGACGACCTGCTGATAGAGATCTTCGAAGAAACAGCAGCACATGCCGACGTAATTTCCTGCAGCTGGGGACCTCCGCCTGTATTTGCCCCCCTGTCGTTCATGTTTTCAAAGACTCTTACCCGGCTTGCTGCCAAAGGCGGCCCCCGCGGCAAGGGCTGCGTGATCTGCTTCGCTTCCGCTAACTTCAATGCACCGGTAAACGATCCGGTGAACAGGAACGGCTTTGATTGGCTCCAATACAACGGAACCTTGTGTAAAACCACGGGCCCGATCCTGAATGGTATTGCGGCACATCCCGGCGTCATTGCCGTAGCCGCTTCAACAAGCCTCAACCGGCATGCCGCCTACAGCAACTGGGGTAATGAGATCAGCGTCTGCGCACCAAGCAATAACTTCCATCCGCTGGATCCCCAACAATTCGTTCCCGGCCGGGGCATATGGACAACCGACAATGAGAGCTACGGCGAAGGATTCACGGCTCACAGCCGGTACACCGGGCAGTTTGGCGGCACCTCGAGTGCCACGCCCCTGGTTGCAGGAATCGCTGCACTTGTACTTTCCGTCAATCCCAAACTGAAGGCCGCTCAGGTAAAGGAAATCCTGGAGTCCACGGCGGATAAAATTGTTGACACCGATCCGGATCCTATTCATGGTACTAACCGCGGCCAGTATGTAAACGGGCACAGTCAATGGTTTGGGTACGGGAAGGTAAATGCTGCGTGTGCCGTTCGGGAAGCAAAAAGTTGACATTAAGCCGCCAACCAATCCCCTTCAAATTTGTTTAAGTAGTAAATATTACCAACTAAACAATAAGCATATGAAAATCGCAGTAATGGGCACGGGCAATGTCGGACAGACTCTCGCGGGTCGGTTATCCGGACTGGGTCATGAGGTGATGATCGGTACACGAAATGCGGCTGAAACGCTGGCCCGGACTACCGGTGATGCCTATGGTGGTCCTCCGTTCTTCAAATGGCACGAAGGCAACAAACAGGTGAAATTAGGAACATTTACCGAAGCCGCAGTATTTGGCGAAATTGTGATCAACGCAACCCAGGGCGTCAATACGATCAATGCGCTCGACATGGCCGGTGAGGCCAACCTGAATGGGAAGGTCCTGATCGACATTTCCAACCCGCTGGACTTTAGCGGGGGTATGCCGCCTACGCTGATACCCGGACTCTGCAACACCAATTCACTGGGCGAGGAGATCCAGAAAACCTTCCCGGGCGTGAAGGTGGTTAAGGCTTTAAATACAATGTGGTGTGGTCTCATGGTGAATCCGTCCATGATAAGTGGCGGAAACCACAGCGTTTTTATTTGTGGCAATGACCCGGAGGCCAAGGCCAAGGTGAGCGGACTGCTGAAACAGTTTGGCTGGAAAACAGAAAATATGCTTGATCTGGGAGACATCACCGGCGCACGCGGAACCGAAATGGTATTGCCGCTATGGCTGAGGATTATGGGTGGTTTTGGGAACCCGGCATTTAATTTTAATATGGTCAGATAGGGAACAGGAACCTTTTCATAATCCTGTAAAATGAGCGATCATTCGTAGAAATCCTCCCGGAAAAATACCGAGCCATACTATTCCAAGGGCGGTAAAACCAAGCACGATGCGATCTGCAACGCCAAACCCGGGGAACATGATGGCATTTACAGGGGAGAAAAGTGTGCTGATCACACGCAGGTAATAATACAATCCGATCACACTGTTCAGGATAAGTCCGGTTACCAGTAACCAAAGCCCGGAATGAATACCTGTGAATACCAGGTAAAACTTGCCGATAAACCCTGCCGTGAGTGGAATTCCCGCCAGGGAAAGCAAGGCCAGTGTAAAAACCAGGGCGATGGACGGATGCTTCCAGAACAGGCCCCTGTAATCCTCCAGGTCGTCGGCATCGTGATCTCGGCTTGCAAGCAGGTTGATTACCCCAAATGCTCCCAGGGTGGTGACCATATAGGAGACAATGTAAAAAACCGCTGCCTGTAAACCTTCGGTATTGCTCACCAGCAGGGTAACCAGCAAATAACCCATGTTGGCGATAGAGGAATAAGCCAGGATCCGCTTTACATTTCGTTGCCTGATTGCCAGCAGGTTCCCGGTAAACATTGAAAGAAGCGCGATTACAGTGATCATCAGGATGAAATTGTGATTCTGGTTTCCCTGTATCTCCTTGAAAAACCTGAGCAAAAAGGCCATAACTGCTCCTTTCGACACGGTTGCAATAAAAGTGGTAACCGGAACGGGAGCTCCCTGATAAACATCGGGTGTCCACATATGAAAGGGTACCAGTGCCAGCTTAAAACCAATGCCTACCAGCATCATGCTGAAACCTGCAAGGAGCAGGGGAGTGGAATAATCAGCTGAATGCAATACCTGGCCGATCCGGGTAAATTCCAGTGAGCCGGTACCGGCATAAATCAATCCCATACCAAACAACAAAAAAGCGGAAGATACCGAAGCCAGTATCAAATACTTAACCGATGCCTCAATTGAATTACCGCGGGATCTCCTGTAGGCGATGAGAACATACAGTGAAATGCTCAATGTTTCAAGTCCAAGGAATAAAGTCGCAAAATTGGCGGAGGCTGCAAGGATCAGAGACCCCAACACTGCTGTAAAGAGCATTATTAAGAATTCCTCCTTTTCACTATCCTGATACATTACATACCGGTATGACAATATCGTGATCAGCAGGCTTGTAAAGATGATCAATCCGAAAAACAGGATACTGAATCCGTCAAAAATGAAAAGTTGTCCCAGGGTATGGGGCAATACAGGGAGGAGGAAATAAACTGACAATAGTGCAAAGGATAATCCCACAAGGGATATTCCGAATAATATTCTGAAATGCCTCGTAAACGCTATTACAAGCATCAGTAAAACAGGTGTGCCTGCAACGATGATGAATGGACTCAAACATAGGAAATCTTCCTGTATCATGATATTTCACTTTATTAATCCGGAACCGGGAGAAACCACCTGCTCAATTGAATTCAACGTATTGGATATGACCGGTTTTGCAGTATCAAGGACCTTTTGCGGCAGCAGGCCCAGGTAAAGGATAAGAATTACAAGCGAGGCCGAAACCAGTTTCTCACGGACTGAGAGATCTTTAAGTTTCCATTCCGTATTTTCCCGGCCTGACAGTACCTTTTGAATCAACCTTAACGAATAGGCGGTAGCCCCGATAAGTCCTGCACTTGCCAGGCACGACATAAGAATATTTGATTTGAAGGTACCAGCCAGGATAAAAAACTCGGCAATAAAATTTCCCAGTCCGGGTAATCCCAGCGAGGCCAGTGCAAAGATCAGCCACATCGATCCCATAACGGGGAGCTGTTTCCACAATCCGCCCATCAATAGGATATTCCTTGTATGGATTCGTTCATACAACTGACCCGCAAGTATAAACAATGCCCCTGTACTCACGGCATGGGCAATCATCTGTACAATAACACCCTGGAATGCTATTTCGTTGAATGCATATACACCAAGGATGACAAATCCCATATGACTCACGCTTGTATAAGCGATCAGCCGCTTCAGGTCGGTTTGTGCAAATGCAAGTTTAGCGCCGTAAAGGATCCCGACAACACCCAGGATCATCCCCACCGGTGCAAAGCTCACCGATGCCCCCGGGAACAGGGGTAGTACAAAACGAATCAGGCCATATGCGCCTGTTTTAAGCAGAAGCCCCGCAAGGATGACACTGCCGGCTGTTGGTGCTTCCGCATGTGCATCCGGCAGCCAATTGTGAAATGGCACCACGGGCAGTTTTACCAGGAATGCAGCCAGAAAGCCCAGCATTAGTATGTAGGCAAGGGTGGGGGACATGGCAGTACCCAGTAATTGTGTATAATCAAATGTATAGGTGCCTGAATTGCTGCCTTGAATGAAATACAGGGTGATGATGGAAATAAGCATCAGCAACCCGCTTGCCTGGGTATAAATAAAGAATTTATAGGAAGCATAGATCCGGTTCTCATGTCCCCATATACTGATCAGGAAATACATGGGTATTAACATCAATTCCCAGAAAAAGTAAAACAGGAATAGGTCCAGGGAAAGAAAAACACCTGTTATTCCCGACAGGATCCACAAGATGTTAAAGTGGAAAAAGCCAGTAGCATCCCGGATCTCTTTCCAGGAAATCAAAACGGAGAGCAATCCAAGTATATAGGTTATCATCAGAAGCAGCATACTCAGTCCGTCTGCTGCCAGGTAAAGACTTATGCCGAAGGACGGTATCCATTCCGTTTTATATTGGATCATCCAAATGCCGGTTCCGGTCCCGGCCTGATTTTTATAGATCAGCAACAGGAGGATAAGATCAGTGGTAAGGGAGATCAACGCTATTATCCGCGGGAGAACCCGGCTCCATCTCCCGGTGACCCATGAAAGCAGGCCACCGGCCAATAAGATCACGATGAGGTAAACCAGTTTCATAGGTTAATAAAGATGGTGAGCATGAATACAATACCGATTACAAATGCCATGACGTACCACCTGATCCTCCCGTTCTGTGTGATACTGAGCAAATAATTACCATAAAAAGCCGCCCGGGCCAGGGCTGAAGTGAAAAGATCGATGAAATCGTTTTTATTCCTTACGGCGAACCATACCAGTGGATTAACGAACAGCAGATCATAAACCCGGTCAAATCCCCATCCCTTATAAAGGAATTTGCTGATCCGGCTTTCATTGAAAGAAGAGGTCAGGTAAGGTTGTTTCAGATAAAACCGGTATGCCAGGTAAATACCCGAAAGTGAAATGGTTCCGGCCACCAGCTGAAAAAAGGACTCCGGGATTCTTCCGTGTGCCGTGTTAACAGCCGGAAGTACGGGATCCAGTAATTTCGAGAACCATTGTACATGACCCATTGATTCCGGCAATTCGATAAACCCGGCTATCAATGAGAAAAATGCCAGGATGATCATGGGAATTAGCATCAGGCGACCAGGATGGTGTTCCGGCATGGTAACCATATCCCCGAAGAAAACCAGAAATACCAGCCTGAAAGTATACATAGAAGTGATAAAGGCACCGAGTAAACCCGCTGCCCACAACCAGGGGTTTCCGTTTCCGGCGGACCAGGCAAACCATAATATCTGGTCCTTGCTGTAGAAACCTGCTGTAATGAGGGGCAGGGCAGCCAGTGAGGACGAACCTATGAGAAATGTCCAGAAAATTACCGGTAGTTTTTTTCTGAGCCCTCCCATTTTAAAAATATCATGTTCCTCGTTCAGGGCAAAAATTACTGCTCCCCCGGCAAGGAACAAAAGTGCCTTGAAAAATGCATGGACCATGAAATGAAAGATGCCTGCCGACCAGGCACCCACTCCGAGTGCCAGGAACATATAGCCGATCTGGCTGATGGTTGAATAGGCCAATACCCTTTTCAGATCGTGCTGGGCCAGTGCGCTGAAACCAGCCAATAGCAAGGTGAGTGCACCAATAGCCGCCACAGCCGTTTGTATGGCCGGGGCAAGTTCGAAAAGCACATGGGTGCGTGCGATCAGGTAGACACCGGCAGTAACCATCGTGGCTGCGTGAATGAGCGCGCTCACCGGAGAAGGACCTGCCATGGCATCGGGCAGCCAGGTTTGCAGAGGCAGCTGTGCTGATTTTCCCAGTGCACCACCCAGCAGCAGCAGGGCAGCCCAGGTGGCCAGCGGTGAACCGTTGCCCCATTCTGATGAGGCCTGCTGCATCAGCAATTGGATATCCAGTGTATGAAAATGTACAAAAAGCAAAAAAATTCCGATGATCATGGCCGTATCGCCGATGCGTGTGATGATAAACGCTTTGCGTGCGGCGTATCCGTTGACAGGTTCCCTGTACCAGAATCCGATCAGAAGGTAGCTGCAAAGTCCCACGCCTTCCCAGCCCAGGTAAAGCAGCAGCAGGTTGTCAGCCAGAACAAGGATCAGCATCGAACCTACAAAAAGGTTCATATAGGCAAAGAAGCGTGCGTATCCTTCATCCCCTGCCATGAAATCGATGGAATACACATGTATGAGGAATCCGATAAAGGTAATGACAAATATAAATACCAGCGAAAGGGCATCCAGCCGGAAAACGATGGATAAGGCCAATCCCCCGGTACTGAACCATTGCCACAGGTTAACCACAACCACATTTCCGGCAGGGGGAGTTACCAGAAAGGCCAGTCCGGTAATCAGGGTTATCAATACAGAAATACCCACAGAGACAGCACCGGTAAATGCAATCATTTGCTTTGACATCCTGCTGCCGCAGCATGCAAGGATAAGAAAGCCTAACAAGGGCATTATGGGGATCAGGGCGAGGAGGATAGTCATTTTTCTTTCAGTTGGTATCTTTCAGGTTGCTTAGTTTATCGGCATCCAGGGTTTTGAAATGGTGGAACATCTGCAGGATGAGTGCCAGCCCTACAGAAACCTCGGCGGCGGTTACCGTCAGCATGAAAATAAACATTACCTGCCCGTCTACCTGCGCCCAGTATGATCCGGCAATGACGAAAACCATGCCCGCGCTGTTAAACATAATC
This sequence comes from Bacteroidales bacterium, assembly GCA_035258345.1. GTDB lineage: Bacteria > Bacteroidota > Bacteroidia > Bacteroidales > UBA10428 > UBA5072. The sequence goes on from DATEVU010000110.1 coordinate 10,469, forward strand.
TCGATCGACATGAGGATAAATATGACGTTCCTTCTGACAAGAAGTCCGATCAGCCCCATCAGAAAAAGCAGGGCCGCAAAAAGGAGTTGTATTTCAACCGGTATGGTTACCATCGGGTTGGATTTATTGGATTGTATTGTTTATTTCATCGTCTTCATTTTGCAGGAAGCGATGAATCACTTTTTTCTTCTGCCTGCCAAGATGATACGCACCCACAATGCCGGCCAGCAATAACATGCCCGCGATTTCCGCCCCCAGCAGATAGGTTGAAAAAAGTGATATTCCTACCTGCTTGGGAGGAATGATACGGCCACTGATGGCATGGTGTGGCATTCCTTTCATCATCATTATAAAATCGATGAGCAGGATGAATGAAAGAATTACCGGCACGATCCACATACGCGGTCTGAGCCACCGGTTCTCAGTTTCCCTTTCCATACCCACGTTCAGCATCATTATAACGAATATGAAAAGTACCATTACTGCGCCGGCGTAAATAATGATCTCCAGGGCAGCTATGAAGGGGGCACCCAGTATATAAAAAATAATAGATATGGCCAGCAGCGATACAATAAGGAATAACAGGGCATGAATTGCATTTCTGCCGGTAATGGCCAATCCGGTCGAGATAAGTGCAACAGCAGCGGCAATGTAAAAGATGGTATTCATGGTATCCCCATATTTTAAGGCAACAAACTTTTAATATCAACCGGTGGCTCTTCATTCTCACCTTCGCCTTTGCCTTTTACACCCATGTCCACGCCGGCCTGCCTGTAAAAATTGTATCCATGATATTTGCCCTGCCCGCTTATCAGCAGGTGCTCCTTTTCATATACCATGTTCTGCCGGTTGTATTCACCCATTTCGAAATCAGGGGTCAGCTGGATGGCATAGGTGGGACACGCTTCTTCACACATACCGCAAAAGATGCAACGGGAGAAGTTGATCCTGAAAAATTTCGGGTACCTTCTTCCGTTCTCATCTTCGGCAGCCTCGAGTGAAATACAGTCGACCGGACAGGCAGTAGCGCACAAATAGCACGCCACGCATCTTTCGTCCCCATCGGGGTCACGGGTAAGCACTATCCTGCCGCGGTACCGGGGCGGAAGATATGGCTTCTCCTCGGGGTATAATATGGTTTCACGCTTGTGAAAAGCATGAAGGAATATGTACCAAATGGTTCGTAATATGCTTATCATATCATTTCATATAAATTAACACAGCCCCTGTTACTAAAATATTGAGCAATGTAAGGGGAAACAATATTTTCCATCCGACTCCCATTAACTGGTCATACCGGGGTCTTGGCAGTGATGCCCGGAGAAGTATGAAAAAACATATAAAGAAGCCTGTCTTCAGGAAAAACCACACAAAAGGCGGCAAAAAGGAAGGACCAAGCCACCCTCCGAAGAACAATATGGTTATGAGCGAAGACAAGAGTGTTACACCCAGGTATTCACCAACAAAAAACATCCCGAACTTCATTCCCGAATACTCGGAATGAAAACCGGCTATCAGTTCCCCTTCAGCCTCGGGTATATCGAACGGAAGCCTGTGTGTCTCAGCAATGCCGGCAATCAGAAAGATCACGAATCCCACGAACTGGGGGAATATATACCAGCCATGCCGCTGCGCTTCAACGATCTCCCTGAGGCTGAAACTGTCGGCCATCATTACCACACCCATGAGCGAAAGACCCATGAATACTTCGTAGGTAAGCATTTGTGCTGAAGCCCTTATGGAACCCAGTAAAGAATATTTGTTGTTCGAGGCCCATCCTCCCAGGACAACACTGTAAACTCCCAGGGATGAATTACCCAGGAAGAACAGCACACCAATATTTGAATCGAACACGTTGAAACCCGGTGCGAACGGCACTACGGCAAAAGTGAGCAGGATGGTTGCGATCAGAATTCCCGGAGCTATAATAAATACTGGCTTGTCAGCAAACGGAGGTACCCAGTCCTCCTTGAAAAAGATCTTGATCGTATCAGCCAGTATCTGTGTCAGCCCGAAAGGTCCTACACGGTTGGGACCATACCGGTCCTGCCAGAGGGCGAGTAGCCTGCGCTCAACATATATGAGTCCGGCAGCAATCGTTAGCACCATCAGCAATACACCCGCTATGACCGCAATGAAATTCATAGGTTTACTTAGCTGTTTTCGTTAACCTTCCCCATTCCGGCAGTTCAAAACAGGGCATTCCCGGAAATCCGGCCGACATTCCTGCAATCCCCTCCGGTATAGTATTATCACATCGAAGTATTACTTTAGTTGTTTTTCCCGACAGGATGAATTCTACGCCATCGTCGGGTTGTACACCTGTTGTTTCCATGTCCCTGCTGTTCATATATACAAAGGGTTGTGGAATGCGTGTTGCCAGGGTCCGGCTCCCGGAGCTCAATTCACCGGAACCAAAGATCTGATATACGGCAACAACCAGCCATTCCCCTTTTACCGGGGTGAATGGCAACGTTTCAGGCATAAAAAACGACAATGTCCCGCCTTCGGATTCAATCAACCGAATTCCCGGGTCTCCGCCCTTCAGGGAACCATTGGGCTCATCGAGGTAGAAGTTCATGGCCTGGTAAGAATTCCAGCCGGGAGTCCAATAGTATGACACAAGTCCGGATGGAGGGATCTCATCTGAACCTTCCATGGTGAAGGCCAGCGGAGAGTCCGGGTCATCCGGTGGTTTGGGTTCACTCACGGCGATATTCGCCAGTAAGGCTGTTCTGCCGCTGAAGCGTATCGTTTGTCTTTTGATCTTTTCATTGAGAATTCTGAAATCAGCCTGTGGCAAATGCCCTTTGATTTTTGAAAAAACCGGCATTTTTTCTGCCATGGTTTGGACAACCCGGTCAAAATTCTCCCAGGTGTTTGCTTCCTGGTTTCCGCAGGCACGCATAATATCCCTGATCTGGCGCCAGCTTTCAATTGCAGAGGCGCCGGGCGGTAAAACGCTGTAAAATCGCTGTGCACGGCCTTCATTGTTTACCAGGGTACCTTCCGATTCAGCAAAAGTTCCCACAGGGAGTAGTATATCAGCTTGCCGGGTGGTATCATTCTCGGTATGATCAAGTACGACGACCTGGCTGCATTGTCCTAATACCCTATCTAAAAGGTGCTTGTCAGCTCTCCGGTACAGGTCGTTCTCCAGAATTATAACCTGATCAGCCTCACCACGGGAGATTTGTTCCAGGGCATCTTCAAGTGCACTGCCTTCCATCATCCCCAGTCCCATGCTGTTGCATTCGGGCAATATAAAACAAAGAAGAGCTTTTTTTCCGGTGAGGGTAAGTGCCTCAGATATGTTGGCCGCAGCATGCAACATATCACGTGAACCGCTGTGGCAGCCAGTAATGATCAATGGGTTCTCTGCCGATTTCAAAGCTGCCGCTATTTTTTGGGCCAGCATTTCTTGTTTTTCATCAGGGTACTTTACGGAAGGTGCATTTTCATGCACACGTGCAGCAACAGCAAAACCCAGTCTGGCAATATCGTTTCCCGATGCCCGGTAAGTGTTTTCAGCCAGCTCATCCAGTTTGGTGCCAAAGGGTGTTGCAATGAACAAGGGACTTTTCATTTCCTGTGCCAGTTGTCTCAGGGCATAATCATGCCATTGCGGTATCCCGCTTTTAACGGCCTTTTTTATTCCCTTGTTCCGGGTTGCCTGCCTTACGGCAAGTGCAGCCATGGGTGCCGTATTGGTCAGGTCCTCACCAAGGATAAATACAGCATCCGCTTTTTCAATTTCTTTCAGTGACGGGGAACGTGCTGTTCCCCGCTGTAAAATTTCTATGGCCGTTTTAACCAATACATGTTCCTGTTGTGAAACGCCATGATAGAAATTTTCCATTCCAACCAGGGTTGACAAAGCAAAATTGGCCTCAAGAGATGCCCGGGGTGATCCGATCGCTATCGTTTTTTTATTACCTGAAAATGCAGATGACAGGGTTTCAGCCAGAATATCCGGACTTGTTTCCACGGGTTCTCTATCCTTCGAAATACGGATCATTGCCTTTTTAATGCGTTTAGGATCATTCACAAACTCATAGCCGAACCGGCCGCGGTCGCAAATAAAATAACCGTTTACCGAACCATTGTACCGGTTCATGATCCGCCGCAGTTCGCCGTGTCTTTCTCCTGCAATGATGTTGCATCCCAGGCTGCAATGAACACAAAGCGACGGGGCATTGGTAAGGTCCCATTTTCGGGTAAAATGATTTTTAAGCGTTTTGTCTGTGAATACCCCTGTGGGGCATACCTCAACCAGATTTCCGCTGAATTCGTTTTCGAGGGTCCCGCTCTCGTGCCTGCCGAAATAGAGATGGTCATGGGCACCGAAAATCCCCAGATCCCCGCCGCCGGCATAGTCGTTATAAAACCGCACGCACCGGTAGCACTGGATGCAGCGGTTCATCTCATGATGGATAAATGGTCCCAGGTTTTGGTTTACGTAGGTTCTTTTTTTGAATCCGAACCGGCGATAATTATGGCCTGTCATTACAGTCATATCCTGGAGGTGACATTCTCCTCCCTCATCACAAACCGGGCAGTCATGCGGATGGTTGATCATCAGTCCTTCAATGACCGCTTCCCGGAATGCTTTTGCATCCGGGTCGCTGACTGCCAGAATCAGGCCATCTGCGACAGGTTCCATGCACGACATGATAATAGTGCCCCTGGTGTCATCTCTGTTTTTGAACTTTTTTACAGCGCACAACCTGCAAGCACCTACGGATCCCATGGCGGGATGATAACAGAAGTGGGGAACATAGATGCCCAGTGACAGGCAGGTTTCCAGAATGTTTTTCCCCGTCTTTACCGTATAATAGGCTCCGTCTATTTGTATTTTAGCCATCATGACTTCCAGGAACAATGTTTTTCATGGATGTGTTTCATAAAATCATCATAAAAGTATTTGAGGCCACTTTGAAGTGGTTCCATAGCCCCGGGAGCATGTGCGCAAAAGGTGTGACCGGGTCCGCAGTACCACGTATGGAATTTCAGGATCTCAATATCTTTCTCGGTTCCTTTTCCCTCCTCGATGGATCCCAGGATCTTTTCAACCCATGGCAGCCCTTCCCGGCATGGTGTGCACCAGCCGCAACTCTCCAGGGCAAAAAACTTTTCCAGATTATGGATGAAGGCCACCGGACAGGTCTTATCATCCAGTATGATCATAGTCCCGGTTCCCAGCCTGCTTCCGGCAGGACCCAGCGAAGCAAAGTCCAGGGGAACGTCCATATGGCTTTCAACGATGAAATCCGTAGATGCGCCTCCCGGCAACGCTCCTCTGAATTTATACCCGTTCATCATTCCCCCTGCCCAGGTATCGATCAGCTCGCGCATGGTAATGCCCAGCGGCAGTTCCCAGATACCGGGATTGTTAACCCGGCCGCTTACCCCGTACAATTTGGTGCCTCCTTCACCCGTAAAGCTGATACTCTTAAACCATCCGGCGCCATTTTCCACAATGTGCGGCACACAGGATAAGGTTTCCACGTTATTTACCACGGTAGGTTTGCCGAATAGACCACTGATTGCAGGATAAGGTGGTTTTGCCCTCGGAATTGACCTTTTCCCCTCGAGTGCATTCAGCAGGCCGGTTTCCTCTCCGCACATGTACCGTCCTGCACTGGTGTGTAAATACAAATCGATATTATATCCGGTACCCAGTATATCCCTGCCAAGGTAACCTGCTTCATAAGCTTCGGCAATTGCTTTCCGGAGAACCTTTTCCGACTTTTTGTATGCCCAGCGAAGGAAGATATAGGCTTTGTCTGACCGTATGGCATAGGAAGATATGATTATGCCTTCAATGAGCTGGTGGGGATTTTCTTCCATCAGCAGGCGGTCCTTAAAGGTCCCCGGTTCCATTTCATCGGCATTGCAAACAAGATATCTGGAGGATTCCTGGTCTTTATCCGCCGACACAAAGCCCCATTTGTTTCCGGTGGGAAAACCGGCCCCGCCTCTGCCAAGCAGGTTAGAAGCCTTCACCTCACTGATCACACCAGACGGGGTCATTTGTTTCAGCGCTTTGTGAACTGCCTGATAGCCCCCGTATCGTACATAGTTCTTCAGAAGCAACTGCGAACCATCGGGTGTAATATGTTTTGTCAACGGCTTTTCCATGGGATATCACATATATTTTTCCAGCAGCTGATCAATGTTTTCGGGGCTTAACCTGTTGTATAATTCGTCATCGATCATAATCGAAGGCGCATGGTCACAATCACCCAGGCACGAAATCGGAAGCAATGTAAAACGCTTGTCGGATGTGGTTTCGCCAAACCTGATCCCGAGTTTTTCGGCAATATGTTCATATATAGGTTGGTAACCCATGATCATGCAGGTGATGCTGTCACAAACGAGTATCACATGACGCCCTACCGGAGAGCGGTAGATACGGCTGTAATAGGAGGCAACGCCGTCAACCTTTTCTGCCGGAATGCCAAGGCAGTCGGCAATATCCGTGATGGCTTCATCTGAAACCCAACCGCGATAACGCTGCACGATCTTAAGCGCATCAAGGCAGGCAACTGCCGGATAGGGGCTTAACTTCACTTCATGCATGATTTCATCTTTTTCAATTTCTGTAAGCATATTCTGCAATTCTGATTTTAATTTGCTTTTTAATTTCAATTAATAACTTCAAATCATCTGTCCAGATCGGCCAGCACAAAATCCATTGCACCCAGTATGGCCAGCAGATCGGGTATGGTATATCCCTTACTGATCAGGGGTATCATCTGGACATGCGGAAACGAAGGCGTGCGTATCCTTGTCCTGTAAGACGATGTACTTCCGTCACTCACGAGGTAGTATCCATTGCTGCCTTTGGCCCCTTCAACCGGAACCATGGCTTCACCGGAGGGTATAACCGGGCCCCAGGAAACAGCGAGAAAATGGGCAATAAGGGTTTCAATGTCCATCATGGTCTTTTCCTTTCGCGGGGGTAAGGCAAGCGGATGGTCCGATTTGTATTCTCCTGCCGGCATATTGTCAATGCATTGCTGAATTATTCGTAAACTCTGGCGGATCTCTTCGATACGCACCAGAGACCGGTCATAGCAATCGCCGTTTTTTCCGAGCGGGATATCAAATTCAAACTGTTCGAATCCCGAGTATGGCCTGTGCCTGCGATAATCGAAATTGTATCCTGTGGCACGGAGACCCGGGCCCGTCACTCCCCATTCTATCGCTTCTTCGGCTGTATATACGCCAATGCCAACCGTCCTTGCCCTGAAGATGCTGTTTCGTATGATAACCTTTTCATATTCCCTGATCCGCTTCGGAAGGTAGTTGACGAAATCCTGCATCTGCTTTTGCCAGCCATCGGGAAGGTCATTCGTTACTCCTCCTATCCTGAACCAGGACGGGTGCATACGTCCTCCTGTAATTGCTGAAATGATATCGAAGGCGCGCTCCCGGTCGTTGAAGGTAAAGAATACCGGTGAAAGCTGTCCCAGATCCTGCGCAAACGTGCCCAGCCATACCAGGTGACTTTCGATCCGGAACAACTCGCTCATCATGATCCGGATCACTTTGGCACGGTCGGGGATCTCAATGCCTGCCATTTTCTCAACCGGCAACAGGTACGCCAGGTTGTTGAGCACACCGCCCAGGTAGTCGATCCGGTCGGTATAGGGAATAAAGGTATGCCAGCTCTGGCGTTCTCCCATTTTTTCAGCACCCCGGTGGTGAAAGCCAATGTCAGGGACGATATCTACAATATCCTCTCCGTCAAGCTGTAATACAAGTCTTAGCAGGCCGTGGGTTCCGGGATGCTGCGGACCCAGGTTCAGGAACATGAAGTCGGTATCCTTGGTTTTACTTTGCAGGCCCCAGTCCTCCGGTTTAAACCGGAGATCATCATCCGCGATCTGTCTCATCTGGTCATCGAGCGTGAAAGGTTCCAGCTCGGTTGCACGGGCAGGGTGCTCTTTCCGCAACGGGTATCCGTTCCACGAACGGGGCATTAATATGCGGCGCAGGTTGGGATGTCCGTCGAAGCTGATACCGAACATATCGTATACTTCGCGTTCATACCAGTTGGCACTGGGCCAGATTCCGGTAATACTGGGTACCGAAGGGTATTCACCTGTAAGCGCGATCTTTAGTCGGATATCCTCATTCCTTTCAAAGGAGGTGAGGTGATATACAACCGTAAAATCGGCCACAGGCTGACCATTCCGTTGTGTCCTTTTCCGTTCGTCAATCCCACACAGGTCGTATAGCATTTTGTAAGGCTTTTCCACCTCATGCTTCAGGTATGTCAATATTTTTTTTATGGACTCCCGGCTGATCCACAGGGTCGGCGTGCCGTCAATTGTATGTTGCTCAGCCAGGACAGCCATATCGCCGAATCTGCTTTTCAGAAGTGTAACAAGTGACAGGGCTTCATTCATAAAGGATCGTTATGGGCGTGAAAAATCATATTTCATTTATTGGGCGGATATTTCCCATTTTCATTCGTTCTGCTGTCTTTTTATCCCGTTGACTGGGTTGATCCTGTCTGGTTAATATCCCCTGCGGACCGATGGCCCAGCTTAACGGCCTTTTTTCCTTTCCGATCGCTTCACGCAGCAAAAGCAGGCCTTCCAGGAAAGCATCGGGCCGGGGCGGACAACCTGATACATAAACATCTACCGGCAAGATTTTATCAACACCCTGAACAACGCTGTATATGTCGTACATACCACCTGAATTTGCACACGATCCCATGGATATAACCCAACGGGGGGCCATCATCTGTTCATACAGTCTTTTGATGATCGGGGCCATCTTAATAAATACGGTCCCTGCGATTACCATCATATCGGCTTCACGCGGGGTACCGCGGAGAACCTCCCCGCCAAACCGGGCAATATCAAAACGGCTTGTCACAGAGGTGGCCATCTCAACAAAACAACACGAAAGCCCGAACGTAAAAGGCCAGATGGAATTTTTCCGGCCCCAGGTTACCATATCATCCAATCGGGAAAGGACAACAGATCGATGTATTCCTTCATCGTAAAGGAAGGTATCGGTATGTTCCCGGTTTTCTTCCGGCCTTAACAGGGAATATTTCATGTCGCTTTGTTTTTTTGCTGCAGTATTTTTTTGCCATCCGGACCAAAATTCAAGGCGCCAATACCCAATTCGTAGATCACCACGGCGAGGAGGATAAGGATAAAAATGAGGATGCCCAGGTATCCCGGAACGCCGAGTTCACGGAATGATACTGACCAGGCAAATATAAAGGCCGCATCGAGGTCGAATATCACGAAAAACATGGCGATAAGGTAGAAACGGGAGGAAAACCGCAACCGGGCATCGCCGGTTTGTGGTATACCCGATTCAAAAGGTTCGTCTGTGGTTTTTTCTTTATGCCGCTCACCAAGAAAATGTGACAAGGCGATCATGATCCCCGTGATCGCAAATGCCAAAAGGGCATAGACCAGAAATGGCCAGAAATAGATCTGTTGTTCAGATGAAATCATTGAGACAAAGAATACGTTATTATCTGAGAAACAATGATACTCCAAAACAGGGTGTAAATTGCTAATAAAAGGATCTTAGGTCAGGTAAAATACATAATTGCCCTTTAATAAACAGTTATCTTTCCTGTTATACTTATAACAAAAAAAATAATGTCATTGTTCGAATAAACGATGATTATTTATCTGGCTATCACCAGTCACCAATTTTATGGTCCCAAATGCAGAAGGTATGTGAAAATCAGGATGTTGTGATTCAGGCCGTACCCAGCTGATCCAGGTAAAGGATGATCCGGGATCCGGGAGTTTCAGACATTCCCCCCTGAACAGGCCTGCCTGTAATTCATTGTTTTGCAGTAAATTCAACTGTTTCAACGACTGCAGTGTAATTGAACCTTCCACACAATATCCGCTTCCTGTCATAGCTGCTTTTACTTCGAGCTGCCCTGTCCCGGGCCACTGCCAATCGTACTCAAATTGCCGGTAATACCGGGTCCTGTAATCCAGCACCCTTCCCAGGGGATCCATTTCCAGGCAATAATAAGGATCGAGCTTTTCATCGCTGCGAAAGAATATTTCCACCCTGTCGGAATGAACTACCTCCATTTTGTAGTTGGTATTCACATAGGTCAATATATCCGTTGCTTCCGCATCAAAGCGGAAGTAAAACCGCATTTCATCCCATAAGGCACGAAATGTCAGCTCCGGAGGTATCTCTGCAGACCAGGGATAGATAAAACTTTTAAGTGGCCAGGCATTTTCCCAGTTCAGGTCAGTATGAACTTTTCTGGCATTGTAACTATTTGTTGCCTGGATGATGGGATGATTGGATGATTGGATGATGTTCATTCGTATTTTAAGGTTTCGACAACACTGCAATATTCATGAACGATACGGAAACATGGCGGGTTATATTCCTGAGGGCGATAATCAGATAATTATTGAACATGGCAGTTGGTATTTGGTGTTATTTTCTGAAAAATATATCTCCGCTGATCGTTTTAGCCTGGATTGTTGTAGTATTCCCATCAATAGTAACATATGCTTTGGCATATACCTCATTCTTGTTCCGGGTATGAATAGCAATGGAATCAGCGATCTGTATGTTAAGGGCGAGCGATTCCTTTCCGGTGAAACTGATATGTTTATCAACGTTCTTCTGGGCTGTCAGCGGTGACATCATCACCGCAAGGGCAACAAGTATTGTCAGCTTTTTCATGGCTTTCTCCGGATTAAATTCCTTTTCTAAGATATATATTTCCGCTAACGGTTACAATATTGAATTTGGAACCCCCACCGTTTAGTTACATTAAAATTGCATAATAATTTCAATCCTTACGTTATATTCCAAGCCAGAAACTCATTTTAATCATGAAAACATTGGTGGGTGCCACGCCGAACAAATAGTCGAGGTTATCACCGGGGGAGGAATAATAGTAGCTGTCACGGCTTCTCCGGTTGTTTTCCCATACGAGGTATATGGTAGATCCTGGCCGGTATTCCCACCTGCCTACCAGGTTTGAGCGGAATTCCCGGAATGAGAAATCCGGGTTGCTGAAAGAATAATTTTTAGATCCTTCGCTTACAACGTACATTTCCGATGGTTCAACATAGGTGATTTCAGTATCTGTAAATGCATGATACCGGTCGGCGATATCCCTGGCATGTGTTTCATCAGCCCGTTTGAAATCGTCGTACCTGCCGCTTGAAATAAAAGGACTGCCGTAATACTGTATGGATATATCCGGTGTAATGTTATAGTTGAACCGCATGGTGAAATTGTAGGTCTGCTGTTTGATACGTGCCATTATATATTGCACTTCCGCATCAGCCACTTCCTGGGTCACATAGATAAAGTTGTCGGTGTTGCCGGAATATTCGAATTCACTTTTTATGTATATGCGGTTTCCCAACCGGAATGCAAGAGCCGGTTTCACCATGTACTGACGTGAAACACCATCGCTGCTGACCATGCTGGAATGCTGGAACTGGAAAACCACCCGTTTTGATTTGTCGGTATTAAAGAGCAGGGTGTTCTCCAGGTAGGATGAAAGCCTGAATGCCGGCCCGCCACGGAGTAAGCGTGTGGCCTGTTCCGAAAAGACCCACGACTCGATCAGCGACAGATCCCAGCGGTTACTGAATTGTGTGGTGAACTGGCCACTTATATCCCGGTAGGTATTTACGCCTCCGAAATTCCAGGCATTTTTTTGCGCCAGGGTTACTGTATAGTTACGCAACAGTCTTTTGGGTTCAGTCTCGCGATAGGATATTTTGGTAATATTTTCAACAAGATCCGCCATAAGCAGATAACCCACATCATTCAGGTCAAATCCGGGAGACCACCAGCTGATCTTTTCCGAGAAAATGAAATGTTTGTTGCCTTGCCGGCCGAGGCTCAGATAGCCTCCTGAACCTGAAAGCGATCTGCGGCTGCTGTCCACTCCGAGATATCCGGTGGCATCAGGTCGCTGGAAATAATGCAGGGGATTCCGCTGCAGGTCAACAAGGGCACTTTCCCTGCCATTGATATGACTCACGATACCCTTAAAATCGAGAAAATACGTACGGTCCTTTGTGTATTGAAGAAAGTCAATGCCGGCCGTATAAGCGTTCCTGTTCAGGTGATCCAGGTGCCGGTCATTGATAATCCTGTTTGCAGAGGTAAACATGGTTCCCAATAAGGTGTTCCCCTTATTGGCAATTTTCTGGATACGTCCGACAAGGAAATTGGTCAATGGCTCAACAACGGGATTGGATTCAATCCAGTTTTCGGAAAGCTTTGCTGTCTCTTTTTGTGTGGTGCTTTGCAAAATTCCGACGGAAACGCCATTGCGCGTAGTACCGGTAAGTTTTATCGCGTTGATGATGTTTGTAAACTCCGGAAGCTTTGAAAACGAAGTAATATTATCCACCGGCGGTGCGTACGAGGGTGCATGACCAATCCTCCGGGAATAGAACATCATGTTGTTATCGGGGGAAAAATCGAAAATGTGTTTCCCTTCCAGGAAAAACGGCCGTTTTTCATCGTAGAAGGTTTCAAAGGCGGTGAGGTTCATTACCGAAGGATCGGCCTCGATCTGGCCGAAATCAGGATTAACCGTTATATCCATGGTAAAATCGCCAATGCCGATCTTTCCGTCAATGCCCGCATTCCCGTTCCACCGGGTTGCAGTGGAATAGGGACTTCCCGTGATCTCAGGCCTGCTGGTCAGCTTCCCCGAAACATACGGCAAAAACTCAACCAGGCGTGGTTTCCTTACACCCTGTAAACCATACATGCTTCCAAACGAATAAACATGCCCGCTGTTTTTACGGGGAATCAGGCTCCACTGGTCAACTTCCTGTATCCTGCGCACAATGCGCCGGACATGCAGTCCCCAAACCATTCCCGTATCGCTGTGGTTATACCGGAGCTGGTTGAGGGGTATCCTGAATTCCACGGCCCATGATGAATCATTCACGGCTGTTTTGCCTTCCCATACAGCGTTCCAGTTCAGGTTAACTGACAGGTTATCCGTAACAATAAGGTCGGTTTTATTGCCGCCTGCGTTGATGTTGAATTCTGCGGCTGCCCTGGAGTCGTAATACGAATCAAAGGCAACACTGATCAGGTCACCGATGGAATTGTCATCACGGTTACCGATAAAGCGGTTGATCTTATCGGGCTCGGGATCCCAGGCACGGAGTGCGAAATAAATGTTTTTATCATCAAAGAGTATTTTGATCTTTGTGGGATAGGTAGGTTGTGCCCTTTCTATGGGGGTGTTCTGCAAGAAGTTCTGTGACCAGTTCCCTTCGTTCTTCCAGCAATCGTCCTCTAGCTTTCCATCAATTACAGGCGGTATTCCCTGAAGTTTCACGGTATGGTAGGTGCGTTTGTAGGCATCATCAAAGGGTATGAGGTTGTCGGGTTCCTGGGAAAGCAGTCCATTGACGCAAGAAAATAACACGTAAACGAACAGCAATAAAAATTTTCTCATAATGCAGTATCTTCAATTGATTAATTTACCGCCTGTAAAAATAAGGAAGATTGGCAAACCGGCGGGCTAAAACCGGTGAAATTTAAAGAAATGAAGAAACGGACTATTGTAAAAGAGGAATAGTGCATCATGTATTATCATCCTGTTTTTCCGGGACATATTTGCCGGGTGTCATTCCCTTACAGGCTTTGAAAGCCCTGATAAACGAACCGGATGAACCAAAACCTGATTCCTGGGCGATATGGTTAATTACCATCAGCGATGCCCCCTGTTTATTCATAAGGCCAATGGCATGTTCAATGCGGTAACGGTTGATATAGGCATTAAAATTTCCGCCGGTTTCCTCATTGATGAGGTTGGAAATATACGTGCGGTTGGTATTCAGTATTTTACTCAGGGTAGTTATCTTAAGATCGGGGATCAGGTACAAACTGTCCCTGATCATCAGCTCTTCCAGCCTTTTTTTCAACAATGTACGCGATTTCGCCGTCAGCGTTTCCACGGTGTGTTCTTCCATTTCAACCCCCATTTCACGAATCGCTATATTTAGCCTTTCGCCCTGCAATCCTACAACAAAAAGTAAAACACTGAAGATCCCGGAGGGTATTGCCAGACTTATTTCACTGTTCAGGAATGCCCCTCTGCCAACAATATTAAATGTTATACTGGCCAGGGATGTCACCAGCAATGAGATACTTATCAACTTTACCCAAACCAGCCTCCTGTTCTCGAGTTCACTGTAAAAATTTTCAAGTCTCTTGTTATGTCTGCCTGCCAACAGGTAGCCCAGCAATGCATACAGTATTACCTGAGCGGAAAAGATTAACCTGCTCGCAAAGTAAATTCTTGCCAGCCAGCCCGGATAGCCTGTATCGGCAAGCAACCCCCGGCGGCCTGAGATCAATACCTCATGGAGATACAACATCCGGTCCTCATTGGCCGCTATGATATGAAAGATACCAAGTGCAACAGACAACACCACAGCCGGAATAAAATGCATTAGATTCCTGTACTGAAGATGTGTTTCACAGGTTAACAGTTTTACATACCAGTAATACAGGGGGTAAACCGATAAGGATACTAAAAGGTACAGTGCATCCACTACCAGGTAAATCAACTGCTTGTTCATGAAAAAGAATGCATGGCAAATATACAGCAAAGCCGCAGTGACCATGAATATACCCAGTATCAGCCTTGATTTGTTTTGCTCCGTTTTGCCGGTCAGCAGCACAATGGCCCAGAACAGCGTGACATAAATCGGGGTTGTAACCAGGATAAAATGTATCATTTTATATAAATCCTTAAGATTTTTTACGATTTGGAAACGGCTTTTACGATTCGCATATCATGTTTGATTTTGTTGATGTACTTTTCGTATCGAAATATAACCTGTAAAAATAAAACAAATTCTTATAACCGAACTCAACCCTGAAAAGGCACCCTGGAACCGATAGACAGCATTGACCCGCTTTCCGTAAGCAATTAAACCTGTTACGCTGGCAATATTGGCAATAAATGTGCTGTAAAAAAAGAGAATTTACATTCCAGGGGCCGGGGGTTGATTATCAAAAATAACCCGTCCCGTCCCAACAATGTGTGCAAAGTTTCTCCTTTTGTAATCCAATAGCCTCTCCCGGATCTTTTCTTCTTTTCCTGAAAAATATACCGCACCGCTTTGCGGGTGGCCAGAAATAAATTTAACCGCTCTTAAATTACTTTTATTGTAGAGATTTGATGGGATAAATGTAAAAAACTATTGCATAGATAGCGCAGGTGTTGATAAATGATTTTTTTAGCTTTGTTATAAGAAAAATAATACCATGAAACGAATCGGACTGATAGGGGGCATGGGTCCCGAAGCAACGCTCGAATATTACAGCGGGATCATTGATGCATTCAAAAGTGAAAAGGGCGATCTTAATTATCCCGAAATAATCATTTACAGTGTGAATTTGTCTGAATTCATAGAACTTATGAAAGCCAGGGCATATGATGAAATTGTAGATCTCATGCTCGGGAAGATCATAGCCCTTAAAATGGCCGGTGCTGATTTCGCGGCCTTTACAGCCAATACACCCCATCTTTTATTCGACCGGATAAATGAAAGATCACCCTTGCCATTGATTAGTATTGTTGAGGCTACATGCCATGTTACGAAAAGCCGCGGACTTAAAATGCCCGGATTGTTCGGCACGGGATTTACCATGAACGGGACCTTCTTTCAGGATGTTTTTGGCAAGAGGGGTATTAACGTGGTTGTTCCTGACGAGGAGGACCGGAAGATCATCAATGAAAAACTGTTTAGTGAAATCGAATTGGGCATCTTTAAAGATGAGACACGCGAACTTCTGGTAACTAAGATCCAAAAGATGGTACTGAAGCAGCAAATAGATTCGCTTATCCTGGGTTGCACGGAATTTCCGTTAATCCTTACGGAAAAAGAATATGCAGGAATCCCCATGCTCAATACAACGCGCATACATGTGGATGCCATTGTCAGCTATTGTTCGGGTGATTAAGGGCAGCCAGGTATTTTCCGATATAATGCTGTTTCTGGCTGGACTTGTATTGCATAATATACCTGGGGTGTTCCAGGCCAATGATCGTTTTGAATATCCTGTATCTTTCATTGAGCCTGCGCAAAAAATCCTCATTCCTTCCGGTGCCAAGACAATAACATACGGATATATCAATACCCAGACCAACCTGTTTTTCAAGACTTTCCAGTATGAAACCATATACTGCCTTTGTTAACGCCTGGCTGTCGTAATAATTGAAATTAACTGCTTTTCCTTTGTTATTTTGCCTGGTGAATCCCAACGGGCAAATGGCGCTCACAAAGAATTTCCCGTAGAATGCATGCACACCCCCGAATGCTTCAATAAGTTCATAAACAAATACCGAGGATGGCTCATAAGTCCGGTATGCATCGAACGGTATCCGGCATTTTTCATTCAACCGGATGGTATCGGTGAAGGGTATGCCGGTTGTCCCTGCCCCAAACCTGCCGGGATTGATGCCAAGTATCAAAAACCTGGGATCATGATCGCTGTAAAATTTTGTATAGAAATTCCGGGTAACCGTTAGTACAGCCGGATTGTCCCGGAAAGGATTCATGATACTTATTCCCGGGGGCAACACACCGGTAAACTCCAGGGTATTATAAAATGAAATTACCTTTTCGCTGAAGGTCATATTGCAAAAATATAAAATTCATGAACTGCAGACGGCAATTGAAATAATCCAATTTTTAACAGGTAAACCTATATTTTAACATGTATTCCGCCAAAAACCAGTGCCCCCGGCATGGTATAATAGTGGTTGGTCTCATAGGTTTGATCCAGCAGGTTATCACCGCTGATGAAGAGTCCAAGGTATTTACCCACCTTACAGGAAATTTTTGCGTTTACCAGGGTATAACTTTCACTGGTATTGACAACAGCGGAAGGATCGGTATCGAGACCGCCAACCTGATGCAATCCGGCCGACAGGGTGTAATTACCCAGCCTGAATTGTCCGCTGATGTAAAGCTGATGTTCCGGTGTGGCATATACCGGTGTTTTCATGTCGATAAAGCTGTATGATGCACTTAATGAGAGGTTTTTAACAGGCAGGGCTTCAACGGCAATTTCAATACCCTTGTTGTTGATTTTACCTGTATTGAACAATTTCCCCATCTCGCCGGCAACGATCAGGTTATTGCCCTTAACCATAAAACCTGTAATTTCGATGCTCAGGCTGCGTTTGAACAACGATTGTGAAAACCCGGCCTCATAGTTTAATATTCTTTCAGGTGACAGGCCGGTATTGTGATTCCACAAAAACAATTCCCGGATGGTTGGACTGCGAAATCCTTTGGACACATTTAATTTAAAGGTATTGAATGGAGTTGGTTTATAAGCCAGTCCACCGGACGGGATCCATTCATTCCCGGATATTTCATGATACTGTGACCTGAGCCCGGCATTTGCAGTCAGATCGCCGAAAATGGTTTGCTGTATGAATCCGTATACACCTGTTTCTGTAAGGCTGGTATCAACGATTGAAATATCGAAGTTTTTATTACTGGCTTTACCGCCGTAATTCATGTGATCGATACCGAAGGTTATGCTGTTACCGGCAAAGAGCCTGAATGCCTCAAATACATTGATACCATAATTGGCATCGTTGGAATGAAATCCGTCACTGATATCGTGTTCACCGAAATTGTAAAAGAATTTGGCTGATCCCGAATATTTTTCATAGTCGTTGTCAAATGAAACCGACCAGTAACCACGGGTTATGTCGATTGTGTTTCCGGCAGCAGCGTTGGCCGTATCGGGACCGGGATCGGTGGTGCCGAACCCTGCAATGCTAAAATCGGCACCGGCACGCAAATGCGGATTAATTGCATAATTGACTTTTATATACCCGTTTGTGATGCTGAAATCAGAATTGGGCCGGTGACCATCGGTCTGATCATGATTCACCGAGGCAAACACACTGAATCCATTCTTCATGAACCCGCCGTTGACCATGTACTTTTGGGTGTTGTGGGACCCATACATAACCCGTGCATTTGCATGAAAACCTTCCTGTAACTGTTTCCTGGTGATGATATTGATCACACCACCCATAGCATTGGAACCATAAAGAATAGACGCTGGTCCACGGATAACCTCCACCCGGTCCACGTCAGAGGCAACATAAGAATCAGCCAGGGGATGACCGAATATGCCCATAAACTGCGGATGGCCATCAATGAGTATTAAAACACCGGTGGTAGGATTGCCACCAATGCCGCGAAGGGTAATCTGTCCTGCCGCACCACCGGAAACGCCAAAACCCGTTATACCTCTTTCGGTTACGAACAAACCGGGGACCCTGCCGCTCAGTAACGGAAGGAGTGCAGATTCATCTCCGATTGCGGTAGTTCTGAGATTTACCACCGATACGGCCATGGGTATGTTGTTCCGGTTCACCTTTACCGGTGTTCCGGTGACCACAACCTCTTCGAAGTTTATCGTGTCGGGGCGGGTGATTTCGATAGTTTGTGCAACGGAAATTCCTGCTGCAAAAGTTAACAGCAGAATTGCTGAAAGCATCTTTTTCATGTTGTTGGATTATGTTGTTACGAAAATAATAAAGGTGTTACTTAATACAAATTTATACTTTTTTTCTAATTTTGATGCTTTATGACAACATTCCGGATATATTATTTCTGCATTGCCGCCAGGGTCCGGTGAGTAGTGACTGGTAATGACTCATCAATCATCACTTCATTACTGCATCACTGCATCACTGCATCACTTCATTACCTCATTACTTAATTACTTCATCACTTTATTACTTTTACAACATGGAAATGCTGGAAAAATACGGCTGGAATAATTTCTTCAGCGACTACAATAATAAAAACGGTAGCAACAATGACTTCCGGATAGGACGGGTCATATCCGTACAAGGATTCAAATACCACCTGATCACCGCCCATGTGGAGGTGGAAGCGGAACTTTCGGGCAAACTGCTTTACGGGTCGGAGCCTGAAATGCTGCCCCGGGTAGGGGACTGGGTATACTTTCTGGATTATGAGCCGCAGGGCTATATTGTGGAAGTATTTCCCCGGGTCAACGCGTTATCCCGTAAAAATCCGGGTAATCGCTCCGAAAAGCAGATATTGGCTGCCAATATTGATTGTGCATTGGTGGTTCAGGGACTGGACAGGGATTTTAACCTGATGCGGCTGGACAGGTATATTGTACAGCTCCTTGCATGCAATATTACCCCGGTGATCGTCCTGAACAAAGCCGACCTGGTAACAGACCGGGAGCCTTTCCGGCAGGAAGTGAACAGGCTTGGCAGGGAATGCCCGGTATATTTTTGCAGCACAGTGGATCAATCGGGTTTGGATGAATTGTACCAGAAGGTATTGGAGCCTTCCAGGACCTATATTCTCATCGGTTCGTCGGGTGTGGGGAAGAGCTCCCTGGTAAATTCCCTTCTGACAGACCCGCAACAACGGGTAGGCAACATCAGTGAGTCGACCCGGAAGGGTACGCATGTGACCACCACCCGTGATCTGTTCCAATTGCCGAACGGAAGCCTGCTTATTGATTCCCCCGGGATGCGGGAATTCGGCATTGCCCTGGATGAGGGTGGACTCAACACAACTTATTTTCCGCTGGTTGATGACCTGGCGGGAAAATGCAGGTATGCCGACTGCCGCCATCTGAACGAAAGTGGCTGTGCGGTAATTCAGGCTTATGAGGACGGAACGCTGGACCCGAAAATATATGAAAGCTACCTGAAACTCATGAAGGAACAAAGCAGGTTTGAGATCCGGATTGAAGACAGGAAAAGGCTGGGAAAGCAGTTTGGGAAAATGGTCAAAGAAGCCAAGGCTTACCGGGATAAGTACAAATACTAGCAGCATAAAAAAATTAAAGTTTGATGAATTCTATGAACCCGGGTGGCCCGGTATTTGTTTCTGTGGAAAAAAAATATGAAACCGATATTCCGCTTCATGCTGGTACTCATGCTTTGCATTTTATGCCGGCAAACAGTAACATCACAGGAATTGGTGTTTTCCGCGGTAAAGGACAATACACTTTATAGTGAGGCAGATTCAAGCAACGGCAAGGGTATTTATTTATTTTCGGGGTTAAACAACGGTGGAAATGAGAGAAGGGCAATGTTGAAATTTGACCTTTCACAATTACAGGCCCCGGATTCCATTATATCTGCCGAGCTGAAACTTTATGCTTCAAGGACAATCAGCGGTGAGATTTCAGCCGGTATTCATAAAATGAAGAAAGACTGGGGTGAAGGTGCTTCGGATGCTAAGTTTGAAGAAGGTGGAGGAGCCACGGCTAAACCTGGCGATGCTACCTGGAATTATGCCTTTTTTGATACCTCCGCCTGGACTAACGCGGGTGGAGATTTTGAGATAACAGCCAGCGCTACCTTATTGACAGGCGAAATTGGATCCTATTCCTGGGAGGGTGATCAGTTGACTTCTGATGTGCATTTCTGGATACAGCAACCAGACAGTAATTTTGGCTGGATTCTAATTTTGGAACCGGCGGATTTTCCAACCGCCAAAAGGTTTAATTCAAGAGAGCATGAAGAGTTCCCTCCTCAGCTGATAGTAAATGTTGCACAGGCAAATTCACTGGTGCAATCCCGTGAAAATAACCTGTCGGTGTTTCCCAACCCTTCATCCGGCATCCTCCACATCCGTGGAGAAAACGGCATGCATATCGGGACCATCAGGATAATCGATATGAACGGCAGGGAGCTTAACAGGGAAAGTTTTCGGATCAGGAGGATATCAGATACGGAGGTATCGCTTGATATTCGCCGTAAAGGAACATATGTTATCGAGTTAAATAATATTTTCCATAAGAAAGTGGTAATTGTGCAATAAAAAAACTGTGAAGCGAAGTGATTATATGAAAGGATAATCACTTCGTTCACAGTTTTAGGTTAATTAGTAAAAGATGCCTTAAAAGCAGGAACCCGTTATTCTTTGGTGAATTTGACCTGTTTCCTGTTTTGTCCTTCTCCGATATCCAGAATATACAATCCCGGTTTTAGTGTGGATATATTTAGCGTAACTTCTCTGTTTATGGCAGATTGAAGTTGTTGTACCAAAACGCCGGTGGAATTAAATATGCGGATATCCCTGGGTTTTTCCGCGATCCGGTCGAACTTTATGGTCAGCTGATCGCGAACAGGATTCGGATAGGTCGTAAATCCGGGCAAATCCGAAATATCATTGGTCCCTGTCGGACCACCAAGTCCAATATCCGTAAAAACAGTGTTGTGGGCAAAGTCCACTATGGTATCTCCAGGAATATCAGTTAAAAGGATCCTCCAGACGTGGTCTTCCGGGGGTACATCGTATTCTCCGTTTTCATTGAAATCCACATAAAAATCAATGTGGTAACTGCTGTCGGGCATAATACTGAATAATACAAGTGAAAAATCTACAGTAGTAATGGGACTTACTTCCACCGTATCCAGGAACGCATCGGTAATGGGATTTCTAAGATACAGTTTCAGATCCTGATCCAAATGCGGCGTCATCCCGGTGAAATTAACCGTTAGCTTGTATTTCCAGTCTATATCCGTGAAACTGGTATTGTGAATGAAAGGTACTGTCGTATCGCCTTTCACATTCTCGAGCGTAATTCGCCAGGCATGATCATCGGCAGGCGGATCATATTTGCCATTCAGGTTGTAATCGGCAAAAAAATCGATCACATAGGAATTGTCCGGTGTGATACTATCAAAATTAACATTAAAATCAGGCATGTCAACCACAAGTTTTTTCCTTTCTATTTCCCAGCCTGTACCTGCGTCTTTCAGTGCCAGGTAGAGATCCTGTCCGACATGTGGATTCATGCTGCTAAAAGCCAGTGTAATCTGATGGACCCAGGCTATGTCCGTAAATGTTGTATTGTGGGCGAAACCTACGGTGGAATCACCCGTCACATCTTCCAGGACGATCCGCCATGCATGGTCTGTGGGAGGGACATCGTATTTACCGTTTTCGTTAAAATCAGCATAGAAATCGAGATAATAGGAAGATCCCGGCATGATCCCACCTATACCTAACGAAAAATCAGCTGATGCAATAACAACTGACGTTCTCCCTACCTCTGAACCATCAGATACATCAACAACTCTAAAAAACAGAGACTGGCCGACATGGGGATCCATCCCCGTGAAGTCGATCGTTACGGTATTCTGCGCATGCGAGCTGACAGATGAAAGCAGGCATAAGGATACCATAAATATTGCAGAGTAGATTTTTTTCATAGGGCAGTTATTTATTGGTTAAGGTTATAAAACAATGCAGTAAGGAAGAATGCTGCTGAAACTATTTTTTTTAACTTAACTTTAACACTTATTATTCCGTATGTGGTTTAAACTCCTGCAAGGCTTGTCCAGTATAGCTTTTGTAGAATTTACCGGAATACGGGGGACATGCCGTATTACGCAAAAAGTGGCATATTCCATGCCGGTGCCCTAAATTTGTACCCGTAAAACAACAAGGCCAGGAATATGAAAACAATAATACACCGCGCAGAAACCCGCGGTCACGCCAACCTCGGCTGGCTCGACACCTACCATACTTTCAGCTTTGCCGATTATTTCAACAAGGAGCGTATCCAATTCGGGGCGCTCCGGGTACTGAACGACGACCTGGTTGAAGGAGGCAGGGGTTTCGGAAGCCATCCGCATGACAACATGGAAATTGTGACCATTATGCTGGGAGGCGAGCTTAAACACAGCGACAGCATGGGTCATACCCAGGTTCTGCATGAGCACGAAGTTCAGGCCATGTCGGCCGGAACCGGTATTTTTCATTCGGAAATGAACAACCTGCCCGACAAACCGGTAAGATTACTCCAGTTATGGGTTTTCCCGCAGGAACGTAATATTGAGCCCCGGTATGAGCAAAAGAACTTTGACCCGCAATTACGCAAAGACCGGTGGCAGTTGCTGGCAGGTCCCGATCCCAAAACCGGCGAAATGGAACTAAAACAGAAAGCCTGGTTTTCAAGGATCGATCTGGAAAAAGGGAACAACACCCTGTATGATCTGTATGATAAAGACAACGGCGTTTATCTGTTCGTGATCGATGGCCGGATAAAGGTGGATAATGAACTGCAGCTCACCAGGCGCGACGGGGCCGGTTTATGGGAAGCCGGAAAAGTCAGTCTGTTTGCCGAAGAAAGGGCGGATATACTGGCGGTGGAAGTGCCGGTTTTAAACTTTTAGTTTCTGGTTTTTCACAGATATTCCGGGCAGAAGATTATTTTTACAGCATTATAATATTTCTTCACATGCCCGAACCGAATTTCATCCGCATAACTGAAAAGCCCTCTGAGTACCGCCATCTTGAAAAGATGAGCATCCGCGAACTGCTGGTCAATATCAATCACGAAGACAGCCAGGTGCCCCTCGCTGTTCAGCAGGCTATTCCCATGATCGAAAAGCTGGTGGAAGCTATCGTTGACAGTATGCTGGCAGGTGGCCGGCTGTTTTATACAGGTGCCGGTACAAGCGGGCGTCTCGGCATAGTTGATGCCAGCGAATGTCCTCCGACATTCGGTGTGGAACACGGACTTGTGGTGGGTATTATTGCCGGCGGTGACAGCGCCATACGCAAAGCCGTGGAACATGCCGAAGATGACCCGGAGCAATGCTGGAAAGATCTCCTGGAATATAACATTACACCCGGCGATGTGGTGGTGGGTATTGCTGCAAGCGGAACAACACCTTATGTAATAGGAGGGTTACAGCGATGCAATAAGGAAGGAATTACCACGGGGTGCATCACCTGCAACACGGGATCACCGCTTGCAGCTGTAGCGCAGTTTCCCGTGGAGGTTTCCGTGGGACCGGAATTTGTCACAGGCAGCACCCGGATGAAAAGCGGTACTGCTCAGAAACTGGTGCTCAACATGATAACCACTTCCGTAATGATCCAGCTCGGCCGGGTTGAAGACAACCGCATGGTGAACATGCAGCTGACCAACAATAAGCTGATCGACCGCGGAACCCACATGGTCATGGAGCAGCTGAAACTTGCGGATTACGAAAAAGCCAGGGAATTGCTGTTGCGGGCCGGGAGCGTGAAGAAGGCAGTGGCAGGTTGGGGGGGTGAATAGTAAACAGTAAACAGTAAACAGTAAACAGTGAATAACGTCATACACAAATTCCACGAAATCTGCGAGATCTGCGAGACCTTCTTCATCTGCGAAACCCGCCTCCGCTGAAGCTACGGACGGGGAAATTAAAGCCCTATGCCGGAGTTGATAACCGGTGTTGCATAAATCCTGAGCAGGATTTCCCGTTCGCGTGAAGTATCTTCCTGAAAAATAGAAAGCTCCTTTTGCATATAAACCAGGAATTCCTCCTTTTCAGCAGGCGTGTAATGCGCTGAAAACCTGTCATCACCATTGAGCAGATCGCAGGCTATATAATTGGTAGGCCAGAGTTTATAATTCCTGTGAATCTCGGCATCCATCAGTGCGGAAAGCTTATTGATCCTTTCATTATTCCCTTCAATTGCTTCCATTTCCTGAAGATACTGGTTGACAGGTTTGCATACAGCAAGATGTATATGACCCTTTTCCTGGGTAATGCCTGTAATAATGCTCATCAGGTCTTCCTGGGGGGCCTTCTGGTAGATAAGTCCCTTTGCAACAGCGGTCATTTCCCTTACCTTAAAAGCGCAACAGGGTTCATACTCATAGGAAACCGCCAGGGGTACAATATTCAGTTCCCGGAATGATTCAATGAAATCACATTCCCCGCTGAAGTTGAACATTTTCAGCAATCCCGGTTCTGTTTTATCATTGCCGTCCTTCGTCCTTCCATTCCGTTGTGCAATCCATGCCGATGTATGTTTGCCGGTAATTGTATGCCGGATGTAAGCCGACAACAGCTGGGCGTTCCTGAAAAGCTCCATCCGGTTCCCGCCGCGATAAACCACAAACATCCTGTTGATCTTTCCGAAGTCGATGATGAACTGGTTGGTCATGAGGTTACTACCGAAGGTGATCTCGGAGGTGAGGTGCCCGTTGTCAAGCAGCAATACCTGTAACATGGCGGAATCAAGTACAATATCGCGGTGATTAGCCACAAACAGATAAGAATTTCCGGGTGTCAGGTTTTCAAAACCACTGCAGGTAAGGCCTTTGGAGGTTTTATTTATGATGGAATTCACCAAAGGATGCATAAACCTGATCTGGAAATCAAGTGCATTGTGAATTTCCGATAATTCCGCAGTGATCCGGTTTTTGTCTTTTCCGGGGTATAAAAAATCAAGAACTTTCCCAAATTCCGGGACGGATATCAGTCTCCTGATGGCAGGATTAATTTCTTCATCGTGATAAGGCCGGATATCCTCAAAATCTTGTTCTTTATACATTACAGGTCTGTTCAGGTTTGTCAGTTACTCAAGTTCTGCCTTCAGCGATGCCATTTTAATAGCAGTCACTGCTGCCTCATCACCCTTGTTGCCGTGTTTTCCACCCGCTCTGTCTTTTGCCTGCTCAAGATTATTGGTGGTAAGCACACCGAAAATAAAGGGCATATTATAAGCCATGTTCAGCTGTGTGATTCCCTGGGTTACACCCTGGCAAATAAACTCGAAATGTCTGGTTTCACCCTGGATAACGCAGCCAAGACAAAGAACAGCATCAAAATCGTCACTTTCCGCCAGCAGCTGGGCTCCCAGCGTTAGTTCAAAAGTGCCGGGAACATGTTTTACAACAATGTTGTTTTTATCAGCGCCGTGGCGTACCAGGGTTGCGATGGCTGCATCGCGCATGGCATATGTAATTTCCTGGTTCCAATCGGATACCACTATCCCAAATTTCATGTGACCGGCATTCGGTACATGGCCGGAATCGTAAAAGGACAGGTTTTTATTTGCAGTTGCCATGGTATAAGAAATAAAAAAAGTATCAACAAACCTATATTTATTGATACTTTCTGTGATTAGTAATGTGGCGGTTATTGCATTCTCATCTTCAATGCCGTGATATATTTTTCGATCACTTTACCCTCGTCCGAATCGGGATAATCTTTTTCAATGGTCTGATAAACTTTGAGGGCTTTATCATAATCCTGTAACTCCTCGTAAGCCAGTCCTGCTTTTTTGAGATATACCGGTGAAGTAAAGGAGTTTTTTTTGCGTTGCCCGGCCTTGACATAAAAAGTTACCGCATTTTCAACATCGTCAAGTTCCATATAACAATCGCCAATGGCGCCAAGAGCAACCGAAGCAATCATGATATCCTCGGCATCAAATCTTTCAAGGTGGTCGATAGCTTCTTCGAAAAGGCCGGTCCTCATGTAACTGATCCCGGAATAATAATGAGCGAGGTTTGCCGATTTTGTAACGCCATACTCATCAATGATGTCTATAAATCCATAGTTGGCACCGTCACCTTCGAGGGCAAGATTGAACGAATCCTGCTCAAAATATTGTTCTGCTACATACATGGCAGCACTGGCCTCACGATTGGTAGGTTCGAGGTAAAACTTCTTCCAGCCGAGATATCCGCCAACAACAACAACTATGGCAATTATGATGATGGTAAGGCTCTTTTGATTTTCTTCAATATATTGTTCTGTACGGCTTAACGCATTTTCAACAGTTTGGAATCCTGTGGCGTTTTCTTCATTCTTTTTACTCATTACTGCTTTTTTTTCGTCAAACAGACCGCAAATGTAATTTTTTTTATCATTTTTTAAGAAAGAAATCAACACTTTTATTTTCTGAGTACCGGGAATTTAATCCATATTTTTTGTTAATTTGATTTTCTGATTAATCTTCCGCTGCACCGGAAACTTACTGGTGAGTTAATCCGTATTATGGTTACCTTTTAGAATAATACTATAACCTATGAGCAAAGTCTTTTTCGCCCCTACCGCATCCCTGAGTGTCAGGTGGAAACTGCGGTTGGTTCTTATGGCGAGTACACTGATAATGGTGTGCCTCCTTATATTTTTCGTTTATGTATTTCAGCGGAAGCACAGTATCCGCGAAGCATATGAAAAGGTTTACCTGCTGCGGACCGAGACTGCAAAGCGGGTTGACGGTTATTTTGATAACCTGGAACGCAGTATCAGGTCATTATCAGCTGACCGTCAGATAATGGAATCCTTTTCCCAGTTAAGTGAATCATTCCTGAATATTGAAAATGATAATTATGTTACCCCCGGTGCATCCGGTCTGGAAGAAATAAATACACTTCTCGGGGCATATTATTCGGGCGAAATAATGCCGGTTCTTGAGGCACGGTCAGGCAAACGTGCTGAACTCAGCGCCTTTCTTCCCGATGATAGCAAACAGAGGATATTGCAATACCTGTATCTGGCAGGAAATGAGAAACCACCCGGGTTTAAGCATACAGTCAATAAGGCCAATGATGGCAGTTCCTATACTGTGCTTCACAGCCAGTATCATCCGGATTTTTTAGCCTATGCGCTTGGATCCGGGGTGTCGGATATCCTGATGGTTGATTACCGCAGCGGATATGTATTTTACTCCCTGAAAAAGAATCTTGATTTCGCCACTAACCTGTTTGACGGTCCTTATAAAAACACATCACTGGCAAAAGCTTTTAAATCGGTCATTGGTCTTCCTGCCGGTTCGGTAAAGTTTACCGACGAATCGATAAGTATCCAGGCAATGTATAAACCCGAATTCTATGTTTCAACGCCTGTTTATTCCGGCAGTCAGCTGCTGGGTGCTGTAATTTTTACACTCAATGCATCTGTACTGGATAAGTTGCTGTCACTTGATAAAGGGGACCTTGCAGTTTCCGGTGGTCTGAAATCATTTATCGTTGGGAAAGATCTTCTTTACCGGAACAATGATCCTGATTTTACTGCGAATTCACAGAAATACATCCGGAAGCTGAAAAGAAACGGTAAGGATGGAGAATCCGTTGCCGCTACACAGCGGCTGGGCACCAATGCGCTGATACAGGAAGTTGATCCGGTTGCATTCCTTAAGGCGGTAAAAGGCATGGAAAAGCTGTGTTCTTATACTTCTGAGGTTGGAGAAAGCATGCTTTGTTCCTATGGACCTTTGCAAACAGGCGATCTGAACTGGACACTTGTAAGTGAAGCAGATAAATCAGCTGTTCTGGCACCGGCACGAAGGATGTCCGGAATGATTGCCGCAATTGCCATTTTGCTTGCAGGTATATTGTATTTTTTCGCACATGCTTACAGTAATTTCTTTTCCAGGCGTGTAACAGGCTTACAGGGATTGCTGCAGTCACTTTCCAGGGGTGAACCGGTAAGTACGGTTACAGACAGCCATGATGATGAGATCGGAAAGTCGCTTGAGGCGGTGAATCTTCTCAACAACAGGATCAGGGAGGCTTCGGTTTTTGTTTCGGAAATGGGAAAGGGAAATATCGATCATGATTTTTCGGTTCTGGGTTCGGGCGACCATTTTGGCAATGCACTGATCAACCTTAAAAACAGCCTGATACAAAACAGGGAAGAGCAATTGAAGCGTCAGCAGGAAGATGACATCCGAAACTGGATGGCAGGTGGTATTGCCATGTTCAATGATATTCTCAGACAGGATAACAATGATCTTGTGAAACTATCGCTTAACATAACCCGGAGACTCATTGAATACCTGAAGGCAAACCAGGGAGGGCTCTTCCTGATCGAAGAAGGGGAAGCAGAACCTTATCTCAACCTGATTGCGGCCTACGCCTTTGACCGGCAGAAATTCCTGAAAAAAAGGATAAACATCGGCGAAGGACTTACCGGAACCTGCGTCCAGGAAAAGAAGACCATCCTGTTGAACAGGATACCCGATAACTACATCGAAATAACATCGGGACTGGGGAGTGCCAGACCGGGTTGCCTGCTGATCGTTCCGTTGAAAAAGGAGGAGGAGGTTCTAGGCGTAATTGAAATTGCCTCATTTACTGATTTCAAACCGCATGAGGTGGAACTGGTGGAGAAAGTAGCTGAAAGCATAGCATCGGCAATGATTACCGTTCGACTGCACCTGCAAACATCCCAGTATCTCGAACGGTTCCAGCAGCAGGCCGAAGAAATGAAAGCCCAGGATGAAGAGCTCCGTCAGAATATTGAAGAGCTGCAGGCTACCCATGAAACCATGGAACGCCTGAAACATGAAGAGGATGAACATAATCAGCAGATGCTGAAAAAAGTTGAACTGGCCTCTGTTGAATTGCAGAAGGAAAAGGCACTGCTCGACGCGCTTCTCGACAATGTGCCGGAATGTATTTACTTCAAAGATAAGGAAAGCCGGTTCCTGCGCTTCAGCAAATCGATGCTTACCCTGTTTGGGCTGGAAAGGCCGGATCAGCTGCTGGGAAAATCGGATTTCGACTTTTTTTCCGAGGAACATTCCAGGCCTGCATTTGAGGATGAACAGAAAATTATCAGTACCGGAAAGGCTATTATCGATCTGGAAGAAAGGGAGGTATTGGGAGACGGTCGCGTAAACTGGGTGAATACCACCAAAATGCCTTTACGGGACAGCATGGGTGAGATAATCGGTACTTTCGGCATCAGCAAGAACATATCACGGATCAAGAAGCTGGAAACGGAAGCCATGCAGAAAGCGGAAAAGCTACTTGAAAATGAAGAAAACCTGCAGAAAAACCGTAAACTCCTGATCGATGTGCTTGACAAAATACCTGCCAAAGTATTCCTTAAGGATGAAAATGGTGTGTTTGTTGTGGTAAACTCAGCTGTGGCAGCTGTGTACAATAAAACCGTGGACCAGATTATCGGAACCTCCGATTATGACAATCACCCGGATGAGGATGTTGACGGCTGGAGAAAACAGGAAATCGAAATTATGGAAACAGGTGAGAATACGTATATGCATTCCGAAACGCTGGGTGGAGTCACCCGTCACCTGAAGACTATTAAGATGCCGTTCACTATTGCCACCACTGGCAAAACGGGCTTGCTTGGAATACAGTTTGACGTTACGGATATGAAGGTACTGGAGGAAAAGTTGAAGGAGATGAGGAGGAAGAAGTAGGGAGTAGGGAGTAGGGAGTGGTTAACAGTAAACGGTAAACGGTGACGGTGATACCGATTACCTATGAATTATCGATCAGCTGTTGGATATTATAAAAGTATCTGAAAAAGCTCTAATAAATCCGAATTTTATTATTTTTGCGTGCCCGCAGTAGTCCTGCCTGCCGGCAGGCAGGTCTGGCAAATGCGGGCTTCGCTCGCCGAAGTTTTAACGAAGGCGGGCGTGTTGGCCGAAGCCCTGCCGGCAGGCAGGTTTGGTGAAGGTTTGCTGACACCTGAAATAGTTCATGAATTTTAAATCCAGGTTCCAGGTTCCCAAATCTGAAATCTGCAATCTAGAATCTGCAATCTAGAATCTGGAATTATTTTAATCGGTTCCGTAGCTCAGTTGGATAGAGCAACAGCCTTCTAAGCTGTGGGTCGCGCGTTCGCATCGCGCCGGAATCACCAAATAAAGAACCACTTACAACTAATTTGTTGTGGGTGGATTTTTCATTTTTACACGGTTTAATACACAGGTGCTATCTATACACTTGTCAGGGAAACAAAGA
>DATEVU010000111.1:0-14462 GCA_035258345.1 Bacteroidales bacterium
AAACCCTGTCGGCATAAAGCAACACTTGTGTGAGCCCCCGTTCGGGGAGGGTATACTTCTGCAATATGTGGCCCAGGTTTTGGTTCCTGGCCACAATGCCGGGTTCAATAATGAATGAATCAATGGCCAGTCCGAACAGCCTTGGTACCGGTTTTTCAAATACAAGCGTATCTGTAATTGTTTCCTGCTCCTTTGTAGCCAGGTAATGGTGCCTGAATCCCCAGTAAACGGCTATGATTATAAGAAAGCCGATAACGGTAATCATTGCGGGTATATGTTGTTTTTTCATGAATTAACTTACTACTATATTAATAATTTTACCATGAACAATAATGATCTTTTTAATTGTCCTGCCTTCGATCCATTTGTTCGACTGCGGATTTTCAACTACCGCTTTTTCGATCGCGGCCTGCTCCAAATCCAGGGACAGCAAAAGCTTGAATCTGAGCTTGCCGTTAAAGGATACCGGGTATTCAAACGAATCCTCCTGCAGAAATGTTTCATCGGCAACCGGAAAATCCTGCCTGCTTATGCTGGGTGCGTACCCGTACAACTCCCACAGTTCTTCGGCAAGATGTGGCGCAAATGGAGAAAGTACCCTGGCAAAGATCCCGGCCGTGGTCCTGGTCACCCTTCCCTTTTTAAGGCAAAGGTTTGTAAAGATCATCATCTGGGAAATGGCTGTATTGAAACGAAGGTGCTCAATATCCTGACCAACCTTTTTAATGGTGTGGTGCAATCCTTTCAGTATTTCTGGATCCTCATCACCGGCAACCAGGTTCTCCGGGCTCCCAAAAAACCTGCACACCCGGTTAAGGAATCCGGAAACTCCTTTCACCCCGTTATCGGCCCAGGGTTTAATCACATCCAGCGGCCCCATGAACATTTCATACAGCCTGAGCGAATCAGCCCCATACTGCTTGACAACATCATCGGGATTAACCACGTTTTTCAGGGATTTCGACATTTTAGCGACAATTTGCCGCAGTTCCTCTCCGGTTTCCTTATGAAAAAACTTCCCGTCGCGGTCTTCCACGAGGTCACCCGGAATTTTAGCCCCGGTTGAAGTTTCATAGGCAAATGCCAGGATCATCCCCTGGTTAAAAAGCTTCTGAAAAGGTTCATCGGTTGAAACAATTCCCAGGTCGAACAGCACTTTATGCCAGAACCTGCTATAAAGCAGATGAAGTACGGCATGCTCGGCACCACCGATATACAGGTCCACGGGCATCCAGTAATTTTCCTTCTCCTTTGCAAAGGGTTCGCCGGAGTTTGCAGGATCGATATATCTCAGGTAATACCAGCATGAACCGGCCCATTGGGGCATAGTATTCGTTTCACGTCTTCCCTTCCTGCCATTCTCATCGGTAAAAATAAGCCAGTCTCCGGCATTGGCCAGTGGTGATTCGCCGGCCTTACCCGGCTGGTATTTTGTAAGCGAAGGCAGGGTCACCGGAAGCTCATGATCATCAACTACTTCAATTCCACCGTCCTCCCAGTGAATTACCGGAAAGGGTTCACCCCAGTAACGCTGGCGGCTGAAAAGCCAGTCACGCAGCCTATAATTTACAGTAGCATTCCCAAGCCCGTTTTCAGCTAGCCAGGTAATGACCGTTTCCATTCCTTTTTCTTTCGTCAGCCCATCAATGGAAAGACCGCGGCCCGTATCCGCCGAATTTATATAGGTCCCGTCCTCGGTCCAGCAAGCCTTGCCTGCCAGCACCCTGGCACGAAGCGCTTCATCAGCCCCTGCCGGATCCATGATACAATCTATGGGCAATCCGAATTTCTCAGCAAATTCAAAGTCGCGTTTATCATGTGCCGGAACAGCCATAATAGCGCCGGTACCATAACCCATAAGCACATAATCTGCGATCCAGATAGGTATTTTCTTTCCGTTGACCGGATTTATGGCGTATCTTCCCGTAAACACCCCTGTTTTCTCTTTGGCCAGGTCGGTGCGGTCGAGGTCCGATTTCAGGGATGCTGCCTGGATGTATTCGGCAACCGGACTGCTGTATTCCGGTATTGCAATGGACCGCACCATATTGTGTTCGGGGGCAACAACCATATAGGTTGCACCAAACAGGGTGTCGGGCCGGGTGGTATAAACCCGAAGCTTTTCAGTAAGCCCTTCCACTTCAAAATCAACTTCAGCCCCGGTAGAACGGCCGATCCAGTTGCGCTGCATATCTTTTACCCCTTCGGGCCAGTCGAGATCATCAAGGCCGCCCAGCAGGCGTTCGGCATACAACGGGATCCGCAGCATCCATTGCTTCAGGTTTTTCCGGATAACAAGGTTTCCGCATTTCTCGTGTGTACCGTCTGTCAGCACCTCTTCATTGGCACAGACAATCCGGCAATGCTCGCACCACCAAACCTGGGCATTATCATAATACGCCAGCCGCCTGTCATCGATAAAACGTCTTACTTCTTTCTCCCCTGCCGATCTGATTTCCTCCGGTACAACCAGTTCCTGAACAGGGCGGCCCTTCAGCAGTTTTTCATCGAACCATGTATTGTAAAGCCTGATGAATATCCACTGTGTCCATTTGTAGTATCCCGGATCGGTGGTGTTTATCTCCCGGTCCCAGTCGTATCCCAGCCCCAGTGATTTGATCTGGCGCCTGAATGTATCGCAGTTGTTGATGGTTGTAACCGAAGGATGGGTGCCGGTTTGTATGGCGTATTGCTCGGCAGGAAGGCCGAACGCATCCCAACCCATGGGATGCAATACGTTAAAGCCTTTCATCCGTTTATACCGTGCAACGATGTCGGTGGCCGTATACCCTTCGGGGTGTCCCACATGCAGCCCGCTTCCCGAAGGATAGGGGAACATGTCGAGAATATAATATTTATTTGGATTGGAGTAATCTTCCGTGGTTTTAAAGGTTTTGTTCTCTTCCCAGTAAAGCTGCCATTTTTTCTCTATTTCACTGAAATTGTATTCCATTATTATTATGCTGAATGAATGATGAATCGGCAAATGTAAAAAATAAATAATTAAAGCCGGAATCCATATGAAATATTAAATTTGTCCCGAAATCACTGCCAGTAACAAAGAGTTTCCGGGAAAGAAATTAATATCTCATTTCACATGAATTTACGTTTGCTCATCCTTTTGGCTTTATCATGCCCGTTTACCATAAAAGCCCTGCAACCGCAGGTTCCTTTGGATTCCACCACCCTGCCGCTTGTCGTCATCTCTACCAACGGTGGTGTTATTGCTGATGATCCCAAAATAACCGTGGATATGAAAATCATCTTCAACGGACCTGGTTCCTATAACCGGCCGGCTGACCCCGGAAATATTTATACCGGTAAGGCGGGTATTGAATACCGGGGAGCATACTCACAAAGCCTTCCCCAAAAACCCTATGGCTTTGAAACCCGCGATGACCAGGGAAACAATCTCAATATTCCGCTGCTGGGCATGCCGGCTGAAAACGACTGGATATTGCTGGCCAATTATAACGACAAGGTGTTTATGCGCAATACGCTGGCCTTTCATTTGTTTGAAAACATGGGGCATTATGCGCCGCGTACCAATATCTGTGAAGTGTTGATTAACGGGGAATATATGGGGATCTTTGTGCTTACCGAAAAAATAAAAAGGGACAGGAACAGACTGGATATTGCAAAACTTGACGCCGATGATAATGCCGGGGACAGCTTGTCGGGAGGATATGTATTTGCTACCGATTATTATGATAATTATAACAGCTGGACAAGCAATTTCATGGCTACGGACAGGTCCGATCATCATGTGCATTTTGTGTACAAGTATCCTGAACCGGAAGTCATCACCTCACAGCAGAAGAACTACATACAGGCTTTTGTGAACACCCTTGAGACCAAGCTATACGGCAGCAATTTCAGGGATGCAACAGGAGGTTACAGGGACTATATGGATGTAAATTCCTTCATCGATTATTTCATTATCGGTGAAGTTTCCAGGAATGTTGATGCCTACAAAAAAAGCTGTTTTTATCATAAAGACAGGGACGACAAGGGCGGATTGCTGCATGCCGGACCGGTATGGGATTTCGACTGGGCCTGGAAAAACATTTATGACAACTGCTATATCTATGAAGTCACCGACGGCTCGAACTGGGCATACCGGGTAAATGAATGCAACAACTGGCCGGTAGTGCCTTCGTGGATAAAAAGACTGATGGAAGATCCGTCATTCCGGGATGAATTGCATGAACGGTATACGACTCTGCGCCAGTCTATCCTCAGCGAAGAATACCTCGATCATTACATTGATTCCGTACAAACCCTTGTTAATAAAGCCCAACAGCGCCATTACCAGCGATGGCCGATACTGGGGCAATATGTCGGCTCCCCCGAGGTAGACCCCCCCGCACCCACCTTTGCAGGCGAGATTGCGAAATTCCGTAACTGGATTAAGGTGCGGCTTGCCTGGCTTGATGCGAACATGCCGGATTCAGAAAGCACCTCCATCCGGGAAAAGGAAACCGAAAAAATAACATTCAGACTCTTCCCCAATCCGGTCAGGGATATCCTGTATATTGAATCCGGTGAAAAAATGCTGAAAATCGAGGTATTCAACAGCAGCGGATACCAGGTTCAATACCTGGATGCAAAGGACAGATATAGTGTACCGGTGGATGTTTCCAATCTTCACCCGGGTTTATATGTGGTCAGGTGCACCATGCAGGGCCAGCAAACAATAACAGCCAGGTTTGTAGTAGAAAAATAACAGGAACATGCCATTAAAGGAATTCTACCAGGCAAGGATAAACGCATATCAACAAAAAGCTGATAAGCTGCAACTGCTTGAAAACAGGCTTTCCACAGCCCGACTGATCACATTCGTATGCATATTCCTGTTTTTCTTTTTTCTGCAATCCTTTTCCATAACACTGGCTGTTACTGCATCAGTGACCTGCATAATTGCCTTTGGTATCCTGATAAGGCAATACACCGAAACAGAAAAGCTTAAGGAATACAACCATCATCTTGTTGATATCAACACCCTTGAATTGAAAAGCCTTGCAGGTGACAGCAGTAAATTTGCAGACGGTAGTGAATTCATTGACCGGGATCATCCCAATTCCTATGACCTTGATCTGTTCGGCCATGCTTCGGTATTCCAGTTCCTGAACCGGACCAGCAGCATTCCAGGTGCAACGATGCTTGCCCGTTGGTTAATGGAACCCGCGGTTCCTGATGAGATAAGATTGCGACAACAGGCCATTGCAGCGCTAAAACCTGAAATCGACTGGCGTCAGAAAATGATGACCGTGGGTCATTTCACCAGGCATACACTCAATAATCCCGGTGAACTGCTGGCATGGATGACGCGCAAAAATGAATTTCCGGGTGTCCGGCATCTGAAAATCCTTACGGCCGGCCTGAGCACACTGCTGGGTATTACAATAACTGTCACACTGATCGCAGGTTTACCGGTTGCGCTTTTGCTGCCTGTGTTGCTGATAAATTTTTTATTTTATTTCAGCCAGGGTACAAAAATTAACCGGCTTCACCAGCAGGTAAGCAAATCGGCTGATCTGATAAAAACCTACGCGGAAATCATCAATATGATTGAAGAGAAGGAATTCGAAACTGATAAATTACGATCGCTTCGGCTTCACGTAAAAGGTCATCCGTCTGCCTCGGAAGCGATTAACCTGCTGTCAAAACAGGTGGGCCGGCTTGATACACGCCTGAACATCATGGTATCCATACCACTTAACCTGTTTTTCTTCTGGGATATCCATTGTTGTCTGGCCCTCGAAAAGTGGAAACAGCAACATGCCGGGGATATCAACAGGTGGCTTGCTGTTATGGCCGAATTCGAAGTGCTGAACAGTGTTGCCAATATGGCTTATAATAATCCCCTGTGGGTAATGCCCGAAATTGTATCCGGTTATTTTACAATACAGGCAAAAAATGCAGGCCATCCCCTTATACCGGATCACCGGAGGATTCTTAATGACATCGATATAAACGGAAGCGGCAGGATTGTTATCGTTACCGGCTCAAACATGTCGGGCAAAAGCACATTTCTTCGCACCTGCGGCGTGAATGCAGTGTTGGCGCTTGCCGGAGCACCGGTATGTGCCACCTCGTTCACCCTTTCGCATGTGCAGGTTATTTCCAGCATGCGTATTTCCGATTCCCTCGAGGATAATACTTCCTCCTTTTATGCCGAACTGAAAAAGCTGGCAACCATCATTCAGAAGGCAGGAAAACACCGGGAAGTATTCATCCTGCTCGATGAGATTTTACGCGGCACCAATTCTAATGACCGGTTCACGGGATCTGTAGCCCTGATAAGGCAGCTCATTGGTTATGACACCGTTGCCATGGTGGCCACACATGACCTGAAACTTGCTGATCTGGAGAAGGAAATACCCGGAAACATCGATAATTATCATTTCGACGTTAAAATTGATAAGGAAGAACTGTACTTTGACTTTAAGCTTAATCCCGGTGTTTGCAAAAGCATGAATGCTTCGATACTCATGAAAAAGATGGGGATAAGGATATAGTGATGAGTAATGAGAGGGGCTGGGGTGTTGAGATTAGGGTGTGATGATGACATTACCAAAATAATATTTTAATTATGAAAACCATTGGATTATGTTTGATTTGGATTCTTGGGGTATCTTTTGTTTCAAACGCCCAGCAAAAAGAAACCGTTCATCAACAAACCACTTACAAAAATCCTGTAATCCCGGGGTTTAATCCCGATCCCAGTGTTTGTCGCGTTGGAGAGGATTATTACCTGGTTACCAGTACTTTCGAGTACTTTCCCGGAGTTCCGGTATACCACAGCAAGGACCTGGTCAATTGGGAACATATCGGCTATTGTTTAACCCGGAAATCACAGCTTCCGCTTGACAATTGCCGCAGTTCGGGAGGCATTTATGCTCCCACTATCCGGTATAATAAAGGGACTTTTTATATGGTAACCACCAATGTCACCGCCGGTGGAAATTTTTATGTGCACACCAAGGATCCGGCCGGGGAATGGTCGGAACCGGTGTGGGTGAAACAGGGAGGAATTGATCCTACGCTGTACTTTGATGATGACGGAAGGAATTATTTGGTCACCAATGCGTCTGTCGATGGTAAAACCGGTATAGCCCTTTCAGAGATAGACCTTGAAACCGGAAAGCTACTCTCCGAAATCTGGCATGTCTGGGGCGGCACCGGCGGGAGGTACCCTGAGGCACCCCATATTTATAAAATTAACGGCTGGTATTACCTGATGATCGCAGAGGGAGGCACCGAATATGGCCACATGGAAACCATTGCCAGGAGCAGAAATATCCGGGGCCCTTACGAATCCAATCCCGATAATCCGATCCTCACGCACCGTGGCCTGCCCGGACAATATATTCAGATCCAGGGAACAGGACATGCTGACCTGGTTCAGGCGCATGACGACTCCTGGTGGATGGTATTCCTGGCCTTCCGTAAGACAGGCGGGGACTTTCATCACCTGGGCCGGGAGACATTTTTGACACCGGTTACCTGGAATGCCCAGGGCTGGCCGGTGGTTAGTCCTGGAGACACAGTAGGTGCCAAAGTTTCGGCAAGAACCCTTCCACTTGTTCCCTTTGCCCCGTCAACGGTACGTGACGAATTTGACAAGGAAAGGCTGGCCTTGTGCTGGAATTTCCTTCGGAATCCCAATTCAGGTTCCTGGTCGATGAAAGAAAAACCGGGATATTTAACCCTCAGGGGCAATAGCTCCACCCTGGACGAGCCATCATCCCCGGCATTCGTGGGAAGAAGGCAGCAGCATTTCAACTGTGCAGCAACCGCCATGGTCGATTTTTATCCGGAAGCTAATGGTGAATCTGCCGGGATTACCGTGCTGATGAACGAGAAGCATCATTATGAACTTTGTATCCGTAAGGAAGGTACCGGACGTGTCGTGGTGTTGAATTACCGGATAGGAAATTTGCGTCATACGGCTTACACGGAACATATACCTTCCGGCGGCATTGAACTCAGGATATCCGCTGAGCCCGAAAGGTACATGTTCAGCTATCGATCCGAAAACTCGGGTGAATTTATCCAGGCGGGGAGCATGGAATCACGCTATCTCTCCTCGGAGGTTGCCGGTGGATTCACAGGAGTATATCTGGGAATGTTTGCCACCGGCAATGGAATACCTTCAAAAACCCCGGCGAATTTTGCCTGGTTCGACTATGAGCATGGTGAAGATTGAAGGGTAAACCTTTAGCCGCAGGCCCGAAGGAACCTTAATACCGCTGCGATAAATGAGATGCTTTAACCTGGTTTTACTTTGACCTGCTAATGTTTTCAGTTGTCATCCAAATCGTCTACCGACCACCACATACCAGGACAAAGTTCGGAGCTATTTTTTATTTTTTCAGGCTGGCTTTCGAAAAAACGTAATCGGGAATGGGAACATTGAACTGAATCTCACCGATTATAAATTCGGTGCCTTCGCCATCCTTGAGCACATCCTTAAAAACCATTTTCCTTGGGAACCACCTTCCGAATAGATTTACCACATCCGATAACTCGGTTCGTTTCAGGAGCGTGCCGCTTTTGGCAAAAAGCTCTTCGCGCAGCGGGATGTTCCGCTCCTGGTCTACCCACATTTTCCTGCCCTGGTAGGCCATTTCAGGGTCAAAAGCCGTGAGCTTGACAATCCAGCACATCCGGTCCCCGACCTTTTCACTCCCCGTAACTTCAGCATTGTAATGACTGGTAAGCTTGCTGTCCTCCATCATATCCTCATAGGATAAGTCTGATCCCATTACCGACTGGCGCAGCATATGTCCTGAGATCTGGATGATCCTGTCGGTTGCGGGAGAATATATCCAGAGTTGTTCTTCAAGTTTAAGCATCTTCGTTCCCTGGTCACGCACGGGAAACAGATATTCGGTATAGGATTTGCTGTCACCCGCAGTCCATGTTTTCGACTCCACCGTTCGTACACTCCTTCGTCCATGAATGATCATTTTGGCAGTAAAAACTCGGTTCTCCGAGGTCATGTTCTGGTCGATCCTCCTGAGGATCTCTTTCCCGTCGGGTGTTTGGGCGTTCAGTGCTGAAAAGCCCATTAATAAAATAACAAGTATTGCTGTCATGATTCAAGTTCTTTAAAAAGTTGTGCTGTTTGCCGTTTAAAAATACCAATGCCCGAAAGCATCGTACCGATAAGTTTGGAGAAGACTCCGGGAATAAATCCGATGTACCAGGTTTCCGGTGTTATGTGTGCGCGCATTACGGCAGGCATCATCATGGTACTGTCCTTCATCATCGAACCTACGTTGATCCCGTAAGTCTGAAAATACCATGCCACACCCAGCCCTATCGCAATGCCGGCAAACGAGCCCAGTACTCCGATCAGCAGTGATTCATAGATCATGGTTTTGTATACATGCCCCTTCGACTCACCGATTGCAAGACGCATGCCAAACTCCCCATAGCGCCGCAATCCGCCGAGCAGACCTGCATTCCACAGTACGATCGACATAGCCACAAGAAACACAGAAATCATTATGCCCAGCATTTTGTAGGAATAATCCACCAATATCCCCATGTTTTGCTGTTCTTTCAGGGTTTGCATCACCGGTGAAAATTCATCTGTTGAACGGCTGTATCTTTTATTAAAATCTATAGTCGTTTGCTCCGCCAGTTCATGATCATAAAATCCCCCGTTGAGAAATCCCAGTATTTCTCCGGTGGCATCTTCCATATTCAATGCTTTACGGACATCCCCGATGTCGGCAAGAAATGAACCCTTGTCCATGGCAGTGGATCCAAACTCTACAGTACCTGAAAGGATGAAATTGTACACTGCCATTTCACCAAACATGGTTGAACTGATTATGCTAACCGTATCGCCGGGATTTACCTTCAGTTTTTCAGAAACCGCATCGCTAAGCAGTATTCCCCCGGACTTCTGAGGCAAACGGCCCTTTTTTAACGAACTGCGGATATTCATTCTGTCGGTCTCCCTGGGATCGCCCGAAAGCAGATCGATCCCAAATCCGACAACGGTACCCTGGGCCCTGGTTTCTCCCTGGGCATCAGGTACATCGATCAAACCGGCAAAGTGGATGCGTTCAGCCCAGTCCAATCCCGGAAAATCTTTTTTCAATCCGGGAAGTATTGTATCTACGCCCATCAAAGCCAGATCATTGGGCATTTGTTCAACATTTTCAGCATATGCATTTGTCATAACCTTCACATGGCCGGTAGTAAACCGCGCATTAAATTCTATGCTGTCGCTGATGACGCCTGTAAGCCAGCTCTGGAAGAATACCGTAAGCATTACGCCCACTGCCACCACGATCAATGGCATCAAACTGCGGTGTTTGTCACGCAGCAATCCTTTAAAAAGAAATTTTATCATTGTATTTTCCCCCTTAATGCATCGGTTGGTTTCATGGTTGAAATTTTGCGTGAAGGCCAGTAACTTACCAGCGTAGTGGTGATCATGATGATGATCACCGTGCTGAAAATCAAGCCAAGGCTGTAAACCGGATAAATGGTTTCCGCCATGGATATTCCATAATCACTGCCTTCCATGGGCAGGGATATGCCCTTTAATGCCTGCCACGCAAATAACGGAATGCCATATACAGCGCCAAGCAGCGCTGCCAGCACCGAATGCATGGCTCCTTCGGCGGTAAAGAGTGTAACAACCTGTCTGCGTGTCATTCCAAGAGCGACATAGGTACCGATTTCCTTTTGCCGACGGAAAATTGACAGTACCTGAGTATCGAAAACAGCCAGCATGGCGAGCAACAACAGGATTCCCCAGAGAATGGATCCGCCTGCCACCTTGCTTTTGATGATCCTGTCGAAGTCCACCAGCAAGGATTTCTGGCTGTTAAAACTCCACCCCTCCACCGGTAACCAGTTTGTTTCGGGATTTTTTACCACGAGGAGCGTGGCCTCATCAGGTAATATCAACATGCGCTGCAATTCTTTGAGGGGTATCCAGATCTGTCCCCCGTCGATGGTTGGAACAGTGGAATTAAATATTCCCGCAATCTTAATTTCAGCTGCATCAAAGGCACCGTTCTTATCACGCCAGCGCAGCATAATATAATCGCCCTCATTCAAATGCGAGCTTTCGGCCATGCCACTTCCGATAATAGCGGGAATATCTTCTCCTGCATTTTCCAGCAAGGTTGTTGGTATCGAAACCACCTGCTGTCCGGGATCAATACCTTTGACCATAATGCTTAACATTCTTCCCGAAGGGTATATCGTACCCTGGGAGATCAGTATGGGTGTGAGTTCTCCCTTTTTGGTCTGTTCCATAAGTTCATGGGGAATTAAGCCATGGCTTTCGGTGAGGGTAAAAGGGTCATAGGGATCATAATGTTGCTCCCGGTACTGGCCACCCCCCAGTTCCCAGGCGATCATATCCGTCCTGGCCTGCCGGTCCCAGCCGTCGAGGAATCCTTTATGCCAGATGATTACCACAAAGGAGAAGGAAAGGACAATTACATTGAGCCAGGTCCGAAGCCCTGC
Organism: Bacteroidales bacterium; assembly: GCA_035258345.1. Classification (GTDB taxonomy): domain Bacteria; phylum Bacteroidota; class Bacteroidia; order Bacteroidales; family UBA10428; genus UBA5072. The sequence continues at coordinate 11,506 of DATEVU010000111.1, forward strand.
ACCCAACAAATTCCGCAATGCGAGTTTAACTGCCGTCATTGGAGTGTCCTCCCTTTGTTTTTGGATATGATTTCATCCCGTGCAACTTTGCCGTCCTCGAGATATATCTTGCGGCGGATGTAACCGATTACCTTTTCGTCGTGGGTTGCAAATATAAAGGTGGTTTGAAGGTCACGGTTCAGCCTTTCCATGGTTTGAAGGATATTGTGCGAATTGGCCGCATCAAGATTGGCAGTCGGTTCATCTGCCAGAACGATCACCGGCTTTTTCACCATGGCCCTGGCGATGGCAACACGCTGGCATTCTCCACCGGAAAGCTGGGCAGGCCTTGATTTTTCCTTATCCGTAAGTCCCACCCATTCCAATGCGTCGAGCACCATCTTTTTCCGTTTTCCGCTTTCAACACCCAGCAACAGCAGCGGAAATTCCACGTTTTCGTAAACCGTATGCACCTGGAGCAGGTTATAGCTTTGAAAGATGAACCCAAGCTGTGACTTCCGGAGAGCAGCAGATGCTTTTGCACTGAGGTCTCCGACCGACTGCCCCATAACAATTGCCTTTCCTTCCGATGGTGAATCCAGGGAGCCGATGATATTCAGCAGGGTAGTTTTTCCCGATCCGCTGGGACCAATGATCCCGGTAAATTCACCTTTACCGAAAATGAGATCAATTCCGTTGAGTGCGGTAAATTTCCCGCTTCCCATGGGAAAGTGCTTTTTCAGTCCTTCTATAGAAATGATCTTTCCGTTTTCCATTTGATTTTTATTAAGTAATTCTTATGAGGTTTTAAAAATTTACGACAGCCATCAATTGCATGCCTTTTCCGGAAAACAGGTTGCGGTCCTGCGAGGCATTATAAATTGCAAACCGGTCGGGATTCCAGAATAGCATCAGGTAAAAGCTCCAGTAGTCATATTTGCGTTGCAGGTTTATGATCCTGTACCATTCTTCCAGATCCCAGTTATAATAGACCATTCCTGTAATACTGTTCATGATTCCTAACGGATAATTTGCCGCCACGGCAGTAAAGTTATTATGCAACCCTTTCTCCGCCAGTTCATCCCTGCTGCTGTACCGGAAATACTCTGCGGTTGCAGTAAGCCCGCTGCCAAGTGGAAAGGTGTAATCCGCTCCCAGGTTGAAGAAAGTTTCCCATTCCGGGATAATGGTGCTGTTCAGCCCATTGTGCTTGATAACACCTTCGAACCAAAGACCGATCCCCACGTCCCATTTTCCGTCGACACCAATTTTATTCTCGGGATATTGAATTTGTGATATTCCGGAAATGCTGTCGGCAGGGAAATCAAATACGGCTTCCCGATGATGATAACTGAAAGCAGTTTCGCCTTTGCCAAGTGGAAGCTGAAACCGGCCGCCAAATTCCGGAATATGCTTTTGCGTTGGCACTGCATCCCATCCCCTGGATTCATCATTGCCATAAAGTACCCAGAACCAGATATTGGCATTATTTTGAAAATAATACCTGCCCAAAAAACCATATACACCATCGGTAAGTTGAAGCGGGTCGCGGTAATCAATTTTATCAAACCACATCAGCGGACGCAATACGGTGGCCGAACCAAAATTGATCTTCTGAAGTCCTATCCTGAGCTCAAACCGGGGTGTTGCATAGCGTAACCAAAGCCGGTAAGGCTTCAGGACGGCATCGCCATCATCATAATGGTTGCCGGTGAACAGGGCATTTCCAAACGCATTCACCGACAGTTCTGCATCTATAATGCGGCTGTTGCTAAGGCTGTCCGCAAGATGCAGCGTGGGGATAAACCTGCCGCCAAGCTGGTAACCAACAGGATCGTTAAATCCTATCGTGCCCCAGCCGCTGAACTGATTCTCAAACCTCAGCATGGTGTGTTGCGCCTGACTGATGGCCGGAAGGAAAATCATACCGGCAACCACCTGCAATAGGTATAATCCTGTCTTCATAAGCTTCTGACCTTATTAACAGGCATGAGCCCGTAAAAAAAGAAGTTGGTTAGCTCATTGACCATTTCAGCAGGACTGGCATACAACCGCGTAAAGCTGTCATCGGTGGTCAGATCCGCCAGTTTATTCAGCAAATACATCATAAATTCCGGCTTAATGCCTGATCTGATGTCGCCGTTTTTCTGCCAGGTCAGAAAATCGTTCAGGATCATGGAAAGGGATTTTTCCGACCATTGGCGGATGAATTCAAGGATCTCCGGTTCCCCGCTTTTATACATTTCATTTACCAATTCCTGGCTGATTCCACCGGAATTCTTCAATTTAAAAGCTACAACGCGTTTTACCTTTTCAGCATGCTCCATGTCACTGTCCATAATACTGCGGTACTCCGCCATGGCCTCGCCAAAAAAACCGTCCAGTATGTATTTGGCCAGGGCAGTTTTATTGGCAAAATGCTTGTAGAAAGTCATTTTGCTCACGCCGGCCACGGCGCAGATCTCTTCTATACTCACCCTTTTCAGGCCGTGCTTCCAGAAGAGCTCGTGGGCTGTATCCAGAATTTTCTTACGTTTTGGATTTTCACGGATCATGATGAAATTGACTAATTCGATACAAATATACGTTATTTTTCTTATTTTACGTTATTCGTATATTATTTATTTTTCGTTTGATTTAAACATGTGGTAGCCGCAGTTATCCGTTTAAATCGCCCTGGTATTATTATTACAGGCAATTAATTTGTCCGTCCCCTATTTTTGCATATTTTTGCATCGTCTGCAATAGATCCGGCCCCGTAGTTCAGCTGAATAGAACGTCAGATTCCGGTTCTGAAAGTCGGGGGTTTGAATCCCTCCGGGGTCACAAATTATCTGGGCTGCCAATTGGCGGCCCTTTCGAAATATATACCCCGCCAGAGTCATGAATTTTTCAATCGTCAGAAAGCAGTCTTTTTTGTTTCTAGATGTAGAGTGATCATAGATTATGATTAGAAATCAACATACTTGTATAATTAT
>DATEVU010000112.1:0-4484 GCA_035258345.1 Bacteroidales bacterium
GGGGCTATTTCTCCTGACGGGTGCGATATTCGGCGCGGCATGGATGCATGCATTTACGACGGGCGCTTTTGCAACCATGATCCTGGCCGTGATGACACGGGCTGCTCTCGGGCACACCGGACGTCCATTGATTGCCCCGCCGCGGTATGACTCGCCCCGCTTAAAAATGGCATCGTTAACCGGGCCTTCACCCAATTTGGTACCGATGGCACGCGTACCATCTTCTTTCATTACATTGGTTGTTACTCGTGTGTCGTGCATGAATATTGTGGCAGTGCCTCCCACCAGTTGTTTGACTCTGTCAACAATCTGGTAATCTCCATTAAGCTGGTGAACCCCGGCATAGAGGCTTCCATCCCTGATATAAAAATCATTACCGTATGTGTTTAATATTTCCCAGGCAATACGGATATTGAGTTCCTGGCGTTCGGTAGCCTGCTGGCGCATCTCCTCACTGTCCAGCGCCTGCGAACCGATATAAATAATCGCCCCGCATAAAACCAGAAAGACAACAAGATTCAGGCCCGCTATTTTATAGGATATTGAAAATTGCTTAATCATCATGAGTACTCCCTTATTTCAAATTATTAATCACTCCTTTATCCGTTACATTTTGAACCAGCAACATTAATAGTGCCGGGAATTCAGCTGTAAAAACAGGCAGGACTGTTAACTGTCAGGTTTTAACCAGCCAAAACGGCTGGCGATGATGCGGTCACAGTGACGTTGCGTCATTGTCCTTCCATGCATGAAGCGGGTATTGTCTATCATTAATACATCACCAGCCTGCCAACGATGTGGATAAGCCAGAGTGTCGTGGATGTCTATCAATTCGTTGATAATCTCATCTGATAGTTCCTCGCCGTCACCAAAAAAGACACGGTTAGCCGGATTAGTGTGTACTTTTTTATCGAGGTAACGTGGGTGTGAAATACGCGGGAGGTGCGCCAATAGACCTGTTGCAAATGCGTGATCACCGCCTCTTGTTTTAGTAATTGCTTCCGTCGTGTAAAACAATTCTAGAGATTCCTTATGAAAACTGTATTTAACGCCAGGAATTTCCGCAAATAAGCCAGCCAATGTGTGCGCATCTTCAACATAAAATTCATTTTTCCACCGTTCTGGCCCCCACAACATTGAATATGTAATACCCGAATCCTCAAAGCGACGGCGTAATTGTGGAGACATGTTTTTGAGAAAAGTGATGCCATCTACCAAAGTTGTCTCCCCACCCTGTTCTGCCGGTGGTGTAATACACATGAAAAAACAAACTTCTGGCGACATGGGATAAGGTTTAAAAGTCCCTTCAGTATGGCCAAAAAGCATAAAATTTCCCTGAAATACTTCGTTGCTGTACCTGTCCCCATTGAGTTGGCCGCGCTTATGACGATAGGAAACTGTATAAAATTTATCACATAAAACCCGTGTAAAAAATTCAAAATTTCCCAAATCAAAATCGAATCCCCGTAACAGTATGACCCCTGTATCATCAAAAGCCTGAAGGAGTTCTTCTGCCCTTAGGTTCAGTGGGTTTTCTGATCCGGTTGATTCAAAAACTGTTATGCGAATCGTTTTCGTCTCAAGGTCTCTTCTTTCCAGACTTAACATGCTATTACCAATTAATAATACTGGATTCAATAATAAACAGGTAAAGTACGTAAACCACGAAAAAACGTTGTCGTATTCCATTCCTGTTTTTCTGTTGCCAGTTGTATATTCGGCAATCTTGCAATGATTCGATCAAATGCAATACGTGCTTCCGTGCGTAGCAATGTGGCACCCAGGCAAATATGAATCCCCATACCCAAAGCAAGGTGCCGGTTTGGAGTGCGGCTTATATCAAATGCATCAGGTTGGTGGAATTGTGAAGGGTCACGATTGGCCGCGCCAATCATGGCACAAATCTGTTCTCCTGCCCGAAGTTGTTTACCTCCAATTTCACAGGTATCTGTGGTGATACGGAAAGTGGAACGCTGGAGCGGACTTTCAAAACGGAGCATTTCTTCAATTGCAGAAGACAGGTATTCCGGATGTTGCCTGAGCATCCTGAATTGTTCCGGATGCCGGATAAGAGTGTACAAACCACATCCCAGCAAATTGACTGTGGTTTCATAGCCGGCAACCAGGAATAAAATGCACATACCCAGTAATTCATCAGCAGTCAATTTATCGTGATGATCGTGCGCTTCAATCAATGCTGTAATTAAATCATCAGAAGGCTGCTGGCGTCGATATACTATCAATTGATTAAAATAGCTGGCGAGTTCCTGCATGGCCAGTTTTTGCCGGACGAGTTTTTCCGTATTGGCAGTAACTGAATCAAATCCGGTAAGAATAGACGTAATCCAGCGGCAAAACATATCGCGATCATTGTAAGGAACCCCCATGAGATCAGCGATAACTCGCAGTGGCAATGGCAAAGCAAAATCTTCAATGAAGTCTCCTGTTTCCTTATCACTCATACGTGTAATCAGTTCATCGGCAATCCGTCCGATGCCGGTTTCCAATGCCTTGATTCGCTCCGGAGTAAATGCCTGTTTAACCAGGTTACGCAAGCGTGTATGTTCAGGCGGATCCTGGTTCAGCATTGTTAAATCCAGAGGAGTTATCTCTTCAGGCAAACGTACACGGGTTATTTGCTTGGACAGGGGGCCGTTCAATTTAAGTATATTGGCAGCTTCGTCATAACGGCTGAATAACCACATACCATCAGATTTAATTGGCTGGGTGTTCGGTAACCAGTACGGCTCATCCATTTCACGTATTTGCCGGTAAACAGGATATGGATCGGTCAGAAATTCAGGGCTGCTTAAATCAATGAGTTTCACGATGATTACCCAAACATGTTTTGTTAAAACATATTTATGACAAAAGACATTTCATCTTTGCCTCAAACAGTCCTTCCTGATCGAAAACTTTGCTTTCTGCTACTATGTAAATTTTTTCTTTTAACTTTCTGATTGAAGTGACTTCCATACGAACCTGAATATTATCCGGATCACGGATTGCACGTTTGCTAGAAAAAGAGCTTTCAATCATCCATCCCTCCCGGGTTTTCTCTGTTAATCCTGCCCAGACATGAACATAGATAATCATCAATTGTGATATAAACTCAATTGGCGGGTACATCGTCAAATGGAATCCACTCTGATCAGTAGGAGAAATAAAATAAGAACGCATTCTGACCCGTGCGGTCAGAATATTATCATCAATTTCCACATGTGAAATTTCCCATATATCCTGAGATCTTCCTTCATTCAAATATACAGAAGATATTCTGGCAAGCTCTTCCTGACAAAGCGTTCTTCTACTCAATTTCACCATCAAACAGATCTCTCTTTCAAGTAATACTCCAATCCATGACTCAGTTCTTTGATGCGCTCATGGGCTCTATTCCTTTCACCAAAATTGCGAGCAACCCCGATAGTTTTATTAATGTCAAATATAACAGGAAATTCATTGTGCATTACATAATCAAATTTTCCATAATCAAATCCAAGCTTGTTTCTTATTACCTGTAACTCATCCGGCACTTCATCCACTGTGAAATATTCTCTCCGAAATGCATTGATGCCTCTAATGACGGGTTCATGGGAAATATTCATATAATGTATTACCCGGTCACCTAAAAATATCCATTCACGCATACAATAATTCCCTTCACTGTCACGTTCTGGTAAAAACTTTTCAACAACAAGATGTTCATTTTGCCAGACTTCGCATGGCACTTTCTGTATTGATTCAAAAACCGGATACTCTTTCAAATATTTGATGTAACGCCATGATCTCAGGCACTCAAATTGCTGATAGACTTTATCAATGATACTGTTACTGATACGTCTTTCCGGTACGCCACCATAATTATTTCTGGTTTTGACAATGACCGGTCCCGAATAATGATCATCCTGTTTGACCATGATTTGACTGAAAGCAGGTTTGGAAATATCAATGACATTCCGGTTAATAACCACAGGATATCGTTCTGCAGCCTGGATATATTCCTGCGGCACTACTGTCAGGTTTACATGAAGGATTAACACATCTGCCGCGGGTAAAGGAGAATCTACTCCTTTTATATGGATAACATTATGCCCTTGCTCCATCCAGTGTTGAGCCATATAGTTTATTAAACAAGGTGTTTTTTCCAGATCAGTATGTTTATGGTGCAGGATGGCTATCTTCAAAACAGAATTTCCGGCTGATTATTAATTGACTCGATGAAGGAGTATATTTGTAATATCCGATAAGTGGAATATTAACATCATATGAACTCATCTTCAGAATTTGCGTTATTTAATTACGGCTTCCGGCCGTTTTTTCTGTTTGCAGGATTGTATGCTGTTATCGCCATGTTGATATGGTTGACAATACATATAATAGGGATCTGGCCCATAGGCACACCAACCTCGTATTTATGGCATGCGCATGAAATGTTGTTTGGTTTTGTCGGTGCCGCCATTGCCGGATTTCTGCTGACCGCTGTC
>DATEVU010000113.1:0-51646 GCA_035258345.1 Bacteroidales bacterium
CTGTAAAAGAAAATAACTCGCCCGCAGGAACCGGGCTCAGACATATTTTCTTTGATATTATTGCACCGGCAGGCAAAAGCCTGCATGAATTGATTTTCTAAACGCCTTTTTTCAGAGGCGAACTCTTCTGCTCCATGTATGTTGTTTCAAAGTTAAACCTAAAAGGGAGATCATTACCTTTAAGCGTTGCTCATTTTATGTTAAAACAACTCGGGGACAACACCTATGTTCGAAAGACCCCCGGGATAACAAATTAAAGCTTGCACCTTCAGATTTTGGCACTCTCGGCAACAATACTCCGGTCAACTTTCTTTACCAGTCCCTGAAGAACATTTCCCGGTCCAACCTCATAAAATGCTGTTGCACCGTCGGCAAGCATGTTTTTAACAGTTTGCGTCCATCTTACCGGTGAAGTCAGTTGCTTCTTCAGGTTTTCCCTGATCACACCGGGATTTGCGGAAGGCTTTGCTGTAACATTTTGATAAACAGGGCATACTGGCTTACTAAATTCAGCATTGTCAATAGCCTTCTCCAGTTCAATCCTGGCAGGCTCCATCAGGGGAGAATGGAATGCACCTCCTACCGAAAGTTTAATAGCCCTTTTAGCTCCCAGGGCGGATAGTTTTTCAATGGCCATGTCGATTCCTTCAATCGATCCGGAGATCACAATCTGGCCGGGACTGTTGTAATTTGCCGGCACAACAACGGCACTGATCTCTTGGCAGACTTTTTCAACATCCTCATCGTCGAGTCCGAGAATGGCTGCCATGGTGGATGGCTGCAGTTCACAGGCTTTCTGCATGGCCAGCGCGCGTTTGGATACAAGCAACAGTCCGTTCTCAAAGGAAAGTCCGCCGGCAGCCACCAATGCTGAGAATTCTCCCAGAGAATGTCCGGCCACCATATCAGGCCGGAACCGGTCACCCAATACCATTGCGGTGATCACCGAATGAAGGAATATAGCCGGCTGTGTAACCCTGGTCTGTCTAAGGTCTTCATCTGTTCCCGAGAACATCAGGTCGGTTATCCTGAACCCGAGGTGTTGGTTAGCCTTTTCGAACAATGCTGCAGCCTGCGGGAAATTTTCATACAGTTCCTTGCCCATTCCTGCGAACTGGGCGCCCTGACCGGGAAAGACATATGCTTTCATGGATTAAGTATAAATTTTGGCACAAAAATAATTACTATTATTTGAAAAGCAAATCCCACTTGTTATCCGTCACCAGTCACTTTTTAAAACCTCCCCATCGCCAGCATTACCAACGAGCAATCTTTAATGATCTCAATGTTATAGCTTTCCAGGAACTCTTCAAACTCAGGGCTCTCGGTTCCGGGATTGAAGATAATCCGTTTGGGGCGAAGGGAAATTACATAGTCAAATATTTCCCCCTGGTGGTAGGGAGCAAGGTACATGAGAACAGTATGGACATCGGCCAGGGGGGGCTGGCCCGTTATGATCGGCAGGTTTTCGATCATGCCTTCCTTTTTACCGATAGCAATTACCTGGTACTTTTTTTTCAGGAGGCGCCTTACTGCTTTATTGGAGAATCTTTCCGGATCCGGACTTGCGCCGAGGACGACCATTAGGCCCATTATGCTTTATAAATCAGGGCAACAGCATAGGCTGCCACCCCCTTTTCCTCACCCACAAAGCCAAGATTTTCAGTAGTAGTGGCCTTTACAGAAACATTAGCGGTTTCGGTATTTATGGCATCGGCCAGATTACGGATCATCTGCGGAACCAGGTCCTTTATTTTCGGACGTTGCAGGCACAGTGTCGTGTCGATATTGCCAACCCGGTAACCGCTGTTGCCGAGAAGGGAAACAGTGTCCCTCAGCAGCACCATGCTGCTTATTCCCCTGTACTTTTCAGAAGTATCCGGGAAGTGATATCCGATGTCACGCAGTCCTGCAGCACCCAGCAGGGCATCGCAAATGGCATGGACCAGAACGTCGCCGTCGGAATGCGCAACAATACCTTTTTCGTGTGAAATTTCAACGCCGCCCAGTATTAGCCGGCGGCCTGCGGCAAGTTGATGAACATCGTAACCAAAACCGATACGGAAATTCATCGTACGCTATTATAATTTGTCGAAATTCAGCCCCAGTGTGAAACGCATGGTATTGGCCAGCGGATTGCTCCTTCCCGAAGTGGAGATCAGGTATGAAAAATCGATAAAGAAAACATTCAGTTTCATTCCGATACCGGTAGCAAAATATTTGCGGTTGCCTTTATTTTCATGCTCATTGAAATAGCCTGCCCGGATGGCAAACTGGTTCCTGTACCAGTATTCGACCCCGGCGGATATCATAAATTCACGCATCTCTTCACGGAATCCGGCAGGGGCATCATAAAACGACTGGATCCAGCTCAGCGGGAGGGATGTAGGAGTCTTGCGGCCGTATTCGACCACCTGGTTTCCGTCCACGTCCGTGCTGTCGGTATAATAAACAGGAGGAGTGGGTACCAGCAGTTTGTTCACATCAATGGAGGCGGTTAATGAATTGTATTCGTCGATCTCCAGGGTATAACGGGCGCCAAGGCGCAGGTTGGCAGGTATGAACTGCTTGTCGGAACCCTCGGTATAGGATATCTTTGTACCCAGGTCGGAAAAGTTGACACCCCAGGCTATTTCACCATTCATTCCACCCAGTGCAAGGGGGCGCTGGTAATAAAAGCCAAGATCGGCAGCATAGGAATACCCGGCATTATATTGTTGTCCTTCGATGCTTCCGCCGCCGGTTATGTCCGAGCGTATGAACCGCAGCACCAGGGCACCTGAAAAGTAATCGGATAGCAGCCTGGAATAACCTGCATCGATGGTAAATTCATTTGGATTATAGTTACCAACAAGGACGCCCTCGATATCCCTGAATATGACTTCTCCCAGGGAGAAATACCTGAGGGAAGCGCTTACAACCTGTTTACTGTCGAACCGGTAAAATGCCGAAAGGTAACCCAGGTTGATATCATTAACGATATTCCTAAGCCACGGAGTATAAGACAGGGAAACGCCGAATTCACCGTCGACGAACGCATATTTTGCAGCATTCCAGTGTTGTGAATTCACATCGGGCGATGTGGCAACCCCAAGGTCGCCCATGGCTCCGGCTCTTGAATCGGGTGCAATGGTGAGAAAGGGAACCGTGGTTTGAATGGCATTCAGCGTGCCCAGCAACCTATTGGTTATTGTACCTGTTTGGGCAATGACAGGAGACATCAATCCGGTAATACTTACAACAAAAACAGTTAATCTTCTTAAAATCATCATTTTAAAATTTAGTGCCACAAAGTTATAATATTTATACTAAAAACAAACCAGGTAGACTTATCTCATGCATTGGATTTGTATAGTAAACCGCATTCCTGTATAATTATTGTCTGAGAATGATCAATTTCTTATAACTTTCAGTAAATGAGCCACTTCTGTCGTTTATCCTGATGCGGTAAGGATACATGCCCTGGCTGAGGTAATTTCCATTGGAATCCCTGAGATCCCATGTCATGGGTGAAGAGGTAAAGCCACCGGAGAAAACCGTTTCCCGCAATTCTGCCACGTTTCGTCCATCCATATCAAAAATACTGATCGTAACCTGTAATTCTTCCCCGGGTTTATTATGTTCAAAGGTAAACGAGGTAAATTCGCGTGCGGGATTGGGGTAATTATAGGCATCCGCGATGATCAGCCGGTTACCCGATAATACGTTGAATGCAAGGGTGCTTTCGGAGGAGTTGTTGAACACATCCCATACTTTCACGGTAAGTGAGTGCCATCCTTCTTCAAGATCAAACAACTGGTACTGTAAAGTCCCCTTCCTGTAATCATCCAGTGTGGTCTCGAAAAAATCATTCAGAATTATGGGTTCGGAGACCCTGCCGTCAATTACTCCGGTAATGTCATGACCGATCCCGTTTCCCACTGTATTGATACCGCTTTCGTCGGAAATAAGGGCATATATAACGGGGCTGGTATTGGTTATCCCGCTGTTATTAAAATTTTCGTCATTCAGGAACAGTGCTATTTCCGGACCGTTCCTGTCTGGCACAACACCCGGCATGGTTCCTCCGATGATGAATTCCGTACAGAAACCGTTGGCATCCGAATCTGCATCTTCGGCGTAGTATACTATTTTGCCGTTCCCGTAACTGTATGTTATATCCTTGGGAACCATGAACTCAAATGTGAAATATCCGTCAAACACACTGGCCTTACCTTTATAAATGAGATTCTCCTGTGTTTCAAACTGCATGGGGTCGTCGCCGTCATTTCCCAGGGTTGTTACGGTTTGCTTTTTGTCGAATACCGAGGGATAGACAACGCCGTTAAAAGTGCTCATCAGCGTGTTATTCAGATTTTCCAGGTGTCCGGAGACCTTAATCCGGGAAAAGGCTTTCAGGGTGTCTGTGCCGGCATTCACAGCGGTGCTGTTGATGGAGTCGGTCATAACCTTAAACCGGGGTATTGCCAGCGTGAGTGCCGGGTCACCCAGCAGGATAAAATTAAGCTTGTTGCGTTGCACGCCGGTGGAATCCTTGGTCATCCTGATGACGTCGCCAAGTTTGTAATAGTTGCCGTTTTCATCGCGCTCAAAAGCTACCCGGTAGAATTTGGTATTCAGAAAATGGTTCCTGTCCGAATAAACAATGCGTGTTGTGGAAAGGAGGGCGATACTTCCTCCATGCTCATTCAGCAGGGAGGTTTCTCCTGCTGAGGTGCTTTCAATGAGCTTTCCTTCGTCATCGGTGAGGTCGTCAAAACGGCTGAATTCACAGGTAGCGGTTACGAACAGCGGCAGGAAATTTGCATTGGTAAATTTCTCCAGGTCATCGCGCATGAGGATCTGTTCCGCGGCCATTCCCCTTTCGCCTCCGTGTCCGGTGTAATTGTAAATGAGGATCCCTTTATGAATATTGTCTGTTATATTGCGGTTCACCTCAGGATATCTTGCTCCGGTAGAGGCTGATACCTGTTTGTATGCATCGAGCAGTATTTTTTTAACAACAAACTGCGGATAGGTATCCCGTACCCAGTCGGCCAGGCTATTGGCCTGATTCATATGCAGGTTGCCGTCCTCATCATCACCAATAAAAAGAATGTTGTTCCGCCAGTCGACCCTGTTTTTTTCTGAATTGTAATTCCTGATCTTCCGGTAAAGGATCATGGCTTCATCGGCGTTTTTTGCAGGCAGCCGGCCAACTCCCAGATCAAGGAGATACGATTCCATATTTTCCGATCCGCCCTCGTTTTCATCCATAAAGCCAAAGAAATCATCGGAGACATAAGATGTGCTGGCATTCAGGGAACTCGCCGACTGGTAGGTAAGAACATAATTCGAATTACCCGCAGCATGGGAATGGTTGTTATAGGAACCGTCTCCAAAAAGCAAGAGGTACTTCAACAGGTTATGGCTGCCGGTGGACCTGTTCCGGATCATCCTGGCAAAGTCGCGAATGGCGCTTACATCGGGCGCTCCAGAGGAGAATTCATTATAAACCTCATCCGTGGTTGCCACAAAAACGCTCATATTGTCCTGCTGCCTGTGAAATTCAGCCACACTGTCGGCAGCTGCCCGGAACAACGGATGCGTAATGATAAGCATCTGGTGGGGACCCGTGGCATGCAGGTTCTGGTTTGTGACCGGCCCGGTAAAATCCGACAGGCTTATATCAGGTTTGGGGAACACCCCGCCAGGATTAACTGCAACATATTCCTTTATTGTATTCGTGCTGTCTTTGAAAGTAAGCGTGTTCCCGTTCAGCTGCGATTCGATTTTTCTGATGTTATAACTGTCCGTAACATCCCAGATCTGGGTTGCTGCCGTACTGCTGCCCACCGTAAACAGGGCAATGCTTCCGGTTCCGGCAGAAAATCTGTTGCGGAAGAATAATTCATCACCGGTGATATTTAGATTCCGGCGAACATTCACGGTGAGGTAATCGAGAAAACCTTCATCGGAAGATGCGGTTTTATTGTATGAAATGTTCAGGTTTATTTCGTTTCCCGGGACCGAAAAAATAAATAAGGCTGATGTTTGATTTGCATGTGTTCCGGTGCTGTTACTGAGGATAACGCTGTTTACACCAATGGTGCCTATTATCTGGCTGTTGTTTTTGAACGAAAAATATTTGGTATTGGCCGAGCGGCTTAGGACATTGGCCTTAACCTTTACAGGCACTTCGGATAGTAACCCGTTGAAAACAAAAGTTGTATCAAGGGTTGAATAATCAATTCTTTCGCCAAACCATTGGCGGCCGGATTTAAGAAAGTTTTTCAGGTTTTTTTCATGATATGCATAATCATCAAAACCTGTAACGGTAATATCTGATGAACCCGTTACAGGCTGGGCCGCAGCAATCTTTCTGCCTTCGCCGGAACCGTCGGTTATAAAATAGTAGGAAACCTTGCTGTAGGGATGTACCTGATGTTCGAACATGCCGGTAGATTCACTGTAATTCCAGGTAACCGGTCCGCGACCATAAAAAAGAATAAAATCACCCTGGTTAAAAACGCCGTCAGTACCCGTATGCATATAAACAGCATTTTCAACCAGGTCATCGGGGCGCGGATCAGCATTCATCAGGGGAAGGGTTTTTCCGCCATTCCCGAATACGCGTACCGCTGCAGGACTGGCAATCCCCATCCCCTGCAGATCTTCATAGGTAAGCTTGTATATTCCGTTCTTGTATACCTTAATTTTGAACCATGTTCCGGTCGACAACACCGAGGACGAAGCAGGAGTATTTTGTGCAGGAGAAGATTGCAGAATAATCAGAAGGATCAGGCAAAAAAATGACCGGATTATCATGTCGGCTAGCAATTGGAATTACCGGGAATTGATTTATCGACGGCACTAAAGAAAATAAACTGCAATATTGAACGTTTCAAAAATACAATTATTATCATGCAATACTTAAAACAAGTGAAGAATATTATAGTTTTACAGAATCATATTAATTGGGCATGGTGATAAAAAAATCAATTGGGGTCCTGTTTGGATGCATGGTTGCCTGGGGGTCTTTTTCCCAGGATTTTCACTTTTCCGGATTCATGCAAAACATGGTATATGTAAATCCGGCCTATGCGGCTTTGCCCAATTCGGGTGAAGTGGGGATCACATACCGCAACCAGTGGCCGGGTGTTCCGGCTACTTTTGTTACATACGGGACCGCATTGATTATGCCTGTAAAAACGCTCAGCAGCGGAATCGGTATCAGTTTCCTGAATGATATTCAGGGGAGTGGCGTAATAAGCCGCACATCAGCCACCCTGCTGTATGGGTATGTATTTGATATCAACAGTAACTGGCAGGTGGGAGCAGGCATTAATGCCACCTATGTTTTCAAGCAGTTCAATTCCGATGAGCTGACCTTTCGTTCCGATATCCTTAATGACCTGGGATACAGTTATGGTCCCGTAACCTATGGCAACTATACCAAAAGTTATCCCGATTTCGGTGTTGGCGTGATTATTAAGAACAATAACAATATTTCCTTCGGGGTTTCGGTCAGCCATTTAACACGTCCCCGGGAAGCCTACAGCGACCTGGTGAATAACAGGCTGCCCTTGAAATATACGGCTTTTGTGAGTGGCAGGATTCCGGGCAGCGGGCAAAGCAGCTCTTCCGGTCTGTCGGCGGAACCTGCGATCTTCTATTCCCGCCAGCAGGAAAACCAGGAACTGATCTGGGGTTCACAATTCTTATTCAATTCCGGTTTTATTCTTGGCGGATTTTTGCGTCACGGATTAAACATGAGCATGGATGCAGTAATTATTTCTGCAGGTATTTCTTATGAAAAATACAATATTTATTACAGCTATGACGTTAATCTGAAAAAAATAAACTTCTTATCAACAAAAATGGCAGCGCATGAGGTAACCTTTTTATATCGCTTTGAGTATAAAGATGGGTATAATCAAGGTGGGTATAAGGGAAAGAGATCAGGAAAGATAGATTGCCCTGCTTATTAAGAGTATTTGATAATTCAAAGAAATGATTGTAAATAATTTTATATTTTTGAAAATAAAAATCAAGAATCATGAGAGTTAAGTTTTCTCCATTACTGGCAGTTCCTGTTGTTGCTTTGTTGCTTTCCGGTTGTTTCAAAGGCGGTAAAGGACAAATTTCGTCTACTACAGGATGGAATTATAACGAAGCCGAAAACGGGGGATTTGAAGTTGTAGGCGGCAATGAACAGGAGACAGGTCCCGGTTTGGTCCTAGTTGAGGGTGGTACCTTCACCATGGGCCGTGTGGAACAGGATGTTACCTATGACTGGAATAATACACCGCGCAGGGTTACCGTAAGTTCATTCTATATGGATCAGTCCGAGGTCAGGAATGTGGATTACCGGGAATATCTGTATTGGCTCAGCAGGGTATTCATCGATTATCCGCTTGTATATACCAAGGCTCTTCCCGACACACTGGTCTGGAGGCGCCCGATGGCCTATAACGAACCCTATGTTCAGTATTATTTCCGGCATCCTTCCTATAACGATTATCCCGTTGTGGGTGTTAACTGGTTGCAGGCAACCGATTATTGTGCCTGGAGAACCGACCGTGTGAACGAAGGCGTTCTTATCCGCGAAGGCATTTTGAAACCCGATCCCAACCAGCTCGGAGAAGAAAATTTCAATACCGAATCTTACCTGGCTGGTCAGTATGAAGGTCTGGTTAACCAGAACCTGAGAAGCATTGATCCCAACCAGGAATACAGAAGGGTAATGGTAGAGGATGGTATCCTGTTGCCAAAATACAGGCTGCCTACCGAGGCCGAGTGGGAATATGCCGCCCTGGCACTTATCGGGAATACTTTCGAGGAACGTGTTTATGAAAGGCGTATATACCCCTGGGACGGTCATAATGTTAGGAATGATGCCAAATCGGACCGCGGTGAAATGCGTGCCAACTTTATTCGCGGACGCGGTGACCTTATGGGTACTGCAGGCGGGTTGAACGACAATGCAAGTATACCCGGACCGGTTGAGTCATTCTGGCCCAACGATTACGGGCTGTATTGCATGGCAGGCAATGTTAACGAATGGGTGCTTGATGTTTACAGACCGCTGACCAACGAGGATGTTGATGAATTCAATCCGTTCCGTGGTAATGTTTTCCAGACACTGGCTACCGACGAAGAAGGCAATATTGCTGAAAAGGACAGCCTGGGAAGGCTCCGCTACCGGGATGTTACGGAGGAGGAAGCCATCAACCGCTGGAATTATAAAAAAGCCTATTACAAGAACTATAATGACGGCGACTATGAGTCGAGTGTAATTGATGGAAATGAGTGGGTTACGGATATCAAGGGACAGTCACCCAATTCGGAACGGATGTATTCCCAGGATCCCAACAACTTTACGTCACTGATCACCGACAGGTCGCGGGTTTATAAAGGTGGCTCCTGGCGCGACAGGGCTTATTGGCTAAGTCCGGGTACCCGCAGGTATCTTGATGAGGAACAGTCAAGGGATGACCTTGGATTCCGGTGCGCCATGATCCGCGTGGGTAGTCCTGCAGGAAAAGGAAAGAGATAATCCCTGCCTGATACAGGATATGACGTAGAGACCCCACCTTTGGGCGGGGTCTCTACTTATTTTATATAACTTGCAATATGGAAATTAAGGACCTCTACGCTCTTTTTCGCCAAAGCAGTATCATTGGGAAATTGAGCGTCAGCGGCCATAGTGGAAGAGTATACGGTCCAATCCATTATAAATCGACTTTTTAGACTCCCTTGTTTAACTTGCCATCAAAAACAAACAGTTACGGGATCATTTTTAGAAACAACTTTAAAAAGAAAAAGGCTGTATTTAAGCAGCCTTTCAATAATGGAAGCAGGAATTAATGTTTTATAACAAGTTGTGATGTGAACTTATTTACTCCGTCATCAGCTGTAATAATATAATTTCCATTTTTAAGTGCCTGAACATTAATAGTAAAAGAATTTGAATACTTATTAGTTCTGTAATGTACAACACCCATGTCATCCGTAATGGTTATATTATATACAATGGATTCCTCACTTGGATTGGAAACTGAATTCATTGTGGCGGAAGTATCTGAAATAATTGATTGTGGTTCAGAAATAGTTATGTTTACTAAGTCCGATGCAGGATTAGGAATAACAATTAAACTGAAACAACCGTAAACCGAAGTATATTTAGTTGCATAACTTCCGCTCTGGCCACATGTGTTGTTGACCCCAACTGCAACAATGCCACCGGAAGTACCTGTACGCAAGGCCAAATATGTGGTGCCCTGACCTGAAACATAGGTCCACCCCATGGGCCAGGTCCAATTAATAGAGGTAACTCCTGATAAAGTAGGGATGTTATAATAAACATATGAGTTACATCCGGCTGAACCTGGACCGGTTATCGGATAGTCAGAACTGCTATATGGTCCGGTATGGAATAACTTGGAGACATTTGTTACTCCACAACCCGGATTAAAGGTAATTAATGGATTACCATTTGATGCTTTAGAAAGACTTGCTGTCGTTCCACCGCTTCCGCTTGAAGGAGAAACGAGATATGAAGGGCTTACAGACCAAGTAATATGAGAATAAGAATTACCTAGTTTAAGCGGATTATTCAGGGTAAATGTCCCGTTAGAGCAGACTAAAGATGGTCCACTAACTGACATATTGTCAGCAAAACTTGTTCCTATTCCAACAGCATACCATGCATTTGTAACGGACCTGACCTCGCATGAATTCGCCCCATACAAATCAGTTGCAGCTGAAATGGTGGCTGTTCGCAACTGACTAAATGTTGTAGAGGATTCCCCAGGATAGGTTGGTGGAGGTATGATTACGGTTTCAGCTCTATATGCTATACGTGAAGCTTTATTTATTCCAATTGGCCAAACATTATAAGAATGATTTAAATCATTGGTACCGCTACCTCCATCAGAAAGAAGAAAAAACCAAAAATTAAGGACACCACTGTTTGTATGTACCCCGCAAAAATCATTACTTGGAGCGGGAAAAGGAGAACATCCGGTTTGAACCCAGTAGGTTCCTCCATATGTGTCAGGTTGATTATAGGTATTGGGGTTGCTCATTGATCTGCCCGGATGTCCATTGGGAGGAATAGCATTATCTTCGCCAATAAGCCAGGTTTGTTTTTCCGGTGCGGCATATCTTTCAACACATGCCGCCCAAATATCACTGAAACCTTCATTTATTGCTCCGGATTCATTTTCATAATCAAAGCGAGCAGTGAAATCGCATATACCATGAGCAAGTTCATGAGCACTAATATCCAGAGTTGTAAAAGGATCGTAATTTACTCCATCACCATCAGCATAAATCATCCTCTGTCCATCCCAATAGGCATTATTATTATCATAAAAAAAAGGATAAGCTTCTATATTTACATGCACAAAACTCAATAAGGGTCCTCCGGAACCATTATAACTATTCCTATTATGTACAATATAAAAATAATCATACACTTTTTCTGTGCCCCAATGTGCATCTAGCGCTGCATCGTCCTTATTGGCATTATGGTACTCGGCAGCTGTCCAATTATTATTATCATCTTGAAAAAGAGATGCTGAACCAAAAACAGTATCCTGGTGCATGTTATAGGTTTCAATTCTGACGCTATTACGGGTTTCTTTCAATCTGAATCCACCTGCGTAAGAGTCTGTCACAATGCTTCTACTACCACTGTACCTAGTACTTGCGGTGCCATTGGCATTTGAATTATGCAATCTGGATGTTTTTTTAATGATAATCCCGGAAATTGCATCAACAAAGATGTAATTTCTGCTAACCGGTTTATGGGCATAGATATCAAATTTCCATGCAAGCTTATATGCTCCAGTATTATATTTATCCAGAATAATTACCAGATTGCCTTTTGGATAATAAGTGGTACCAAAGTTATCTGAAATCCATTTTTCTTCAGTAGGGATTTGCCATTTATAAAGATTGGCGTCAATTTCTTTCAATGCATAATTCAAGGCCTCGCTTTCGTTTAAAGAAGGTCTGATTTCTACATTTTCTTCAATTTTTTTAAATATTCCGTTTAACGTTTCTATGAAATTGTTCTTACCGTGAACTGCATAAACACCATATTCTACACGAACACCCCTAAAATATTGCTGAAAATATTGATGGGTGAATCCTAAACTATCGGACGTTGTGCTTATAAGTCTCATTTCATCATTATTCGTCAATTTGAGGAATTCTTTTAATGCCTTTTGAGACTGACTGATTTGTAATGGTAAAGAATCTTTGTCAATCCTTATAAAGGTAGCAGTACCTTCATCCGAAGTTTCTTTCAATACAACGCCTTTTTGCCCACTTACTGTTAATGCTAAACAGTACATTAAAAATGTTAACAGGATTATTGTTTTCATATGGTTTGATTTAAGGATGCCTTTTAGTTAATTTAAGTATCAGGCCATTATTTCCAATAACAAAGCCATTTCCATTAAATACAATTTTCTTATGAATTGTAACATTGTTATCCCGGAATTGGACCTTCCAGGATTTTCCCCCATCATTTGACCAGTAAATAGCATTTCGTGAAGAATAAAATCCTTCCATATCAGAAGTGAAATAACAACCAGGGCTTAAAGCAGTAATGTTGCTGTTAATCAAATCAAAAGTCTCTCCCCCATCAAAGGTTTTAAATAATTTTCCTGAAAAGGTGAATAAATATCCAACTTTGTCATTAAGGAAATGCATATTCGTAATATCTGAGTTATTCCAATTCAAATTAGTCCAGGTGACCCCTTTATCGTTGGTTTTAAACAATATTCCGAAATCCGTATAATCATGGTGTGCACCTCCAGCAATATATGCGACCCGTGGGTCTGCAATACTAAGATATATGCCGGCTATTGCCGTATAGGAATATACTGAATCCCAGTGGTTACCGCCATCAGAAGTTTTTAGTATCCTATGCCCATAAATAGTGAGACCATTGCTTTCATCAAAAAAAGCCGGTATTGCTGACATTTCAGAAAAATAGTAATTCCAACTCATCCCTTCATCTATTGAATAATATATCAGTCCGGCACCATCAACCATATCTGTTATTCCGACAAAGAGTTTGTTATCGAAGCCTCCAATGCCATTAACTCTCAGATTTTTAATATTAAATGTGTCAACAGTCCAGGAATTTCCTCCATCCAAGGTGCGTAGCATGATCGATTTTCTGTTGCCGTCAAAATCAAACTCTCCAACAATAAATCCTTTGTTGCTATCCATAAAAAAGATATCATACATATCCCCCTGATAAGGAGTCGTTACTCTTTCAACTTTTATTTCTGACATTTCGTATTCTTTGTTACAGGCTGAAATAAAAAGAATAATGCAGAATAGAAGTAGCTTAAATAATTTGCAAACTTGTGATTTCATATATTTCTTTCATCTTAACTTGATCTGCAATCTAACTTCAATATTATCACCAACGCATCGTTGAATGAATACTAAATTTACAAAACTAAATCTTAAAAGTCAATAAAAAAAGTGAAAATTCTTACAAGTAATTCAAGAAATGGTAATACAATTAAGCGTTAGGAGAGTACCCCTTTTTTCTTTAATTTAGTCTGCCAGTAGTGTTATTTTATACAAAATGCAGGATGGACATTAATTATCTGTACAGTATTTTCCTGGGCAGCGGGCTTGTTTCCACCGATACTAGAAACCTTACCCCGGGAAGCATTTTTTTTGCCCTTAAAGGGGAAAATTTCAATGGGAACAGATTTGCTGTCGAGGCATTGGAAAAGGGTGCAGTGGCAGCCATAACCGACGAAGATCTGCCGCTACGGCATCCGGGACTGATCAGGGTTGAAAACACATTGAACACACTGCAGCGGTTGGCTGAATACCACCGTTTACATGCCAGGTTCACCGTGCTGGCAATCACCGGTTCGAACGGGAAAACAACGACAAAAGAGCTTTGCAAAGCTATACTATCGGAGGGGTACAAGGTATTTGCAACGGAGGGCAACCTGAATAACCATATCGGTGTGCCGTTGACACTGTTGGCAATGGACAGCACCATAGACATAGGGATCGTTGAGATGGGCGCAAATCACCCCGGTGAGATCGCCATGTTGTGCAATATTGCCCATCCTGATTACGGACTTATTACAAATATCGGGAAGGCACATCTCGAAGGTTTCGGAGGGATTGAAGGTGTCGCCCGGGCCAAGGGAGAGTTGTTCAGCTACCTGATGAAAAACCGGAAGGTCATTTTCTTAAATTGTGGAGATCCCCGTGTCAGGAAACTGGTACCGGAAAGTTATGCCAATCTGGTTTGTTATAATGGCGAAGGGGGACCACAGGCGCTGGAGGTAAGAAGCGGACCCCGGTTGCATGTCGGGATCATTTACGGGCAGAAGACAGTGTCCCTTGATACTAACCTGATTGGCAGTTACAACATCGAAAATATCCTTGCTGCCAGCGGGGTAGGGTTGCATATGGGGATCACCCCGGACAGCCTGGCAAAAGCAGTACAGTCATACCATCCGCAAAACAACCGTTCACAATACATCGATACCGGAAGGAACAGCCTGTATATGGATGCATACAATGCAAACCCTTCGAGCATGCACTTAGCAATTGAGGAATTTCTCAGGTTCAACGGTATGAATAAACTCCTGATCCTTGGGGAAATGCGTGAACTGGGTGCTACTGCCCGTCAGGAGCATGAGAAACTAATCGCTACCCTGAAGGAAAGCAATATAAGCCACGTTATATGCATTGGCCGGTCGTTTGAGACACTGGCTCCCGCAGCAGGATATCTATATTTTGAAAATGTGGACCTGTTGAACGAATACCTCCGGCAGAACCCCGTAATAAATCATTTTATTCTCGTCAAGGGCTCGCGAAGCAACCGGCTTGAAAATGTGCTGCAGGTTCTCTGATTTCTCTCGTCCCTTGTCCCTCGTCCCTTGTCCCTATCTCCTACCGCTCCACCATAAAGGGATAACGGTAGTTAACCGGCGGAACAAAGGTCTCCTTGATCGACCGGGGAGAAAGCCAGCGAATAAGGTTCAGGAATGATCCTGCCTTGTCGTTGGTCCCGGATCCCCTGCTGCCTCCAAAAGGTTGCTGGCCAACCACAGCTCCGGTTGGTTTGTCGTTGATATAGAAATTTCCGGCAGCATGTACCAGTTTTTTCGAAGCCATTTCAACAATTTCGCGTTCGCGCGCAAAAATCGATCCTGTGAGAGCATATATCGAGGTTCTGTCACATAACTCCAGGGTTTCCCGGAATCTTTTGGCCGGATAGACATGGATGGAGAGGATGGGACCGAAAAATTCTTCCTGCATGGCAAAATACATGGGATCATTACAAACAACCACGGTAGGTTCGATAAAGTATCCTGTCCCTTTATAGGATTTGCCGCCTGATATTATTTCTGCCTGCTTCTCGCGCCTGATCCGCTCGATTACACGCTTAAGTTTTGTAAAGGCCCCTTCATCAATGACAGCATTTATAAAATTCGTGAAATCTTCCGGTCCACCCATGGTAAATGAGGCGACATCAGCGGTAAGCATTTCTTTTATTTTGGGCCACATCACATCGGGTATATAAGCCCGTGACACAGCTGAGCATTTTTGTCCCTGGTATTCAAAGGCTCCCCGCGAAATTGCAGTAACAACCTGGTGCGGATCAGCCGATTCATGTACCATAACAAAGTCCTTCCCGCCTGTTTCTCCTACTACCCGCGGATAGGTATGGTAATTGTATATGTTATCGCCGATCGTCTTCCAGATGCTCTGGAAAACTTCGGTGGAACCGGTATAATGTATCCCCGCAAAGGCAGGATGTGATAAAACGACCTTGCCGACCACGGGACCGGATGCGAATACCATGTTTATCACCCCGTCGGGGAGTCCTGCTTCCCGGAGTACGTCCATGATCACCCTGGCTGAATATACCTGTGCTTTGGAAGGTTTCCACACTACCACATTCCCGAGTATGGCGGGTACGGTAGGCAAATTTCCGGCAATAGAGGTGAAATTGAATGGTGTAAGTGCAAAAATGAAGCCTTCAAGGGGCCTCCATTCCAGCCTGTTCCATACTCCCGGAGGAGAAAAGGGCTGAAATTTATAGAGATCGGTCATGTATTTTACATTGAACCTCAAAAAGTCCGTTAGCTCGCAGGCAGCATCTATTTCAGCCTGGTAGATATTTTTGCTCTGGCCAAGCATTGTGGCGGCATTTATCTTCAGGCGATACGGACCCGACAGCAGATCAGCTGCTTTGAGAAATACCGAAGCACGCTGTTCCCATGGCAACGAAGCCCAGCTCTCACGAGCCCTGAGTGCGGCATCCACGGCAAGCGTTACTTCTTTCTCCCCTCCCTGGTGATAGTGGCCCAGCACATGCTGATGGTCATGCGGGGGGTGGATATCAATGAGATCACCCGTGCGAATCTCCTTGCCTCCTATAAACATAGGTATTTCTAAAGGATTCTCCCGGTAATCCCTGATTTGCTTTTTTAATTCATCCCGTTCCCGTGTGCCGGGTGCATAACTGAGTACCGGCTCATTCTGAGGATCCGGTACATTGAAAAATCCGGTGGCTAACATAGTTGGTCTCCTTTTAAAGCAAAGATACCATTCCGCTTCTTACAAAATTATGACATTTATTATTCATTGAATCAGTAATTTATTGATTTAAGTCAGAAAAAGCCCCGCACCACTGTTAATAAAAACCCTGTAAAACCTCAAAAGAATACCCTTACCCGATCCGGTTATCTCCGGATATTCATAATTTTGCATGTATCAGATTTGTTCGATGGACACGGAACGCCGTATTAAAAAAGCCATGACCGCCTGGCAGAGGCTCATTGCCACATACCGTTCGTCAAGATTGGGTGTGGCGCTGAGGAACAAGTATATCCTTACGGCAGTGGTATTCCTGGTGTGGTTGTTGTTATTCGACCAGAATAACCTGGCAGAGAGAAGAAAAATGAACCGGGAATATATGCAGCTGATGGAAGAAAGGGAGTACTACCTGAAAAAGATCGAAGAGGACAGGAAGCGGATCGAAGAACTTAAAACCGACAACGATAACCTCGAGAAATTTGCCCGCGAACAATACCTGATGAAAAAAGATAACGAGGATATTTTTGTTATCGTGGATGGGGATTAAATTATGCCCGGATGTCGTATCCTTTTTCGATCTTCCGGATAATTATCAGCAATTCCAGGTCGCTTAAATTTTCCTGCGCGGTAATATTACCGGTAAGTTTCAGGAGGCTGTGAACAGCATTTCTTACAGGGATCCGGGGAAAATAAATGCTACTGGTCCTATTCAGGAATTTAACCACCCGGAATGCATCGAACCATCTGAAAAAACGGTTGGCAAAGGCAGATGCCGAACTGCTGTTTGCATTGATTTCTGAAATGGCTGACACGGCATGTATTGATGTAAGATAGCTTTCCAGGGGTTGGGGCAGCTGTGAAATAACAGATTCAACAGTTTCCGGGGGCCTTTGATAAAAACCGTTAATTTGCGTGAAGAACGACTGCAGCAACCGGAAGCATTCGGGCGCATAGGTCACGATATCTTCCTCATCCGATTCCATGAATTTTCTAATGGTAACACCTGTTCCGAAAGGTACACGGCTGGAAACACGCGGTGACGGAAATACGCAGGTGCCGCTGATCTCTGCGAACTCCCCCAGGGGAATGATCTTATGCAGGAAATAAAAATCCTCTCCGGCCTTCCTCCTGTTCATGCCGCCCTGGGCGGCATAAACCGATGCTCTTACACCAAAGCATGACCCCACGGTATGATAGGCGAAGGGGAAGCCCGAAAAACGCAGGAACTGGTTCAAATAACGCAGGTGCATCTCATACAACACAGCTCCGCGATACACTTTTTCGGGAAATTCATTACCCGACACGGGATGTTCGAAATAAATATCAAACCCCCTGGTCTTTGGCCGGATTTCAAGCGTTTCTTCAACAGCTGTGAAATAATTCACTGCACACAGGCTGTCAGCATCAAAGGACAGAATTATACCGCCGGGATTATCAACCATGCTGAAACGGTGCAATGCCTCATCCATGCCTGTTTTACGGGCCAAACCCACTCCGGCGTCCTTTGCCGGCATGTCCGGAATGTACATAAGTCTGAAACGGAACTGAACTTCGGTATGATCACTGATCCAATCTCTCGCCGATTCCATGGAGGAGGCATTGATTTTCCTTACTTCCACGGAGGCATCTTCCGGTGAATTTACCACGACAATGACCTCAACATGACCTTTCGGCCGGGCACAGTTCCACAGTGACTTCAGGGAGTCAGTAAGCAGGGGCTCACAATAGGCAGGGATGACTACTATGTAACGAAGCTCATCTGATGGAGGTTCAGTAAAACAGGGAGCGAATCGTTTCTGTTTACTGAAATAATGTTCAGCAAAGCCCATACGGACTTTTATTCGGTCTTTTTCCTGTTCAGCTGGTAATCTTCATTCAGGCCCTTAATGATGTTCTGTGTAATATCAAGGCTGTCATTTGCATACAATATATTGCCTCCGAACGAAGTGCCGAGTACGTACTTATAATTTAGACGGGCATTGTTATTCTTCAGGTATTCCATAATGGCATTGATAACCTGACGGTTCATCACGGCCTGTTTTTCGGAAAGTTCCTGACTAAGGTCCTGTTGAAGTTTTACCAGGTTCTGCTGTTTGTTGTAAAGCTGCTGTTCAAGATTCTGTGCTTCCGAGCGGGTTATTAAACCGCGCTGGGCTTTGTATTGATAATCTTCAACATCGGACTGATATGATTTTTGTTTCGTCAGGAATTCGGCTTCGGATGCATTGTAATTGCTTTCGAGCTCACCGGAAAGATCGTTGGCCATATCAAAGTTATTCAGTACCGAGTCGATCTGCACATAGAAAATGCTGCTGCCGTCAGCCAATCCGGCAGGAAGTCCTTCGCCGGCACTGCTTTTTTTCCCGGTCCCGATACCGGTGAAATGCAATACATAGAGGGCAACCACGGCAAGGGCGAGAAAGATATTCAATACAAGCGGAAGTCTTTTCATTTTTAAAGCTTTTAGTATAAATAATTAGGGTAGCAAATATAAATTTTTATACTTACAAGAAAAAAAAAGCTGTAATAATAAATGAAGTTAAAACTCGGGACAGGGTACCTCGCCTTTTTTGGTCTTTCGGGGTAGTGCAAATTTAACGCTCATTGATACTTCGTGAGATCCCAGTGCCTGTCCGATCAGATTGGAGATGGTGAGGTCATAACTGTATCCGATATTGAAATTGGCGGTTTTGTAACCCAACAGGAGGATGAGCGCATCACCGCGCTGGGAATTGAACGGGGGGATGCCACGGTACCAGAGACCCAGCACCAGCGGATTTTTGTGCCAGTAAACTCCCAGGTCAAGCTGTGTAAAGGGGCCTTGTGTTTTAAAAAGGTAGGCGAGGGTCATGGTTTCCTCCACCGGCTTAAGCAGCCGGCCTTTCCGTACCAGTTCAATACCGCCGAATACGGATACTTTCACCGGAACAAGCGTCTTATCGGCATATAAAGAAACATTCGGCCGCAGCAGGTGATCCACCGTTACTCCTGCCCAGAATCGCTTGGCATATACCAGGGTTGAAAGTGCCAGGTCAACGTCCCTGGTTTTTTCGAGCGGTTTGGGCTGGGTTGTGCTGCCACCCGGAAACATTATTTCATCGATAAAATCGAGTTTGTCCCATGCAAGGCCATGTTCCTTGTACGAAAAATGAATACCCGGCCGTACAATAATATTCTTAAAGGCCATAAAATTATACGAATACTGCACACCCAGGCTCAGCGTTCCCAGTTGACCGGTCCCGGCTGCATCTTTGTAACCCAGTAACCCGAAACCGCTCTTGAAATTTGAAAAATAATGATCGTATGAAAAGCTATAGGTCATGAATGTTGAGGGCAAACTGATCCACTGGTCGCGAAAATTGGCGCAAATCCTGCTCCCTCCGGCTGCTCCTGCAAACGAAGGTGCCAGGTACAGCGGATTGGAATAGAATTGAGAGAATTGCGGATCCTGGGCAACTATTCCTTTCAAAGCTATCCAGGCAATTATTATTATTACGATCAGCCTGCGCATGTATGGATCTTAAAATAACGGTAGATTCGGGTTTGTCTATAATACGTTTTCTTCTCATATTGGTTATCCCTTTTGGCGGAATCCCGATTATTGTCCATTCTGCCTTACCAGCAGGGTAACATCCCCGGCTTCAACATAAGGTCTTCCATTTGAGAAAGTAGCAGTTACCCGCCACACATATACATCCTGTTTTGCAGGCGAGCCTTTGATAAAGCCGTTCCATCCCCGGTTAACATCTTCGCTTACGAATATTAGTTCGCCCCATCGGTTGTATATTTCAAGTTTGTATTTTTCAATGCCCTCGGCAACAGGTCTGAAAATCCTTGGATCTGGTTCTCCGGGGTTGTAATATTCTTCAGCCGGATCATCGGGGGAAATGGAGATAACATTCGGGAACCTTATCCTTCCCCTGCCGTCGATCACAACCGGATTTTCGTGGGTGAGTGTATCCAGGCAGCCTTCAACACTTTCGGAGATCAGGGTGATATAATAGGTTCCTGTTTCCATATATTCATGCATAGGCTGAAATTCGACACTGGATTCGCCGTCACCAAATTCCCACAGGTAGGATTGACCCTGCTGCGTGGTATTGAAGAATTTGATGGGCGTTCCGTCTTCGGTCTGGCTCCTGAGCCAGGCATAATCAGGCGTGAATGAAAAATTCACAACGGGTTTGGGGTATACTGTAATTTTTTTGTAATCCCAGTTGGATCCGCCGTCACCCTGAACCGTAAGCCTGACAATATACACTCCGGCAGTGTCGTATACCAGGGGAGCCGGCTCATCATCCGAAGAGATCAGGTTTTCGTGCCCGAAATCCCATTGATAGCTGTCGGGATAATTGTATTTGGTGCCTGAGGGGAAATCAACGGTCAGCGGCATACATCCTGAAATGTCATCTCCAAGTTCAACCTGCGGAAGTGGTGGGTTGATGATAACGTAATGCAGGATTGTGTCGGAGCATTCGGGGTTGGCTGTGTTGGCTGCAATGAGACTGACCGGTATCCGGTTCTGGTTTGATATATCTCCCCATATGGCAAAGTCTTTGTTAAAAGTTGCCGAGGATGAGGTTGATGTTGTTCCGTCCCCGAAGTTCCAACGGTAATTCCATATGGGCTGGTTGTTGGTAATATTTCTTATGGTCACCCCGGTAATATCGGTGGATGTATTGAAATCCTGCACCTGAGGATCGGGAAGGAATTCAGCTCTGGGTTGCGGATAAATTGTAACCTGTTTGGTTGTATCGTCGGAACATCCGTTAAGGGAAACAGCCTTAAACCGGATGTTAAATGTCTTATTTGCCTGATTCTCATTCACGAAACGGTATACGGGATCCTCATAATTGCTGATCACTTCCCCGTCTATGAACCAATAGTATTCATTCTCGTTGGTTGCCGTGCCGTCGAAATCAACTTCCATGGGGTTACAACCGTTCCAGTCCGATGCTGTAAAATCCACCTCCACCCCGGGATATATGTTCACCGGTTTGACAACCGTGTCGGAACAGCCAAAAGCAGTATTTACAATAAGTGTAACATCCTTGTTTTCAATAGCAGATCCGGTGTTATAAAAGGTTTGTCCTGGATTTAAAAGGGTACTTGTATTGCCATTGTCGAAATCCCAGAAATTGGACAGGTCTGTGCCCTGCGAGTTGTTGGTAAAGGGAACAGCAAAAGGAGGGCAATCCACAGCCAGCGGGAAATTAAAATCCGCCAGCGGTTTGGGATAAACGGTAATTGTTCGGGATACCGAACTGTCACATCCAAAGGCCGAGGTTGCTGTAAGGGTAACCAGGAAGTTCTGGTCACCGGTGCGGCTGAAATTTTTGAACGCATGAACCGGATTCTTGCTGACCGAGCTTGACCCGTCGCCGAAATTCCAGAAATAGGTAAGCGGTATGGCTGGTTCGGATGAATTGGCAAAAGCAGTAGGACCGGGAAAACATACCTGGCTGTTATCGGGCGCAAAGGCAGCCCTTACCTGGGGATGAACGGCAATATTTTCGGTCCATGAGGTATCGCAGCCCTGCACATTGGTAACGGTAAGTTTTATACTACGGTTGAAGCTTGTGTTGCCTGTATTGGGATAGGTATGTCCGAAAATAGCAGTGACCTTATCTTCATCTGTTACACCATCATTCTGGTAGTCCCAGTAATAATGGTTGATGGCACCTGTAGAACCGGATCTGTCAATTGAAAAGATTTCATCGGAACAAATAGCCGAACGATCTATGGAAAACTTGGCGAAAATATAGGGATAAACTGTAATGGTGATGGTGGTATCATCAAAACATCCGAACTGCGAGGTGGCTTCGAGGTTAACATCATGAACCAGGCTTGCTGCTGTGAGGTTCGCAAAATCATGTAGCGCAGGGGTTACCAGGTTTGAATACCTGCCGTCGTCGAAATCCCAGAAAAACGAGGTCCCGCTGATGATGTTGGTGTTATTCACAAAACTCACCGGCAATGGCTGGCATCCGGCCGTAAAGTCGGGGTGAAAATCAGCATGCATCTCGGGAAAAACAGTTATGGTATCGGTCTTGATGGCTGCGCAGCCATGTATATTTTTTGTATTCAGCACAATGGCATACTTAAGTGGCAACAGGGTCTGATTCCGGTAAACCGGTATGTCCGGATTGGCAAAACTGTGAAGGACAATAGAATCATCCGGCGTATATTTCCAGATAAAGTCGGTGATTCCTCCTGAAGAAAAATTATTAATGGCAATTTTGAAGGGCGAGCAGCTGTCAAGCCGTTCTATGGCAAAATCAGCTGTAACTTTTGAATATACTTCCACCGGTCGGGAAATGCTGCTGTCGCAACCTGCCAGGTTCATAACGGTCAGTGTCACCTGATAGGTTGTATCCACTTCGGTTGCGTTCATGTATGTCCTGGGAGGCGGATTTTCGCTGGTTGAATAGGTTTTATCGCCGAAATCCCATATGTGGTTCAGGTCCTTTCCTTTAGAGCTATTCAGGAAGGAAACATTCAGGGGATTACAGCCATGGTTCGGACTGGTGAAACTAAAATCTGCGATAACACGCGGGAATAAAGAAACCGAGCGGAATGCAGAATCCGCACATCCCTGGGTGTTCGTTGCCACGAGTTGAATAAAAAACGTGGTATCGTTGTCGGTATCGTTTTCATACAAATGATACAGGGTGTCGGGTGTGGGTGTTGTGAACAGGAGACCATCTCCGAAATCCCAGTTGAATTCGTCACCTCCCTTTGAGATATTAACCAGTTCAACATTAAGCGGGGAGCAATTGTTATTGTAATCAACGGCAAAGCTGGCCTTAACGAACGGATAAACTGTCACCGGCGCACTGGCTGTATCTTTGCAAAAGAAATCGGATGTTGCAACAAGTCTGATGGTATAGGTTGTATCATCGCCGGACCTGTTATAAAAATACTTTGTAATCGGAAGCATTGAAGTATCGGTTATTGAGGTACCATTCCCAAAATCCCATTCATATAAAAGATCAAAGCCGGTTGAGCTGTTGGAAAAAAGTACACCTACCGAATCGCAGATAAAGTCTTTATCCGCGCTGAATGCTGCCTGTACCTGGGGATAAATGATCACCGTCCTGGTGGTCGCTGAATCTGCACACCCAAAACGGTTGATCGCATGCATCTTCACCTGTAATGTATCGGGTACCGGTCTGGCAATGTTGCTGTGATTATAAATTACAGGTGTTTCATTTAGCCGGGTAAAAGAGCTGTCGAGAAATGATTTGTTCAGGTCGGATACCGACCAGAAGAAAGTATCTACGCCGACGGAAACAGACGGATCGGCGAAAAGTCTTGCAGGAGAACAAATGAGCGCCGAATCCAGGGTAAATGACGAATAGATGTAAGGAAACACCCTGATATCAAGGACATCGGACGTGTCATTACAGCCGAAAGGAGAAGTGGCGACCAGGTTTACCCGGTAAACGGTATCATTGATCCCGTAATTGGTATAGGTATGAGAAACCAGGGTATCGTTGTCGGTTGATCCGTCGCCGAAATGCCACTGGTAGGAATCGGTGTTCCCGGTGGACATGCTCCGTAAACCGATATTGACGGCGTGACAAGCGGTAGTATCCTCCGGACTAACCAGTTCAAAATCCGAGGTAACCTGTGGATTAACCGTCATGGTATCTACATAATAATCATAGCACCCGTCATCATTGCCAACCGTATAAGTAATGTTATAATTAATAACGGTATCGGACGTATTTAGATAGTTATGTAGCAGGTTTATGGGGCTTGTTGATTGAATCAGGCCGGAACCATCACCCAGATCAAGGATGTAACTGGTAGCACCTGACGAGGCATCTTTCATGTTTATTGAAAAAGGTGCACATCCCTCGTCATGGTCCACAGTTATAAAAGCATTTGGGCTTTCGGGAAGGATAACCCAAACATATTTGGTAATGTGACCATAACAAGGTTGCTCAATATCCACTGCAAAAACCTGACTAAAACCGCCATAAGGGGGGCGTAAAATGGGGTTTTGCACATTCGGGTCATCCAGGTATTCAGTCGGGCTCCAATGATAACTCAAACCGCCTTTTGCTTTTAATTGAACGGAATCAACGCCGCAAACCTGGAAAACGCTTCCCTGATCCTCAACCGTCGCGGAAGCTTCAAGTTCATTATAGTCGGAAAAATAACCGTAAACACAGCCGCCACCTGTAATAACTCCATTAAAATAACCCAGGTGAAAAACATTCTTTGTATTCGTAATACATGTGACAGCGCCCGCGGGAATTACAATATTGCTGATTAACTTATTCGCGTCCTTAAGAACATACCAATCGGATGTGCCTGCCTGTTCAAAATAGCTTGCATTAAGAAACGGTACAGCGGCGCCTCCATTGATCGAGATGTAAAAATTGCCGATAGCATCGGCCTTGGTCATCAGATTAAGATAGAAGTCCTGACTTTTTGACCGTACAAAACTTACCGACAATGAGCCTGTACAGCCGTCAATGGTTGGCAGAACCGATTCACCCATTTCATCACCGAATCCTGCAATATGCAAAACATATACCGGTTTTGTGGCAGATAGATGAACATAGAAATCATTGCTGGCTGTCAGCATGTCAATGGTCAGCTGATAACCTGCCGCAAATGGGCCGTATGTGTTGGTTGCACCACTCCGCCGTGTGACCGTAATACTTGTATTATCAGCAGTTGTAAGCACATAGGCCTTTTCATTGTTCCCGCCGCCCAGATCGGTTATCTTGCCTTTCATTACCACATATTCATAACCAATAACCGCTTTGTTCTGTGCATTACGGACGGGAATATGCTGGTCGCCTATGTAATCATAGGCACCTGATTTTTGCACCGAGTCATCGCCCAACGTAACAGCTACCGGCTTGTTGGAAGTAATGTGGGTTCCGATCAGCCTATCGGCAGCCAGAATGCTCGGTTCGTTATTGTCCGCCGCGTTTGGTTTGGGAACAAACATATACGACTGACCTTTATCCAGCAGGATGGTGTGATCTACATTGGCGGCATATCCAAAGGCATCGGTTTTAAAACGAACGGTAACAATGGTATTGTCTTCCGTGGCTACTACCACGATTTGGCTGAATGCCGGATCGTTACCCGGCCCGTCCCAGTCGTGGTTCGGCCACCGGTTTTGAAAAGGAGTCCAGAAATCATACCCCAGCGCATTTTTCCCTTTCAGGGCAAATATAGCCGGGTTATTATCGGCACGGTGGATCTCGTAATATGCCGTGATATCATGGTCGGCACGAATAAGCAGCGCACTGTTACTTTTTGTATTGTACAGGTTATTGCTGAATTTGAGTATGTCTGCCTGGGTGAAACTTATGTTTTTTGTCAGCGATATGGCTGGATCAATGGTGACAGTTATCGGGACAATCTGGGGGTTATAGGGCTGGGTAATGGTTACCGTGGTAATATTATTAACATCAGTAGCTGTAAGAGTGAGAATAGCCGTTAGCGGCGGATCATGGCTGATTGTGGAATAAGGCACAGCGAACCAGAAAAGGGTATCTGTCTGTGCCAGCATGTTAAGCGGCAGAGCCAATAACAGTAACAGTAATAAACGGTTTTTCATTTTAAGTAACAGATTTATGTTTTTTACGTTAAAAGCGGTTAAAAGTTCTTGTTTACGTAATTTGTAAGCAAATTACCGAAAACCGTAAGTTAACGCACCGGGTTCTTCAGATCCGGTTTTGACCTGTACGCTTGGTGCAACATAAAATATTTTATTACGTAAAAACCTATGAATCCAATTCAGGCGTTATGAAAAGAATGAGCATCATTATACAATTAGTACTGTCTTTCCAGTTTTCAATCAGTTACGGACAAGCTGTACTTTTTTCCGAAGGTTTTGAATCGGGTGAGATACCGCTTAACTGGAGCCAGGTATTTACAGAAGGTGCGATAAGTTGGCGGTACGAGGATGGAGGATATACATATTCACCATCGGTACCGAATAGCCGGAGACCTGTATCTGCGCATAGCGGTGAGTATAATGCCCTTTTTCAGTATCAGGACCTGAATGTCAAAGCTACAAAGTTGATTACGAAAAAAATTGAGGTGCTGGAATTTGCCGTGAAACCTGAGTTGCATTTCTATCATGCTCAATACACGAAATCCGGCTATAATGATAAACTCAAAGTATATTATAAAAACGGTTCTTCTTCATGGATATTATTACAGGAATATACCGAAGCTACAAGTGACTGGGTGGAACGTATTATCGCGTTGCCCGAAGGTGACCTTTCAGCTAATTATTATTTAGCTTTTGAAGGAGAAATATCTAATTTGGGATACGGCACGTGTATTGATGATATCCAGATTGTTGAAACAGGTATTTTGCAAAAGTATCTGAGTAATATAACAGTGGAAAAAACATCCGAGGTCTCGGTGGCTTCGGGCACTACCAACAACCCCCTTTTAAGGCTCAAGGTAAAGGTGATGGGTAATTCCGGGAGTTGCCCGCTCAATTCGCTGGTATTGAATTCACTAAATACAGCTGATAGTGATATTGAAACCGACGGAGTAAAACTGTTTTTTACCCAAGATGATGCATTTAATATTGAGAATCAAATAGGCTCAGGTGTCAGTTTTGTCTCAGGGCAGGCTGCATTTTCTGATCTGAACTATGATCTGCCCACTGGGTATTCTTATATATGGGTTACTTACGATGTTAAATCAACTGCTGGTCACCGCGATACACTCGATGCTAAATTTGTTGAAAATAGTATCAATATTAACGGAGAAACCTTTTTTGATGAGGAAAAATCCCCTGCTGGTTCCCGGATAATACTTCAATCCATCCATGCCGATGACTTTGAATCGGGCCTGAACTGGGTGTTATCCGGTGAGTTTCAATATGGGGCACCGCAAGGATTTGGGGGATCACAAGGCAATCATGATCCTGATGCGGCATATAGTGGCACATACGTAATTGGTACTGATCTTACCGGCTTGGGTGATTATCCGGGGGATTACGAGCAAAACCTCAGCGAAGATGCGTATAGCGCCATATCGGATACTTTTGATTTTACATACTACAATGATTTATCCATCCGCTACATGCGATGGCTGAACATAGGTGTCAATGATGAGGCATTTATTGATATAAGTGCGGATGGAGGGTTAACGTGGAAGGAGGCCTGGTCAAATCCGGGTATGGTACTTGATGATAGCTGGAATTTGCATGAAGTGGATATTACAGATCTTGCAGCCAGAAAAAACAATGTTTTAATTAGATTTTCCATCGGGACAACCAATGATTACTGGCAGTTGTCAGGATGGAACATAGACGATTTCGGCATTACCGGGAATTATGTATCCAGGGATGTGGGTATAAGCAGTGTGGTTTCACCGAAAGAGGGATGTGGCCATACAACAGCAGATTCTGTTACGGTCGTTGTTAAAAACTATGGCGCTTCGGACTCTTACGGGATAATTCCTTTACAATATTCGTTCGACGGGAATATTACGGTTACCTATGATACACTTTACCAGGTAATCCCATATAGTGACAGCGTTCAGTGTACCTTTAAAAAAAAAGCCGACCTTTCCAATGCCGGGCTATATAGTTTTGTAACCTCTGCAAGCATGAATGATGATGAAGATTTAACCAACGATGCAATTGAAAAGGATTTTTATATTCAACCCACTTTAGAAACTGATTATACCGAGACCTTTGAAACCAACGATGGCTTATGGATGGCTAGACAGGAAACCGGTTCGAGTTGGGAATGGGGTGTACCGGGTTATGGGGTGGATCCTCCTTCGGGCACCAAACTTTGGATGACCCGGCTTATAGCTTATTATCCCAATAACGATTCATCTTTTACGGAGAGTGTCTGTTACCGGAACGGGGACAACATAAGAAAAATACTGCGGTTAAAATACTGGGTGAATGCTGAAAGCGACAAAGACGGCGCATCTGTTCAATATTCAACTGATAATGGTTCTACCTGGCAATTGCTCGATACTTTAATATCAGGGTGGAATTGGTATACCGATACACTTCAGGCACTTGACTCCAAGGGTTGGTCAGGCAATTCTAATGGATGGGTAACAGCCAGACAGATATTACCCAACAATATCACTGCTGCTCCGGAAATGAAATTCAGATTGGCCTTTGCCAGTGATTCAGACAGCAGCAATATCGGTTTTGCTTTTGACGACTTCAGTATTATAACCGCGCCTTATGACATAGGTATTTTACAAATCGACTCTTTTGCCGATGCCTGCCAGTATATTAACCCCGATCGGTTAACGGTTACAATAAAAAACTATGGAATAAACAAAATGAGGCAAAACGATACGATCATAGCAGGATTTGATTTTCAACAGGAGCATATGGCTACCGACACTTTCGTGCTTGCTGCGGACCTGTTGCCGGGTCGGACCATAAAACATACTTTTGACACGCCGGTTGACGTAAACACTCCGGGAAATTACAATATTACTGCCTATACACTTATTGAGGACGAACCCTATTTCTACCTTGAAAATAACGATACACTTTCACTTGACTTTGAGGTACTGCCGAATCCATTGACCATGCTTTTCGATTCCATCCATACCAGGCAACCGGATACGGTGACGATAAGACCATTTTATCACGCGGATTATGATTACCTGTGGCAGGATAACAGCACCGGCAGCACCTATGATGTTAATACCGGCGGATGGTACTTTGTAACGGTAACTGCCACACGGGGTAACGGTTGTTCAAGCTTTGATTCAAGCTATGTTGAATTACTTTTCAACGATGTCGGGGTGGACAGCCTGATACATCCGGTGAATCATTGCGGTTTGGGTAATGGGGAATACCTGGCGGTAAGGATAAGGAATTACGGAACCGACAGCATTCCGTCGGGTTATAAGATAGCCGTTGCCTACGAGTTGAACGGGGCACCCCCCGCGGTTGATACCCTGCTATTGGCAAAAACATTGCTTGCAGGACATTCTACCGTATTTGACTTTGAACGGTGGCCGGTGGATCTTTCGGAAAAAGGCATGTATAATTTTAAGGTATATGCCGATTTCATCGGTGATACCATCCATGCCAACGACACCCTGGTAAAAAACATTGAGATCTACGGTCATCCGTCGGTAAGTCTTGGTCCCGACATAACGGTCGAGGCCATTTCATACTCCCTGGATGCGGGAACAGGATTTGTGAGCTACCTGTGGGATGATGGATCAACGGTTCAGGTCCGTGAGATCACCGGATCAGGGAACTACTGGGTTCAGGTATTTGATGAAAACCAGTGTGATAATTCCGACACAACCTATATCCGTTTGAAGATCAGGGACGTCAGGCCAGACGGTTTTGT
Organism: Bacteroidales bacterium; assembly: GCA_035258345.1. GTDB lineage: Bacteria > Bacteroidota > Bacteroidia > Bacteroidales > UBA10428 > UBA5072. The sequence goes on from DATEVU010000113.1 coordinate 29,928, forward strand.
CAGCCCGGTTTCGGATTGCCGGTTTGATCCTGCAGAACCGGTGATTTTGAAAGTAATGAATTCGGGTACGGATACCGTTCCGTCAGGCCAGCAAATCACCGTCAGTTACCGGTTAAATGAAGGATCATTTGTTCAGGAATCATTTGATCTGGCGGCAGAGCTGTTGCCCGGAGCATATGTTACCCATACCTTTGCCGGTGACATAAGCATGAACACGGAAGCGGATTATGACTTTACAGTTACTACGGTTATGACGGGAGATATGAGAACATACAATGACACGTCAGAACTGGTAATATACCGGTATCTCGGGCCGGTGGTTGATTTCGGACTGGATGAAATTGCGTATGTGGAGGATATTCAGGTCGTCATCGAGGCAGGTTATTCCCCCCATTACAGTTACCATTGGCAGGATAATTCCGACGAACATTCTTTTACGGCTACAAGCAGCGGGCTGTACCATGCCGTTGCAACCGATATGCGCACGGCATGTTTTGACCGGGATACGGTAACGGTATTCCTTATATACGGTGACGTTGGTGTTACCAGCTCCAGCCTTCCCGCATCAGGATGCACAGGTAATTTTGATGATGTACTGGTAAGAATAAGCAACCTGGGAACCTCCAACATCGGGAAAGATGTTCCGATATACCTGGCCTGTGATGTTAATGGTATCCGTGTAAGGGTTGACACCCTGGTGCGCTCGGGCAATTTTGTCACCGGAACAACTATGGATCTGGTATTGTCGGGTCCGGTGGAAATAAACGAAGGAGGAACCAGCCTGGTGGCTTTTTACACCGTGTATGCCGGGGACAAGAAAGACTGGAATGACACACTGGTAGTTCAGTTTGATGCACTGCCAAGCCCTGAGATCAACTTCGGTGATGTTGACGGATTACTGAATGTTGACCTGCCCCATGAGCTCAATGCCGGAGCAGGGCATAAATCATACCTGTGGCAGGACGGATCGCAGGATCCTACGTACGTGGTGACACAAAAAGGCGAATACAGTGTAACGGTGACCGGTGATAATGATTGCCAGGCCAGTAAAACTGTGCAGGTAAACATGTCCACCGCGATCGAAGAGCAGGTAATGCTTAATGAAGTTGTTATTTACCCCAATCCCAGCGAGGGTTTGTTCACCCTGTCGGCGAATATAGATGTTCCGGAAGCGCTGACGGTTAAAATCATCAACAGTCAGGGCCAGACCGTGTATGCCGAAAAATATGAGGCATCGGAGTTGATCCGGGAAACCATCAATGTGCAGCAATTATCACATGGAATATATTATTTGCTTATCTATAATGATGTACTGATCTGGCAGTGTAAGTTGATCATACAATAGAGACGCCATGCATTGCGTCTCTACCCTGACATTTCTCATATTCTTGTTTTGGGTGTCTATGATAATTGTCCTGTTTTCAGGGTTCAAATCGTGGTATTTTTAAATCCGGATCATGAAGTTGAATTTCAGGATAAAATTTGCTATACCCAATGATAAACAAGTTGATTGTCGTATTGTTACAATACCTGCCCAAAGATCTTGTATGGGTTTTCAGCAATCGGTACATTGCAGGCAAGAATCTGGAAGATGCTGTTAAAGTAACAAAGAAGCTCAACAACCAGGGTATTAAAGCTACCATGGATTTACTGGGTGAATTTCTCACCCGCGCTGAAAAAGTAGAATATTACAAAAAAGAATATATCCGGCTTATCGATGAGTCGGTTAAAACCGGCCTCGACAACTCATTTTCAGTTAAGCCAACTATGTTCGGATTGCTGCTTGATCCGAAACTGTGCTATGATAATTTGCATGAAATAGTTGCAAGAGCGGCTTCATTTGGCAGGTTTGTCAGAATAGATATGGAGGATACACAATGCACCACCATGGAAATAGACCTGTACAAACGATTGCTCAATGAATTCCCCGATCATGTTGGCCTGGTGTTACAAGCCTATCTGAAACGCACCCTGGATGATCTGAAAGACCTTGTTGAATTTGATGCTGGCAGGAGAATTATCAATATCCGTATCTGTAAGGGTATTTATAACGAACCGGCTCACCTGGCCATTAAAAACAAAGAGGGAATTAACAGTAATTTTCTTGCCTGTGTGGAATATATGCTCAGCAACAATATCTATCCTGCCATTGCCACCCATGATAAGGAACTTATCGATGGCACATACAGGTTGATCAATAAGTTCAATGCCCCCGTGAGCAGCTATGAATTTCAGATGTTATACGGTGTAACGCCCGAACTCCGCAAGTCGATACTGGATAAAGGACACACCATGCGTGTATATGTACCTTATGGCAAAGACTGGTTTAATTATTCCACCCGGCGGTTGAAGGAAAATCCGAGGATGGTAAACCACATAATAAAAGCCCTGATTGTAAGAGGTTGATCAATTTCTTGGTGTGGCCTGCACTTTATTTTGCCGCAGATTTTCAAGCAGCCATTTCTTAAAATCAAGTTCTACAATATAAATCCGCATAACTTTTTTGGCAGGTAGAAATTCCCCGAATTTTTTCGTATAGAATTCAAGTAATCTTGTTTCTTCCTGTTGAAAGGCAAGATACCTGATTATCAATTCATCAGCTTCCTTTTCGGTCATATTATTCTTATTGGCCTCGAAATACAGCATCATGGTATTCCGGTCGCGTGTGACCTTATCACGCCGGTTTTGGTAGTCGTTGTAAACAGGCCAGAAATGAGTTGACTCAGTTTGTGTGAGCTGCAGATTTTCAGTAAAGAATTTTGTTTTCTGTTGCTGAAGATTATCCTGTCTCTCAGCCGGTTTTGTCTGTGCTGACAGATTTGGCGCCGTGCTCATTATTTGAAGGGCCATAAACAGGGCTGTTGGTAAAGTTCTTATCATAAGGCAAGGTTCGCTTTATTGATTATAAGGAATTGAGCAGTTCCTCCTCCACATCCGCATTCAGCAAATAATCGATCATTTCATCGGAACCGGTTGGAACAGTATGGTTTTCATCCGTAATGCCAACTTCCATGGCTTCAAATATGATTTCTTCACTTATTGAATACAACTCCTGTTCAACCACCTGTGATATCTCTCTCCGGAAACGATCATCCGAATTTCGGGAGCTTAGCTGCTGAAAGATCACGTTGCCGCCAACCAGGGCAACAATCACTATCACGGCGGCAATAAGGTAGGGTTTCAGGGTAACGGCATACCCCCGGGTAAAACTATCCTTTTTATGGGATTGGATTTTTTCCTGAAGGCCTGCCCGGAAATCTTCAAAGTAATGATCAGGGACCTCAAAAGGATGATCTTTTTTTATCCTTGAAAGTTTTGGGGCTATGTTTTTGAGCTCATCCATTCTTGTGGGGTTCACTGTTATTTTTGGACTATTAAAAGTATAAAAGGTTTAAAGACCGGTGATATATTTTTCTATTTTTTTTACAGCATGATGATAGGATGCTTTAAGTGCACCAACCGATGTTTCAAGAATTTCAGCCATATCTTCATATTTCATTTCATCGAAATACTTCATATTGAATACCACACGCTGCTTTTCCGGCAGGGTAAGCAGTGCCTTCTGCAATTGAAGCTGCAGTTCGTCACCATTAAAATATTCATCGTTCGCGAGTGTATTGGCAAGCTGTTTTTCAACATCCACAAGAGGCAGCAAAAATCTTCTTTTCTTATGGTTAAGGAAGGTAAGTGCTTCGTTTGTAGCAATTTTGTAAAGCCAGGTAAATAAGCCTGAATCTCCCCTGAAGTTTTCAAGTCCTGTCCAGATTTTTATGAATGTGTTCTGCAGGGTGTCATTGGTATCATTATGATCAATCAGCAATTTCCGGATGTGCCAGTAAAGCCTTTCCTGGTATTTCCCGACAATCAGGTTAAATGCGTAATCACGGCTCTCCGTTTTTCTGAAAAGCTCAATTAAATCCTTATCGCTGTAATCGGTAATACTGCTGATCATTCCTGAAAATACCAGGTGAAATTCTTTCTGAATTTGACGATCAAAGTCCTAAAAGGTTTAATGCCCTGTTAATATAACTGAATTACTTCGGAACTTCCCGACCTGACCTCAAAAACCTTGTTTACCGAATACAGGGTTTGTTTAGCATTAAGGGCTCTGAATACCACCCTGTAATTACCGGGCTGCAGGTGCAGGGATTCATTCCTGACCGAGTTGTCGAGGTTATAGATCCATTCCTCCTCGGTATTGCTGATACGATGGTAGATACTTCCAAAACCTACCGAGGAACGGAGCAGGGTTACCAGTCCGGGTCGAGCGATTTCCACGGTAGTGGTATGGCTTTGTTTAATATCCACATTTTTCAGAAGCACTTTTGGTAAAACCGGGATCTCGATATCATACCTGCCAACCAGGTATTTTTCCTCGGAGTACATTTTTTGCATATTCAATGTGGTCATATCACCGGCTTTTCGTACAATAAACTCAACACCCCGGTACTGTAGCGGATCGGAAACACGCAATACAAGCGAGCCCTGAGGTACGTCAGCAGCAATAATGGTATGCTTGCCCGGGATAAGCGTTATATTATCGACATCAACCGGTGGCAGCGTATGCACCTGCATGCGGTAAACCGGCATATGGTCAAGGATCAGGGTATCCGGTAGTCCCCGGTGGTTCAGGGTATGTATGTAATTGTATCTTATTTTGCCGGATAAACTCTCATAAAAAGTCATATTAACATTGGTTTCTGAAGGATTTCCCTTTTCGTCTAGGAGGTTAACCTGGGCTGTAGTGGCGTTCAGAGCCTGGGAAATCACCACATCCATTATTTCGCCCAGTTTTTGCTCACCGGATGCGTTATAATAATGGCCTATACAATTGAAAGTTTGCTGGAAATTCTCATCGATCCCGATTCCAATAACAAAGGGTTTAAGCACAATACCTTTCCGCTGCAGTTCGAGTGACACGGCACAGGCATCGCCGTTGCAGGCTTCTACACCATCGGTGATCAGGATGATGATATTCCTGCAGTTCTCACAACCGGGCGGAAAATCACTTCCGCCGAGTTCGAGGGAACGGGCTATCGGCGTTGTTCCCTTTGGTACTACAAACCGGAGTTCCTGCCTGATCCTTGATGCATTTCCCATGGCAAAAGGCACTTTAAGTTTGGTGTCATTGCAATCCTGCGGGGGTACAGGGCTCTGATGTCCATATATGCGGAGACCCATCTGAACATTGGGCAGCTGTTCAAGACTGTCAATTATCCCAATGAGTACCCTTTTGGCTATGGCTACCTTTGTTTCTTTCTGCCAGGCACCCGCCATACTTTGTGAGGCATCAAAAATAAAAAGTATTCGTGTTTCCGGAGGCTGGTAATTTGGAGGGTATTTCTGACCCTGAGCGGATAGAACAAATACAAAAGAGAAAATACCGGTGGTGAAGCAAACTATGCATCCCCTGATAATAAAATTTCGCTTCATTATTCGGCAGGTTTTTTTATTCACGCTGATGAAGTAACGATAGGTATCCCATAAAAGTATTTTTCAGCTCAATTCCTTTCTTTTTCGGACTATTCGACCGATCAGCTTTACCAGTTCCATAGCCAGCAGCGGAAACGAAGATATCACCAATACCATTATCCAGTCGAACATTCCCAGCGGTTGTGTTTTAAAAACAGTCTGAAGAAAAGGAACATACACTACCGCCATTTGCAGGGAGAAAGAGATCAGGGTGGCATACACGAGCTTTGAATTGGTCATGAATCCGAGTGAAAAAATGGATTCATGGTTGCTCCTGCAATTGAAAGCGTGGAACAGCTGGCTGCATGCCAGAACAATAAAACTGGCAGTCCTGGCCCTTTCAATGCCCTCTTTTTCAACAAAATATACAAGGATGAATGCCAGTAAGCTGCACATGGCAATAAAAGCGCCCTGTAAAAAGATAAGTCCCCCCATTTGTCGCGTGATTACCGGCTCATCTTTCAGCCTGGGAGGGCGTTTCATAATTTTTTTATCAATGGGGTCAACACCGAGGGCAAGTGCCGGAAGTCCATCAGTAACCAGGTTAACCCAAAGGATATGTATGGGTAACAGGGGTACGGGCAGCAATAACAGCGAGGCTGAGAACATGACCATGATTTCACCGATGTTACAGGACAGCAGGTAATGGATAAATTTCTTAATGTTATCGTAGATACCCCTGCCTTCTTCTACTGCGGCCACTATGGAAGCAAAATTATCATCGGTGATCACCATATCCGAGACTTCCTTGGTAACATCGGTACCGGTAATGCCCATAGCTACCCCGATATCTGCCTCTTTAACAGCCGGGGCATCATTTACACCATCTCCTGTCATAGCCACGATCTCTCCCCGGGTACGCCAGGCTTTAACTATCCTCAACTTATGTTCCGGTGAGACACGGGCATATACAGCGGTTCTTTCTACATTCCTGTTTAAATCTTCCTCGCTGAGACGGTCGAGTTCTTCGCCGGTAAAAGCCAGGGAGTCATTATGGTAGAAACCCAGATCACGGGCTATTGCAACTGCTGTGTTAATATGGTCGCCGGTAATCATAACCGACCGGATACCTGCGGAACGGCATGCCTGCATAGCAAGCTTCACTTCGGGCCGGGGCGGATCAATCATTGCTACTAGACCCAGAAATGTGAGCTCATTTTCCACCTCGTGTTCATCGAGGTTGTCTGGTAAAACTTCAAATTTACGATAGGCGACGGCCAGTACACGCATAGCCTTGTCGGCCAGATTGCTGTTTGCTTTCAGTGTCTCTTCCCGGGTGTATTGATCGAGCATACGGGATTCGCCGTTTTCTTCGGAATGGGTGCAGCCGGAAAGCAAAATATCAGGGGCTCCTTTTACGAAAGCTACGTAATGCCCATTTTCCCGTCGTATGATTGTCATTTTTTTCCGGTCGGAATCAAAGGGTAACTCTTCCTGAAAAGGGTATTGTTCCTCGAGATCTTTTTTATGCAGACCTGCTTTCGCTGCCAGGGTAAGCAATGCTCCTTCGGTGGGATCACCCACGATCTTATAGACTCCTTCCTCAAGCACGAGCTGGGCTCCGTTACATAATACAGTTCCCGAAAGAAGGTTCACTAATCCGGGATGTGCTGCCGGTTCAACCTTAAGGCCATCACGGGTGAATTCTCCGTTGGGTTCATAACCAATACCTGAAATGTTGAAATAGGAACCTGCCTGATAAACGGCCTGGACTGTCATTTCATTTTTGGTAAGGGTTCCGGTTTTGTCCGAACAGATAACGGAAGTGCATCCCAGGGTTTCAACAGAAGGAAGTTTTCGGATTACGCAATTCCGTTTTACCATGCGTTGCACGCCCAAAGCCAGTGCAATGGTAACTACAGCCGGGAGGCCTTCGGGGATGGCCGCAACAGCCAGGCTCACAGCTGTAAGAAATAATTCCAATAGTGGTTCCCCACGCAGGTATCCAATAAGGAATATCAGACCAACCAACAAAAAAACGATGACAATAATAATCTTACCGAATTCTTTAAGTCTTTTTTGAAGGGGTGTGGTACTCTCCTCAATTTTCTGGATCATACCTGCGATTTTGCCCAATTCGGTATTCATTCCCGTACCGGTTATAAGGGCACGGGTTTTTCCTGATACTACAGAAGTTCCCAGATATAACATGTTGACCCTGTCAGCCAGCCCGGCTTCCTCCTGAACCAATGTGTCGGAAGACTTGGAGACCGAAGTGGATTCACCGGTGAGACTGGCCTCATGTGTTGTGAGATTTCCGGTGCTGTAAACAATCCGGCTGTCGGCCGGCACATAATCACCTGCTTCCATTTCAACGAGGTCACCCGGTACGATTTCGTTCGAAGGGATCACCTGGTGATTTCCGTTACGAATCACCTTGGAGTTGGGTGAAGATAATTTTTTAAGTGCGGCCAATGATTTTTCCGCACGGTATTCCTGAATAAACCCCATGATGGCATTGAGGATAACTATGCAGATGATGGCGACAGCATCCACCCATTCCTTTAGAAATCCTGAAACAAGTGCTGCCCCAATCAGCACCCAAATCATAAAATCCCTGAACTGGTCCAGAAACAAAGATATTGCTGAACGGCCTTTTTTTTCAACCAGTTGGTTAGGACCGTACTTTTCCTGCCTGTCTTTCACCTGTGTTGGGGTAAGTCCTTTTTCGAGGTCGGAGCCAAAATCCCGGACTACCGTTTCCACATCTGCAAGCCACCATTTGTCCATTTTCATACCAGAATAAATCCTTATTATAAAATCAGGTTTTAAATATATTACATTGTGCCTTAATTCATGTTACATCTTATCTTTAATTTCAACAAGGATGAGGGCATTGTCAATATCTTCCTCCTTTTCTGCCCGCATTGAAACAGCCCGGATCTTTCCATACCGTTTCGATGTTTTGAAACCCTCTTTCATATCCTCCGGAAGGATGCTTTTTTCTATGATTGGTTCCGCTTTGTCACCGAAGTAGAATGTGATCCGGAAGGTGTCTTTATGAACGCCGATCCAAAATAATGTTTTTTTCTTCCTGATCATGCTGAAGAGCCAGTTCTTACCATCGTTATAGTATTTCCACCGGCCCTCTGCACCGGGAAAATGGTCATGAACATATTGCATCAGCCTTTGCCAGTGCCTGCTGTTTTCACCAATGATCGAAAAGATCAGTTCATCGGTTGGAACAACCGTTTTTTCATTTAATACCAATGTTTCCATGGATGAGTTTATTCTATCATTACTTTTATAATTCCCGTGGTGGAAGATTGCTCGTAATCGAAGTTATCAACAGAAAATTCAATAAGGCTATCATTGTCACAAGCAGGATTTTATTCGTAGTTCACTTTTTGCATTCAAAAATAAGCATTCTTTGCTATTGCTGTCAATTTCTTCGGTATTTTTGAAGGGGTATTGAACAGGCCTATGTATCAAAGGGATTACATACTGAGAATGATTGAGATGCTTGGTGATCTGCTCCGGGCCATTGCCGGAATGATTACCCGTGGTGATTTCAGTCAGGCTAATGAAAAGCTGAGCGATGCATATTACTTTATGCTCAGAAAGGATTCGGGCTTTTTTCAGCGTATCCCGTTAAATAAGCTAACCACCACCCTGTTGCAGGACCATAATTATACCAATGACCACCTTGAAATTCTGGCTGAGCTTTTTTTTACCGAGGCGGAATTAAGGGTTGCTCAAGGCAATCAGGGAGATGCCATAACGTATTATGAAAAATCAATTACCCTGCTGGAATTTGTAGACAAAGCCAACAAAACCTATTCTGCCGACAGGCTGGAAAAGATCCTTCAGATCAGGAACAAAATCTCTGAAATCCAAAAAAATCTCTGACTTATTTTTTTAGTTGTTCCTCAACTGATGAATAACCCCGAAGGGGTTTAATCTCAATAACCGTGGGTGCAACCCACGGAGATAATGACTGACGCTTATTGCAACCCTGGAAGGGTTGAATTTATTAAGTAAAAGTCTATATTATATTCAACTCTTTCAGGATTGAGTTTCCATGTATATTGCTTTCCGTGGGTTTTACCCACGGTTATTAAGATTTAGCCACTTCGTGGCTTTATGGTATATTCTATTATTTGCATACTCATTGTAACATTTCAACTCTTAATTCGCATTATTAATTAATCAAAGTAAACAGTATATTGCTTTGGAAGTGCAGTAATATTCCTTATCCTGATATCCTTATAAAAAACCTCAGCGGCTTCACTTTGCAGTTGTATTTTACCTTTAATCAAGGGTTTACTTTCACCCCCATCAAGGTAGCGTGAACCTGATAATGCCATAACCACCTGTCCGTTCACCAGGTGCAGGCTTTTATCACCAAAACTGATCAATTCAACAGTATTCCATTCTCCCATGGGTTTCTCCACATCCTCACTCCGCTGGCAATAACCTGTGTTGACTGTACCTGATCCAAATGAAAGCAGACTGGATTCGGGATCAAAGCGGTAATTATCCAATCCCTCAGGTTTCGTGGCCCGGATATCCATCTGTGAGGTCATTTGCGACCAGTAATCTCCGAAACTCTTTTCCATGATCTGCAACTCCTGGGAAAGCATCCAGGAACGCCAGTAATCGTGCCCGCACTCGCCCTGCGAATGATAAAGAATGCCGGAATCCATAGGATCATCCAGCCGGGGATCCCATTTTTTGGTGCCCCACCTCACCTGTAATGTAAGGTGATAATTTTCAAATTCCTGGCGGGTAAAAACACATCCGTAGATTTCTCCGGAGATTCTCAATACGGGTTCACCGCTTTCTTCAACAACTGTAAAAACCTGGTTCCTGTTGATATTGTAACCAACCGGCTGAATGGTATCGCCCTGCCCGTCGGTAGGAATTTCACCTGCATAGCCGGGTTTGTGCGCGTAGCTCAGGTACATTTCCCATTGAGTCAAGTTTTTATCCAACAGGGATTTCCAGTTGGTCTCCTTTGTGCATGCTCCCAGGAGAAATAAACATAAGGTAATGGTGATCATCGTTTTCATAGTCCACTTCAGGCCGGGGCTTACTTTCCTGCGTTTTTCCATTTGATCTGTTAGCCATTTAACTGCTTCTTCCTCGCCGGTAAATATGTGGGTTGGCACTTTGGGCTGACTGAACTTCAGGTAGATGTTGGCAAAATAGCTTGAAATTTTCGAATCAATGAGCACAGCGGTGCCAGCTACATGCGGCCGGTACTGGGCTGCAGCATAAGCACGGGTTTTTGAATCGATGAACAGCATTTGGCGGATATCGATCATGTTGCCGCATAACCTGTCCCCGTTCCATGCATCCCCGGTTTTTGTCATCTTTTCCAGCGTGTCCATATCCAGGGTGCAGTTATTAATAGCTATATACCTGTAAATCTGGTCATCGCCCTGGATGACCTGCAGTTTGTCGTTGATGGTTATACTTTGCATATGGGTTAGTTAGGCAGGCGAAATTAATCATTTTTGGTTATCCGAAATTACCTCCTATACGACTATATAAGCACTCAGGTTTCCAGAAAATATCAGCATCCACATGAGTTCCATTCCTGCCTCGTAGGTGGCGGCAATAGTCACCGGGCTGTAATACACTTACATCATCCAGATCATCATTTATAACGGGTTCGATGAGCATTTGAAAGCAAGTTAAAAAAAAAGCTGCCAGACACATGATAAATGTCTGACAGCTAAAGTTAATCAAATTACACTAACCTATAATCCGCCTTTACCTTCATTTCTTTCATATTCTACTGCACGGTCAATCTTGCTGATTTTGGTACCACGATTGAAATTATAGGATACGGAGAAGCAGAACAGATGACTTACATTTACATGACCTTCCCATGATTCACGATAGCCCGGTGTGGTGGTGACCACCTTTGTATACATAAACTTCTTAATGAAAGGATTGTAAAATACATCCACACTGAGTTTTTCGGAGAATTTCTTTTCAGCACCCACAAGCATCAGAAAGTCCCTGGTAAATTCACGCTGGTAGCTGATGTTTGGACTGCCATAGTTGGCGAACGTGAAAAGGGTATACTCCTTGGGCAGTGTTACAATATTGCTGAAGTTGAACCGGTAGCTCAGCATTTCTTCCTTGCTGTGGCCTGTTATGGCTTCATCGGTACGATAGAGACGGTCAAATAAGGAGACATTGGCATTAAACCTCCAACGTTTCATAACCTGTATCGCGGTGGTTAGGCTTACTCCATATTCCATGTTTTTTCCAACATTGTCCTGGGTTATGAGCGTTACGCCATCTTCAGTAACTGTGGTAACATCCTGTATGCCATTGCTGGTGTAGCGGAAATATACCTTGGGTGAGATATAATTTGACTTGATATTCTTGGCATACGAAAGTTCAAACCGGTTTTCCAATGCCGGATCAAGATCCGGATTTCCACGGCGCAGGTGCAACGAATCGGTCCATATATCAAACGGGTTCAGGTTGTTGACGGAAGGTCTGAAAACCTGTTTCCGGTAAGAGAATTTTAAGGACTGTTCTTTGGGAAGACTCTGGTTGAAGCTTACCTGGGGCAGCAGTACGGTGTAATCGGTGTTGCTTACCGAGTTAATGTCAAGCCAGGAGTATTCTCCCCTGAGCCCTGCCTGCCAGGAAAATTTCTTTATCTTGCCCGAAAGGTTATAATATGCCGTCTGTCGTGTTTCACGATAACTGAAGTCTTCTTCCTGTCCATTTGTGATTTCCTCAATGGAATACCTGTTGGTGAATCCGTTATCCATCCAGGAAGCATAAGTTCTCATTCCGGCTTCATTTTTTACATTTTTGATCATATAAGTAAGATCAAGCTTTAACTCACCATTGTTTCTCAGGTTTTTAGTCAGATCTAACCGGTCAATTTCTCCAAGCACGGTTGACATATCAACAGGGTCAATATAATGTTCCGAGTAATCATTCTCCGCTTGTCCGGTCTGCCTGTTGTAATATGCTTCGGCTCTCATCTCGTTTCCTTCCTTGTTGAATTTCCTTATGAAATACAGGGAGAAGTAGTAATTGTCGCTTTTATCCAGCGTATTTCTTTCAGTTTTCAGAAATTCGGTGAGCGTTTCATCGGTATATACCTTACTGTTGGAGAGGTAGTTGTCGGAGACACCCTTCCAGGTCCGCCATTCACCCAAAAAATTCAGCGAGGTTTTGTCATTGATGAACCAGTCGATGCCATAGTTCATATAGTTATTCTGCCAGTTGTTAATACCCTTTCCTGATTTTTCATAACGATAAGGGTTGCCATAAAGGTCATCCAAACGGGTGGTGAGTAATTCACTGCCTTCAAAGCGTTCAAAATGCATCCGGTCACCAACATATATCCTGAACCGCTGGTTGCCATATTCAATATTGGCACTGGGTTCAGCCACAATTTCGGTAGGATGGGGAATGGGTATCTTTATTGACCCGCTGACGCCATTGCGCTTTTCTTTTATAAGAATAATGTTGATCACACCGGAAACATCGGCATCGTATTTAACGCCGGGATTGGTGATCAGCTCGATCTTATCGATCATTTCAGGATTGATCTGTGCCACATATTCCTTATTACGCAATACGCCATCCACATAAAACTGTATGTTCGACTGTCCTTCGAGTGACACGTTTTTCTGAAAATCAACAGAAACGGAAGGGATGTGTTTAAGGGCATCGAGTGCCGAGTTGGATGCTTTCCGTATGTCGTCGTTCAGGGTGAATACCGTGCGGTCTACTTTTTCTTCGCCTTTGAGCCGCTGACCTACGATCACAGCTTCCTGCAAGGTTTTGTAGTCCTCCACCAGCTTGGTCTCCCTAAGGTCCAAAGTTTTGTTTTGTCTGTTGACTTCCAGATTTTTAAGAGTTATCGGTTTATATCCCACGAAAGTGATCTTCAGGTGATATTTTCCGTAAGGGATTTTTTCAAACAAATACTCGCCCTGGTCATTGGTTATGACACCTGTAATCAGACTTGAATCTGATGCATTCAAAAGTGCAACTGTGGCGAATGAAACAGGAGATGATGTACTGTCATCCACTACCTGTCCCAATATTGTTCCGTTATCGGTTTCTGCATTATCGGCAAAGCCGGGCAGTACTGCAAAGCTTGTCAGCCATATTCCTGCCAGTAAGATGTTGTGTAAAATTTTTTTCATAAAGGTTTTTGTTATTGGAAATTTGTTTTTTGTTGGGACCCGGAACCGATTTATCATAAATCAGACCAAAATTTATAAAGTTATGATAAACAGGTTATTGCAATAAAAATGAATGGAGAATTCCCTGCAGCCATTATGAACGGCTTCGTATAGTGATGTACGAAAACGAACATTTTGACACCTCCGTTTTTTTACTTTACTTTAACACACGTAACCCAATGACCACAACATTATGAAAATTGACCGCTTTACTGAAAATGTATTACGCTGCATGATGGTTGCAGGATGCCTTGTGTCAGCCTGCACGCAGGATAGATCTGCGAACATTCAAAAAATCCATCACCGGGCGATTGTAATTGATACCCATACCGATACGCCGATGAATCTTATTAACGGACAGTTTAACCTGGCCGTCAGGCATGAAGCGCCCGACTCCAGGGTTGATTTTCCACGGTTGCGCGAGGGTGATGTGGATGCAGTTTTTTTCGCATTGTATACCGGACAACGTGAGCGGACACCTGAAAACTATGAGCAGGCTTATCAACTTGCCAATTGCATGCTTGATTCAACGCTGGCTGCAGCAGGCAGGAACAGGGAGACAGTAGGGATAGCCACCGGCACACATGAAATTGCAAGGCTTTCGAAACAAAACAAAACGGCTGTCTGCCTGGGTATGGAGAACGGATTCCCGCTGGCCAGGGAAATTTCGAGGGTAAAGGAATTTTATGATAAGGGTGTAAGATACATCACCCTTTGCCACACATCCAACAATGATGTGTGCGATTCATCCACTGATCCCCTTGGTGCGGAAAACAACGGGCTGAGCGGTTTCGGCCGGGAGGTTGTGGCTGAAATGAACCGGCTGGGTATGATCATCGATGTTTCGCACATCTCCGACAAAGCGTTACTGGATGTTCTGGAGGTATCGAAGACACCTGTAATAGCCTCGCATTCCAGTGTCCGGTCATTGTGTGATCATCCCCGCAACCTGAGCGATGACCTGATCAAGGCACTTGCCGTGAACGGAGGTGTTATACAAATATGTATCCTGGGCGCTTATATCGTTCCGGAAGATACAACCTCTGAAAACTACCGGAAAATGGAAGAGCTTCGTGTAAAATATAACAACTGGCAATATAAGAATGATATTGAGCGAAAAGCCGCCTGGAGTGCATGGGATTCAATAAACAAATACTACCCGCCTGTATTGCCAACTATTGCCCAGGCAGTGGACCATATTGATCATGTGGTAAAACTGGTGGGGATTGACTATGTTGGTATCGGCAGTGATTTCGATGGTGGCGGGGGGTTGGAGGATTGTGTAGATGTGGCTGATTTCCCGAAGATTACCGCTGAACTGGTAAAACGTGGTTATTCCCGCAAAGATATCGCCAGGATCTGGGGTGGAAATTTCCTGCGGGTTTTCAGGGCAGTTGAGGAATTAAAGGATCAGGGTCAGGATTCCGGAATTTAACGGGGTACCTTGCCGGTTGCTTCAATGCTCCAAAGCAATTCCTGTACAAAACCGGCTGCGCGTTTTTCAGTCGAATGTTTATCAGCGGGAATTCCTTCGGCATCGAATGACTCGTGTGCATTTAACACCGGAAACATGGCAGGGACTGTCCAGGCTTTCATTTTCCACAGGGAGAACTGCAATGATGTTATGACCTGTGTTCCGCCAAAAGCACCGTCGGAAACAGTGGAAATGGCAACCGGTTTCCTGCGCCATTCTTCGGTGAGCAGATCAATTGCATTCTTCAGGCTGGCGGGATAACCGCCGTTGTATTCCGGGGTAACAATAATAACGCCGTCGGCTGACTTTATCCTGCCTGCAAAGTCAAGTACAGCTTCGGAAGGCGATTCCTGATAGGGCAGCCTTTCCTCAAACAAAGGGAAGTTGTAAGATTGTAAATCCAGAATTTCCGCAATTGCCAATTTTCTTTCCTTCAAAAAGTGCCTGAAAAAGAGGGCCACCCTGTGACTGTTCCTTCCGGTCCTCACACTTGATGATACAATGGCAATCCGGGGCAGTTCCCAATCCCCCGATTGCTTTCCGGAAATACTGTCGATCCTGAGTTGCAACAATACCATCCTGCTCAGGTTTTTTTCATCATACAGGTTCACTTCACTGCCATAATGCGACATGATAATATCGAGGCCGTCTTTTATACGCCCGGCATCCTCAATGATATCAACAGTGCCATATCCGATGACCGAACGGTATTTTGATGTCCACCCGCAGGACAATTCCTGCCTGATGATCTTATGGGAATATTCAATCTCAAAACATACCCTGTTGTTCAACCGGAGCAGGTCGATCTTTTTGCCTGCGGGAGCGGAATGAAAATAGAGGCAATTGTCGCGGTAGCCATAATTAAATGGTACTATATATGGAGCCTCTTTATCGGAGATGGCGATCCTGCAGATCTCTGAACCGGCGAGGATTTCCTCTATGGTTTTTTTGTCGGTGATTTCTTTGTCCTTGCGGCGCATAAATTTTGATTTGATCACGATCTGTCTCTTCTTCTTGCAACACCTTTGCCTCCCATGAAGCCCCATCCACCGCTGCCGATCAGAAATCCAAATGCATACCATGCGCCGTTGTTGTTCTGGGCGTAAAGTGTAATGTTGTCCCTGAACAGCATCAGCACAAAATCAATGGGGGCTATGATACCATGCAACAATCCTCCCCAGAATCCATACTTGTGACCGGTAAGACAGGGGTCCACCACTTCGTTGTTGGCACATGAAGCAAGCAGGGCCATACATACAATAACAAACAGGACAATACCTGCACTTTTCCGGAACGTTGTTGATTTCATTTTTTTTAAATTGGTTTTTTCTATTATTTTACACGTCTCCCGACACTATTTAACAAGTTTCAATTTACGCAATTCCTGGTCTATAAATGTCATTTCCTCCGCTGACAGCCTGATTGCATCCGCCCCGGCATTTTCAACGGCCTGCTGCCTGTTTCTTGCACCCACCAAGGCAATCGTAATGCCTTGTTGTTCAATGGTCCACCGGATAACCAGTTGTGCCGGTGTGGCTCCTTTCTTTTCTGCCAGCGGCCTGAGTTTGTCAAGGAAGTTATTGACCCTGGAAATGTTTTCATCTTTATAATACAGGTTACCCTCACGCGTGTCACCTTCATTGAATTGATGTCCCGGTTTGATCTTTCCGGTCAGCAATCCTCTTTGCAACGGACTGTAGGCAATAATGGCATTGTTGTGTTTCATGGCGTAGGGGACAATTTCCTTTTCAATGTCACGGAACACCATGCTGTAGGGTACCTGGTTTGATGTAACCCGAACCGTCCTTTCTGCCTCTTCCATTTGTGCGGCAGAATAGTTGCAAACACCGGCAGCTTTTATTTTGCCTTGTTTGAGAAGGAGTTGCATGGCTTCCATGGTTTCGGCAACAGGAGTTGTTGCATCGGGCCAGTGGATCTGGTACAGATCGATATAGTCAGTTTTTAGCCGTTTCAGGCTGGATTCACATTCTTTTATTATGCTTTCCCTTGAAGCCAGTTTATGCATGCGGATATCACGGCCGGAATTGTCCCTGCTGTCAAAAAAGAATTCACCCCGGGTTGTATCCCATCGTAAACCAAATTTGGTGAACAGCTGAATCTTGTCCCTGCTTATGCCTTGTATGGCCTCAGCCACAATCTCTTCGCTCAGTCCCTGTCCATATGCCGGAGCAGTATCAATGGAGGTTACCCCGTGGTCATAAGAAGCCCGGATTGCATCAATGGCATCCATACGGTCAGCGCCACCCCACATCCAGCCACCGATGGCCCATGCTCCGAAAGTGATGACAGATGCTTCAACAGGAGAGGCCCCTAATTTTCTTTTTTCCATTATGATGTTGTTTTCACAGGTTCCGACAAAGATAATTTAATCCCAGATAAGTTAAGGTTTTGTAGGATTCGTATTACGTTCTGGCAGATCTCGCATAATATGCAGAATTCACAACATGAAATCCCAATTGTTGTTCATGGTGGTTTCGGAAGATATCAGCAACTATTTTATCTCTTTTTTGATTTTATCTCCTTTTTCAGCATATTCTTCAGTTCTTCCAACTCGTAAATGCTTACTTCTTTGTTTTTTACAAAAGATGAAACCATTTGATCAAGGGAACCATTGAACAGTCCCATGTATGTATCTTTCAGTACATGCTGCGCATACTCCTTTTTTGAGATCAGCGGATAATAAACATTTGTTTTGCCAAAGGTCTTATGGGAAAGATATCCTTTCTTTTCCAGGACCTTAATGACCGTAGCCACTGTGTTGTAGGCGGGTTTGGGATCCGGTAATATCTCCAGTACGTTGCTCACGGCACCCTCATTTATCTCCCAAAGTGCTTTTAACAGTTCTTCCTGTGCCTTTGTAATTTCTTTCATGTCGGTTGGATTTACCTCAAAAAAGTATAGTAAATATACTATATATATGTATTAAAAACTATAAATATAGTAAATATTTCAACATAAAAATTTATCCGGTTAAACCGGCTTGTCAAAAGCCTGATGGATAAAAGTTAATTTCCGGTAATCGTCTCTGCTATTTTCAATGCCTCATAGGCATTTACGATGCCACCGGTCTTTGATAGTGATGAAAACCTGATCCTGGTTTTGTCATCTGCATGCTGACCAGGAAGATATACCATTTGCCGGGGATACTTTATAGCTGAATTCAATAGAATGTCCTTTAACTGCGGAGCTGTGAGCCCGGGAAAATATGACCATACCAAGGCTGCAACACCGGAAACAACAGGACTGGAGAAGCTTGTCCCGTCACTCATCTTGTATGTATTTTTCGGAAACAGCGAGATCATGTTTACGCCCGGTGCAAAAAGATCAACCGAATGTTGGCCGTAATTGGAAAAACTGCCACAAAACTCCTTGTTGAGCTTGTGGGTGGATGCACCTACATCAAGCCAGCTGCTTATCACAACACCGTCGTGAAGATTGCTGGTGGGATACCGTTCATTCTCGTCGAGATTTTCAGCTTCATTGCCCGCAGCATGAACAACCAGTACATTGTTTTCTCCGGCATACCGGATGGCCTCATCCACGAAAAATTTCTGGGGTGAATAATCCTTTCCGAAACTCATATTAATTACCTGTGCACCATTGTCCACAGCGTAGCGAATGGCCAGGGCGATATCCTTATCCCTTTCATCACCATCGGGAACAGCTCTGAGGACCATTATTTCCACATTTTCCGCTATGCCATCGGTACCGATATGGTTACCCCGGTTGGCAGCAATTATGCCTGCCACGAAAGTGCCGTGTTCCGGAGAAGGCCCTTTGACGTCATTATTCCCGTATTGGTCGTCGGTAATATCTTCCGGGTTATCCGAAATGATTGTCCTTGGATCAAATCCCAGATTCAGGCGATAATCGAGGTAAGATCGCGTATGAGCCTTCATCTCCTTGAGAGTCTGTGAGGTAAATCCGTTTTTATCCAGGTACAGCATATAAGTCCTTGCTTTTTTCACATCATCGGGAGCGGACTTAATGCCCTTTAAATCGGATATGCAGTATTGTTCCTTTTTCAGAAAGCTTTTAAGCGTATTTTCAGCAGCATTGTAGCCTGTTTCAAATGAGGAAAGCAATTTCTCCGTATCCTGATATTCTTTCAGTTCCTGTTCATATATTTCTTTACAGGTCATATACAGGGCATATTCTTCCTGATCCGACTTGCTCAGCTGATCGGAAACCTGAACATCGGTGAATTTGGAATTGAACTTTTTTACAATCCTGACAAGCTCAAGATTTTCATAATGAATATTTTCCCCTTTTGCATTTCCGATGAAATTCCAACCGTGGATATCGTCGACATACCCGTTGTTATCATCATCAATACCATTATCAGAGATTTCATCTGTATTGATCCAGATTTTACCCTGAAGATCCTTGTGTGAAATGTCCACACCACCATCAATTACAGCAACCACAATTTTTTTGAGGGGAGACTTGTGCATCAATATATCCGTGTAGGCACGGTTTACCGATGCTCCCTGGATTTTGTCCTTTACGGGATCGAGATTATACCAGTTCAGGAATTGTTTATTCAATGAATCAACCGTGGATACTCCCTTTTCCTGGGCATTCACAATCGGCAGACAAACAACCGAAAGAAGGGAAACGAAAACTTTAATAGCAATCTGCCTCATACCGATGGGATATGAAAAATGGTAAAACCTTGAAAATAAACTTAATACTACGGAATAAAGGTGACCTCCGATGTGCATTAATTACGTGGTTAAACGTAATAAATATCTTTAACGTTACAAATGAAAATTTGTTAATTTTTTTGTGCCCGGCATGTTAAAAGTCACTGGCTTTCAATTCTAATACCCTGCCGCTTGCCCGTCTTTCCTCGAATCCGAAGCGCCGTAATACACACCGTCCTTTACCATGATTGCCTGGTAACCGCCAAAATTACCATAATCAAATCCTACTATGTGACCCATTATCAACAGGTCACGGATGGTGGCGTATGAAAATCCCGATTCGAGCCTGATCTCCCCGGGGTTTATTCGTCCCCGGGTCGGGAAGGTGCCGTCATGTTTGATGCGGGGCGCATCACCGGCTTCCTGGAGGTTCATACCGAAATCGATCAGGTTCATGATGATCTGCACATGCCCCTGTGACTGCATATCTCCTCCCATTACCCCAAAACTCAGGTATGGTTTGCCGTCTTTGGTGACAAATGCAGGGATGATGGTATGAAAAGGACGTTTTCCGGGAGCATAGCTATTCGCCATGCCCGTGGTAAGCTCAAATCCCGATCCGCGGTTCTGCAGGCAAAATCCAATCCCCTCAGGTACTTCCATGGAGCCAAAGAAGGAAAAATTGCTCTGAATAAACGAAACCATATTACCTGCGTCATCTGCAACCGTAAGGTAAATTGTATTGCTCTCATTTACCGGACCTGGCTGATAGGTTCCCACTCGATGAGGGTGGATAAGTTTTCGTCTTTCAGCAGCATATTCCTTGGAAATCAGCTGTTGCACAGGTATATCAGTGAAAGCCGGATCGCCGTAATAACGTGCCATATCTTCAAAGGCCAGTCGCTTTGCCTCTACTAAATAATGAATGTGTTCGGCACTTCCATATCCGTATTTGGCCATCTCAAATCCTTCCAGGATATTCAGTATTTGTAGTGCCGCAATGCCTTGTCCGTTGGGGGGAAGCTCCCATACATCATATCCGCGGTAGTTTGTGGATACAGGTTCCACCCAGTCCGCGTGATGACCGGCGAGGTCTTTGGCAGTCAGAAAGCCTCCTGAGGATTTCATGTGTTGCGTAATGGCTTCCGCAACGGGTCCCTTGTAAAATCCGTCTCTGCCCTTCAGGGAGATAATTTCCAGCGTTTTTGCCAGCTCGGGATTTTTAAATATCTCTCCCTTTCGGGGTAATTGGTTATTACGACAATACAGGGCTTTAAAATTCGGGTTCCTGAGGGTATCCATAACAGGTTGAAAAAATTCACCCAGGTCGGAAAACTCCTGCGTTACAGGAACTCCCTCCATGGCATAGGATATGGCAGGCGCCAGCAACTGGTCCATACCCAGCTTACCGAATCGGTTGTGCAACTCGAACCAGCCTTCAACACATCCCGGTACAGATACAGCCAGAGGTCCTTTGCCCGGGATTTTGGTTAGCCCTTTATTCCTGAAGTAATCCGGGGAAAGGGTTTCCGGAGACCGGCCACTGCTGTTTAACCCATACAATTTACCCGTTTTTGCGTCCCATACGATGGCAAACAGATCGCCACCGATTCCGTTCATCCCCGGATCAGCAAAACCCAGGAATGCATTCGCGGCAATGGCAGCATCCGCAGCTGTTCCACCTTTTTTCAGAACATCGAGGGCTATCTGGGTAGCCAATGGATGACTGGTAGCAGCCATACCGTGGCGGGCAAGTACTTCCGACCGGCTGACAAACAATTTGCCCGAGGTACGATCCTGCGCGAGGGCGGCATGCATACAAGGCACCATCAAAACAGCTATCAGGAACAGGAATCGTTTTATCATGATAAATCTGATTAGTATTGATACGGGCACTAAAATTACGGAAATAGTTGTATAAATGCCCGTTTC